>CAMJJG010000029.1 GCA_946406035.1 uncultured Prevotellaceae bacterium
AGGTGATCAACCGACTAACCAACGACCATGAAGGCCGCTATTGGTCCAAGCGCGCTGCTGTCTTTGTGCCTGCCGATGACCGTGAAAGTGTTATCAACCATGAGCATTATAAGTATTGCATTCAGGATATGGTCTATGCCAAGGCAGAGTGCGACACCGAGCAGGAGGTGGAGCAGTTCATCGCCTCGCACAACCCTGACAAGGACCTGGGCGACATCGCAGTGCGCTTTGTCAGCCGCTATATCGACAACCCTCTAGACCTCATCCTGAAGCCCTTGCCTGCGGATGAGAGCGAGTAAATCTTGAATTATTTACAAAAAAAGACTATATTTGCATTCAAATAAAGTTTATACCAATATAACAATCAAATTGTTCTTGACTATGAACGAAAAGAAGTTAAAAGTGAATGCCTCGTTCGGCAACTTGGGCTTCGATGTTTATGTAACTGTTCCCCAGGACGCTTGGGACAAACAGGTGGATTTTCTGGAAGAGGAAGTGAAGGCTGAATTATCGAATAGTGAGTGGGATGACGGATTCGACGTGAATGACTATGACTCGGTCCAGGAACTGATGGAAAGTCAATTGGTTTGGTCAAATCCATACCAAATGATTCTTCTACGCCTCGGTGCGCTTGAGCAGCTGCGTGATGCCATCATTGAGGACTTGGTCGAGGGTGACACCGAGCACCAGTTTGATCATGAATTGCAGATGCTCAAGGGTATCAAGGATTGTGAGCGTGCGATGATTGCGCCCTGGGATGAACCTGATGATGCGGCCGAAGATGAAAAGTTCGTTACTGTCTGGAACAATTATCCTCAAGACCTGTTGGACGAATTGGCAAGGCGGTTTGAAGGAATTCAGAAAAAGTAATACAATCGTTGGAAACCAAACCAAAGACTCAATCAACTGAATCATCTGAACTATCTGAATTGCCACACCGTGCGGTAAATATAAGATAACTCAGATGATTCAGTTGTTTCTACACCAACTAAGAGTTGTCCAATTTTTCCGACGGTATTGTCCAATTTTAGTTTACACACAATCCTTGTTCAGGTCATTAAACGCCAGTAACTTTGCACCATGAAAAATATGAAAGGAAAAAATATGGTTAAATTGATTTTTGCATCGCTTTTATTGTTGGCGACTCTCGCCGTAATCTGCTCTCCGCTGTTCGTGCTGTGGATGGGCCTCTTTGCCCATCTGTCCTTCTGGGGTCACATTGCCCTGACCTCATTCGGCTTGATCTTGTGCTATCTGGTCAAGCCTGTGTCAATCCTTACCGGTAATGATTATAAACTTTTCTAAAACCTGATGCCAATGAACGAGATTGAACAAATCGTTGAAAAGATGACGCAATTTGAGGTCATTGAGAGTGTGGTGCGCAATGCCCGGGATTCTGAATTGGATGCCGCGTTCTTTAAACACGTGGATCCTTTTCTCAAGAAGATTGCCGACAAGCAAAACCTTACCGAGGATCAGGCACTGATGTTCTGTCTGATGATGAACTTCTGCGACAGTTCCCACATCAGGTTGGGTGAAGTTGCTCGCCACACGGGATTGTCCGCTGTTCATCTGTTGAAATACCTTAACGACATCGATGAACTGGTCAAGCGTGGCTTCCTTAAAAAGACGACCAGATACAACGATAGTTGTTATGCCATCCGTCATGAGGTGATCAAGGCTCTAAAGCAGGACGAGGCTTTCGAGAAGAAAAGTCATAGTGGTGTCAGTTGCCAAGAGTTGTTTGGCTGGATTGGGCAGATTCTGAATGAGGAGGATGATTATGATGCGCAGCGGGAGCAAATCCTGAATCTGCTTCATGCCAATCCTCAACTGAAGATTGCACAGGTCATCAAGGGGCATCAACTCAATGCCGATGACACCATGTTGCTGATGCTGTTCTGTCTCCTGTTTGTGGACAATGAAGATGATATGGTACAAATATCCGACTTCGACGAACTCATCGATAACAATCGTCTGATGCGCTCATGGAACCGCTCTTTGTCAAGGGAGCAGCATCCGTTGCAGCAAAAGAAACTGATTGAGTTTAATAGTCCCAGCCCGATGATAGATGGCCGTTACTATCACCTGACCGACGAGGCTAAAGCCGACCTGTTGGGTGAACTGGGCATTTGCCTCAAGAAGAAGGCAAAAAAACAATCGTTGCCCAAGGATTTTATTTCCCACAAGAGTGTCGTGGCCAAGCAGATGTTCTACACCCGCGACAACCAGGCTCAGGTGGATCGCCTCGCACAACTGCTCGATGAGAAGAAGTTCCGCGACGTGTGTCGCCGCATCAAGGAGCGCGGCATGCGCACTGGCTTCGCCTGCCTGTTCTATGGCGCACCTGGAACTGGAAAGACCGAAACCGTGCTGCAACTGGCCCGACAAATGAAGCGCGATGTCATGGTAGTGGACTTTTCACAAATCCGTAGCAAGTGGGTCGGCGACAGCGAGAAAAACATCAAAGGCGTGTTTGAGCGCTACCGTCATTTCTGCAAGCAATTGCGCCGCAAGCCCATCCTGCTCTTTAACGAGGCCGACGCCGTCATCAATACCCGCCAGGAGCAGGCCACACGCAGCGTGGACAAGATGGAGAATACTATGCAGAACATTATCCTGCAGGAGATGGAGCAGTTTGACGGCATCATGATTGCAACGACCAACTTGGCCCAGAACATGGACCCAGCCTTTGAGCGCCGTTTCCTGTATAAAATCATGTTCGAGCGCCCCGATGCCAGCGTGAGAGCCAACCTCTGGCAGGAGATGATTCCTGAACTGGACTCTGATGAGTGCCTGGCGCTGGGCGAGCAGTTTGACTTCAGCGGTGGCCAGATCGAGAACGTGGCCCGCAAATATGCCATCAACACCATCCTCAACGACATCGAGCCGAATAACCGCCTGGCCGAACTGACCGCACTCTGCCGCGAAGAGTGCATCAGCGACACCGAGTCAACGCGAGCCCACGTCGGCTTCGTCGCATGAATTAGAAACAACTGATTCATCTGAATAATCTGAACAAATCAGCACCCATTCGTAATCCAGTAGAGCCGCAAAATCTTGCGGCTCACGGAGGCGGATGCAAATTCATTAACCATTAAACATTAACCAGTGAGCAAGTCAACAACTTGCGAACTTTTAAGAAATATGGAACAATACAAAGTATATTTTAAAATCAAGGGAGACGACTGTCTCAATGTGTACTACACCAGTGCCACCTGTGAACAAGAGGCCATCTGGCAATGGCAAGCCAGCTTCTTCGCCAAGAAATACGACTGCGAATTCCTCGGCGTGAAACTTGCTTTACCCGAGAATAATGATTAACTTTGCCACATCCATTCGAAAAGAAAAAGCCGAATCGCTTGAAAGGACAAAGGCAATAACAAAACTAAATCTATTTATATGTCAATATTTGATGATCCAGACATCACGGGAATTGATAGCGTCTATGATGATGCTTCAGAAACAGCTGATACCTGTATTAATGATCTGATTTTGCGAAATGTAGAACGGGTAATTCAACTCCAGAAATCGTGGAGTCAAAAGAATGTTGCTCGATATTGGAACTTGTGGCAGAAAGCACAACAATCAAATAAGAATCACACAACATTCCCCGGATTTCAAAAGTTCATAGACATTTTTTTAGCTATAGATGATACGTCAGGTCATGAATCTGATTATGATGTCCTCCAGAAGTTTCTTGAAGGTCACGCGTCTGAATTTGAACTCAATGAAAGCGCAAAAGAAGTAATGGGTAGAAAGGATGATGATCCGGAAAAAAAATTCATTGAAAATCATCGAAAAGAATTAATGAAGTGGTGCCCAATTGACCTTGATCAAACGAAGCAAAGATGGCAACAGGCAAAACAGAATGGGCAATTGGAAATGCAAGCATATTATTATTATCTTTATTACATTGCTGAGAGATATGGTCACTATCCTCAATCTTGGGAAAAGATGGAAGAGTTTCCATTAGAAATCACGCCAGACAATGCCGTTGAATCATTAGAAAAACTTAATGAAGAGTATTCTACAACAGAACGAGATTCTAGACTCTATACCCTTTCAACGGCTTTAGGTATAATCAAAGACAGAACATGTCCTCTCTCTCGAGTCTTAGGTTTAATCAGAGACATAGAAGAGACTGTGATTGAGTGATTTTTTGTGTATAAGTGCACATCGTAGTGGTGGTGAATGGAGATATTAATATCTTAACCATTCGTCAATATATGAAAAAAGCAAAATTGATACAGAAATGGCTATTGCTAATAGTAGTTTGTTCTGTCCAATTTTTCCGACATGGTTGTCAAGAATGATGATACATGAATAATTGGCTTGGTTTGACGATGTGGAGTAATTTTGCATCGTCAAATCGACCAAGAGTAAGCCGAATCGCTTGAAAGGATGTAGGCATTTTTTTTAAAAGATATTCATGTCATGTTTTGGTTTCTGTTAGGTGTTGTCATTGCCGTGTTGGGAGGATTGGCTCTTGTCGCTTTAGTTCGGGTGGCGCTGGCTATTGTTGCGTGGGTGCTTCAACTGATCTCTGCTCTCTTCGGCGACAATTAATTATAAATCAATTTCAAATGTAACGATTATGGGAATAGATATAGGAAAACTCATTCAAGACGAAGTCAAACGTCAAAGAATGACCACCACTAAGTTTGCAAAGTTGATTAACACAACACGCTCCAATGCTTATGAGATCTATAAACGGCCTGACATGAATACTGAACAGCTCATCCAGATCTCAAAGGCATTGCACCGCAATTTTGTCGAGGAAGTGGCCAAGGAGACAAGAATGCAGCTGGGGCTCTTGCCTGAGCCCTCCCTCGTGGCCAACTCGAAGCTGTCGTCATTGGTCAACCCTTTGCGTGACGAGCTAGAGGGAGACTTTTTTTCCGAAAAAGAATTCACTAAGGACCGTGAAGGGCTCAAGGCTGTGCTTAAGGAGTATTTTGAGAGCGACCATCGCATACCCATGATTATCCTTGAAATGGGATATACCTTTGGCGCTCGTGAAGTGGTGAAGCTGGTGGCCAATGAGGTGTTCCGGGGCATTGGTTCAGCTCCATGTCCCAATGTGCTTGATGTTAATCTGGTGAGGTCCATGTCAGCCAAGGTCTTTTTTGACTATATTGATCAAAGTAACTTTGACTCCAATGCTGCATGCGACGACCGTTTAAGCCAAATCTGCCGGGTGCAGAGTGACGTGAACAAGAAGTTCGTGTGCATCATCCATACCGATCCCGTTGTGACGAAAGCCAATAATGACGATGTCCAAACTTTTGACCGATGGGGTAGTGTGAAGTCTATCTTCCATAAGTATTACGAGCAATTCTTTATTGCGGTATACCGATGGGGCAGGGACGGTCTCCTGTCATGGGCCACGGATGTAGGGTTGCATGAGTATGTACTGAATTATATCCGCAAGCATCAGGTCCCTGAAGACATCCGCAGGGATTATCAGCTGACTAATGCTCATGTATCATATTCTGGAGTGGTTTTGGGCCTCCCTCCTTTGCATCGGGGCATTGACTATCCTACACCTCAAGCTTACCTGCCGAGCGAGTGGCAGTATGTCTCGGATTTCATTACCGCTGGTCGTGACCTTAAGGATGAATGGCATCTGCGCTACTTCATTCGGGACATTATCGACTTTAACGTGATGGACGAAGCGGAATATCTGGACACTCGTCCGCTCCCGATGAAGCGCATTGACTGCGACATAGAGGTAGCAGGTGTCTTGGTTGATAGCATGAGTATAGACTTGCCGTCAATGGCGGTAGGGGCATTGAGTTATCTACATGATCAAGCTATGGCAACAGATTTGAAAGGCCTTGACGAAGAATCCGCCAATGAACAGTTTTTTCCTTGGTTGGAGCAGCATCATCCCCAATTGGCACAGGAACTTATTGAGGCTGCCGAAGAGGAGCTGGTTCACCTGCTGGCCGAGCCTGATAGCGATTACTACCGCGACAACATCCCTCATGACCCCCCATACAGCATCGACAGTTACTGGACTATCCACCCTGGCCTGAAGTACAACATCATGCCCTACAACCTCCCTAAGTGGAAATAGCATTCTACTATATCAACTAAAAATGATCCTGTGCAGTAAAGGGCTCCAGAACAAAGCCGTTTAAGGGTAGTGGAGCACAGATGCTCCAAGAAAAGGGGGGAATACAACGGGGGAATAAAGTGGCAAAAAGAAACCATAAATCACTGAAAATCAATGGCTTAAAATCGGGTCTTTTGGAGCCAGGTGCTCCAATGAAAACAACAAGTAACTATCTGATATTCAGATAGTTACTTATGCTCCGTGGAGCTGGAGGGGTTTGAACCCTCGTCCAAACGTGGAACTAATAAGGTTTCTACATGCTTAGTCCTGGCTTGGTTTTCGACCGCTGGCAGGCCCAAGACGACCAACCGGTGGCTTATCCTCTGAATTTCGGACTTGGCCCGAGGCTTGCCTTGTCCTATCGCCGATATTCCTGCACCACCGTTTCAACCCGCCTCGGCGCGAGGGCAGTTGGGTGATGTCTCGTCACTGCCCCTTGGGCAATGATAAAGCCGAACTTACTGTTCTTCGGTTAGGCAGCGAGAGCGTAGTTGTTTTCGCCATTTAATTGTGTCAATGACTGAGATTAAAGAGCATTGCCATTATCGCTCTGCATGCTTGCTTACCACCTCTACACGCTGTCAAAGCCAGTCAGCCCCAATAGTGTGTGTCCGTGTAAACGACCTGCAAAGGTACTACAAAAATCGTGCCATGCAAGCGTTTGGGGGCGATTTTTTTATGAAAAAGTTATTATTGCTCGTTCAACTCGTGCCAGTAGGGGGATTGCTCGGGGGTAAAATGGCCGGTGGTCAGGAAGGTGTAGATGCGCAGGCAGGCCCATGCGTCGATGGCGGCGTAGCTTTGTTGGGCTTCGGTAAGGGTGGGGGCTTCCCAGTTGGTGAGCTGTTGCCCCTTGCTAATCTTTTGCTGGAAAAGGATGGCGTAGATCTTCTGCAAGCTCATGTCGCTGATGTTGAATTGCTTGACCAGGTTTTGTATCTCGATGAATCCGGTGGGCTTGCAGTCGCTGACTTTGGCCAACTGGTGGAAGTCGTCGGATGTCGAGAGGCCTACCTTGACAATGTCTTGGTCTTCAAGGAACTGCTTGAGTGGCGCGGGGATGCCTATCTTGTTCAGGCGGAACAGGAAGGCATCGGTTGGGGTGGATAGTTGCAATAGGGCGGCCTTGTGGTTCTCGCCGCGCTTGAATGACGGGCGGGTCTCGGTATCGAAGCCCACTACGGGCGAGGTGCGCAAGGCGTTGACTGCGCTCTTGACGGCCGAGATGGCGCTGATGACATGAATGCGCCCGGAGAAGGTGACGATGGGCATCTGGTTGATGACCTGTTTTTCTATTGATACGACGTGCATGATGCTTGGTTGGTTTTCATGGTGGCAAAGGTAGTGCTTTTAGGCGAGCGGTGCAATAAAAATGTGGCGGTTTTGTGCTCGTTGATGTTTGATGCGCCTTGTTTATAGGCGGTCAACTTGCTTGACGCCCTTGATATTGAGGATTTTCCTTGAAAGCTCGTCGAGCATCGAGATGTGTGAGACATTGACGGTGATGTGGCCCTCGAACAGGCCGCCCTCGGCTTGTACCGAGATGCTGCGCAGCAGGCAGTCGTCGGTCTTGTTGATGACCGATGTGATGGATGAGACGATGCCGATGTCGTCGCGCCCGAGCACCTTGAGGGTGGCGACAAACTGGTTGCCGGCTTTACCTGTCCAGCGGGTGCGGATGATGCGGTAGGGGTAGCGTTGCTTGAGGTGTATTAGGTTTTTGCAGTCGCTGCGGTGTATCTTGATGGCGCCGTCGCTGGCGATAAATCCCTCGATGTGGTCTCCCAGGATGGGGTTGCAGCACCGTGCCAACTTGTAATTGACGCCCTTGACGTCGTCGCCGATGGTGAGGATGTCGTCGTCGAAGCGTTCGCGTTGGGCTATGGGTTGTTGCAGGACGAACTCCTCGGCCGTACCTCGGCTGGTGGCCTCGTTTTGCTTGGCGAGGGTGGCTTCATATTGCTCGACAACATCGTTGACGTCGATGTCGCCATCCTGGATCGAGGCATAGAACTCGATGGTCGTCTTGTAGCCCATCTTCTTGATAACGCGTGCCAGGGTAGCGTCGTCGGCCTCGATCTTGCGGTTCTTGAAGCGGCGCTGCAGGGTTTCGCGGGCTAGCTGTGCCTGGTGGGCGCGCCGCTCGTTGATGGCGTTCTTGATTTTGTTGCGGGCGCGGCTGGTGACGGCGATACCCAGCCAGTCGAGGCGTGGTGTTTGGGTGGTCGAGGTGATGATCTCGACGGTGTCGCCGCTCTTGAGGCGGTAGTTGATCTTCTGGTTCTTGCCATCGACCTTGCCGCCCATGCATGTGCTGCCCACGCGGGTGTGGATGTGGTAGGCAAAATCGAGGATAGTGGCTCCTTGTGGCAGGCGGATGAGGTCGCCCTTAGGGGTGAAGACAAACACCTCGTCGTTATACAGGTTGGTGTCCATGTTGCGCATGAGGCTCATCTGGCCCTCTTGGCCACTGGCCTCGAGCATCTCGCGCACGTCGTTCATCCACTTGTCCACGTCGCCGTCGCTCTTGATGCCCTTGTAGCGCCAGTGTGCTGCCACGCCACGCTCGGCAGTCTCGTCCATGCGGCGGGTGCGTATCTGCACTTCGACCCACTTGTCTGCAGGACCATATACGGTGATGTGCAGTGACTCATAGCCGTTACTTTTGGGGATGGTGATCCAGTCCTTGAATCGCGAGGGATTGGCCTTATAGATGTCGGTGACGATGGAGTAGGCGAGCCAGCAGGCGCGCTTCTCGTCGCGCGGGGGTGTGTCCAGGATGATGCGTATGGCAAACAGGTCATAGATGCCGTTCAGGTCAACACCTTGTTTCTGCATCTTCTGCCAGATGCTGTTGATAGACTTGGTGCGCCCCTTGAGCTCATAGTTAAGGCCCTCTTGCTTGAGGCGTTCGTCGATGGGCTTGATAAAGTCCTTGACATATTGGTCTCGTTCCTGCTTGGTCTCGTTCAAGCGGTTGGCAATCTGCGAGAAGACCTTGCGGTTAAGGTACTTGAGTGATGTGTCCTCGAGCTCGGTCTTGATAGCATACAGTCCCAGCTTGTGGGCTAGCGGGGCATACAGGTAGCGCGACTCGCTCGCGATCTCGTGCACAAATTTCTCGTTGGGGTGGTGGTTGATGGCTCGCATGAGAGCCAGGCGGTCCACGGTCATGATGAGGATGACGCGGACGTCCTCGGCAAACGTGAGTAGCAGCTTGTGGAAGTTCTCGTTCTCGACCGCCGCGTGTTTTTTATACAAGGGAGCCACGTTGAGCAGGCCGTGCACCACGTGGGCGATATCGTCGTCAAAGAGGGTTCTGATGCGCTCCACGTCCAAGTAGTCGCCGCGGCACAGGTTGTAGATCATCGTTGCGATGGCCATGGTGCGGTCTGGTGCAATGGCCTCACACAGCGTTTTGGCCGTGTTCAGGTGACGCATGACGGGATTCAGACCATACTGGTCGCGACGAAAGATGCCTGCCTGGGTGATGCCGCGCTCGATGAGGCGCCGCACCGTGCTGATGTCCCCAGGCAATAGCTGACCTTCGAGCTTGTCGTTCAATTCCTTGACAAGCCGTGGCAGTTGTCTGCGTTCCTCTGTGGTGAAGTAGTCCTGCGTCATTGTTGACCATTCTTGATATAAAAATCACACAAAAATAGTCTTTTTATGGTAAATTGCTTGCATGGACGTCTGTAAAAATGTAATTTTGGGAAAAATTTAAACTTAACTCAAGGATATGTTCAACGACAAAGATCAAGAACTGATGGCCCGCAAGGGAATCAGCGAGCCTGTCATTGAGGCTCAACTCAAGCGTTTTGAGACAGGCTTCCCCTGGCTCAAGCTGGAAGCTGTTGCAACTGTAGATAACGGCATAACACGACTTGATGCCAAGCAGCAGGCACACTGCATCAAGGTGTGGAAGGATTTTCAGGGTGGGGGAGCGACCATCGAGAAGTTCCAGCCCGCTTCGGGAGCAGCAAGCCGCATGTTCAAGAACCTGTTCGCGTTTATCAACGAGGGCAAGGCGGCGCCCGAGACCGATTTTGAGCGCCAGTTCTTTGAGAACATCACCCAGTTTGCTTTTTATCCCCAACTGAACAAGGCTTGTGTCTCTCTCTACCAGAATAATGTGGGGGAACTGACTGCCGCTGGACGCTATGCCGATGTGCTCAAGGCCCTGCTCATGCCCGAGGGGATGAACTATGGCGCCCTGCCCAAGGCCTTGCTCAAGTTCCATCGCGCAGCCGCCGGCACGGTGCACACGCCGCTCGAGGAGCACCTCGAGGAGGGGGCGCAGTATGCTGCCGACAGCCGTCGCCGCGTGAGCATCCACTTCACTGTCTCGCCTGAGCATCGTGCGGGATTTGAGAAACTGATTAAGGCCAAGGTGCCCCTGATGGAGAAGGTGTGGGGCGTGAAATATGACATCACCCTGAGTGAGCAGAAGGCCTCGACCGACACTATTGCCGTCAATATGGACAACACACCCTATCGCGATGCTGGCGGCAACCTGCTGTTCCGCCCTGCCGGCCACGGAGCGCTGCTCGAGAACCTCAACGAGCGCGATGCCGACGTCGTGTTCATCAAGAATGTGGACAACGTGGTGCCCCTGCGCCTGCGCAGTGTCAGCACTCGTTTCAAGAAGGTCATCGGTGGATACTTGATCATGGTGCAACGCCAAATCAAGAAGTATCTCGAACAACTCGACAAGGGCAACCTCAAGAGCGGTGACTTGAAGGCTGTGCTGCGATATGCCAGCCAGACGTTGTGCATCACCGACTCGTCGGCCGACGGCTTGGACGATGCCGCCCTTGCCGCATGGCTGCGCGACAAGTTTAACCGCCCCATCCGCGTGTGTGGTGTCGTGCCCAACGAGGGTGAACCTGGCGGAGGTCCCTACCTGGCCTACAACGCTGATGGATCGGCATCCCCCCAAATCCTGGAGTCGGCCCAGATCAATCCCGACGATGCCGCTGCCGTCGAGATGATGAAGAGCGGCACCCACTTCAACCCTGTGGACCTGGTGTGCTACATCAAGGACTACAAGGGCATCAAGTTTGACCTGCGCAAGTTTGTCGATCCCGAGACCGGCTTCATCAGCATCAAGAGCAAGGATGGCGTGGACATCAAGGCCCTGGAGTTGCCCGGCTTGTGGAATGGCTCGATGAGCGACTGGAACACCATCTTTGTCGAGGTGCCCATCGACACCTTCAATCCCGTCAAGACGGTCAACGACCTGTTGCGCAAGGCGCACCAGTGAGGGATGTGATAGGTAAAAAAGTAAAAAGGTGTGTAATTGATGGTAAGAGAATTATTGTTGATCATGATGCTGGCGTTGGCTGCCATGGCAGTCAACGCCCAGCAAGTTGTTGAGGACCCCGACACGGTCTATACCGTTCATCACATCGATCAGGACCAGTTCAAGCATCTGGTCGCCGACTGGTCGGCGCGTGACTGGGTCATGGAGAACCCGCGGCCAGTTGTCGTTGATTTCTATGCCGACTGGTGCCAGCCTTGCAAACGCCTGGCTCCCATCTTGCGCGACATGGCCCATCACTATCAGGGAACGGTCGATTTCTACAGCATCAACGTCGATAAGAACCCCGACATTGCCGGCGTGTTCCAGATACGCAGCATCCCCATGCTGCTTATCTGCCCCCTCGAGGGCGAGCCCAAGAGCGTCATCGGCCTTTACCCCATGCAGGAATACATCCGTGTCATCAACCAGGCGCTGGACATTGAATAATAGATGGCAGGCAACCATTCAGGCTGTTAAGTGCCGAGTGCTTCATCGCATGATGGCTGCATGGCTTGAATGAGGGTGCCCCCTAAGAACAATCATAATGATCTATAACTCGTTCAGTTTTCTAGTGTGCTTCCCGCTGCTGTTTGTGCTGTACTATGCGATTCCCGCACGGTACGGCCGGTTGCGCAACCTCTACCTGCTGCTGGTGAGTTATCTGCTGTACCTGCACTGGAAGCCGGTCTATGCCCTGGTGCTGCTGGGCGTTACTGTGGTGACCTATCTCTCGGCGCTAGCGCTGGGCCGCTGTCACCGTCGGCGTCGTGTGCTGGCCATCGGGGTGCTGCTGTCGTTGTTGCCACTCGTGTTCTTCAAGTATTTTGATTTCCTCAACGAGAGCATTGCTGGGGGGCTTTCGCTCCTGGGCATCGAGGTGGGGCTTCCTGGCCTCAACTGGGCGATACCGGTGGGCATATCGTTCTTCACGTTTCAAGCGCTGGGCTACCTGTGTGACGTCTATTACAGGCGCATCGACGCCGAGCGCGACTTTGGCACCTATGCCCTGTTTGTGTCGTTTTTCCCGAGCATCATGTCAGGCCCCATTAACAAGGCCTCGCTCGTTATCCCCCAGCTCAAGGCACTGCGTCCCTACTTTGATTACGATAAGGCTGTGGTGGGACTCAGATTGTTGCTGTGGGGCATGTTTTTGAAGGTCGTCGTGGCCGATCGCGTGGCGCTCTATGTCGATACGGTGTTGCCCAGCTATATGAACTACACGGGCTTGTCGTGCCTGGCGGCGAGTCTGATGTTCACGGTGCAGATCTATGCCGACTTTGCTGGCTACTCGCTCATGGCGCTGGGCGTGGGCAAGGTGCTGGGATTTGACTTGACCGAGAACTTTCGCCGTCCCTATTTCGCCGTGAGCGTCACCGACTTTTGGCACCGATGGCACATTTCCTTGTCCACCTGGCTCAAGGACTACGTCTATATCCCCCTGGGGGGTAGCCGTTGCTCGCGGGCTCGCAACTACTGGAATATTTTCGTGACCTTTCTGGTGAGCGGTGTGTGGCACGGGGCCAACTGGACCTTCATCGTGTGGGGTTGCATCCACGGCCTGTGCCAGATTGTCGAGAAGATGCTTGGCCAGCAGCAATGCCGCTATGGCTGGCTGGGGCGTGGCGTAAAAATCATGGTCACCTTCATGATTGTCAACTTTGCGTGGATATTCTTCAGGATGCCGTCGCTGGGCGATGCCTGTCGCGTCGTGGGGCGCATCTTTGACCCGTCGCTGCCGCTGTCGGTGTTCTCGCCAGGCGGCACGGCGGCATTCTATATGGCCATCGGTCTGACGGTCCTCGTTGTCAAGGAGGCCGTCGAGGAGTTCGCCGGGGCGCGCTGGTTGCCGTTCAACAGCCGCTCTCGGGCCGTGAGGTGGCTATCCTATATGGCTGTGACGGTGATGATCCTGCTCTGTGGCGTACTTGGCTCCGACCAGTTTATTTATGCCAATTTCTAGACGACAATGAAGCGATATATCATCAAAATATTGATTTTTTTCCTGCTCCTGGTCTTGATCGACCGTGGGGTGGGGTACATGTTGTCCTATATGTCCGATCATGCCCGTGGCGGCTACATCGGCCACCACAACTACATTGTCAACGACTCGCGCGACGACGTGCTGGTCTTCGGGTCATCGCGCGCCATTCATCACTACAACACCCCCATGATGCAGGACTCGCTGGGACTCACCTGCTACAACTGCGGCCAGGATGGCGAGGGCATCGTGCTGTTCTATGCCTGGTGGCAGCTCATCTCCCAGCGCTACCACCCGCAGCTGGTCATCTACGAGGTGACGCCGGGCTACGACCTCATGGCGGGCGACAGCAACAGGCTCTCGGGCTGGCTCAAGGGGCTGTACGACCGCGAGCCAGTGCAGCGCATCTGTGACGACATCGACCCCACCGAGCGCTACAAGATGATGAGCTTGCTCTACCGCTACAACTCCAAGTTTCACCAGATTCTCATCGACTACTTCCATCCCGTTCACACGATGGACCGCGGCTTCCTGCCCGTTGACAGCGAACTCGACCCGCTGGCCGTTAAGACAGACGATCAGCAGGCGGCAGCCGCAGCTCGACAGGTAATGCTCGATAGCCTCAAGCTCAGCTACTTTGACGCGATGCTCGATGGAGCAGGGGATACCCGATTTGTGTTTGTGTGCTCGCCCTCGTGGTATGGCACCCAGGACCCCGAGTTGGCCGCCCTCAAGTCTCTGGCTACCCGCCACGGCGTGCCCGTGCTCGACTACTCGGCCAGTCCCGCCTATGTCCACCAGGACCGTTACTTCTACGACGGCTACCACCTGAACGCCCGTGGTGCCGACCGGTTTACACGCACCCTCATCGCCGACCTGCGCCGTCTGCATCTTGTCGCCCCCAAGTGACAGCGCCCGCCCGCTAAGCCCGGCCTGCAAGTCCTGCTCATCCGTCCTCGACCCTCTGCGACATCCGTCGGCAAAGTCAAGAAACGAGAAAAAATGCATGAAATCATTGTCAATTAAAAAGTTTTGTGTAACTTTGCCCCGCTTTTTAGCGAAACAATTATTAATTAATTTATTTTTAACGATTTATGAACAAGTACGAAACCGTTTTCATTTTGACTCCCGTTTTGTCTGATGATCAGATGAAGGAAACGGTAGAAAAGTTCAAGAAGGTGCTCACCGACAATGGTGGCAACATCGAGAACGAAGAGAACTGGGGACTGCGCAAGCTCGCTTATCCCATCGAGAACAAGAACACTGGTTTTTACACCCTGATTGAGTTTGAGGGTGAGCCCACCATCGTGGACAAGCTGGAAACCGCTTATCGTCGCGATGAGAAGGTCATCCGATTCCTCACCTTCCGCTTGGACAAGTATGCTGCCGAGTACGCTGTTAAGCGTCGCGCCGTGCGCAAGGCTAAGCAGGAAGCTGCCGCTCAGGAGGCTGCCGCCGCCCAGGACGAGGCCGCTCCCGTAGCTGTTGAGGAGGCTCCCAAGGCTGAAGAGGCACCCGCTGCCGAGGCATGAGAAAACCAAATGAGTAAAACTTAATTAAGGAAGTAAAAAACTATGGCACAAGAACAAATGAGGCCCAACAATCAGGGCGAAATCCGTTACCTGACCCCGCTGTCAGTTGACACCCGCAAGAAGAAATACTGCCGTTTCAAACGCAGCGGTATCAAGTACATCGACTACAAGGATCCCGAATTCTTGAAGAAGTTCCTCAACGAGCAAGGCAAGATCCTGCCCCGCCGCATCACTGGTACCTCGCTGAAGTTCCAGCGCCGCGTGGCTAAGGCCGTTAAACGTGCCCGTCATCTGGCATTGCTGCCCTATGTGACCGACTTGATGAAATAAACAACACGATTACACAAAGGAGGAAACAAACTATGAAGATTATTTTGAAAGAAGATATCGTCAATCTTGGTTTCAAGAACGACGTCGTGGAAGTGAAGAACGGCTATGGCCGCAACTATCTCATCCCCACTGGCAAGGCTGTTCTGGCTACCCCCAGTGCACTCAAGATCCATGCCGAGAACATGCGTCAGCAGGCTCACAAGCTGGCTAAGGTGAAGGCTGATGCCGAGGAGGCTGCTAAGGCCTTTGAGGGCGTATCACTGACCATCCCCGTTAAGGTGAGCCCCACGGGCACCATCTATGGTAGCGTTGGCGCTGCCCAGGTTCACGAGGCTCTGCTCGCTGCTGGCCACAATGTTGACCGCAAGATCGTGAGTGTTCACGAGAGCGTTAAGACCATTGGCAAGTACACCGGTATCGTGCGCCTGCACAAGGAGGTTGCTGTCGAGATCCCCTTTGAGGTGATCGCCGAGAACGCCGAGGAACTCGCTGCCGAGCGTGCCGCTCGCAAGGCCGAGGAGGCTGCCCACCAGGCTGCTCTCGCTGCCGCTAAGGCTGCCGAGGAAGGTGCCGAAGAGGCTCCCGCCGAGGGCGAGGCTGCTGCCGAGGAAGCTCCCGCCGCAGAGTAATAAAACAACAATGATAACGATGAAGTCACCGGTCTGCTCCACAAGGCCGGTGTCTTTTTTTAGGTAAAAGGTAAATAATTGGGTTGGGGTATCCCAACCGATTAAATAAAGGCAATGATATAGATGTTGGCTCTGTAGTGGAGTGCCGCACTGATAATCAGCCCGCTGAGCGGTTTTAATTACCGATGGATCAACTGCTATATCGTTAGCTAAATAAAATGGTAATTGTATATGGTAAAGCATATAGTAATGTTTAAGCTGCAGGGCAGTGACGAGTCGCGTCGCGAGGTGGCCCTGCGTTTCAAGGCTGCGCTCGACGCGCTGCCTGGTCAGATTGATGTGCTCCAGAGCATCGAGGTCGCTCTCAACGAGAATCCCGCCGAGGAATGGGACATCGTGCTCACGGCAATAGTACCCACGATGCAGGATGTGGCCGTTTATGCCGCCCACCCGGCCCACGTGGCCGCTGCCGCCATCATCAAGGACGCTAAGCAGGCCCGTGCCTGTGTGGACTACAATAGCGGTGACTAAAGTCACGGCGTAGGACAATCCATAGAAAAAAAGACAGGGCCCGATTTCCGGGTCCTGTCCTTTTTTAGGATTGTTGAGTCTGGATTACTCAGCCCATGAGCCGCTCAGCAGGTAGTCGATCAGGGCGGTAACATCAGCGATGTTGACAGCCTGGTCAACGTTGCAGTCAGCATTGCCAACTACCACGCCCTCGGTGTTGCCGCTCAGCAGGTAGTCGATCAGGGCGGTAACGTCGGCGATGTTCACGCCATCGTCGCCGTTCACGTCGCCACGCTTGCCTTCAACCTTGGTGATGACGAGCTTCATGTTGTCAACGCTCAGGGTCAGGTTCCACTCGCCAGCCTCAATCTGGAAGGCCCTGGGATCTGCATTGTTCACGAGTGCCAGTTCTTGGTTAAGCAGCTCCTCGGTTACCAGGAACGGGTTGCCATCGGTAACAGCGCCAAAGCGGTAGGGAGCGATTGCTTCCCAGTCGGCCTCGCCCTCAGCAAGCTGCTTGGTGAAGCTGAAGTAGCTGTAGCCCTCGTTCTCGCCAGCAGTGGTGATGGTAGCGGTGTAAACGTTGTTCTCGGCATCGCGGGTCATCTTCACACCCTTGTTGGTGAACCAGCCACCATTGTCGTTGACCTCACCCATGATGTAAACATCACCGTCATAGTGCTCGGGCTCAACGCTGGGCCACTCGCCGTTGATGGCGAACTTATTGTTAACCAGGTCAACAGTAACTGTCCAAGTACCGGCGGGGATGGCGATTGAGTTGTAGCTGCCATCGGTAGCCAGGTCGCAGTTGACGTTGAGCAGTTCCTCCGTCATTACAAATGCATCTTCGCTCACGGGACCGAAACGATAGGCAGCGATCTGCTCCCATACATCGGTCTCGCTCTCGGCATCAGCCAGCTTCTTGGTGAAGCCGAAGTAGCCCACACCAAGGTCACCCTGGTTCTGGGTGGTGATCTGTGCAGTGTAGATGCCCTCATTGTAGGCCATCTTCACACCCTCGGTAGCGCTCCAACCGATGTTGTTCACGTCACCAATGATGTAAACGTCGTCAACAGTGGGCTCGGGAGCCTCACCTGCAGTAATCATGAGAATGCCGTTCTCGCCACCGCTCAGGACAACAGTGAAGTTGTAGTAGCCAGCCTCGAGCTTGAATGCGCCAGTGGTGCCGAAGCCACCCATAGCGTTGTTCTCACCGACAACAGCAAGTGTTGCATCCTCGGCAGCGCCAATGCGATAGCCATCAGCGGGCCATGAGCCTTCACCCAAAACAGCCATGAAGCTGAAGTAGCCATAACCATCGCCCGAGTCTTTGATCTGGGCGTTAGCCAGGGTGAACGTGTCGTCGTCACCAGCATTGGTCATTGCGATACCGGTCGAAGGATTCCAAGCGTTGTCATTCACCTCACCAACCATGTAGAGGTTACCGGTGTAAGGATCAATCTCGGGACCATCTTGTACCTTCACGGCGTCGAGCGAAACTTCCTTCGTTTCAAAGTTGAACATGAAAGTCAGGTTGTAGGTGCCATTCTCGTTGAAGACATAGTCCTGGTTGCCGTCGGGGCCAGCGGGATTACCCCAGCTCTCACCCCAAGCGTGATTAGCAGCCACCTTGTAGTACAGGGTGCTAGCACTAATCTCGACATTGTTCTTCACCAGCTTGTACAGACCATCGGTTGCATCCAGGGTCATGTCATTGTCGGTATTAGCGGGATTCCACTCATCGCCGAAAACGGCAGCATTGTTACCGCAAACGGTAAAGCTGTTATAAGTGATGGGCTCCACATAACCCTTGATGATGAACTGGAGGTTGTTCAAGTCAAAGATAACAGTGTAATCATCACCTGAGCCATGGAACTTGTAAGAACCAGAGCCGTTACCCTGCTTCTGGGTAGTAGTCCAGGTTTCGGGATTGATGGTTTGGTCGCCGCCAGTGGTGGGGCCATAACGGTGCGTGCCGTTGAATACATCCCAATTGGAGTCCAAACCATCTGCAAAGCAGAACCATACATCACCATCAATGTTGGCAACGTAGCTATAAGTGCCATCACCGTTGTCTTTCATCTCTACGCCCGTGCTGGGATCCCATCCATTGCCGAGGGGAGATGTGCCCACAAGATAGATAGCCGCATTGGCGTTCAGACCAACGAGGGCGATCATCAATGATAAAATTAAAGTTAATTTTTTCATCTTGATTAAAATTTTAGATTAGTTAAACAATATGAATTAAAGTTGGTTTGTTCTGGTTCCTGAAACTCATTTTAAAGTCGCTCAAAGTTACAACTAAAAATTACAAACACATTATAAAATAGAAAGATTTTTTTCAAATTATTGCGCAATCGTTTGCACTTAGCGCACGGCAGTGCCTACCAATTCAAATGGTAATGCCTGCTGGATACGCACTTGCGCAAACTCGCCGAAGGCGAGCGGTTGGTCTCCCTTGGTAATGAGTACTTCGGGATCCACCTCGGGGCTGTCCCACTGGGTGCGCCCGACGTAATATTCATCCTCCTCGCGGTCCACCATGACGCGCAAGGTCTGTCCTATTTTTCCTTCCTGAATCTCGAGCGAGATGGCTTCCTGCTGCTCCATGAGGCGTTGCAGGCGCTCTTGCTTAACCTCCTGCGGGATATCGTCGCTCAGGTGCTCGGCGGCCCATGTACCGGACTCCTCGCTGTAGGCAAACGCACCCATGCGCTCAAAGCGGGCCTCGCGAGTGAAATCCATCAATTCGTTAAATTCTTCATCACCCTCGCCAGGGAACCCCACCATGAGCGTGGTGCGGATGTGGATACCAGGCACCTCGCGGCGCAGGCGGGCCAGCAGGTCAAGGGTCTCGCGACGGGTGATGTGCCGGCGCATGTTGGACAGCACCTTGTCGCTGATGTGCTGCAAGGCGATGTCCAGATAGCTGCACACGTTGTCGTGGCTGGCCATTACGGGCAGGATGTCGTAGGGGAATTGGGTAGGGTAGGCATAGTGTAGACGTATCCACTCCACACCATCGATCTGAGCCATGCGGTCGATCAGTTCGGGGAGCATCATGCGCCCCTCCAAATCCAAGCCGTAGGAGGACAGGTCTTGGGCAATCACGTTAAATTCCTTGACGCCTTGTCCCGACAAGCGGCGCACTTCATCGAGCAACTCGTCCATGGGCACCGAGGTGTGGCGGCCGGTGATGAGCGGGATAGCACAGAAGGCGCAGAAGCGGTTGCAGCCCTCCGAGATCTTGAGGTAGCAGTAGTGGTCGGGCGTGGTCAATACACGTTCACGGGCAAGTTGGTCATGGTAAGCGTGTCCTAAGTCGGCAAGCATCTTTTTCCAATCAAACTTGCCGTACATGCGGTCCACCTCGGGCAACGACTCCATCAAGTCGGCACGGAAGCGCTCACTCAGGCACCCCATTACAAACAGGTTGCGAATCTTGCCTTGCCGTTTGGCCTCACCCAGCTGCAGAATGGTGTCGATAGACTCTTGCTGCGCATCGGCAATGAATCCACAGGTGTTGACTACTACCGTCTCGCCGTCGATGCGGCTGGGGTTGTGGGCAACGCGGTATCCTGCAGCCTGAAACTGCCGCATCAAGTGTTCGCTGTCCACAAGGTTCTTGGAACAGCCCAGCGATATGATGTCTATCTTGTTCTTTCTCATCGCTCAGTCACTTGAATACAGTCACTATAATGATCACTCCTTAGTGATGCCGAATAGCGATTTAACAAACTCATGCTTGTTAAAAATCTGCAAGTCGGTCATCTGCTCGCCCAGGCCGATGTACTTGACGGGAATCTGGAACTGGTCGCTCACGCCGATGACAACGCCACCCTTGGCCGTGCCGTCGAGCTTGGTGATGGCCAGGGCGTTGACCTCGGTCGCGGCCGAGAATTGCTTGGCCTGCTCAAAGGCATTCTGTCCCGTCGAGCCGTCGAGCACGAGCAGCACCTCTTGGGGGGCATCGGGCAGCACCTTGCGCATCGTGTTCTTGATCTTGGTCAGCTGGTTCATCAGGCTCACGTTGTTGTGCAGGCGGCCAGCCGTGTCGATGATCACCACGTCGGCCTGTTGGGCTACGGCGCTCTGCACGGCGTCATAGGCTACTGCGGCGGGATCGGTGCCCATCTTGTGCTTGATCACGGGAACGCCCACGCGGTTACCCCATATCTCGAGTTGCTCGTCGGCAGCGGCACGGTAGGTGTCGGCAGCGCCCAGCACCACCTTGTTGCCTGCCTGCTTGAACTGGTAGGCCAGTTTGCCGATGGTGGTCGTCTTGCCCACGCCGTTCACGCCCACGACCATGATCACATAGGGCTTGCTGCCCTCGGGCACGGTAAAGTCCTCGAGTTCGGCATTGTTGTTGTCGGCCAGCATCTGTGAGATCTCGTCACACAGCAGCTCGTTCAACTCGGCTGTGCCTACATACTTGTCACGGGCCACGCGGGCCTGCAGGCGGTCGATGATTTTGACGGTGGTGTCAACACCCACGTCGCTGGTGACAAACACTTCCTCCAGGTTGTCGAGCACATCGTCATCGACGGTCGATTTGCCGGCCACAGCATGCTTAATTTTCTCAAACACGCCTTGTTTGGTCTTTTCCAAGCCCTTGTCGAGCGTCTCTTTTTTCTCACGTGAGAATAATTTCTTGAACAGTCCCATATTCTTCTTTTCGTTTGATGATATTTGGGTGCAAAGGTACAACATTTTTTTGTTGTTATTGCCAACTTTAACTAACTTTGCACTCATCAATTAGCGTATTAGACTATGAGACGTATCGCATTTTACTGCATTTTGCTGTTGATGGCAGCTTGTGGCTCCAAGCAGCAACAGCCGTCAGGGCCATCGCCACTGGAGCAGGAAATGGCGGCCATGTATGGTGAGAACAAGATCATCGAGGGCGAGTTCCCTGACTCGCTGGCCGTGCGAGTGGCTAACGGCATTTTTGTCGGTCAGCGCGATAGTTCGCTGCTGGTGTTCAAGGGCATCCCTTATGCCGTACAGCCCACGGGCATCCGCCGCTGGCAGGTGGCGCGCCCCGAGCCCGACAGTCGCTTGGTGCGCGAGGCCGTATATTTTGGCCACAGCGCGATACAGTCCCGCAGCCAGAACAATGCAGCCTCGCTCTACCCCCAGGGCGAGGATTGCCTCACGCTCAACGTGTGGACCGCGGCCCAGGGCATGCGCAGTGCCCGCCGCCCCGTGATGGTGTGGATCCATGGCGGCTCCTACGTGTGCGACGGCACGTCCAACCCCCGCAACTGGGGTGACCGCTTTGTCAAGGTGCACCCCGAGGTCGTGTTCGTCTCGATCAACTATCGCCTGGGGCTGCTGGGCTATCTGGATCTGTCTCAGTTGCCCGACGGCAAGGCATACTCGCGCAGCGGCAACTTGGGGCTCTTGGACCAGGTCGAGGCCCTGCGATGGGTGAAACGAAATATCGCGGCCTTTGGCGGCGACCCCGATAACGTGACCGTCATGGGCCACTCGGCCGGGGCGGGGAGTGTGGCGCTGCTGGCCAGCATCGACGAGGCACAGGGCCTGTTCCACCGCGCCATCATGCAGAGCGGCAGTGTGGCCTTCACCAGCAGCCGTGAGGACTGCCAGCGCCTGACCCATCGTGTGCTCAAAGCAACCGGGGCCAAGACCGTTGCCGACCTGAAGCGCCTCTCTCAAAACCAGATTATTGCCCTCAATGATGAGGTGGGTGCATTTTACCGTTTCCCCGAGCGTGACGGCCAGTTGATTCCCGAGGATCCTTACAGCCGTTTTGACGGCTTCAATGCGGGTATCGATATGCTCATCGGCACCACTGCCGACGAGGCGCGCTACTGGGTTGATGCCATGGGCGGCGAGGACAAGTTTGAGGTGGCCACCCGGTTATGGGCCCGTTACATCATCTTGTCGCTCGACAGCGCCCAGCGCAGGTGTGCCAGCGATTTCCTTGATGTGGCCGGGGAATATGCCGATAAGTCATGGGCGGTGTGTGAGTTCCTGAACGACTTGATGTTCCGCGGACCTGCTATCGAGATGGCCCAGCGTCATGCCTCATCGGGAGGCCGTACTTATATGTACTACTGGAACAAAGTACTGAAAGACCCTGTTTACGGCGCTTGCCACGGTGCTGAGGTCTCCTATGTGCTGAATACGGGGCGCCAGATCAAGAGTGGGGATGAACACAATCCGCAATTGGCGGCCGATGTACAGCAGATGTGGGTGAACTTCGCTGCCACGGGCAATCCCAGTATTGAAGGACACTATTGGCCAGCCTATGAATCGACACAACGCGGGACAATGTTGCTGGGCGACTCCATTAGGCTGGAAAATGATCCCGCATCCAGGCAGCGGCAGCACATCGCGCCGCTCATGCGGGAATATATCTCGCCCGTGTTCAGCGACCTGCTCGACAAGGCCCCGTGGTATGCGGGCATAGCACTGGGCTCATTTGTTGCCCTGTTCTTGCTGCTCATGTGGCTCTTTTCCCGTTTCCGCCGATTATTCAAGAAGAAAACCACAAAAGATACTGAAAAATGAAGAAGACACTTATTGCAATGATTATGGCCGTCAGTGCCTGGCTGGGAGTTGCGGCCCAACAGACCGCCTATGTGCCCAGCGAGGCCAATCTCAAGGCCCGCGAGGAGTTCCAGGACAACAAGTTGGGTGTGTTTATCCACTGGGGTGTCTATTCCATGTTGGCCGACGGCGAGTGGGTGATGTACAACAAGAAGATAGACCGTGACGAGTATGCCCAACTGCCGGCGGGCTTCTACCCCTCGCGCTTTGATGCCGACGAGTGGGTGCGCTCCATCAAGGATGCGGGTGCACGTTACATCTGCATCACCTCGCGCCACCACGACGGCTTCTCGATGTTCAAGAGTAACGTGAGCGACTACAATATCGTGGATGCCACGCCCTTCAAGCGCGACGTCTTGAAGGAACTGGCCGACGCCTGCCAGCGGCATGGCATCAAGTTGCACTTCTATTACTCCCACCTGGACTGGCACCGCCTGGACTACCCCCTGGGCCGCCACCAGAAGGACATGCCGCACGACACCTCGACCACCAACTGGCCCCAGTACTACAAGTTCATGAACGACCAGTTGACCGAGTTGCTGACCAACTACGGCCCCGTGGGCGCCATCTGGTTTGACGGCAAGTGGGAGCATGACACTGACCCGACCCCCTTTGACTGGCAACTCGACGAGCAATATGCCCTCATCCACCGCTTGCAGCCGTCGTGCCTCATCGGCAACAACCACCACGAGGTGCCCATCGCCGGCGAGGACATCCAGATCTTTGAGCAGGACATCCCTGGCGAGAACACGGCTGGCTATTCGGGTGAGAGCGGCATCAGCCACCTTCCGCTCGAGACCTGCATGACGATGAACTACACCTGGGGCTACCGCATCACCGACAAGGCCTACAAGAGTGCCGATGAGATTATCCGCACCCTGGTCAAGGCCGCAGGGCGCAACGGCAACCTGCTCATCAACGTGGGTCCCCGCCCTGACGGCTGCCTGCCCAGCGAGGCCCTCGAGCGCCTGCATGCTCTGGGCGAGTGGATGCGCCGCAACGGCGAGAGCATCTACGGCACGCGCGGCGGCATCATCGCGCCTCACGACTGGGGTGTGACCACCCAGCGCGGCAATACCCTCTACGTCCACATCCTCAATCTACAGGACGACGCCATCTACCTGCCCCTCAACGCCCGTCGCGTCAAGCAAGTGCGCCAGTTTGACGACAAGCGGCGCCTGCGCAGCACCGCCACAGGCAGCGGAATCACTGTGCAGCTGCCGGCTGCGCCCACTGCGGTAGACTACATCCTGGAAATTACCCTGGACCATTAACCTAACCATCATAATAGATAAAGAATGAAAAAGACAATCCTAATGGCTGCCATCCTCATAATGGCTTGCAATGCCTATCTCGGCGCCCAGGACCTGGACCGCATGACCGAGTCGTGCACCAGTATCTTGGTGGGCCGCCTGGCCAGTGCCGACGGCTCGGTAATTACCTCACATACCTGTGACGCCCGTTACCGCACGTGGATGACCATGACGCCGGCCCGCGACTATGAGCGCGACACGGTCGTGGCGATCTATCGCGATCGTTTCCACACCAGCACTCCCGCCGATGTGACCGGTATGGTGCAGACAGGTACCATACCGCAGGTGCGCCACACCTATCGCTTCCTCGATACGGCCTATCCTTGTCTCAACGAGAAACAGCTGGCCATGGGCGAGACCACCATCTCGGGCCGTGACACGCTGCAGAACAAGGCAGGCTTGTTCATGATCGAGGAGCTGGCTCGCATCGCGCTGGAGCGTTGCACCACGGCCCGTGAGGCTATACGCCTGATGGGCGAACTTGTCAAGAAGTATGGCTACGGTGACAGTGGCGAGTGCCTCA
Organism: uncultured Prevotellaceae bacterium; assembly: GCA_946406035.1. Lineage (GTDB taxonomy): Bacteria > Bacteroidota > Bacteroidia > Bacteroidales > Muribaculaceae > Sodaliphilus. The sequence continues at coordinate 24,818 of CAMJJG010000029.1, forward strand.
CTATTGCCGACAAACAGGAGGCTTGGCTGTTTGAGGTGTTTGGCGAGGGGCCCAAGAAGGTGGGCGGCGTGTGGGCCGCCGTGCGCATTCCCGACGACGAGATTGCCGTTTCGGCCAACATCTCGCGCATCGGTGTCATCTATCTGAGTGATCCTGACCGTTTTATGGCGTCCGACAACGTGTTTGAGGTGGCCCGCAAGTTGAAGTTGTGGGACGGTAAGGAGCCTTTTTGTTTCTGGAAGGCCTATAGCGGCACCAATTACCTCAAGCAAGTCAAGAATTACAGCACGCGTGAGCTCTATATCATGCAGCAGCTGGCTCCATCACTTGGCTTGACCGATTCGATCGAGAACCTGCCCGTGAGCATCAAGCCCGACAAGAAGGTGAGTGTCGAGGATGTGTCACGACTGCTGGGCAGCTATTACGAGGGCAGCGCGCTTGACTTGAGCGCCCGTCACAAGATACCTAACCCCAAGCGCAAGGACAAACAGGGCAAACTGGTCGAGAACGAGCCCGACAGTATCGTCTCGCCAGTTGCCAACCCATGGATAACCAATGAGCAGATGGCTATGTTCTATGCCATGGGAGACTCGGCGATGAAGTGGACCCGCACCGTCAGCGTACCCTGGTGCTCCTACAGCACCGTGATCCAGCTGCGCTCATGGCTTCCCGACGAGGTGGGCGGCGTGTGCTGGATGGCATTCGACAATCCTGGCCAGAGCCCCAGGTTCCCCATCTTCTGCGGCAATACCGACCTGCCCGCATCGATGAAGGTGTGCGGTCACAGTGCCGAGAACGACAAGACGGCACTATGGCAGTTCCGCAAGGCCAACCGCCTGGCCTCGTTGCGGTGGGGCGTGTTCCGCAAGACGCTCGAACCCGCGCGTGACCATTTTCTGGAGAAAGGCCTGCGGGAGTTGCCCATGATCGAGAAAAATTGGCAAGATCTTGCTGCTACCGACAAGGATAAGGCTACCCGTTTACTCAACGACTATACTGCCGACTGCTTGGGCGCAGCAGCCTATCGCTGGCAGCAGATGGCGCATGACTTCTGGCTCCAGACGTGGAAAGGCTTCTGATTAAGAGCTCAAATGCAATCACCTGTGGCTGTTAACGACGCTTGATAATTGCCACATAGGTTATTAGAATCACGTTCATCATCAGCGCATAGATGATGGCGGGAATGGCAATCAGGTCATTGTTAAACACCAGCGGACTGCTGGCGATGGCAATGGCCTGAGCTGCATTCTGCATGCCCACCTCGATGACGATGGTGCGGCGTTCCTTACCCGTGAGCTGCATGGCACGGGATAGCAATGCTCCGCTACCCATGGCCAGCAGGATGAGCACGCTTACCGACAGCCCCAGTTGCCCGAACTTGTCGATGATGGCGTCACGGTTTTGGAAAAAGAACACGCCTGCCAGAAAAATAAGGGCAGGAAAGGCAATGCGCGACAGCACGTTGTGCATCTTCATGGCTGCCGCTGGCCATCTTTTCTTGACCAGGATGCCCACAGCGATGGGCAGGAACATCAGCACTAGATTCTGCATCACGAGTTTGCCGACGGGCAGGTGGACCTGAACGGCACTACCTGCTGCCATGGTAATCCATTCCATGATCAGGGGGACGGTGACCAGTGTGATGATGCTGCTGCATGCCGTGAGCGACACCGACAGTGCCACGTCGCCCTTGGCAAGCATTGAGAACACATTCGACGAACTGCCGCCTGGGCAACAGGCGATGAGCACAAATCCAATAAGGAAAATGGGCTCGAGCCCAAAGGCTTGCCCAATAATCCATGCCAGCAACGGCAAGACGATGATTTGGCCGATAAGGCCAGCCAGAACAGGCTTGGGACGTGTCTTGAAGAGCTTGAAGTCATTGATGCTCAAGTTTAAGCCTAGCTCAAACATCAACAATGTCAATATGGGCAGTACAATCCAGATGGTGTTCATGTCTTTTATAGGTCTTAATGTGCCGCAAATGTACACAATTCCCTTCATTCTACCAAACTCTCCCCCAGCAATCCGTGCCCCTAGTGTGTCGTCAGGGCCGTTTTATCGTCAGTGCTGTCAGTGTTTGTGAGTGTTGTTCATCCTTTCTATCTGTCAACCTCAACTTTACTAGAAACAGTAGTTTTGTCACACATTAATAATATAAATTATTAAAGTATTGAGCGGGTAAAAAAATCTCATTTTTAGCATTCTTTCTTCCGATTTATTGATTTACCTTTGCAGCCGATTTCGTAAAATATTTCTTTGTATATGGCAAAAAACCTAGTAATTGTTGAGTCTCCTGCCAAAGCAAAAACCATCCAGAAGTTTTTAGGCAGCGATTATAAGGTGATGTCAAGTTTCGGACACATCCGCGACTTGCACAAGAAGGATTTCAGCATTGATGTCAAGAATGGCTTCAAGCCGCTATATGAAATCCCCGAGGATAAAGTGGATCAGGTAAAAAAACTCAAGGCCGAGGCCTCACAGGCCGACTTGGTGTGGCTGGCGAGTGATGAAGACCGCGAGGGTGAAGCTATCGCCTGGCACTTGTTTGAGGTGCTGGGATTGTCGGCCGACAACACGCGTCGCATCGTCTTTCATGAGATTACCGAGCCCGCTATCCTCGAGGCCATCAAGCATCCGCGCAGCATCGACCTCAATCTTGTTGATGCGCAGCAGGCGCGTCGTGTCCTTGATCGCATCGTGGGTTTTGAGTTGTCGCCCGTGCTGTGGCGCAAGATCATGCCGGGTCTCTCGGCTGGCCGTGTACAGAGTGTGGCCGTTCGACTCGTCGCCGAGCGCGAGAAGGAAATCAAGGCATTCAAGAGTGAACCCTATTATCGCGTCTCAGCCCAATTCAAGGGTGGCAATGGCGATGAGTTCCCAGCTGAGTTGAATCAGCATTTTGCCGATCACGACGAGGCCCAGGCTTTTCTTGAGAATTGTAAGGCTGCCGATTTCAAGGTCGCTGACGTGACGGTCAAGCCATTGAAGCGCACGCCCGCTCCCCCCTTCACGACGAGCACTCTGCAACAGGAGGCTGCACGCAAATTAGGGCTCTCGGTAAAGCAGACAATGCGATTGGCTCAACGCTTGTATGAGGAAGGTTTGATTACCTATATGCGTACCGACTCGGTCAACCTGAGCAATCTCGCATTAGGCACCATCAGCAAGGAAATCAAGGAGAACATTGGCGAGAAATACCTTAAAGTGCGCCATTACCGCACGACCAGCAAGGGGGCTCAAGAGGCTCACGAGGCCATCCGACCCACCTATATCAGCAACCACACCATCACGGGCACGCCACAGGAGAAGAAACTCTATGACCTGATCTGGAAACGGACCATAGCATCGCAGATGGCCGATGCCGAGCTCGAGAAAACCACGGCAAATATTGCCGTTGGTGGCCGTCAGGAGATGTTTGTTGCCGAGGGCGAGGTTGTGAAGTTTGACGGATTCCTCAAGGTGTATTTCGAGAGCACCGACGACAACGTGGCGGAATCAAAATCCCGCCAGTCAAGTGACTTGAAGATGTTGCCTGTGCTTTCACGTGGCGATTTGTTGTCTGCTGTGTCCATCGCAGCTATCCAGCGTTTCACCCAGCAGCCCAATCGTTATACCGAGGCTTCGCTGGTGCGTCGTCTCGAGGAGTTGGGCATCGGTCGTCCCTCTACCTATGCTCCGATTATCTCGACCATTCAGGATCGGCAGTATGTCGAGAGGGGCGAGGACAAGGGCAACAAGCGAGAGTATGAAGTCATTACCCTTAAGGGTGGAAAAATCACATCGACCAAGAAATCCGAGCTCTTCGGCGCCGAGAAGGGGAAACTTGTTCCAACCGACGTCGGTATGGTTGTCAATGAGTTCCTCGTGAAGTATTTTCCGTCGATCATGGACTATAACTTCACTGCCAAGATCGAGAACGAGTTTGATGAGGTGGCCAAGGGTAACGTGGAGTGGAATAAGGAGATCGCCGACTTCTATGAGGGCTTCCATCCCACCATCAACGAGGTGTCCTCCCTGCGACTGGAGCACAAGGTGGGCGAGCGCATCCTGGGCAACGACCCCAAGACAGGACTTCCCATTATGGTCAAGATTGGTCGGTACGGACCACTGGTGCAGATGGGCACTGCCGACAACGAGAATAAACCTCGGTTTGCTTCGCTCCAGCGTGGACAAAGCATCGAGACCCTGACGCTCGACGAGGCGGTCAAGCTGTTTGACCTGCCGCGTGATCTGGGAGAGTTTGAGGACGCCGGTGTGACGATTGGCGTAGGGCGTTTTGGCCCTTATGTGAAGCATGGTGGCAAGTATGTCTCTATTCCTAAGGATGTGTCTCCAACCGCTATCACGCTCGAAGAGGCCATTGATCTCATTAAGGCTCACCGTGAGTCCGAGGCCAAGAAGGTGTTGAAGACCTTTGATCAAGAGCCAGATATCAAGATCATGGACGGGCGTTTTGGACCCTACATCGTGTACAAGAAGCAGAATGTGAAAATCCCTAAGGGCAAGGACGCTCTATCGCTCACACTGGAAGACTGTCGCGAGATTGTGGCCGATGAATCCAACATTTCTAAAGGCACAGCCCGCAAGCGCGTTACCAGGGCCCGTTCGGCTTCCAAAAAACGGTAAAATAAACGACGACATTTAAAGTGTTGCTACAGGTTGTGCGTGATAAATGATTGTGCACAACCTGTTTGTTTGTGACTGGTTCTCTCTGTCAAAAAGAAAAATCAGTCCAAATAATGAAAATAATTCTTTTTTAGTGCCTGTATTAAAAAAAATCATCGTAATTTTACCGACTGTAGGCGAAAACACGGGAGAATAACCTGTCGAGCTTCAATATTTTTAAAGAATTAAGGTGCTGTAAAATAACCGTTTGAGCACGTGTTCTTAAAGTAAGTTTTACCTTTTGCGGGCTTTGCTCGACAGGGGCTTAACTTAAAATTGACAACAACAAAAACAAACCAACAAAAAAAGTTAGAATTATGTCATTTTTCAAATCCATTAAGAGTGCCTTTGGTGGCTCCGACAACGATGATTATGACGTTTTTGGACAGCCAACGACGTTTGTCAATCCGTTTAGCAAAGATAAGAATGTGCCAGATCATGAGCACGACAATGATAAAGAGACGGTGATCGAGGTGGATCAGCACGAGGAGTTTGCCATCGATGCCGAGTTCGCCGACAAGGCCGCCAAGCTCATGAACGAGCACACCCAGGCAGTCATCGATATGATTAAGGGAACTTGGAAGAAGGAGAGAGAGGACCTCATGAGCATGGTCGAGGACGCTAAGAAAATGGTCGAGGAGAGTAAGGAGAAGGTGCAAGCTGGCGAGGCCAACCGTCGCCAGGCGCAAGCTCGAGCTAACGATCTCTCGGCCAAGGTGGCTGAACTCGAGGCTGAGCATGAACGCATCGACATCGAGAAAAAAAGCCTCGAAAGCAGGCTCAAGGCGATGGAGGCACGTGGTGGCGCATCCGACGAGATGAACAAAAAGGTCGAGGAACTCAATGCGACGATAGCCGACTTGCAGAAACAGGTGGCTGAGCGCGATGCCGAGATCGAGCGCCGTGACAATATGCCCATGACCGCCGACGATGAACCGACTAAGGAGCAGCTCACCATGCAAATCGAACAGCGTGACGAGCTCATCCAGCGTCTGCGCAGCAACTTGACTGACTGTGAGCAACGACTCGAGGCCGCTGCCGAGGAGCTTAAAGCCGCCGAGGAACTGCAAAAGGCTGTCGAGCAGGTCGAGGAGTTTAAAGACAAGAAGAACTCCGAGATCGCTTCATTGCGTCAGCAGATCATCGATCTCCAGAAGAAGGCATCGGAGTTTGACGAGCTGCGCAAGGCGCAAATCGTCTTGAAGGGCGAGAATGAGGGCCTGCAAAAGACCATCGAGCAGATGGAATTCACAGCAAAGCAAACCGCCGAGGTGCAGAATCGTCGCAGCATCGAGACGGGCAACCAGATCGATAGCCTCAAGCAGCAACTGGCTGCTGCCAGCGCAATGGCCGAGGATTTCAAGCGCAAGTACAACTCCCTGAGCGTTGACGGGAACGAGAAGGCTGCTAACTTTGCCAAAATCACTGCTGAGCGTGATGATGCCAGGGCCGAACTCAAGCGCACTCAAGTCACCCTCCAGAAAAAGCAGCACGAGGCTCAGGCAATGAACGACGCTATTGCCGAGAAGGATCGCCGCATCGCTGCCCTCGCTCAGCAGCTCGAGGAGATGAAGAATGGCCAGGCACCCGCTGCCAGCGATGACAAGTTTGCCGACGCCTCCATGCAGGATGACCCCGCCATGCGTGCTATCGACGATATCGATTGGGAGGACGACGGCTCGATGCCCCCTCATCCCGGCGAGGATCCCCGTCAGTTGTCGTTGTTCTAAATAGAACGTAATAACACATTATATATTAGTAAAAGAGGCAGCCGTTAGGCTGCCTCTTGCTTTAAGTTGCAGATTCAGCGTGTTTTAGCCACCAGTAGCTCGTGATCCAAGAATTGTACGAGATTTCCCATTGAAATGTTAACATGTGTTATTTTTAGATTTTTTTCTTCCAAATGTTTGGTCGGTATAAAAAGTGGTTGTAATTTTGCATCGCTTTTCGGCTCACAATATGACAAATT
>CAMJJG010000030.1 GCA_946406035.1 uncultured Prevotellaceae bacterium
GATACAGTGTGGCCGGGGATATACCAAGCGCAGCGGCATTTTCCTGAACCGATTTTGTCCTGTCATAGCTGAGGTCAAGTTCAGCATAATGGATTCTCTTGGTGACGAAGTTAATGAATGCCTGTGACTTCGGTGCGTTGGGGTGCATGATGAACTTTGGCCTGTGATCTCTCCAGTAATTGATCTCATACTGGCAATAATCCCTCAGCTCGTCATAGGTCATCGTCATTGCCCGCCTGGTTCTTCGCGTGAGAGTGTCCAATGTAATAGGCCATGGTCATTCGTCTCGAGTAACAGCGAACGATATGGCTCAATAGTATCGTATAACTTGATAATCAGTTGACGTCCGGTATCCGACGGTACACGGCGCGCCCCGTTTACTGTAATGTGATTATCCTGAATGAGTTGGTATGCCTGGATAAAGTGCTTCAAATCAACCTTATCCCGGTATAAGCTCTCAATCAACTCTTTAACTAATTGCGGTGTCCTGCGCTGAGACGCTAGCTCCTCAGCAGTCACTTCAACACGCTCTCCTGGGGCTAAAAAATATTGTTCGCCGTTGGAAAACTCGTTCTTATCAATGTTAATTTTGAATGTTGTTTAGAACCTATTGATATCATTTTTAATCGGTCATCTATGCCGCTAACGACCAATTCCAGGTATGACGAAATGTTGCTTTACGCTAAATAAGTCGCCAAAAAGTCGCCAAAAATTAAGAATCAGCCCCTTAATACTTTTTATATGTTATTGATTTTCAGTGCGTTAATTGAAAATATTAAACAATAATAGTGAACCCGTGGGGAGTCGAACCCCAATCGAAGGAACCGGAATCCTTTATTCTATCCATTGAACTACGGGTCCAAGGTGTGCGTTTCAGGGAAATGCGGATGCAAAATTACGGCATTTTTTGTAACTTTGCAACTCCCACAGGGCATTTTGGGCGAATTATCACTATCTTGTCTGTGGTTTTCATTAGTGACGACTCTGATTATTGATGCAACAATGAATGTACGGATTGAACAGTCGTGGAACCGTGTGCTTTCCGGTGAATGGGAAGCGCCCTACTTCAAGCAACTGACTGATTTTGTGCGGCAGGAATATGCCACGCGGCAGGTTTTCCCGCCTGGAAGGCAGATTTTTGCGGCCTTTGATGCTGCGCCGTTTGACATGGTGAAGGTGGTGATTCTGGGTCAGGACCCCTATCATGGCGCGGGTCAGGCCAATGGGCTGTGCTTCAGCGTGAATGATGGTGTTCCGTTCCCGCCCTCGCTAATGAACATTTTCAAGGAGGTGCACGATGATGTGGGGGCTCCGATTCCTGCCAGTGGTGACTTATCGCGCTGGGCGCGGCAGGGGGTGTTGCTGCTGAATGCGACTCTGACGGTCCAGGCCCACCAGCCGCTTTCGCATCAAGGAAGGGGCTGGGAGGTGTTTACCGACCATGTGATTGCGCGGCTGGCTAACGATCGCGAGCATCTGGTGTTCATGCTTTGGGGGGCCTATGCCAAGCGCAAGGGGGCCTTTATAGACCGTTCGCGGCATCTTGTGCTCACTGCGGCCCACCCTTCTCCTCTATCGGCCAACAGGGGCGGTTTCTTTGGCACTCACCACTTTTCACGCGCCAATGATTATCTCGTGCAACATGGGCTGACTCCCATACAGTGGTGACAGTGCGAAGTTTTTTATCTAAAAAAAATCGGTTTTCATTCCGTTATTCCAAAAAATGGTTGTATCTTTGCACCGCTTTTACGAAATATTTTTTTAAAACTTATTGTAATGTACTTAGATTCAGAGAAAAAGAAAGAGATCTTTGGCACTTACGGCAAAAGCAATACTGACACTGGTTCTCCCGAGGCCCAGATAGCATTATTCTCATACCGTATTGCCCACTTGACCGAGCACTTGAAGGTCAACAAGAAGGATCATACGACTCAGCGTGCACTGAAGATGTTGGTAGGTAAGCGTCGCAAATTGCTCGATTACCTGATGCGCAAGGACATCAACCGTTACCGTGAGCTCATCGCCAAGAAGGAGCTGGGTATCCGCAAGTAATGCATGCACACCCCCCACAGAGAAGAAGGGGGAGGAGGAGTAAAGAAATTGCTTTCCAAGAGCACCGCCGCAATCATTGTGGCGGTGCTCTGTTTAGATGCGCGCCGGCCCGGGTGCCGCTGTAATTATTGATACATTATTAATACATTACAGTAATGAATTGAAAATATTTGATAGATTATTGTTGTGAATTGGTGAATAATGACTACTTTTGGAGCAGAGAAAGCCGAAACGCTCTAAAGGGAGTAGGCACCAACATCAACAATAACTATTGCAATGGATGAGGAAATGAAGAATGCCGAGCAGGCAAAAAACGAGGCCACTAATATTTTTGACCAGTTGAAAGGCATGTTTGGCGAGGCCGCCAGCGACGGCGCCGGTGTGCTTGATAAGCTCAAAGGCATGCTCGAGGGCAAGGAGGGTGATCCCAGCATCTTTGACAAAGCCAAGGAAATGCTCGACGGCAAGGAGGGCGAGGCTGGCCTGCTTGACCAGCTCAAGGAGATGCTCGACAAGGGCACTACCGCTGCTGGCGAGATGGGCAATGACTTCATGGAGAAGGCCAAAGTCATGTTTGAGACCAAGGAGGGCGAGCCCAGCCTGCTCGACAAGGCTAAAGACCTGTTTGGCGAGGGGGCCACTGCCGCTGGTGAGATGATGGACAAGGCAAAGGATTTTGTGGAGCAGGGCACGGCTGCCGCGACCGAGGTGGCCCAGGACCTGAGCCAGAAGGCCAAAGAGGCGTTTGAGACGAAGGAGGGCGAACCCAGCATGGCCGACAAGGCCAAGGACGCTCTGGACGATGCCGCTAAGGCTGCCGATGGCGTGATGGACAAGGTGCAGGACTTCTTGAAGAGCGCCTTCGGCCCCAAGAATGGCAAGGGCCAGGCTTGATCCATATTCCCATAGCAAACTGCGAATTAAGCGAATTAAACAAATGGCATCCGCCTCGTTTGTGAAATTCGTGTAATTCGCAGTTTGTCGTTTGTTTTAGTCGATGAAGCGCTTGTTGATGTCGCCGTAGTGGTCGATGCGTCTATCGCGCAGGAAGGGCCACCACCGTCTCACCTGCTCGCTGCGCTCCATGTCGATGTCGATGACTTGCATGTCCTGGGCATCGATGGGCGCGCGGTAGATGAGTTCTCCCTGGGGGCCGGCGACAAAGCTGCTGCCCCAGAACTGGATGCCGCGTGTTTGGCCTGACGGGTCGGGCTCGTGCCCGACGCGGTTGACGGTGATCACGTGCAGGCCGTTGGCCACGGCATGGCCGCGCTGCACGGTCGTCCAAGCCTCGCGTTGGCGTTCCTGCTCGTCGGGCGTGTCGCTGCTCTCGTAGCCGATGGCGGTGGGGTAGATGAGCAGCTCGGCCCCGCGCATGGCCATGAGCCGGGCACCCTCGGGGTACCACTGGTCCCAGCACACCATCACTCCGAGCTTGCCTAGCGACGTCTGGATGGGCACGAATCCCTGGTCGCCGGGTGTGAAATAGAATTTCTCGTAATAGGCCGGGTCATCGGGGATGTGCATCTTGCGGTACTGGCCGGCCACGCTGCCGTCGGTGTCATAGACGACGGCCGTGTTGTGATACAGGCCCGTGGCCCGCTTCTCAAATATCGACGTCACCAGCACGATACCGCACTCGCGCGCCACAGTGGCATACTCTCTTGTCACCTCGCCGGGAATCGGGACGGCAAGGTCAAAGTTGTCAACACTCTCCACCTGGCAGAAGTAGAGCGAGTCATGCAGCTCGGGCAGCACCACGAGCTGGGCTCCCTGGCTTGCCAGTTGCCTGATTTTATCGATGAGCGAGCGTCGGTTGGCCTCGACATCACTGCTATTGCGTTGTTGAATGATACCTACTTTCATTTTTATCGTTTAGGGGTTAAGGATCCTTTGGGCAGTTGCATGGTGGCACAGTGCAGGGAGCCGTGCTGGCGGATGAGGGCCTGGCAATCGATTCCCACGACCTTGCGGCCAGGGAATGCCTGACCGATGAGCTCGCAAGCCTTGACGTCCTTGCCGGGCTGGCCATAAAGCGGCACGATCACCTGATGGTTGGTAATCAAGAAGTTGGCATATGTGGCCGGCAGTCGCGAAATCTCGTCATAGCAGGCGTCGGGCAGCGGCAGCTTGATCAAGTGGTAGTGGTTGCCGTCCACGTCGGTGAACTGCTTGAGCTCCTCCTCCATCTGCATCAGGGCGACGAAGTGCTCGTCGTCGGGGTCATCACATCCCGTGTACAGGATGATGCCGCCAGGGGCGAACCGCGCCAGCGTGTCGATGTGCCCATCGGTGTCGTCGCCGGTGAGCTCGCCGTGCTCGAGCCACAGCATCTTGATGTGCCCCAGCCGCTCGAGCAGCACCTGCTCGAGTTGCCCGCTGGTGAGCGCGTCGTTGCGGTTGGGAGCCGTCAGGCACGATCTTGTGGTCATGATGGTGCCGTTGCCGTCGGTCTCGATCGAGCCGCCCTCGAGCACCAGGTCGCGGCTGTTGACCAGCGGCATGGCAAACAGGCCGCGCTCGTTGAGCCTGGACGTGACCAGGTTGTCACAGTCGGCGGCAAATTTCATGCCCCACGCGTTGAAGGTGAAGTCGATAAGCCTCGTTGCTCCATCCTGGAATGCCGTGATCGGGCCATAGTCACGCACCCATGTGTCATTGGTCGGCAGCTCAACAATGTCGATGCGGCTCCAGTCCCACCCTGGGCCCAGCGCGTCTTTCACGTCCTGGGCGTCGGGGGCGACAATCACCAGTCGCTCGTCGTCATCAGCCAGGATGGCACGGGCCATTTCCACATAGCAAGCCGTTACCTCATCAAGCATATATTCCCAATCGGTGCCCACGTGGGGCCATGCGATCAAGATGCCGTCCTGCTGATCCCATTCGGCGGCAAAACTGCGGTTTCTCTTTGACCGAAACATCTGTGTTATGTGTATTATTCTATTGTTTTCGTTAGTGTGTCGTCTTGAAATGAAAACGGATTCCGGCCTTAAATATTGTTGCCGAACTCCTGATAATTGTCCCAGTAGGAGTCCTGTGACTCCACAATCTCGTTAATGAAGTCAAGGTATCCGTCCTTCACGCTATAACCGTTGTCGTCGCACCACTGTGCGTACTCTTCTTCAAAACCCTCGACCTCGCGACGCATCCTCTCAAACTCTCTATCCAGTTCGGGCGTGTTGCTGTACCTGTCCAGCAGTTCACGCAGTGTTTCAGAAATATCGTTCATTTCTTCCTTTGGTTTTTCTGGGCGTTAGTTGGTAGCCCGTGTTGGTTTATAATACTCTTGTGTCAATAAATTTTGGTGCTCAAATTTAGTGCCATTTTTCTGTATAAGCCCACAAACTTTAGTTAAAAAATATATATAAATATCAAATATGGGTAATATCCACAATCCAAGGCGTTCCAATCATCTATTGCCCACCCGTTCCGGTGGCACCATCTGGTGCGATTTGTAATAAAAATGTTGGGATTTTTTTGGTCGATATGTGACCAACTTGTCGTATCTTTGCGCCTGTGTTAGCCGCCCGGTTCCAGACGGCGGCGACAATAAAAGTTAAACCCACAGAAATCTCGATAGAAGAAATGTTCAAGAGATGGTTCAGAATCGCCCTGGCACTCTCACTGCTCCTGATGGTGAGCGGTTGTGCAAGCGATAGCCTTGAGAAGATGATTCCGGCCGACGCGACCGGCGTGGTCAGTGTCGATGTACATGAGATCTTGCAGCAGGCGGGCATGCTCGATGATGAGAGCATCGTCCTGCCACAGTCATTGCAGCAGGTGATTGACGATAACGACACCTCGCCGTTGTGTGTCTTGTTCAACGACCTGCCGCAGCTCGGCATCGACACCGGCAGCAAGGCATACGCCTTCTTCACGGTAAAGACCTTTGGGCGGGTGATCCTCGCCAAGCTGGCCGACCCCGACAAGGCGCGCAAGACGCTCGCTATGCGTGAGGGCGGTGACTTCTCCCGCGTCGAGGGCCTGGATTGCATGTACGTCAAGGACAACCTCTATGCCATCGACGGCAAGGTGTTGCTTGTCGGCACCGTCAACAAGGCCATGGAGGTCGCCCGCGCCGCCCGTGCGGCCAAGGGCATACTCGCCATGACCGCCACTAGCATGGCCGACGTCAAGCAAGTGCGGGAAGTCCTCCACAACAAGGATGCCGCCATCAACGTTTGGATTCAGGGCAAGGCGCTCAGGAGCATCCTGGGCAAGAGCGACCTCTATCGCGAGCTCTCACAGAAGATGCCCCTGGTCGAGATCTTCACCGAGAGCGACATCGACGCCGTTACATGCAACATCGGCTTTAACGACGACAAGGTAGAGATGGACACGCGCATCCTCGCCGCACAGGACAGCGAGTACGCACAGCTCCTCAACTCAACCATGGGGACACCCAGCAGCGACGTCCTGCGCGCCATCCCCAACTCGATGGACTACATCTTCACCATCAGCGTCAAGGGCAACAACTTCGTTAAGCTCAAGCAGATACAGCAGCTCCTCTCCATGTTTGGCAAGATACCTTACATCGGTCGCATCGACCTGGGCAGCATCCTCGCCACCGTTGACGGACCATTCACCATCGCTCTGGCGCGCGACCCGCACCTCGAGGGAGAGTGGAACATGGTCATTGCCACCCGTTCGGCCGACCCCGATGGCGTCGTCAGGCAGATCAGCTCCTTTGCCAACTCCATGGGACAGGCCCCCGAGATCTATGAGGGAGAATACATCTACCAGTATGACAACAAGATGATACGCATCGGCGTCATCGACGGCATCCTCTACTTCAAGATGCTCGATTATGAGCAGACCGAGGGCTACGCCTACGAGATGCAGCCCGTGCGGGATTTCTTTGACCACTCACTGCTGGGACTTTTTGCCCAGACCAGGAATGACAGCGTCAACGGCTACTTTGAGTTCGGACTGGAAGACATCTTCAACGGCAAGGGGCAATTCTACACCAATCAGCCACAGGCCAACGCCACGCTCGAGTTCCTGCGATCGCTGTGCTCGATGAGGGTCAATGACGCCTTCGGCAACGAGGACGATGGCGACGATGGCGACGATGGCAGTGGCATCACCTCTTTTATGACTGGCGCCATCGACAAGCTGCAGCCCATCGAGTGACACCCACCTCGACTCTCGCAACCCCACGGCAGGCCCGTAAAGTCTGCCTAAACGCTATTTTCGGGAAAAACAAAGATATATTGTTGTCCGGTAAAATATAGCACGTCATTCGGCCAGCCCGTTTGACAAAGCACCTTCACTCGAAGTCTCCATAACAGCATTGATTGCTGACCACCCAATAATCACTGCCCGCGGGCTTTAAGGCCTGCGGGCAGTCGTTTTCCCTTCGGGTTAGGGCGGTTAGGGTTACCTGACGATGATTTTCTTGTTTTCAGCATTGGGACACGTCGCAGTCATCGAGTGCGTCAAAGCAGGTCGAAGGCCTGCACAAGGCCAGCGGCCTTGAATTGTATCAGCCCCAGGGCGCACTGGCCGAAGGCCGGTGTGGCCTGGGGAAACTGTCGACACCAAAATCGGGCCCTGAAGGGGGCCAATAGCAGCGGCAATCCATTCGCCTGGAATGGGTGGCCCTCGTCGAGGCCCGTCCATCCCATCCCCGTCCACCCCACGCCACACAGACCTAATGGCCTGTGCGCCGTGGGGTTAGATTAAGTCAAGGCCGCTGGCCTTGTCAAGGTCTACGACCTTATTAGACATGAAAAAGAAGCACAGGATACGCCATTAAGCATTAAAAGAAATGCTAATCAACTGAGTATTAGGTATCGTCGAATTTCGCTAAATGCTTGTACGGAAAACAGGGGCTTTTAAGGCCTGCGGGCAGTCGTTTTCCCCTCGGGTTAGGGCGGTTAGGGTTATCTGACGATGATTTTCTTGCCCTGGTGGATGTAGATGCCTGATGTGGTGGGCACATCCTTACCTACGGGCTGGCCCATGAGGTTGTAGTAGTTGGCGTCGCCAGCGCGTTGGCTGTCGGCAGCCACCTCGCCCACGGCGCTCAGGTGATCCTCGTTGTATCTCATGCCCTTGTAGATGATCTTGCCATCCTTGATGACGTGGCTCAATCCCCAGTACTCCTGGTAGTCGGCATCGGGGTCTGGCTTGCGGGTGAATGGCGTCAGCAGGTCACCCATGTCACGGCTGTCGAAGCCGATGCCCTCGACAACATAGAATAATACGTCTCCATGCTCGTTGATATGGGCAATGCGGTGGCATTCAATACCTTCAACTTCGATTGGATCAACTTCAATCAGATTATCCTCATTAAAAATCGGATCAATCTGATGCGAAATATAGGTATTAATATTAATAATCGGCAACTGGTAGAACGAGTATAAGAGAGTCCCTGTCGAGATGCCTGGTGTGCCCATGCCTTGTAACATGTTCCGATTTTGAGATATTACTTCGGTTTGGGCAAAATTCTGAAACCAAACAACAGTGACCCCGTTCCAATCATTTTGTGCTAGATAACTGATGATGCTATCGTTTTGTATGTCAATTTGTTCTCCAGTATAGTAGTGACACGCTTTTGATTGTCCCTCGCTGTAATGGAATTCCTCTGGAGCGTCACCCTGGATTTCATAGGTGTAGTAGCTGTAGGTCGTGTCACCCTGATTGATGACCACTTTCTCGTTCACCCATTTCACACCATCTCGCACTAGGAAAAGAGGTTCATACAATTGTGCTGCCGCCTGGGTCATGCCCAGCAGGGCCAGAATTGAAATTAGTAAAGTCTTTTTCATGAGCAAAAACATTTTAATAAGTTAATAATTATGGATTCAATAAAGTGTAAAAATCAATTTTCTAGTCTAAAGCATTTGCAAATTTACTGCATTTACTTGGAATAAGCATCAAAAACCAGGTCGATTTTTGCTGATATAAACAACTGGTTTACAGGTATTTGAGTAAACTATATGGTCGACAGGGCCGTTCGGGGCTAAATTTTATGTCAATTCTTGTCGTTGAAATCGCCTTTCATGTAGCGGCTGATGAATTGGTCAAACGTCATGTCCAGTCCCATCTTTTTTTGTATGATGCGATTGCGATAGGTGCTGGAAGTTTTGTCACTGGTGTAATTCATGCAAAGCCTGATGATCTGTGGAGAAATGTTAGCGCACAGCAGGCAGAAGAGCTTGATGTCATTGTCGGTCAACTCGGGATATTGGCTCTGGACAAAAGTAACTATGCCATTATATTCACCGTCAACCGACATCTTCATTTTGTCCCAGAATGATTCGCTCAGGTTTATTTCGAGCAGTTGTTTTTTCTCGTTAAGTTCTTTCAGCAAGCCAGAAAGCGGCATGACAGATTTCCTCTTATCGCTAGCCTCATTTGTCTTTATCCTAATCGCGTCGTACAACTCGTTGATGGCAGATATTCGGTGTGCGACCAGTGATGAGACTGATTTGTTCATTACGGCCTGCTCTTTTAGATCAGCTAATGCTTTCTCAAGTTCAATTCTCATCTCATCATTCTCCTTTTTCCGTTTCAATAATATACGGCGCGCGAAACAGCTCATTCCGGCGATAATGAACACACAAATGAGCAATATGGCAACGGATATCTTGACGATTGTGTGATTGTTCTTTTCATAGTATTTCTTAGATACGATATTATCGTATTGGCTTTCGGCAGCAGCTAATGCGCCTTTCTTGGAATTAGATAAGATTTCTTCAGTTATGTCATGTGATCGTTCCTTAACTAACCTGTATAGAGAGTGGTTATTCTCGGCTTCAGCTATTTCAGCGAGCGTATTAAAGTAGTTCATACTATCGACAGCATCGGTGGGCTCAGGAATCAAGTTGAATACATATTTCGCTGAATCGAGATGGCCTAACTTTATATAGGAGATGGCGGCATAATGATAAAACTGTGTTTCTCCACAATCTTGCGCACCATTATTTAGCACGTACATTGCTAGTCTATTTGCCGATTTAAAATCATTCCTATAGAAATAGACACCGGCTAACGTTGACATATGTTGATATTGAAGTGATGGATCAACTTTTTGAGCAAGCCTGATAGCTTGATTCAAATACTGAATTGCTGAGTCGGAATCAATCACTCCCTCAATGGCCCCAAGTGAGCCTAATACAGATATTATATGGGTTGAATCATTCAGCAACCTGAAATACTTTAAAGATTCCTTAAACCGCTGTATTGCTGAGCTATCCTGTGATACCTGTAATTGATAAAGGGTCGCGATCCTCATTTTGGCGTATCCCAGGTTGAAGTAGTCGTCGGGGGCGGCGGTGGCCTCGGCGTGCTTGTAGTAGAGCATGGCGCTGTCGGGGTGTCCCAGCTCGTCCATGACGGCGCCCTTGTAGATGAATGCCCGGGTGAGCTTCTCGCGCTCGCCGCTGTGGGCGCGGTAGTAGGCTAGGGCCCGGTTGATGTCGCTGTCGCTGGTGGCGGTGACATAGCAGCGGTAGCGGGCCTGGGTGAGCAGCAGGTCGCGGTAGGCGCGGTCGGCCGGGGCGGGCAGGGTGCCGATGGCCTGGACAAGGGCCAGGGCGCTGTCGGGGGCGTCGTGCATGAGGCTGTCGATGGCCACCAGCCGCGCGTCATAGCGCGGCGCGCGCCCGCAGCCCGTGACTGCCGCCACGAGCACCGCCATCGTCGCCACTATGCTCCACAACAAGTGCTTCATGCCGCAAAGGTACACAAAAAGCATCCGCGCCCATTAATGGAGTGGGCGCAGATGGTGATTGTCTTGATTTCGCGTGATTGGGCGGTTGTGTGTGGCGAAATCTGTAGTTTCTTTAAAATAGCAAGGTGTTTAGAACTTGTAGTTCACACCCATGCCCACGACACCCTGATCCACCTTGCGGATGATGGTGTGCCGGTACTCGATGTTCACGCCAAAGTGGTCGTTGATCTCATACTCCAGGCCGGCACCCAGGTTCAGGCCGATGTGGTTCTCCTCGCCCAGGTCATTGAGCTCGCCCTTGAAGTTAACCATCGTGTAGTTCAAGCCGGCGAGAGGATAGATGAACAGCTTGTCGCTCTTCAGTCCCACCAGGTAGTGGGCGTTCAAGTTCACGTCCCACCACGACATGTGGTTGTGCTGAAAGAAGCCGTTGAAGCCCACCTCGGCGCGCAGCTGGTCCAGGATGCCATACTGGAAGCGTGCTCCCAGTCCCAGGCTCTCGATCTCGCTGCCATAAACAAGGTTAACTCCAGCGGCCGTCTGGCCCTGGCGCACCTGGGCCTGGCCGATGCCCATGCCCAGCATGAGCGCACAAATGATCGTCAAAATCTTTTTCATTTTCTTTCCTGATAATTCTGGTTGATAAAAATAATGAATGTTGCCACAACATGAATAAAACGTGTAAAATTACAACCAAATTTCGATTCCCGCAATTTTTTGTGGACATTTTGTCATTATGCCTGAATTGCTGGGAAAGCGAAATGAAAAAAAGCTGCCCTTGTGAGGCAGCCTGATCTCTTGTTTTGCTAGCATTAAAAGAGGGATCCTTATCCCAGGTAGGCCTTGAGCAACTTGCTCTTCTGCCCCTTCAGGCGGCGGATGGCCTTCTCCTTGATCTGGCGCACGCGCTCGCGCGTCAGGTCAAACTTAGCGCCGATCTCCTCGAGGGTCATCTCCTGGCATCCGATGCCAAAGAACATCTTCAGGATGTCCCTCTCGCGGGCGCTCAACTGGTCCAGAGCGCGGTTCACCTCCTTGGCCAGCGACTCCTGGTTGAGCGTCGAGTCGGCCATCGGCGAGTCGTTGTTGGGAAGCACGTCAAGCAAGCTGTTATCCTCGCCCTCGACAAACGGGGCATCGACCGACACGTGGCGGCCCGAAACCTTCATCGTGTCACTGATCTTGTCAACAGGGATGTCCAGTCGCTCGGCAAGCTCCTCGGCCGACGGGCGGCGCTCATGCTCCTGCTCAAATCGGGACTGGGCCTTGCTGATCTTGTTGATCGAGCCCACCTGGTTGAGCGGAAGCCTGACTATGCGGGACTGCTCGGCAAGCGCTTGAAGGATCGACTGACGGATCCACCACACGGCATAAGAGATGAACTTGAAGCCACGCGTCTCGTCAAACTTCTGTGCTGCCTTGATGAGGCCCAGATTGCCCTCGTCGATCAAGTCGGGGAGACTCAATCCCTGGTTCTGATACTGCTTTGCCACAGAAACAACAAAACGCAAGTTGGCGCTCACAAGCTTATCCAGGGCTGCCTGGTCTCCTTGACGGATGCGCTGTGCCAGCTCGACCTCTTCATCGACCGTAATGAGTTCCTTGCGGCCGATTTCTTGAAGATACTTGTCGAGGGATGCACTCTCGCGATTAGTAATGGATTTTGTAATTTTAAGTTGTCTCATCTAACTTATCTACAGTTTAAGTCTGCAAAATTACTACATTTTTAGTTCATATCAAAGCGAAATAGCAAAAATTGTGCCAAAAAAATCGCGGACACCCCTTCCCCGGGGCTCTCGCTGTGATCCCCGGGGTGCGGTTGCGGGCCGATCGATAGCGATTCTGGCCCCACGTGACATCACTTGCCGCCCCGCGGTTGGGGCAGCGCCAACAGGATTTAACCGAATAGAAGCGATACTCTTAATCTTAGCGGAAAAGATGCGATGCGCCTAGCGTCATGTTGAGCTTCAATAGGCTTGATGAATTTTTTGTTCTCTCGAGTGTGTGAGTCTTTAAAATTATATTGCACCTATCAACAACTGGGCTTCTAAACAATTACCAGAATAACGTGTCCTGGTGATTTGTCGATGGCCGCTAGAACTTCATTTCCGTGTGCTCATCGATAATCAGCTGCTCGACAACGCCTGCTAGTGGCTTTTGCTGTACGGTAGCCAATTCTTTGAGCTTTGCTTTGGTCTCTTCAGATATCAAAATTGACAACTGAACTCGCTTCCCATAAATTCTGGGTCTTCCTGCACCTGGTCTAGATCCTCCTCTCATATTAGTAAGTATTTGGGGTTGATGTAATTATTATTTTGCAAAGATAATCTTTTTTTTTGAAATATAATGATTTTCGGTAATTATTTTTTTAAAAAAAATGAAAAATAATCATTTTTCCAGCAATAATCCTGTTATGGTGTGAATAACAATGATGGCGGTGACAATTTGCCACCGCCATCAGCCTTTAAGAAAAAGTAGTGCGTGATATTATGAATGTGTGTTAATCTTCCTCGTCGCTCAGGTCAACGGCATAGTAGACCTTCTTGCCGGTGGGGTAGAATCCGGTGATGAACATCACCTTGTCGCTGTCGCCGCTGCGCATGATCTGGTTGTAGATGTTCTCAACGTCGTCGCGCGAGTCAACAGGGATGTTGTTGATGTCGGTGATGATGAAGCCGTCGCGCACTCCGGCGTTCTTGAACTTGCCGGCCTTGATGCCTACCACCTTCAGGCCCTTGCTGATGGCCAGGTCTTCTTTCTCTTCATTGCTCAGTTCGGTGAAGGCGCAACCCAGCGACAAGACATCGCTCTGCTTGGTCATCTTGGTGTTGCCCTGGTCGTTCTTGAAGGTGACAGTCGTGCGGCGCAGTTTGTTGTCGCGATAGTACTCGACCTCGGCCTTGTCGCCCGGGCGCAGCTTGTTCATCTCTTCCTGCATCTCACCGCTGTCCTTGACGCGCGCTCCGTTGAGCTTGACGATGACGTCGCCCTCTTGCAGGCCGGCCTCCTTGGCGGCGCCGCGGTCGGTGACCTTGGCGACATAGATGCCCTCATTGGTGGCGGTGATCTTCTCTTCCTTGGCCTTCTCGCCCGTGAGCTCGGTGTACTGGATGCCCAGCACGGCGCGCTGCACGGTGCCATATTGCTTGATGTCGGTGATGACCTTCTTCACGGTGTTGCTGGGCACGGCAAATGAGCAGCCGCTGTAGTTGCCGGTCTGGGAATAGATCATCGTGTTGATGCCGATGAGCTCGCCGGCGGTGTTGACCAGCGCGCCGCCCGAGTTGCCGGGGTTAACAGCAGCATCGTGCTGGATAAAGGCCTTGATGCCGCCGTTGTCGCTGGTGTTCATGCCGCGGGCCTTGGCGCTGATGATGCCAGCGGTCACGGTCGAGTTGAAGCCGAACGGGTTGCCAACGGCTACGCACCACTGGCCCACTTTCACCGCGTCGCTGTTGCCAAAGGCGATTGCGTGCAGGTCCTTGGCGTTGATCTTGATCAGGGCGATATCGGTCTTCTCGTCGGTACCGATCACTGTCGCGTTAAACTGGCGGTTGTCGTTCAGGGTCACCTCGAGCTTCTCGGCTCCGTCGATGACGTGGTTGTTGGTCACGATGTAGCCGTCGGGGCTGATGATAACGCCCGAACCCATGCCGCGGGGCTGGGGCTCGCTCTTCTGCTGCTGTTGCTGCTTGCGCTGGCGTTGTCCCTGGCCGAAACCGGGGCCAAAGAAGAATTCAAACGGGTCAAAGAAGTCGCCCTGGTACATGCTCTGTTGCGGCGTGGCATAGCTCTTGATGCTCACCACGGTATTGATGGTGCTCTCGGCCACGTCGGTAAAGTCGCGGCTCATGTCGATCGAGCGGGTTGCCGTGTTGACCATGCCGTCGCTCGAGGGCATGCTCCCCTTGTTCATGACGTATGTGTCGCTGATGACACCTTTCTTTTGCAGCTCGCTTGTGGCCATCATCGTGGCGGCCGACCCCAGGATCGAGGCGGCAACGAGCATCATGGCTAATTTCAAATTCTTGTTCATGTGTTATTCTTTTAATGTTAATTTATTGTTGATTTTAAATTTTCTAATTGTTAAAATTAACTTTTCAATTCTTGTGCCAAAAGTACAACTAAAAATCACAATAGCAATATTCATGCCATTGTTTTTAAAATAAATTAATAGCACAGCGACTTCTTTTTAATTTGTTTTGCATTGCGTCCTCTCCAGATAACAAATTATGACATTTTGGCATGAACAATACAGGCCGGACGGGTATCCCAGTCCGGCCTGTTGGTTCTTGAAGAGCGCTGGATGCTTAGTCCAGGTGGTCGTCATAGCCGATGGCTGTGAGCAACTCGGCGAGTACATACATGCTGCCTCCCACATAGATCAGGTCCTCGGCGCCGGCGGCATTGCGTGCGGCCTCGAGCGCGTCCTTCACATTATTAAATGAGTTGCCCTTGAGGCCGGCGGTGTCGGCGGCTAGCTTCTGGGCGTCGGTGGCCTTCATCGAGCGTGTCGTCTGGGCCTGGGTGAAGTAGTAGGTGGCGTCGGCGGGCATGAGCTTGAGCATCGATGTGACATCCTTGTCGCCCATGAAGCCGATGATCATGTGCAATTTGTTGGCGGGCATGCTGTTGAGCTGCTTCATGGCCTGCTCCATGCCTGGAGGGTTGTGGGCCGAGTCACAGATCACCGTTGGAGCCTCGCCCAGTTTCATCCACCGTCCCATCAGTCCCGTGTTCTCTACAACATGGGCCAGTCCATGTTGCACGGCGTCGGTCTTGATGCGGTACTTGAGGCGCTTCAGTATGTTGAGCGCGCACAGCACGGTATTCACGTTCTCGACCTGGTAGTCGCCTGTCAGGTCACAGTCGATGGTGCCATAGTTGGCGGTCTTGAGCTGCAAGGTGGTCTCGGTATGGCGATGGCCGATGACCTCAGGCTTGTCGGTGGCAAAGCGGACCTCGGAGTACAGGCGTTTGGCCTCGCTGGAAATCACGTCTCTCACGGTGCCGTCGGCGCGGCCCACGATCACGGGCTTCCCGTGCTTGATGATGCCAGCCTTCTCGTGCGCAATCTGCTCGATGGTGTCGCCCAGGAACTGCTGGTGCTCCAGCCCGATGTTGGTGATGATGCTCAGGTCGGGGGTGATGATGTTGGTGCTGTCCAGGCGGCCACCCAGCCCCGTCTCTATAACGGCGACATTGACATTGCGCCAGGCAAAGTAGTCAAATGCCATTGTCGAGATGATCTCAAAGAATGATGGCACGATGCCACCCAGTTTCTTCTTCTGGAAATCACTTACCCATTGGGTGACATAGTTGCGGCTCACTTTCTTGCCGTTGACGCGGATGCGCTCCCTGAAGTCGATCAGATGGGGAGATGTGAAAAGACCAACGCGGTATCCACACGACTGCAGGCAAGACGCAAGCATGTGAGCCACCGACCCCTTGCCATTGGTGCCGGCTATGTGGATGATACGGTAGCGCCGATGCGGCTCCTTGTAGAGCTTGTCAAGGGCGAGACTCGTTTCAAGCCCGGGCTTGTAGCCATCAGCACCTTGTCGCTCAAACGCTGGGCGCTGGTTATAAAGGTAATCTAGTGTGCGCTTCCACATGCGCACCAGTTCTTCTTTTCTTGCCATAATGGACCTTTCTTTTCTAATACAATAATGCTGGGTCACTCACGTGACGTCGTCTTTTCAGAAATTCTGGATCAGCATCAGAGTAGATGATTCGCTCTCAATACAACGGTTAATGCCCAATGAAAAGCCACTCCCGCGACGCACGACAAATCCATGCAGCATTTAGGGTGGGGCTCGTTATCCAGTCATTAACCATTACCACTATACCTCAAGTTTTTAAAGTGACAAAGCAACTTTACAAACTTGATTTTATTTAAAAAAGACAGTATGGCTATAAGCCGGGTTCTGTGCCTGCCGCAACGGGCAGGTGCCTGTCATTTATCTGTCCGGCGCATTGCTGCGCGCGGTATAGCGTTCTACCCCCCGGCAATGGGCGAGCAACCCTTAGATGCCGGTATACATGAACTTGCAACTCACAGGTGGTGCGGCGCGCTGTGTCACCACAGCGCCCGGTGGGCTCTTACCCCGCCTTTTCACCCTTACCGCTATCCTCACGCGTGAGGTCGCGGCGGTTATTTTCTGTCACTTTAACCCTGCGGTCACCCGCAGCTTCCCGTTAAGAAATGTGACGCTCTGTGTTGCCCGGACTTTCCTCTCGCAACCATGTGTTAACGAGCGACAAGCCGCCATACTGCATTTGAATTATTACTTGAATTAGACCACAAAATTACATAGAATAATCCTTGTGTGCAAATTTTTTGACACTTTTACAACGTGATTTTACGTTTTTGTAACTAATGATTGATAAGCGGTAGGGGGCTGTTTTTGTAAAAAAACGAACAATTATAAATCCGCTGAAGGTGCCGCAAAGCTCTCTCCCACAAAATGGCTACCGAAATGTCTGAATGTTCCGGTTTTGCGCCTTGTTGATTTTCAGAGTCCTACCTTTTTTTCAGAACTTAAAGATCTTGTCGTAGGGACTTAGCAATAATGGAGCGGTATAGACGTTATAAGACAAGAATAATACATTATCTAAACCTTGCTCGGAATGAAAATCTTCAAGAATTTCTCTTTGGCGGTCTGGCTGCGACAGCTGGGAAACACGTTGCGTCGTTTTCCTGTTGCCGTCGCATTGCTGGTTTTTCTCGCTGGGTACTTGATCAGTATGACCCATGATATGGGCTATAGTGAGAAGTGGACGTTCTTCTGTATCTTCTATCCTGCGACAGGAGCTTTGCTGGCAGTGTCACTGCAGCTGCTCACCGAGGACTTTCGCAGTCGCGTTGCGGCCATAGCCACCCAGGTGGCTGTGCACGCCTTGTGGCTGGCCGTGTCACTCTACCTGACGCAGATCGAGCGCTTCTCCCTGCCGCAGTTTATTGCCGTGGCTGCCACTGTGGCATCGATGGTGCTGTCGATGTTCCTTGCCTGTTTCTACCGCAAGGGCGAGGACATCCCCTTCTGGAATTTTGCCTGGAATACGATTTCGGCCCTGCTGTCGGGGGCCATCGTCGGGGGACTGCTCACGGTGGGGCTCGACCTGTTTGTTCAGTCGCTGGAGTGGCTTTTCGACTTGGAAATTAATGATAGGCTGTTCATCGATATCCCTGTCGTGTGTATGGTGCTCGTGGCTCCGTTGCTGGCCATGAGCCAGATACCGCGGGGCAAGAATAAACATGACTATGAAGTGGTGAGTTTCTCGGGCTTCATCAAGGGGGTGGCGCAGTACCTGTTCATCCCGTTGCTGCTGTTGTATGTAGCCACGCTCTATGTCTATGCTGGCAAGATTCTATTCACCTGGCAGCTGCCGGTGGGGTGGGTGAGTTATCTGGTGTCGGCCAGCATGGTGGGCATGGTGGCATTGCTCTTTATCACCTATCCCGTCCAGTATGAGCAGGGGCGTTCCTTTTTCCAGGGCTTCACGCGCTGGATGCCGCTGGCCATGGTGCCGCTGCTGGCCTTGATGACGGTGGCCATCGGTCGTCGCCTGAGTGACTATGGCATCACCGTGAGCCGCCTCTATGTGCTGGTGTTCAACATCTGGTGCTATGTGGTGTGCATCGGGCTGCTGCTCAGCCGCAACAAGCGCATCTGGTGGATTCCCGCCTCGTTTGCTGTGGTGCTGATGCTCATCTCGGTGGGTCCGCAGTCCATCCCCAGCATTACCCATCGCCAGCTCCTCAGTGAGGCCCGTGCCGCCTTCAACGCCGCGGGTATCACCCGGTTTCCCCTCAGCAACGCCCAGTACAGCGCATGGGCAACCGCCGCAGGCAACCAGGCCGTTGCGGCGTCGATTGATGCCAAGCTCGATTACCTGCAGCGTGACTATGGCTACCAGAGCGTCAGTGACCTGCTGGGCAAGGATGTCATCACGGGCATTTACTCCTCGGCAGTGAGGGATGGCGAGGCTAAGTCAAGTTCCAAGAGCGAGATAATATCTAACAACAACCTGATAGTGGATCTCGCTGTGCCTCAGGGCTACCGCAAGATGTATTATGTGTCGTTTGACAATACCGATGTCATCAGCATGGACAGCAGTCAAGTGGTGTTAGGCATCAGCGTCCCTGCCCGTCGAGGTGTTCAGGAGGGTGTCGTAAGCCAGCGCCGTCAGGCCGATTACAAGTTCAGCATTGATGTCAAGTTGCTGGTTGAACGTGATTCGGGTAAGAATCAGCAAGGCGATGCCGAGCCGTTGATGCTTCATGAAGGCGATGCCCTGCTCATGATCAATCGTTATTGCTATTGGGATATGTCGCTGGATGGCGATGGCATCCTGTTCATCAAGTAGTCGATAATCAGGATATGACCATCCTCACGGGCCCGGGAAAAAAGTTACCGCTGTTAATAACTTTTTTCGGGTCCATGTTGTGTCTATATCGCCCCGTGGCAGTAACTTTGTGCCAAAATAACTATTAATGTGCGAATGAAGCGTTTTTTCTCGATTTTCCTGATGGCCTTAGGGGCCTTTTGTGTATTACAGGCAGCTGTCGTGACCTTTGACTTCTCGACAGCCGAGGGGATAACAGCCATGGGCTATGCCGTGCCTGCCCAGAGTAGTGGAACTAATCTCACCCAGGCCGGTCCCGTGACCGTGGGCGGCGTGACCTTGTCGGCTACCGACGGCTCGACGGCTACCCGCATCTGGAACTCTCAGGGCAGCTACACGCTGCGCATCTATGTGGACGGCTCGATTACCCTGTCGGTCACCGAGGGATCTATCACCGGTATGACCGTCAATGCGGCCAACACCAGCAACTTTGACCTCATCGCCAGCGTGGGTGACTATACCGTTGATGGCAGCGTGGGAACCTGGACTGGCAGCGCCGCATCGGTGACGTTGACCCACGTGGGCAGCAAGAACGCCCAGGTGGCCACCCTCGTGGTCTCGACCAGTGCCGAGGGACCCGGTGACGACCCCGAGGATCCCATCGACCCCGCGATTGAGAAACTCGACTCGCTTCATCACCTGGCTGCCTTGCCCGACGGCACCGCGTTCCAGTTCACCAGCGACGTCTATGTCAACTACCAGTGGCAGAACTACCTGTGGGTGATGCAGCTTGACAGCGAGGGCAATGCCCTGGCAGGCCTCATCTATGGCGACACGGGTAAGGAATACCGCCTGGGGTCGGTCATCCCCGCTGGCTGGACAGGTAAGAAAAGCACCTATAAGGGCTTGGTCGAAATCACCGAACCTGACCATTTTCACAATGCCAAGAATATTCTCGCCGAGGACTATTACTCCCCCTTTGACGTGACGGGCTATCTCGCCCATATTGCCGACCCCCAGGAGGGCTGGGAAAACTACAAGGTGTATCTGGATGGCGTGAGCTTGAGTGCTATCGATGACCGTGGCAACTTCACCATCAGCAGCAACGAGACCGACAATCAGGGTAATGCACTCCAGGCTGTGATGGCTGGTTACAACAAGTTCGGTATTGATTACCCCGAGGTCGATCCCACCGAGATCTATGGCATCGAGGGCATGGTGACCATTTATAACGGGGCCATGCAGCTCTATCCCATCAGCATCACGTCCGATCCCGGCACGCGCCTGTGGCGGGTGCTCTATGCCGGCGAGGACGGCGCGCAGTACAAGTTGAACGACACCCTCTATGTCGCTGCCGCGGTTGACTGTGAGAAGGGCCGTTTTGTCTATGTCACCGACAATGTTGATCAGGTATACTATGACCTGTATGCCGAATGGGGGTATGCCGAGTGGATGGCCTGGTACCCCGATTGGATAGCCCTTGACTGCACGGGCAACGAGGTGGCGTTTGACGCATTGGCCGGCATGCAGGTGCTGGCGCCAGGTACCGTCAAGGGCACTCTGGCCGACCGCTTGACCAATCCGCGCCTGGTGCTCAACAGCACGCCCGACGAGCTCCATGACGTGCAATTACCCACCTTGACGCTCTTCAGCTATGACTTGAGTGTGGATTATGTGGCTGCAATGGGCAACGAGGTGGGACGTGCCGACGGCTACTTCTGCTATCGTGACGGCAGGCCCTACCTGTGCAGCGCGCTCGACACGGTGACGGTAAAACTCGACTTTGACCTGGCTCCTGCACTCGAGGCCGAGATGGCTGCGCACGAGGGCTCCGGCTATGGCTTGCTCTGTGTTTTCACTCTCGACGAGGCTTGGGAAGAGAACAGTAGCAATGCGCCCATGCGCCGCATCCATGCCACCGATGCCCAATACTACACCAACTATACTATCCATCCCCTAGCCATCATCGAGAACTCGGCGGTGGACGAGATTGATGCCGACGGTCAGCAGGTGATCGACGTGAAATATGTCACTCCTGGTGGTGTGGTGAGCAACTTGCCGCATGACGGTATCAACATCATCGTGACCACCCGTAGCGATGGATCCCGCAACGCAGTTAAGCGACTGGGCAAGTGATGGCTGGATTCTAGAAAGTGCAAATAACGGCTTGATGGACCACCTGGGGGTAGCTGCGGCTGCAACTGGGTGGTCTGTTGTTTAGTTAGCGCACGTTGATGCGCTGCAGTACGATCACGATGTTACCCTTGTTGTCCAGTAATGCCATCTCATGATTGTTGATGCGCTTGCACGACTCGGTGCTCTCCAGCGCCAGCAGCAGCGCTGTCTCGTTGTCAATCTTATCGCACATGTGCTCGCTCGAGCGCAGGTCCTCAAACTGGATGGCCATGTCCTTGGTTGGGTCGAGAGTGATGATGCCGTTGATGATGTTGCACCCCGTGTCGCCGTGGATGGTCTGCATCACCGCATCGATGACAACGCGCATGTTCAGCTCACTCACGTTTTCGCTGTCAAGCTCCTTAACCAGCCAGGCACCATTCATGGCATCCAGGTTGTGGCGCTTGAGCACCATGATAACGACGCCCTTGGAATTCATCAGATTCAGGTATTGGGCGTTGTATTGCGCCTGCAAGGTGTAGCGTCTCACGTCGGCTAGGGTGTGCATGATGGTCTTCTCGTTGGTCACGTTGCGGCATGACTCGCCTGTCGAGATGAACTCGCCAAACTTCAAGTTATTGCCGCTCAATTGAAAAGTGCCGTTGATCGTGTTGCAACCGTTGTTGCCATACACCTTGTTCCCGCCGGCAAAGTCGAGATACAGATAGGCCCGCTCCAGCGAGTATACCTTCTTCTTGCGCATGGTTATGATGTCCCACTCGCCATACAGTTGCTTGGCGGCATCGGTGACCACCACATCGCGCATGGGTTGCTCCACGTCGTTGATGACGTTCTCGATATTGACGCCACGTTTGTCCGATTTCTTGTCTTTCTTCTTGCGCGCGTCCATCGTGGCCGGGGCCATCAACAGGGCCATCAAAATGCTGATAACGATATATTTTCTCATTGTGGTTTCGGTCTTTTTTTTGTTTCAAACTTCAAATTTCGCAATTTTTTCCCATTCGGCCAAATCCGTTAGCTACTTTTAAGAAACAATATCACCAAATGTGAAAAATATCAATGACCGAAGGCGTTTTTTGGTTGAAGGGAAATTTTGCGCTACTTTTGCCGTTATATTATCGCTATAATGAAAAAAATACTGACTACATATTGTCGGCTGGCTCTGATGCTGGCCATGCTGGCGGGAGCCATGCCGGTGCGGGCCCAGATCAACACCGACCAGGTGGTGAACATCGGACGCAATGCGCTATATTTTGAGGACTACATCCTTGCTATTCAATATTTTAACCAGGCTATCAAGGCCAAGCCATTCCTGGCCGAACCCTATTTTTATCGCTCGGTGGCCAAAATCAGCCTCGAGGATTATCGCGGGGCCGAGGTGGATGCAGGCATGGCGATTGAGCGCAACCCCTTCATCGTCGATGCCTATCAGGTGCGTGGCGTCTCGCGCCAGAATCTGGGCGACTACAAAGGTGCCGTCGAGGACTATGACGCGGGCTTGAAACTGATGCCCGAGGACAAGAACCTGTTGATCAATCGTGCCGTATGCCAGAGCGCGTTAAAGAACTATGACGAAGCCCAGCAGTCGTTCGACCGCCTGTTGCAGCTCGACCGTCGCAACGACCGCGCCTACATCGGCCTGGCACAGATGAATCTTGCCCGTCAGGACACCGCTAAGGCTCTAGAGAACCTCAATCGCGGCATCGCTTTGAGCAAGAAGAACGCGAGCGCCTATGTCATGCGAGCCGAGGTCTTCGCTCGCTCGTTCAAGGATTTTGCCCATGCTGTTGCCGACATGGACAGCGCCATCACGCTCGAACCCCACTTTGCGGGCTACTTCATTAACCGTGCCTACATGAAGTATAACCTGGATGACTATTTCGGGGCGATGGCCGACTATGACTATGCCTTGAGCCTAGACCCCTCTAGCCAGGAGGCTCACTTCAACCGTGGCCTGTTGCGGGCCGAGGTCGGCGACAACAATAAGGCCATCAGTGACTTTGATTTCGTGCTCAAGAGCAACCCTTCCAACTTCATGGCGCTCTATAATCGAGCCTTATTGCACATGCGTGTCGGGCAATTTCGCAATGCGGTCAACGATTTCACGGCGATCTTGAAGAAGTATCCCGAGTTCGAGGCTGGATACATAGCTCGTGGCGAGGCTAAGCGACGCATGGGTGACACCAGGGGCAGCGAGGCCGACATGGAGCGCGCGATGGCCATCTTTCGGCGCCACAAGACCCACGTCTCAACCTTCAATCCGGCCGAGATCGAGGCTACCGCGGCTATCAAGAAGGCCGAGCAGCGTGCCCTCAATGGCGACAACGAGGAACCTGAAACCGCCGAGGAGATCATCAACCGCTTCAACACGTTGCTCACGGTCAACGATAACAACCCCGTCAAGCCCGAGTATGCCAACCGGCAACGTGGCCATGTACAGAACGATAACATTGAGGTCGAACCCATGCCCATGTTCTCGTTATCCTATTATGCCCAGGACAACCAGCTCAACTACAAGACCCATTACATCCGCGAGATCGGCGACATCAATGACCTGAGGCAGCTGCCCGGAACATTGACTCTCGTCGTGGGCGAGACACAGCTTGATGCCGAGGCCATACAGCGCCACTTCGGGGATATAGATTACTATAATTCACTGATGGTGAGCAGTAAGCCGCGCAGTATCGATCATTTTGCACGTGGCTTGGACTATCTCTTGGTTAAGAATCCCGATGACGCGATTGCCGATGCCGATGCGGCGATTGCCCTCAGCCCCCAATTCATGCTGGCCTATTTCCTGCGCGCCGATGCTCACTACATGAGTTACCGCATGGCGCAAGCCCGCGACGACAATAACGCGTCGACCCTTGGCGAGGCGCCCGACGCCAGGTCACAGGCCATGTTGCGCCAGCGCCAGGATGTGACAACTCTCGACTTGATGATGGCCGATCTGGATCAGGCCATCAAGCTGTCGCCCAAGAATGTGTATGCCCATTACAACAAGGGCAACGTCTATATGATGCAGGGCGATTACACGAGCGCCATCAGCTGCTATACCAACGCGATACAGCTCAAGCCCGATCTGGCCGAGGCCTACTACAACCGAGGCTTGATGTACCTGCGCATGGGCAATAAGGCTCTTGGTGTCGCCGACCTGAGCAAGGCTGGCGAACTCGGCATCCTTCCCAGCTACAATGTCCTTAAGCGCATGACGCGATAGCCCCTGCTTGTCACTTGCTGGCGCTCAGGATAAAATGGGCGATGTCCTGAATGACCGTTGCCGGTATTTCTCCGCTCTCGAGGTAATCCTGCGGCGTTGACAATTCTACTGGGCTGTGACTCTCGTGGAAGAGATGGTTAAGCCCCGCATAGCTGTGAAATTCGGCATTCTGCTTTCCAGCCAGGGCTTGTTCCCACAGCCTGTAGTCGGTCATGCGCACCTGGTAATCTCGCTCGCCTTGCAGCACCAGGATGGGAATGTGCAACGACTGGGCTGCCTTCACTTGGTCATAGCTCTTGATCTCACCCTCAAAGTATTGTGGCGTCCTTTTTTTCATCGCTTCGACCTGGCTGACCTTGTACTCGTCTGCAGCCCCGCTGGGTAGCAGATAATCGATCTGCTCGATAATCGTTTCTTCCAGCGTCCTTGCGGGCGCAGCCATCATCACAATGCCTCCAAGCTCTGGCCTCATGCTCGCGATCCAGGGGGCGCACATGGCGCCCAGGCTGTGCCCTAGGACAAACACCTTGCCCTCGGTCACCCCCTCGGCTAAATCAATGGCGCTCACGGCATCATCAAGGGTCTCTTCTCTCAACGTGAAGTTCTCGAGGTGGCTATAGACGTGGATGCGCTTGTCGTAGCGTAGGGTGGCGATGCCATGGCGAGCCAGGCCGTGGGCCAGCTCGGCAAATGGCTTGTTGGAGTAGATCGTTTCGTCCCGGTCCAGGGCGCCGCTGCCGTGCACGAGAACCACGATAGGGTAGTGGTTACCAACAACATCTGCCGGCACACACCATGTGGCCGGCAGGACAATCTCATTTCCCGTCGTGACAACAGTGTCACGCTCGGTATATTCCGATGTTTCAGTTATTGTTTTTTTTTGATGGCCTCGGCGGGAACAAAGTTCATTCCCAGCATCTTGCCATTCTCATCATAGATGATGAAGAAGCCCAACTGGGACTTCTCAAAGTTGGCCAGCGTGGTATAGGCTTTCATGCCCTGGATTTGCTGGATTTCCCATGCCTCATGGCCCTGGTACTTGCCCACCTGGCTCTCGAGTTTGGTGATAATGCCTTCAAGCATGCTTGGCTGAACCTGGCCTTTTACCTGGTCCGACATGTTGTCATACAGCTCCTGGGCCTTGTTCTCGAGCAGTTTGCCTAACAACAGCTCGCTACGGGCCGTGTTGGGGTCATCGGCAGGGGCGGGAATGGAGGCGGGCTTGGCCTTCTCGGGCTGGATGGCGGGCCTGCTGGGCTCAAGGCCATGCTTGGCTGTTGTAGCCGCAACGGGACCCGTTTCCTTGGCGAGGGTCAGATCCTTGAGCATCGCCTCGACCTTGTTGAGGCTTCCCTCGTTCTTGATGAGCACCTTGTAGTCCTTGTCCAGCAGGTAGAAGCAGGGCAACGTGGGCAGGTCATACAGCTCGTTATACTCTATCTGGCGGCTCTGGTTCCAGCCGTTGATCATCATCTTGGGATACTTGGTCTTGCTCCACAGGCTCTTGTCGTCATAGGGGTAGATGGCCAGCACGATGAGCTTCTTGTCGTTGACTAGCTGGTTAATGAGCTCACTGCCTGCCAGCCGTTCCTTGACCTTCTCGCACGACTCGCAGTCGGGATTGTTGAAATAGATGAGGATGTTATCGGCTTTCAGGTCCTTGAGGTGATGGACTGTCTTGTCTTTGGGCATCACATAGTCAAAGTCGGTGGCAACGGTCCCGATCATGTTCTTCTTGGCTCCCTCGAGCAGCAGCCGCTGCTTCTCTTTTTCGGCGCCGCTGAGCACAAACTTCTCGGTCGTGTGCTTGAGCACGGTCATGTACAACAACTCGTTGTGCAGCGGATCGGCAGGGTCGCTGAAGCGTTTCTCGGCCAACTCCATCATCTGGCGGTAGCCTTTGGGATCCTTGGCCAGGGTTTCCATCGTGGCGGTCATCAGAAATTCGGCTTTGCGTGGCTCCATTTTGGCCACTTGTTCGAGGTATTCATTATATCTCTCGGGGGCAGGCATCGATTGGGCCTGAAGGTTAAGCCATCCAGCAATGGCAACGACTGAGGCTAAAATCAGCTTTTTCATTTTTATTGATCTTTAATTTTTTTGTCTGGTAAGAATGATTTAATCGTGCAAATTTAAGTAACTTTGCCGAATAAACGAAAAAAATGATGAAAAAAATCGCCAAAACCAATGCGGCACGATTGCTCGACGCCGCATCAATACAGTATGAACTCATCCCCTATGATGTCGATGAGACAGACCTCGGGGCGCAGCACATCGCCGACCAGCTTGGCGAGAACATCGAGCAGGTCTTCAAGACCCTCGTCCTCGAGGGTGACAAGACCGGGCATCTGGTGTGCGTCATTCCTGGCGCCGAGGAGGTGGACTTGAAGAAGGCCGCTCGCGTCTCGGGTAACAAGAAGGTGGACCTCATACCCATGAAGGAGTTGCTCGCCACAACAGGATACATTCGTGGCGGGTGTTCTCCCGTGGGCATGAAAAAACCGTTTCCCACCTTCATTGACGAGTCCTGCATCCTGTATGACTACATCTATGTGAGTGCTGGAGTGCGGGGACTACAGTTCAAAATCAATCCCCAGACTCTGGTTGAGTTTGTCGGGGCCCAGGCGGTTGACCTCATAGCCGAGAAGGTGGAATGAATACAATAGGTAAGATATTGGCGCTTACTACATTCGGTGAGTCTCACGGCCCTGCCATGGGGGGCGTGCTCGATGGCGTGCCGGCGGGCATGGACATCGACTTGGCGTCGTTGCAGCGTTTTGTTGATCGTCGCCGCACGGGGCAGACCATCGGTGCTAGTAGCCGCAACGAGGGCGACGTGGTTGAAATCCTGTCGGGCATCTGGCAAGGAAAGACCCTGGGCACTCCCATCGGCTTTGTCGTGCGCAATCACGATGCCCGCAGTGCCGATTATGAGCACCTTGCCCATTGCTATCGACCCAATCATGCCGATTATTCCTGGCAGACTAAATATGCCATCCGGGACCACCGTGGCGGCGGACGGGCATCGGCTCGCGAGACGGTGGCTCGTGTGGTCGCTGGTGGCATCGCTATCCAGTTGCTGGAACGGGTAGGCATCTCGATCACGGCAACCGTTGCCCAAGTGGGAAACTGCCATGATGCTGGACAAATGCAGCGCGTGATTGCCGATGCCGTAGCCCAGGGCGACACCCTGGGGGGCATCATCTCTTGTGTCGTCAAGGGCGTGCCTGCCGGATTGGGCGAACCTGTGTTCGGCAAGCTCCATGCACAGCTGGCAGCGGCGATGATGAGTATTCCGTCGGTCCACGGCTTTGACTATGGTGACGGCTTTGACATGGCCGCTAGGCGCGGTAGCGAGGTGATGGACCGCTGGAAGAGACGCGGCGACGGTACCATCGGCACCGTCACCAACCACTCGGGTGGCATCCAGGGCGGCATCAGCAACGGCGAGGACATCGTGATGCGCGTCGCCTTCAAGCCAGTGCCCACGCTCATGCGCGACTTGCCGGCAATCGATTGCCAGGGCAACGACGTGACCCTACATCCTCGCGGGCGTCATGACGCCTGTGTGCTCCCCCGCGCAGTGCCCGTCGTCGAGGCTATGGCTGCGCTTGTGATTTTAGATAACTACTTGATAAAAAAGACCAATGTGCTCTTGTAATAAGGAATTTTTCAAGGATTACTATCTCGCTGCTGGCGAGTGCAATCCCCAGGGCGAAATGCCATTGACGCTGTTGATGACACGCATCATCGAGGTAGCAACACTCCATGCCAACTCTTGGGGCGTGGGATATGAGAGACTCATCCAGGACAACCACGTCTGGGTACTCTCGCGTGTTACAATCGAGGTTACCGCCATGCCACGGGTCAACGAGAACTACCGCCTCACGACCTGGATCGAGGACTACAACCGACACTTCTCGCAGCGCAACATGCGACTCGACGATGCCGACGGCAACCCCCTGGGATATGTGCGCACCATCTGGATGGTCATCGACTTGTCAACGAGAGCCAGCGTCGATATCTCACAGTTGGCCTACATTCGTGAGAATGTCTCATCCTTGCCGTGCCCCATCGAGCCCATCAGCCGCCTGCGGCCCATCAGCGAGGGGCATGCGGTGGAATACACCTTCGGCTACATGGATTGTGACTTCAACCGCCACGTCAACACGGTGCGTTACCTCTCGCACCTGATGAACCTGTTCGACATGGATTGTTATGACCACTACTTCATCCGTCGCATGGAGATCTCATTCGTCAAGGAAAGTCATTATGGAGAGACTTGCCAGTTTGTTATCGACGACTCCGACCCGATGGACTCGCGCTTGAGCATCACCGATGCTCAAGACCGCGACCACGTGCGTGCCCGCTTCCTGTGGCAGGAGCGTTGAAACAAAACTACGAATTACGCGAATTAAACGAAGGCTCCGCAGCGGAAGCCAAAATTAGTTTAATTCGAGTAATTTGTAGTTTTTGTAGTTGCCCTATTGTTATTCATTGGATTATTTGTAATTTTGTTGTGTCTTTATGCCGGAGCCTGCCCGCCCGGGCTGCACTTGGGTACGACGACCCCTGGCCGCACCGCATACGTGTCGCTAACCGTCCGCTTCAAACAAGGAAAGAATCTTTCAAATAAGTATAAGTCTAACTTTAAACCCAAACAACAAAACAATGATGAAGATTAAACCTTTATTGATTGCCATGATGGCCATTTGCTTGACCATGGGCTTCACCTCGTGTAGCAATGATGAACCCGTCGATGAGACCGTCGATGGCGAAGTGTTCACCTATAACGTGAACTCGGTACAATTCAATATGGTATATGTCAAGGGAGGCACCTTCTGGATGGGTGCTACCGATGAGCAGGCAGGGGACTACCAAAGCAATGAGACCCCTGTGAACCGCGTTCATCTGTCGAGCTATTTCATCGGCCAGACTGAGGTGACGCAAGCGCTGTGGCTCGAAGTGATGGGTGCCAATCCCAGCCGCTTTTTAGGAAATCTCCAGCGTCCTGTGGAGCAGGTGAGCTGGAATGACTGCCAGACGTTTCTCTCTCGCCTGAACGAGCTGACGGGCAAGAATTTCCGTCTGTTGACCGAGGCGGAGTGGGAATTCGCTGCTCGTGGCGGCAACAAGAGCTTGGGTTACAAATATGCCGGCAGTGACACGATTTGGAATGTTGCTTGGTACCGTGACAATGCCGACCATCAGCCCTATCCAGTGGCTACCAAGGCTCCTAACGAGCTGGGCTTGTATGACATGAGCGGTAACGTCTGTGAGTGGTGTCAAGACTGGTTCGACAGCTATACCAGTGAAGAGAAGACCAATCCGACAGGTCCTGCTACCGCCTCTTACCGCGTGTTTCGTGGTGGCGGCTGGTACCCCGGTGCCTCGTGCTGTCGCGTATCGTGGCGGAACCGCAACACGCCGGTGTTCACTGACGCCGACCTGGGGTTGCGCCTTGCCCTTTAACTTGGCGTAGCCAGTAGCACAAATTTCACAGACTAGCTGATGTAGCGAGACCGTCGTTTAATTTGTGAAATTCGTTGTTATGATATGATGCTGGTACCGTCGATGGCGGCAAACTGCTCGCGCAGGCCGGGCACCTTGTCGGCATCGGCCTCGATGGTCATCGAGCACACATTGTCAAAGGCCTGTTCGATGACCCGTAGGTCGCTCTTTTTCACAACCTTCATCACGTCGTTCATGCTCAGGTAGGGGAATGTGAACGACAGTCGTGCCTGCTCGTGGCACTCCAGGATCTCGCCAGCCTCGATGGCCAGACGTGCTGCCTCGCGATAGGCCACAATGAGCCCCGACGTGCCCAACTTGATTCCGCCAAAGTAGCGTATCACCACAATCACCACATTGGTCAGCTCAAACGAGTTGATCTGCCCCAAAATGGGCTTGCCCGCTGTGCCGCTGGGCTCGCCGTTGTCGCTGCTCAGGTACTCGTTGCGCTCGGTGCCAATCATGTAGGCCCAGCAGCAGTGGCGCGCGTCGTGATACTCGTTGGCATAGCGCTTGATGACCGCACGTGCCTCATCGGCGCTCGACACGGGTTCGGCAAACGCCAGGAAACGTGACATCTTCTCGCGGTATATGCCCTGCGAGACTCCTTTCACTGTCTTGTAGAAATCACTCATGATAATTTATTCACCGCAAAGGTAGTAAAAATCCTCGACACTGCAACCGCATCTGTAATCACATTGTGGTCTGGTGTGACTGTGTCAAGAGAAATTGTTGGCTTAAGGGTCAAATATACTCCTAAAATCGTTGTAATGAATTGAAATACTTA
>CAMJJG010000031.1 GCA_946406035.1 uncultured Prevotellaceae bacterium
GCCGCGACTCGGGCTTCCAGATTTTCTATGTGTTCATCAACATCGGTGGCTTGATCGCCCCGTTCGTGGCTCCGCTGCTGCGCCAGTGGTGGCTTGGTGTCAAGGGCATGGTATATGATGCCGGTCTGCCCGCATTGTGCCACCAGTACATCAACGATGCCGCCAACATGACCGCCGAACAGATGACCAACCTCACCACCCTCATGGGCACCGTGAACAAGGGCGGTCTCGACCTCAATGACATGACGGCTGCCTGCAACAGTTACCTTGAGGTGTTCAACACCGGTGTTCACTACAGTTTCATCGCATCGGTAGTGGCCATGTTCATCTCGCTGATTATCTTCATCGCCTTCAAGAAGATCTTCCCGACTCCCGCCAAGAAAGAGGCTGCCGCCGTTGAGGACTACACTCCCGAGGAGCGTCAGGCCATGGCCAAGGAGATCAAGCAGCGCATGGCTGCCCTGTTTGCAGTGCTGGGCGTGTGCGTGTTCTTCTGGCTGTCGTTCCACCAGAATGGTCAGTCACTGTCGGTATTCGCCCGTGACTATGTTGTTACCGACAGCATCGCTCCCGAGATCTGGCAGGCTGTGAACCCGTTCTTCGTCATCGTGCTCACCCCGATCATCATGGCCATCTTTGCAGCCCTGGCTAAGAAGGGCAAAGCCATCTCCACACCGCGCAAGATTGTCATCGGTATGGGTATCACTGGACTGGCCTACTTGTTCCTGGTCATCCTGAGCATGGGCTATGACTATCCCAATGGTGAGACCTTCCGCGCCATGAGCATCGACCAGCAGGCAGCCATGAAGTCGCAGTGGTGGGTACTCATCGCCACCTACTTCTTCCTGACCGTGGCCGAGCTGTTCATCTCGCCCCTGGGTCTGTCATTCGTGTCCAAGATTGCTCCCAAGCACTTGCAGGGTATCTGCCAGGGCTTGTGGCTGGGTGCCACCGCACTGGGCAACCTGCTCATCTGGATTGGCCCGGTTATGCTCAACAAGATGCCCAAGCTGTGGATGTGCTGGGCAGTGTTCCTGGTTATCTGCCTCGTCGCCATGGGCGTGATGTGGGGCATGGTAAGCTGGCTGGAGCGTGTCACCGGCGAGAAGCAGTAATCCCAACGATAATAATACACATTATTAATAATTAGTATTGGAGAATCTAGAAGATCTAGAAATGGCTAGATTTTCTAGATTCTCTAGTTAAAAAGAGAAATATTATGTTTGAAGGACAACCTAAAGGACTATTCGCGTTGGCACTGGCCAACACGGGCGAGCGCTTCGGCTACTACACGATGATAGCCGTGTTTGCCCTCTTCCTCAGGGCCAACTATGGTCTGTCGCCCGCTGTGGCAGGTACGATCTATAGTTCGTTCCTGATGGTCGTGTATTTCCTGCCGCTCATTGGCGGCTTCATGGCCGACAAGTTCGGCTTCGGTAAGATGGTGACCATCGGTATCATCATCATGTTCCTGGGCTACCTGCTGCTGTCGGTGCCCCTGGGCGGCAACACGTTTGCACTGCTGGTGATGATTGCCGCACTGCTGCTCATCGGCCTGGGTACCGGCCTGTTTAAGGGCAACCTGCAGGTGATGGTGGGCAACCTGTATGACGATAGCCGCTATGCCGCCAAGCGCGACGCCGGCTTCTCGATTTTCTACATGGCCATCAACATCGGCGCGCTGTTCGCTCCCACGGCAGCCGTCAAGATCAAGGAGTATGCCGAGACGGCACTGGGCTTCTCGTCCAATGACGCCTACCACTTCTCGTTTGCCGTAGCCTGCGTGTCGCTGATCATCTCGATTGCGATCTACTACGCCTTCCGCAGCACCTTCCGTCACGCCGAGGGCGGCAAGAAGGACGCCGCAGCGGAAGCTGATAAGGCCGCCAATGTCCCCGAACTGAGCAAGGAAGAGACCAAGCAGCGCATTGTGGCCCTGTGCCTGGTGTTTGCCGTGGTCGTATTCTTCTGGATGGCATTCCACCAGAACGGTCTGTCGCTCACCTACTTTGCCGACGAGTTCACGGCCAACAAGGCCACTGGCCTGCAGAGCATGGCCTTTGACGTGTGGAACCTGGTTTTGATCATCTTTATCGTCTATGCTAGCTTCTCGCTGTTCCAGAGCAAGACGGCCCGTGGCAAGGGTATCTCGGGCGCCATCATCCTGGCGGCGTTGGGCATCCTATACTACAAGTACACCCGCACGACGGGCAGCATCGACGTTGCTGCGCCCATTTTCCAGCAGTTCAACCCGTTCTATGTCGTGGCATTGACACCCGTGTCGATGGCCATCTTCGGCTGGCTGGCCTCCAAGGGCAAGGAGCCCTCGGCCCCCAGGAAGATTGCCTACGGTATGGTCGTTGCCGCCATCGCCTATGCGCTCATGGCGTTCGCCTCGGTTGGCCTGCCCATGCCGCAGATGGCACCTGATGCCGACGGCAACCTCGTGGGCCAGCACGTGGCCGACGTGACGCCCAACCTGCTCATCGGCGTTTACCTGATCCTGACCTTCGGCGAGCTGCTGCTCTCACCGATGGGCATCTCGTTTGTGAGCAAGGTGGCCCCGCCCAAGTACAAGGGTATGATGATGGGTGGCTGGTTTGTGTCCACCGCCCTGGGCAACCAGCTCGTGCTGGTGGGTGGCCTGTTGTGGGGCAAGGTGCCCCTGTGGGCCTGCTGGTGCGTGTTCCTGGGCGTGTGCCTCGTTGCCGCCCTGTTCATGTTCGTCATGATGAAGCGCCTCGAGAAGGTCGCCAAGTAACTCATCCCCTCAACAACGAGCCACAGGCTAGCAATACACCGACAGTCCACGACAACCAGGATGGGCAATCTGTCGAGGTTATTGCAAGCCTGTGGCTTGCTTTTTGTATTATAAAAAAAGTAGAGGCACGCTGGCCCATAGTAGAAACTTTTTAGTAACTTTGCACTTTAATTCTGTAAACAAATGGAAGAAGTTACTTATCAGGGCCTGACGTTTGAGCCTTACATCAGACGTGAAGAGATTGCCAAGCAGGTGTACCGACTTGCCCAGGAAATCAAGCGTGATTACGCCAATGAAAATCCACTTTTCCTGTGTGTGCTTAATGGTTCCTTTATCTTTGCCGCCGACCTGTTCCGCGCATGCGGCCTGCACGATGCCGAGATCACATTCATCCGCTTCAAGTCCTACGAGGGGATGCAATCGACCGGTGACGTCAAGGAAATCATGGGACTGAGCGAGGACATCACGGGACGCAATGTGCTCATCGTCGAGGACATCATTGACAGCGGCGTCACAGCGGCCCAGCTGCGCAAGGAACTGGCCAAGCACAACCCCAAGTCGGTCAAGATGGTCTCGCTGCTATTCAAGCCCGAGGCGCTGACCGTAGGCAAGGGCCCCGAATATGTTGGCTTTGAGATTCCATGCAAGTTCATCCTGGGTTACGGCCTTGACATCGATGGCCAGGCACGCAACCTGCCAGACATCTACGTCCTGAAAGAGAATTAATCGGGACACCCCTATAACTCGACTATACTTTAATCTAAAATATTCACAAAAAAGAGATTATGTTAAACATTGTCATTTTTGGTGCACCCGGTTCGGGCAAAGGCACCCAGAGCGATAAACTCATTGATCACTACAAGCTTTTCCACATCTCGACTGGCGACGTTTTGCGGGACAACATTCGCCGCGGAACCGAACTGGGCAAGACAGCCAAAGGCTATATCGACCAGGGCCAACTCGTTCCTGACGAACTCATTATCAACATTCTAGCCCAGGTTCTCGACGAGAACAAGGACAAGGCCAGCGAGGGTGTCATCTTTGACGGCTTTCCCCGCACCATTCCCCAGGCCGAAGCGCTCGAGCAACTGCTCGCCGACCGCGGCACACAAATCGATGCCGTCGTGGGCCTGGAAGTGCCTGAGGACGAACTCATCAAACGCATCCTGTTGCGCGGCCAGCAGAGCGGTCGATCGGACGACAACGAGGAGACAGCTCGCAAGCGCCTGGATACCTACCACAACCAGACATCGCCGCTCAAGGCCTATTACGAAAAGCAGGGCAAATACCTAGCTATCGATGGCTTGGGAAGCATTGACGGCATCTTTGACCTGATTAAGAAAGCCCTTGACAACCGATAACAGGAGGGCCCATTTTGGCGGTTTGAGCACATTTTTTTCAACAAAAGGCGCCTATATTGCCAAAAAGTTGTATCTTTGTGCCCGAAACAACCGCTTGCCTGAATGGTGGAATCGGTAGACACGAGGGACTTAAAATCCCTTGGCCATTGCGGCCGTGTGGGTTCAAGTCCCACTTCAGGTACAAAACACTAGGCGCTGGAGTCGATTGACTCCAGCGCCTAGTGTTTTTAGATATCTCCTTTATTTCATGACTTCCATAATGGCCTTGCCCAAGTGGTCAACGATATCGCTGGCCACCATGCCGTAGGTGCCATGCTCCTGTGCGGCGAGGTCTCCTGCAAGACCATGCAGATAAACTCCCAGCACCACCGACCAGTCGGCAGCATAGTTCTGGGCTATTAATGCCGAGATCACACCCGTCAAAACATCTCCACTACCAGGGGTCGCCATGCCAGCATTACCACTGCTGTTCACATACACCTTGCTGTCGGGGCGAACGGTCATCGTGTAATGCCCCTTGAGCACGATGGTGATATTATAGAGCTTGGAAACGTCGATCGCTTTTTTCAAGCGCTCTTCATCGGTATTGTGCTCACCGAAGAGGCGATCAAACTCAACAGCATGAGGCGTGATGATGGAACGTGCCGGTATGCTCTTGAGCAACATGGGTCGGCGGGCTATACAGTTAAGCGCGTCGGCATCCAACAGGCAGGGCCTCTTGAAATTCATGATAAAGTGGTGTACGGCCTCGAGGGTCTCGTCATTAAGTCCCATTCCCGGACCAAGGGCAACGACACTGTAGGTGTGGCGCAGGTCAATCGCCGAAGTGACAATCTCGTTTCGGTCAGGCTCAAACAAGGCCTCGGGGACAGCCGTTTGCAGCACTTGATAACCACATCGCGGGGCATGAACGGTCACCAGGCCGGCACCGGTGCGCAGAGCACCGCGAGCCGCAAGCACTGCCGCGCCCATCATGCCATAACTGCCGGCAATGAGCAGCAGAGTGCCGTTGTCATACTTATTCATGAACGGGTTGCGGGGGCGCATCACCTCGTGAACATCATCCCGCTCAATCAGGTAGAAGTCGGTTGGCGTACGCGCCATGCTCTCACGGTCTAGTTCAATATCCAGCACCTTGCATTCGCCCACACACTCGGCATTCTCGGCAAAATAGAAGGCCAAGCGCTTGCTCTGATAGGTGAGCGTGAGATCGGCGCGGATAATGTTGCGGCGGTCATTCCCCACATTCCACTCGCCAAACATACCAGACGGGATATCGATCGACACCACATAGGCTCCACTGGAATTGATATACTGCACCAGTGCGGTGTAACCACCCTTGAGCGGAGTGCGCAATCCGTTACCGAACAGGCCATCGACCACAACGTCGTTCTCGTCGAGTGCAGGGGGATCAAACGTCTGGATGACCTCGATGAAGTTGATATCATCTCCCACCGTTGCAAGCAGGCGATCACGATTTGCCAAGCAGCACGGCGACAACTGGGCCGACCTGATATTGAACAGATAGACATCAGGACGGTAGCCCTGCTCATACATCATGCGAGCTACCGCCAGCGCGTCGGCACCGTTATCGCCGGGGCCGGCAAAAATGACAAAACGCTTAGACGTCCTCCAGCGCGAGATCAATTCATAGGATACCGCCGACGCAGCCCTCTCAATGAGGTCCAGCATCACGATATTCTCTTTTTCTATAGTGCGGTCGCCAATACGGCGCAATCCGTCATTTGTGAATATTTTCATTGCCTATCGAGTGATTTCAGAGTGATTTGATAAGAGAGAGCAAAGTTACTTCATTTTTATCTTTTGAACCACAAAAAAAACAAAAAACTACCGAAATAATTTATTAACGTCAAACTCAGGGCACCAAAGTCTGATAACGACCGCCAAATATCATATAAATTATGCCGCTTCATTATCATTATCGGCGTTTTGCTCTCATTTTTAACACAAATATCCTCAAAATATTACTCATCAAATCATGTGATATAAACTTTTTTAGTAACTTTGCCGCAAAATAACTAACATCAAAATTATTCTTTTTTACACCTATTATGAGAAACAGATTACTTTTGGTATTCTCGCTGATGCTGGCAACTGTCGCCGCCTGGGGACAATCCATGAACATCGGCGGGCATCGTGCTGTGCAAGACAGCCGCAACAACATCTGGTTGTGCAGCGTTCCGCAGCATTACTTCGGCACCGATTACACTGCCATCATCACCTATGATGACAGCATGACCGAGTTCGCCATCGACGGCACAGCCGTTGCCAGTGGCAGCTCATTCACCTTTACAGGAATCGAAGGCGGCAAGAATTATGCCGTTACCGCCAAGGTTGATACCAACCTCATTACTGGCGATATCACATTCACCTGGCTCCCTGTAGTG
This sequence comes from uncultured Prevotellaceae bacterium, assembly GCA_946406035.1. Taxonomy (GTDB): domain Bacteria; phylum Bacteroidota; class Bacteroidia; order Bacteroidales; family Muribaculaceae; genus Sodaliphilus. The sequence continues at coordinate 6,531 of CAMJJG010000031.1, forward strand.
GAACTGAATGGTGAGTTTGGCAACAATTATCAGTATGGCACCGTGACAGTCAACGAGCCCGACTCGGCATTTGCCGAGCCCCTGACGGCACGACTGAAATGGCGTGGCAGCACGACCAATAACAACTCCAGAAACAAACGCAATTACCGCATCAAGTTTGTGAACCCCCTGGATAGCACCAAGGAGAATCACCGATTCTTCGGCCTGCGCAACGACAACTGCTGGATTCTGGATGCCGGACAATCCGACTTCCTGCGAGTTCGCAACCGCGTGAGCACCGACTTGTGGCTTGACATGTCGCGCCGTCCCTGGTACACCGACACCCTGCCCAATGCCCATAACGGCTCCCGTGGCCAGATGGTTGAGGTCATCCTCAATGGCGAGTACGCCGGCATCTACAACATGTGCGAGCCCATCGACCGCAAGCAGTTGAAGCTCAAACGCTACGATGAGGAGAACCAAGTATTCCACGGTGGGCTCTGGAATGCTTATGAGTGGTCTACGACTGCATCGATGAGCGCCCCAAAGCCTCGACCTTCTAGCAGAGTCGACATATGGGATAGTAGCATCGAGGTAAAATATCCTGATTTCGAGGAAATTAATCGTGCGAATTGGGATGCTTTTTACAATGCCGTCATGTTTGCTAAACGTGTCAGCAATAGCGGCAATAATAGCCGCCAGATGACCATTGACAGCTTGGGCTACTACTTTGACGTCCCAGTGCTGCAGGATTATTATATATTCATAGCCACGATTCAAGCACTAGACAATGAGTCTTCCAACATCTATTATTCAATATATGATGCCCAAAGTGGCCAGCGCTTGACCTTGACGCCTTGGGATTTGGACACCAGCCTTGGCCAAAGCTATAGTCCCTACGCCAACATGCCTGCTTCTTCCCTCAGTCCTGAACACGACATGAACTGGATAAGCAATGTGCCTCTGTACAGCATGTGGGATGTGAAAGCCTTAAGAGACCCTGCTGTAGACAGATATTATGAACTGCGCAAGACTGTATTGAACACCGACAACCTGGTCAATCGTTACCGAAGCGCCATCAACGAACTCGAAAACAGTGGTGCCGCCGCACGCGAAGAGAAACGCTGGAGTAGAGATCTTGACTTGGCCAATAAAGTCCTTGACCTGAGCACCGAAATGGACAAGGTAGAAGATTGGATTCGTCGCCGCATGACTTACCTCGACGAGAACGTGTTCATTTATAGGGAAGACCAACCTATCAAGCCCGAATATCCCAAGGGTGACGTGAATGGCGACGGAGAGGTCAACATCGCTGATGTCAATGCCTTGATTGAAATCATACTGGGCGGTGAAGACATGTCTGAAGGCAGATCGGATGTCAACGAGGATGGCGAGGTCAACATCTCAGACGTCAATGAAGATCTCAACATCATCATGAAATCCTAATCACCAAATTCATCACGAGAGGGTGTGTCATAATTCAGTTATGGCTCATCCTCTTTATTTTTTTGTATTGCCGGTTGACAAGAAAGGTTTTCTTAGCCATGGGAATTGCAGAGTACTAACGGCCGCCCATCTCCATCGTTTCGCTTTTGTTTAAAGTTGCAAGCCTATTGCTGGCAGTTCGCTACTCAACAAAGCTCGCTCATCTTCAACTTGCGAGGGCAAAGATTTGTCTTTTCCTGTTGATTTACGTCTGTTTTCCTCACAAAGTTTTGCGCCTTGGTTTGGAATCTAGGATTGTTGAGGAAAATCTCACAATAAACCGCACTCAGATGTACTTTTGCCATCCCTTTTTCACTTTTGTACTCACTTAACACGATAATATTCACTGAAACTTGTTCATATTAGATATTATCCTTATATTTGTTGGCTTTAATAAAAAGACACATCAATTCGTGTGTAAGTTTTAGCTTGACTTTTTAAACGCAAATTGATAAGTATATTATGATATCTATAATTATTCCCGTTTACAACTCAGAGAAATATCTCGCGACTTGTCTTGACAGCATATTTAATTCCACATATCAAGACTTTGAATTAATACTTGTTGATGACGGATCAACTGATAACTCAAGTACGATTTGTGATGATTACGCCACAAGAGACTCTAGATGCATCGTTATTCACAAGCCAAATGCTGGGGTGGCAAATGCAAGAAATGAGGGGCTAAAAAGAGCAAGAGGCGAATATATTGCTTTTGTGGACAATGATGACGTTATTCACCCGATGATGCTTGAAATCCTATACAAAGCAATCAAATCAGGAGATTATGACTTTTCAATGATTCTTTATAAAAAAGTCAATAATGATGAATACCTGAAGTTAATTCAAGAAAACTTTAATAATTCATCATCCAAGAAAGATGTGCACCAAAGGGACATGATACGAGACATGTTTTTAGGGGATATGAACTACAATGTCGTATGGAATAAACTATATCGGCGTAACTTGATATCAGGAACATATTTTAGGAACACTGCATGTGATGACATGGAGTGGAGCTCACGCATCTATTTGAAGTCCAATAAAGCTGTAATGGTTGAAGAGAAACTATATTATTGGATTCAGCATGGTACCAATGTATCGCTTTCTGGCTTTAGTAGTGACTACTATATCGACCGAATGAACTCATATTATATTACGTACAATAATTTTCCTGAATCAGAAAAAGAATATAGGGACTGGTGTCTTGAGAGGATGCTTAAGGTTATATTAATTACGAGATGCAACAATACGGGCACGACAAGCTATGAACGAACCAACAAACTTGCACAAGACATCATTGCTAAGGTTAAAGATGATTTCAAGCACTCAGATATCGACACCCTTCAAAAATGGAGCCTATGGCTATTCTACAAGTGCCCGGTATTATATAACTGGTTTATCCAAATCTGTTCTTCATGGATTCCAGGCAATTTGTACAAGAAAGTAAAGACCATACTGCGAATGAAATCATAAAAGACGCGACCTTCAAACAGATAGCCGCGTCCATTCCGTCATTGTGATTCGCGTGGGGCTCGAACCCACGACCCCATCCTTAAAAGGGATGTGCTCTACCTGCTGAGCTAGCGAATCTCCCAAAAAGCGGTGCAAAGGTATAGCAAATTTCGCTACTGGCCAAATTATTTGGCAGGTTTTTGCTTGTTTTTGCTTGACGCGCTCTATATTAAAAGCCTTTAAAGGCCCTGCGGCCTTTAAAGGCTACATGGTCAATCCCAGTTATTGGGCTACAAGTTTACAAATCTCAACAATCGTCATCATAGCCTTCTCCATCGAGGGGATGGGCACATACTCATAGCGGCCGTGCATGTTCATGCCGCCAGCAAAGATGTTGGGGCAAGGCAGCCCCTTGAACGAGAGCTGCGCTCCGTCGGTACCGCCGCGAATGGGCTGCACCTTGGGGGTAACGCCCGCATTCTCCATAGCCTGCTTGGCAATGTCGATGATGTTCATCACGGGCTCAATCTTCTCTCGCATGTTGTAGTACTGATCCTTGACCTCACAGCTAGCGCAGTCGGGGAACTCGGCGTTGATCTTGTTGCACAGGTGCTCGATTTCGCGCTTGCGGCTCTCGAAGCGGTCACGGTCATGGTCGCGGATGATGTAGCTGAGCGTGGTTTTCTCTACCCCACCCTCCATGCTGATGAGGTGGTAGAAGCCCTCATAGCCCTCGGTGTGCTCGGGAGTTTCCCAGCGCGGGAGCATGCCGGCGAACTGTACGGCCACTCGCATTGAGTTAAGCATCTTGTGCTTGGCGGCTCCTGGATGCACGTTCAAGCCCTTGAAGGTAATCTTGGCACTAGCGGCGTTGAAGTTCTCATACTCCAGCTCGCCGACGGCACCTCCATCCATCGTATAAGCCCAGTCACAACCAAATTTCTCGACATCGAAGTGATGGGCACCCAGCCCGATTTCCTCATCGGGGTTGAAGCCCACGCGGATGTTGCCGTGCTTGACCTCGGGATGCTCTTGCAACCACTCGACGGCACTCAAGATCTCGGCAATGCCAGCCTTGTCATCAGCGCCAAGCAACGTGTCGCCGCTGGTGACGATGAATTCTTGCCCCAGGTAGTCGTTCATCTCGGGGAACTGCTGCGCGTCAAGCACGATGCGGGGCTCCTCGCTCAAGACGATGGGTTGTCCATCATACTTGACGATGCGGGGCTTAACATCGTGGCCACTCATGTCGGGGGCCGTATCCATGTGGGCGATAAAACCGATGGTGGGCACCTGGGCGTCGGTGTTGGCGGGCAGGGTGGCAAACAGATAGCCATTCTCGTCGAGCGAGATATCGCTCAAGCCCATATCATGCAATTCCTTCTCGAGTTCCTTGGCAAAGACCATTTGGCCCGGAGTAGAGGGAGTCAAGTTAGTGAGTTCGTCGCTCTGGGTATCGAACTTCACATACTTCATGAATCTGTCAACTAATTTCATCGTGATCTAATATCTATTTGTTAATGGTTATTTTTCTCAAGTACAAAGGTAGCAGTTTTCTGCCACAATACATCAAGAACAGGAAGTTTTTTTCAACTTATTCCCATTTCGCATGCTCGCGGCACTTCATCCACGACAATCATGAGTCCCAGCTATTTGACGCCTGAATCAGGTTCTCGGTATTAGTCGCATCTACAGGCTCGCCTATCGCGACCCCCGAGGGCAACGTGTTGCCCACGATAATGACATTCTTGCTCTCGACGACTTTGATCAGACTGGCTGGCACCCGCGTGACACTTTTCACCACATTATTAGATATGACGACATCGTCCAGGTAATCGCCCGAGAAGAGTAAATCCTTGAGCCCTTGCACCTTGTTATTACTGATTTGCAGGCTACCGCCGCGAACGACACTGTTTGCCATCATGAAATCAAACACATAGCTGGTGATATTCTTAAAGGTGTTGTTCCTAATTATAGCATACTGCACACATGTGCCATACTCCTCATCGCTGCAACCGTGGTTAAAAGCGGTTATCTCGTTATTATCTACAATCACATTGGTCACGCTCTGGCAGAAGAACACGCCCGCGCCCCTGACCCCGTTTCCCGTCATTTTGTTATTGGTAATAAACGCGTTGGCAAATGTCGTACCCATGTGCACGCCGTGCATGGCACAGTTCTCTATCACACAGTCCTTGACGATAAGGCCGCCTTCTCCCTGATCACTCACAGCGTCAAATGACGCGTTGATGAGCCTGCAACGCTCCACGATATGATTATAGGAATGGTGATTGTAGGGGATTCCATTGGTTGACAGTGTCGAGTAAGCGTCAAAGTGAATGCAGGCATTGGTCCACTCCATCGGCTCATAGTTCACGCTATTATATGCTTGTCGATTGCCATCAAGGCAGATGTCGTGGATATACACGTTAACGCACTCGTCCTTGTCGCCCCAGGAGCGCAGGATAGGGAACGATGTGGACAGTACCGCACCGGCAGGATGCTTGTAAACGACGCCCAGCTTGACATCGGCATAAGCGCTCTTCATGATCACCTCATACTTGGTCTTTCCATCCTCGATGATTGGAGTCTCGTTGATGGCAGCAATTTCACCATAGGTACAGAACCTAGCCCTAGCCATAGCCGGATTTAAGGGGCTGGACGAATAGGAGATATAGCAGTGGTCGCCCACAGCATAGCCGCTAATGCCGTCCACCTTGACGGTAATCGTGCTATCGGCATTATATACTCCTTCCTCGATGTCATCGGTCAACTTATGCCATGCCGCAGGTATCTTCTTGATGATCGAAGCATCTCCATCACCATAAATCTCCATGCCGCTCTTGATTGTCAACGGCCTATGAATCAGATAAGTGCCAGCCGGGATATAAACCGCTTTTTTTAATGCCACGGCATCGGCAAACAGGGCCTCCAGCGCCGACGTGTCATCGGTCTTTCCATCGCCGACTGCCCCATAATCGGCCGCCGACACATAGCCATCATTCTCGGTAACGATCTCTCCGCCATGGATCAGGTAATCCACGACAAGATTCACGTCGGCAATGGTGACTTCGCCATCACCATCGACGTCAACATGATAGGAACGTGCCGATGCCACTAGTGGCAATAAGCCAAATGCCAGGGACACAATCACAGCCCTCAACAACGAGACCCTATGCAACAAAGATTCCATATGGATCAAAACAAAATCAAATCCCATCAGCTCCAAACAGCTCAATTGATTTTTAATAATGACTTACAAAAATATCAAAAAAAACGAATGGCGGAACGTAAAAAAAAGTTAATTCAGCTGAAATTGTTTTGTTGTTACGAAAAATGCCTATATCTTTGTGATATCAAAATGATATCGTTTTAGAAAAACTAAATATTAACTTTTCAACTTTTTAGGATTATGGAAACAAAGGAATTCAATTTCAAAGGTGTGACACTAAACGGTTTCTTGATGCTGTTTGTTGCTCTAGTGATACCAATCCTCGGTGTGTGGTTTATTTACAGGTCCATCGTTCTATATGATGTCCCCAATCATGGAGCCCTGCCTTCCTTCCTGCTTATTCTGGGAGCATTGATGCTGATAGGAGAACTGTTTGTCTTGATCGGATTCATCATGCTGGAGCCCAACACGGCCAGGGTGACCACGTGGTTCGGCAAGTACAGCGGCACATTCTCACGCACGGGCTTCTACTGGATCAACCCGTTCTACGGCACCAAGAAGGTGTCGCTGCGCGCCCGCAACCTGGATGCCGAGCCCATTAAGGTCAACGACAAGGTGGGTAATCCGGTGATGATTGGACTGGTGATGGTGTGGCGCTTGAAGGACACTTACAAAGCCCTGTTTGAGGTGGACTCACAGACGATGGCCTCGAGCGACGGTACGCTCAGCGGAAATGCCAAGGGCCTGATGCATGCCCTGGAAAACTTCGTGAGCGTCCAGAGCTATGCCGCCCTCAGGCAGGTGGCCGGGCAGTATGCCTATGACGACAACGAGGAGAACACCCATGAGCTGACCCTGCGCTCGGGTGGCGACGAGATCAATGAGCAGCTCGAGGCCAAGCTCAACGAGCGCCTGTCGCTGGCCGGAATCGAGGTGATCGAGGCACGCATCAACTACCTGGCCTATGCCCCCGAGATTGCTGCCGTGATGCTGCGCCGCCAGCAGGCCAGCGCCATCATCAGCGCCCGCGAGAAGATTGTGGAGGGCGCCGTGAGCATGGTCAAGATGGCCCTGGACAAGCTCTCGAGCGACGACATCGTGGAGCTTGACGACGACAAGAAGGCCTCGATGGTGAGCAACCTGCTTGTTGTCCTGTGCGCCGACGAGTCGGCCCAGCCCGTGGTCAACACCGGCACGCTGAATATGTAATTCAAGTTTTCGGTTGTAAGTTTTCAGCGGCATCCGCTATCACAACTTACAACTGAAAACTTAAAACTCACAACTGAAAAACCGCCATGGCAAAGAAAGCCACCAAGAGTTTCATCCTGCGTGTCGATAGCGACACGATGGATGCTATTGAGAAATGGGCAGCCGACGAGTTCCGCTCGACCAACGGCCAGTTGCAGTGGATCATTACCGAGGCACTGCGCAAGGCCCGCCGTCTGCCCAAGAAGAAACGCGAGACCGAAAACCTGACCGACGACAGTGGCGCTGATTGACAGGACCGGGTGCGATGAGCGGCATCGCATATATCAGCAAAGAATGAACATTAATCAATGTGTGTATTATGAAACTGGACAAAAAGAGAACGACGATAATCACTTCGATTATCTCAATTGCTTTGTTAACTGGCTATCTTGGCTTAAGGGCGACAGAAGTCATAGGCGAGGACAGTACATGGCTGCCTTTGCTCATCGTGGGAGCCGCAGTTATAGGAGTGAAATTAATTCAGAAACGAGTTGATCCAGAGTCCTATAAGGCCGATCTTATAGAGATGGAAAAAGAAGAGAAGGCTGAGGAAGAAATCCGGAGCATCCCTATCAGCCGCACATGGGGTGGCACCATCTGTGAGTTTATCACGGCAGTGTTGCTCATCGTGTCCTGGCTACTGATATTGCACTCATCGCTTGCGGCCAACGGTGAGGAACTCAAGATAGCCGGGCTCCTCTCGGTTGGCGCCATCTGGTTTCATGTCTCGGCCTATTTTCACAAGACGATGGGTTTCCCCTCATCCACTGTCAACCAGTTGAAAATGTGCATCTACCGCAAGCGGGCCTTGGGCCTCTTCTGCGCCATCTTCCTGATTTGCGTCATCCTGATACCTGATGAGGGCAAAATGGCCCAATGGCTCTTCTTTGTTATGGGCTTGACGTTCGTGCTGCTCTTCGCGTCAAAGTTTGCCATAGGTTATGTCAAATAAAGATCCTAGATTATGAAGCATCTGAGTAGTAATACCGCATTCAACCTGCTGGGCATTGTTTTCATGCTTGCCGCGATCGGAGCCCTGATGCTGGCTGCCTGGGCCGGATTTTCTACGGCAGGAATCATCATCACGGGAGTTGTTATCGCCATGATCGGTAACTTTGCGGGCATCATGTTGCTGGCCAAGTACCGTAACGAGCGACGTGAGGCCATCGACGGTTTCAACATTGACGATATCAGGTTGTCACGCACAGCCGGGGGCACTTGGGTTGAAATCCTCGTGGGTGTTCTGACAGCCTTGGGATGGGCAATGACATTGAAAAACGGACTTTTCACCGAGGACGACGGCAACTTCGACTACAGGTCGTTGTTCGGCCTGATTGTCTTCACTTGCGGCATCATCTTCACGCTTTGGGACGCCTACACGCCTGGCGACATCAATAACGCAGGCAAGCTGACCAACTTCAAGCAAGTCTCGTTGGCAGTTCTCATGAATCGCCTGATTGCCCTGTTGCTTGCCGTGGGCATGCTGTTATCCTCATTCCCTGCACTCAGACCTCAAAACTGGATCTGGATAGTGCTGGCCACGATTGGGGTTGTGGTCTTTGTCACCTTCCGCATCCTCATCCACAGGGCAAGGTCGGCATGACAACTCAGCAAGTTATGGCAATGATGGGGTGCCACCGTCACAAGTTCCTCGGGTGGGGTTTGACGGTGGCATTGGTAGGCTTTTTACTATGGTTATGATGAACAACAATACTCTACATCAGGCGTCCTTGTTCGAGGGCGGGCGCTACAGTCTGATAACGGTCGCGGATTCGAGCTACACGCTGGAGAGCTACGGCAACGCCTTTGCCCTTACCCGACACAGTCAATGAGTCGCGCACTACATGGTGTACCATCATTGATTATCTAGCAACCACTCTCATGATGATGGCATGGGGATGCGCTGCACGCTCATGCCAGATCATCAATATAGCCTAGTAAAAAGCATTTATTGATTGCAACAGTATTTGGCTACAAAGTTGCATATCAATAAAAAATGTTATAACTTTGCACGGTTGTGCTGCGACAGTCGCTCGCGACACTACCGTCGTCATTTGATCAAGACCTTCCAACTGTTGCTCTTACGCTTTATTAGTTAGACATGAAACGTATCATACTCACCCTCAAAGTAGCGATGCTGACTTCCATTATTCTGAGCAGCATGGTAGAGTTTCATGCCTCAGCCTATGAGTTGATGCTGAATGGCATCGCCTACGACTTCACTGGAGGCAATACCGTGCGTGTCGCCCAGGCATACTATCGCGGCGACATCGTCATTCCTCCAACTATCATCTATCAGGGCAATACCTATACTGTAACAGCCATTAGTGATTGGGGATTCTATGAGTGCCGATACCTCACCAGCGTCCAGATTCCCAGCACAGTAACCCACATTGGAGAATATGCGTTTATGGATTGCACCCAGCTGTCCACTGTAACGATTCCCAACTCGGTAAATGCCATTGGCAGGGGAGCCTTTGTCAATTGCACATCATTGACCACTATCCAGCTACCGCCATCATTGACCACCATCAACGAGGCTACATTCTCTAATTGCTCATCACTCACCCACATCAGCATTCCGAGCGCAGTCAAGACCATCGGTGAATATGCTTTCTCCTATTGCGACATGCTGGGCGAGATCAACTTTGGCAACTCGCTTGCGACCATTGGCAATGGTGCTTTTGCCGTTTGCCCGAACTTGAAAAGCATAGCCTTGCCCCAGTCATTGAGCATCATCGGCGAGTGGGCCTTTGACCAGTGCACCGAGCTGTCAAGCGTGACCTTTCCCGATACTCTGGAGAGCATTGGCATGGGAGCCTTTGATGGCACCAAGTGGTTCATCAGCCATCCCGACGGACTAGTCAGCATCGGGAAGATTATCTATCGATACAAGGGCGATATGCCTATCGGCACCCATCTAACCCTTCAGGAAGGAGCCACGAGCATCGCTGGAGGCGCATTTTACCGTTGTGACGGCCTGACGAGCATCACCCTGCCAGAGACCATGAGCAGGATCAATCCTCTTGCATTCAAGTCCTGCGACAGCCTGACGACGGTGACGAGCCTCGCGTTCACCCCGCCTGTTCTTGACAACAGCCAGTGCTTTGACTCGGTGTGTTACCACAAGGCCACCCTGCTGATGCCACATGCCGCCGTCACCCAATACCAGAACGACGATGGATGGAAGTTGTTTGACGACATCCAGGGTATGGACTATGCCTTCTCCACCGGCTACTTCAACTATGTGATGACAAGCGCTACCACCGCCTCGCTCATCTACACCGACGATAACTACCACATCTTCCAGGGTGAAGTGGCCATCCCCGAGATGGTAAACCTCTACGGTAACGACCTGACGGTAACAGCCATCGGCGACAATGCACTGGAAGGTTGTGAAAACATGACCAGCATCCTCATCCCCAGCACGGTAACCAGCATCGGGCAGCATGCGTTTGACAACTGTTGCTCGCTGACGGCCCTAGACATTCCCGAATCGGTCACGACTATTGGCAGCGCCGCTTTTCAGGGTTGCACGGGGCTGACCGAGGTGAAACTGGGAGCAGGCATCAACTTCATTGGCAACAGAGCCTTCTTCTACTGCAACTCACTAGAGAGTGTTACTTGCGCAGCTTCCACCCCACCCGTCATGGAGAACAGCAACTGCTTCACGTTCACCAGCTACAACAATGCTGAGCTCAAGGTCCCCAATGAAGCGATCCAGGCCTATAAGTCGGCCGATTTCTGGCATTTATTCGCCAACATTAAGGGGATGACCCAAATTCTCGTGGGAGACGTGAATGGAGATGGTCTTGTCAACATCAAGGACTTGACAATGCTGCTCGACTACCTGCTCACCAACGACCCAACTGGAATCCAATTACAGAATGCCGATATTGACGGTAACACTTACATCAACATCAAGGACACATCATTGTTGATTGATTTACTACTGACATCGATATGATTTCACCGACTGATAGTCACCTCGCCTAGCGAGACATCATAAGCCAGCGGAAAGACAATGCGTGACGTGGCAGAGTCCATCTTTGGGAAAATCAAGACATTCTCGCCCTGATAGGACAGCGGGTAGAATCCCCGTGGAGAATAATCGGTAACCAAGCCATAATTGCGGCGCCGCTCTCGCTCGCTGGGCGGCATGGCTACATCAGGGACAGCGAAATAATAGCGGGCTGTTTGCGGCGTGAGCGGCAAGGTATCAAGCGACAAGACCGCAATCATGTAATCTTGCTCCTCTACCTCAAGAATTTCCTTGACCACATCAGGTCTATCACTTTTGAGTGGCATTACCGTCGCACCATCAAGCAAGCGCCCTGAGTTGAAGCGGGCATAAACCGAATCAGCGACAAACTGCACATTGTCCTTATCATAGTAACCGCAATAGACGACCTCATGTCCAAAAAACTCAGTGGAATTATAATTCATCGGCTTCACAAAGCGGCTATAACCATCAAAACGGCGTTCCAGCAGCACGACCTGCCGCGGGGCGGCTTTTATCTCACTCACTATCTGGTCATCATAGGCCTTATAGGACGAGAGGGCTCCAAGTCCACGTCCAAAAGTAAAACCCGCCAGCAACAGGCAGGGCACCGCAATGATGGCCCTAGCTCGAGGCCAGCGCTCCAGCAGTGTCCACAAGGCCATAACGACGATGATAAACGCTACCGTCACCAGCGGCGAATAGGCTCGCTCGTGGAGAACCCCAAGAGCACACATCACTAGCGCCAATGAGAACAAGATATAGGTCCACTGGCTCCGGAACACGACCTCACCTTTACGCAAGAACAAAGATACAACCCCAACCGCCAACGCGGCGACAGGCAGATAGAAACGCCACATTTTCTCGCTAAAGATATACCACCGGCTAGCCAGCAGATCGGGTAACGCAAGATGGGTCACGATTTCTCCCGATGCCGCCCGTTGCCAGGCTCCTGGTGAAGCGACAATCAGCAGCATACCCAACAGGTAACCAGCCAGAACCAGGGCCACCGTGCGGTCAAAGCTGTGACGGTTGACGGCATAATACAGGCACCACCCAGCGAAAAAGCCAAAAGTGGTCGCCTCGTTGAAGCTGCCGGCCACAAAGGACGCCAAGAACAGCGCAACAGCCCTGCCACGGCTCAACGGCACATCATGGTCGCGCCCCAGATACCATGCCAGCATCAACGAGAACAAGATGGCCCACATGTAGTTACAACTGCCGTCGAGCCACAACATCGTTTCTCCCGGAACAGGGAAACAAGTGCCCACCATCGCCAGGAACATCGATAGCGCCAACAGCGAGCGGCGGCCCGTTGTCAAGACGCTGAGCACGTGAGCCAACAGGCCAAATACCAGCGTATTGCATACATTAAAAAACGGTTTCCCTAACAAGCCGCAAAAGAGCGACGCAACCAGATTGGCCGTGCGGCCATTGCTGTCAACATAATGATTGGCATGGGAGCGTGCCAGATCCCACAGGCTGTCGATCGGCGTCCACACGCCCTCAATGAGCGAGAATGCCAGGTCATCCTCCTTGAAGGTGGTGAGCACATTCATTACCAGGAACACGACACACGCCACCGCCAGCAGGCACCAGTAGGCGATGTCATGCCAGTGCCCAAGCGATTGAGACCGGTTGTGATAGTCCGCACCCATTGCTAACCCAGATTATGCTTGATTATTGCCGTTTCAGGGTCATTTCCCCCTCAGAGATATCGCCGTCAAACGAGATGACAATGCTGGCTACATCGTCGTCGGGACGCGGACAGATAATCAAGTGCTTGTCCTGATACCGCAGCGGGTAATACCCCAGCGGTGTATATTCGGCCGAGATGGCGTAATTGCGACGGCGTTCCACCTCCTGGGCATCCAGATTGCCGTTAGTCTCATAGAAATAGTAACGTGCCTGCTGGTAGGTGGGGGGCAGAGAGTCCACCTTGAGGACGATAGCCAAGTAGTCTTGGTCAGGGAACGCGAGCACCGTGTCGGCAATATCGGGACGGTCGCTCACCAGGGGCATTACCGTGGCACCATCGAGCAAGCGGCCAGAGTTGTATCGCTCATAAACGGAATCGGTGACAAACTGCACGTTTTCTTTCTCGTAATAGCCGCGGTACACCAGTTCGCGGTCAAAGAAGTCAAGAGAATTATACTTCATCGGACGGATGAAGCGGCTGTAGATATCAAACTTGCGCTCCCGCAACACCACCTGGGACGGTCCAGAGACGATCTCGCTCACCGTCTGGTCATCATAGGCCTTATAGGCGCCGATGGCCTTGATGGCGTAACTACTGGTGTAAACAAACAGGGCGATGCCCACAACTGCGACAGCCAGCCTTGCCACAGGCCAGCGTGCAAGCAATGCTTCAACACCCGCAGCCACAACAACAAAGCCCACTGTAGCCAGTGCCGTGTAGGGGCGCTCTTGAACAATACCCAATAAAAACATGATTGCCAACGAGCACAGCAGGATATAGGTCCAAGGGCTACGCTTGATGGGCCTGATGCCTTTCCACAAAAGCGCAATCACACCCACAATCAATGCCATGACGGGCGTATAGAATCGCCACACCTTCTCGTGGAAGATGTACCAGCGACTGGAGAGCAGTTCTCGCCAGCCCATATCCACCACGATGTATCCGCTCGTTGCCCGATTCCATGTGGCAGGACACACGGCTATAACGAGAATGCCCAGCAGGTAAGCACCCATCACGAGCAATACCGTGCGGTTTACCTTGTCACGGTTGAACAGGTAATAGAAGAATAAACCAGCAAAGAATCCCAACGAAGTGCCCTCGTTGAAACTACCAGCAAAAAACGCCAATAGCATCAGCAATGCGGTTTTTCCCCATCCAGTTGCCATGCCACGACCTTGATGACGCTGCAAGCAATAGACCAGCAGCAGCGACAATGTCACTGCCCACATGTAGTTGCAACTGCCCGAGAGCCACAGCATGGTCTCGCCGGGAATAGGGAAACAGCAACCAAAGAACGCCAAAAACATCGACACCACCATGATTGAACGGCGGCCAGTGCTCAAGCGGCTCAACAGGTGCATCATCAAGCCAAACACCAGCGTGTTGACCACATTGAACAAGGGTTTGCCCAGCAAGCCGCAAAACAGCTCGCCCACAATATCCGACGATCGCCCGTTCACCGTCAAGTAATGGCAATAATGAGACCTGAAGTAGTCGGCAAGGGTGCGCACGTGAGTCCATTCTCCCTCGATGAGCGAGAAAGCCAAATCATCTTCCTTGAGCGTCGTCAGGACATTCATGATATAGAATACGACACAAGCCGCCACAATGAGCAGCCAGTAGGCAATGTCATGTGGACGTTTCCAGGCGGGCGTATCAAAATTAAGTGACAATTTCATAACAAGAGACTTCTAAAGTTGAAAAAAATGTTGCGGCAAGCCAACGTCCTGCCGCAACCATGTGTTCAAACGGCTAGAGCCGTAAAAAAATGTGATGTCCTAACGACGGCGAGAGCCTATACCGTGAGGATTTCTTTCTCCTTGGCGGCAAAGATCTCGTCAATCTTCTTCATGAACTTGTCATGAATCTTCTGGACCTTCTCTTCTCCATCCTTGCTCACGTCCTCGCTCATGCCCTCCTTGACAGCCTTCTTGAGACCCTCGATGGCCTCGCGGCGAGCGTTGCGGATGCTCACACGCGCCTTCTCGCTCTCGGCCTTTGAGTCCTTCACGAGCAATTTGCGGCGTTCCTCGGTCAGGGGCGGGATATTGAGGCGTATCACCTCACCGTTGTTGATGGGCATAATACCCACGTTACTGTCGATAATAGCCTTCTCAATGGCACCGATCATGTTGCGCTCCCAGGGCATAATGGCGATGGTGCGCTGGTCGGGGGTGCTCACGTTGGCCACGTTATCGATGGGCACGGGGCTGCCATAATAGTTCACACGGATGCCGTCCAGGATCTTCACGTTGGCCTTGCCAGCACGGATGTGGGCCAGGGTGTCGTCGAGGAAGTCAACGGCTTCTTGCATCTTTTTCTCGGCTGCGTCGAGATAGAATTTCACGTCGTTCATAGTGTCGATTGTTATTATTTTGTTGTATTTGTTATTTTATTGGTCACGAAATTACTCCATTTGGTAAAACCCTGCAAATTTTTTGCCAAAAAACGATGAAATAACTTTTTACAGGACGCGCTCATCGTTGAACTTGCTCACGATGTAGTCGGGTCGATTCTTGGTCTCGTTATAGATGCGGCCAATGTATTCGCCGATGACACCAAGCGACAGCAACTGGATGCCGCCCAGGAACAGGATGAGCATCACCAGTGACGGATAGCCACGCACAGGATCGCCCCACACCAGGGCCTTGACAAACACGACCATCATGTAGATAAAGGCCATGAGCGAAATGATGAAACCGATAACGGTCGAGATGCGCAACGGCAGACTGGTGAACGAGGTGATGCCATCGATGGCCAGCGAGAAGAGTTGCCTGTAGTTCCAGGCCGACTTGCCGGCCACACGGTCACCGCGGTCAAATGTCACCTCTTTCTTCTTGAAGCCGATCCAGCTATACATCCCCTTGGTATAGCGCTCGCTCTCGCGCATCTTCTTGAGCGCATTGATGCAGCAACGGTCAAGCAGGCGGAAGTCGCCCACATTCTGCAGCACATCAAACCGCGACGAGTTTTGCAGCATCTTGTAAAAACGCATGGACAAGAACTTGCGCAGCCAACTCTCCTTGCCACGAGTGCGGCGGCGGGCATACACGTCCTCGTAGCCTTGTTCCCACCACTTGACCATCTCGGGGATGAGCGATGGTGGGTCTTGCAAGTCGGCATCGATGATAATCATGCAGTCGCCGGTGACGTAGTCAAAGCCAGCCAGCATCGCCACTTCCTTGCCGAAGTTGCGCGACAGATCCACATAGTTGACACGCGGATCCTGCTGCCGCAACTGACGCAGCGCGTCGATCGTGCCATCGATGCTGCCGTCGTTGACAAACATCAGCTCCCACTCATAGGCGGGCATGCCCTCCATGAGCTTCAACAGCTCGGGATAGAGCAGCGGCAAGGACATCTCCTCATTGTAGCATGGAATGAGTAATGATATCTTTTTCATCATCTTGAGGTTTTTATCAATAATAAAGTTGATTACGAAATTACTCATTCTCGCCCAATCCCACAATTATTTGCTAAAAAAAAGTTCAGTGCGCCCAGTAAAAAACCCAGAAAAGCCTTCAACAGCCCACCCTTCATTGTATTCTCCACAAGGCTGCAATCGCTCAACTCTTATGGAAAAAAATGGTAATGACATAGATGCCGCAGGCTATTGCAAAACTCAATGCCTCCTTTTTAAATCGGCCTAGCGGTCGAGAAATCGAACAAAGCTCGATCTTCTTTTTCGTCGCTTTAGTTTTGCGACATCCTCTAATGCTATTGACACGAGTTTTAATATTTTTTGGTTAAATCCGCTGTCATCAGCGAAATGAGCATTAAAAATCAATGATTGGCCAATATCCATATCATTGCCTCAATAAAAGTTGCATATTGCAATATTTTGTGGTAATTTTGCCGTGTTAATAGCTCAGATGATCAACAAAACTTGAAATTTAGCAACAATGGACACACAAAAGAATGCCGAAATTATCGCGAGAATCAAGTACTTGATGAAGGAGATGGGCGTGCGCCAGGTACAGTTTGCCGAGCGCATCGGGGTAGACACGTCCAACTTGTCGAAATACCTCAATGCTCACATGCCATTGAGTGACTCGTTCCTTAACCGCCTGGTCGTCAACCTGGGCGTATCCAAGGAGTGGTTGATGGAGGGCACCGACCTGCCCTTCGGTAAGGTGCCGACACCTGTTGATGCCAGCGTACTGCCGGCAGCAGGTGGCGGGACGCCAGTGTATGATGTGGATGCCACGGCAGGCTCGGCATCGGGCCGAAATGAGCTGTTTGCCAGCGAGAACATCGTGGGATGGGTCAACCTGCCCAACATGAGTCCACAATGCCGCATTGTGCGCGTGAGCGGTGACTCAATGGCTCCGGTGATCATGGATGGAGACTTTGTCGCAGTGCGCGAGGTGAGTAACCCCAGCCAGATTTACTGGGGGCAGATCTACGTCGTACAGCTCGATGACTTCAGGCTAGTGAAATATGTACGCCGCCATACCGACCCCAACATGGTGGTCCTGCGCAGCGAGAACCCTAACTATGACGACATGGACGTGAGACGCAGCGACATCCACGAGATGCTGCTCGTGCAGCACGTTCTACACATCAACACAAGACTCTAACACCAGCATGAGAATAGAATATCACGCACTATCCAACGGGTTACAGGCCGTGCACGTGGTGACAAAGTCACAAGTCGCCTGGTGCGGGCTAGCCGTGAACGCCGGCAGCCGTGACGAGGTGGACGGCCAGTATGGATTGGCCCACTTTGTGGAACACACCATCTTCAAGGGCACACAGCATCGCCGTGCCTGGCACATCCTGAACCGCATGGAACGAGTGGGCGGCGAGTTAAACGCCTACACGACCAAGGAGGGCACGATGCTCTACTCGGTGTTTCCCCAGGAGCACCTGCAGCGGGCCATCGACCTGCTGGCCGACCTGGTGCAGTGGTCGGTGTTTCCCCAGGAGGAATTGGACCGTGAGCGCGATGTCGTGCTCGAGGAGGCGGCGAGCTACCGTGACACGCCAGCCGACGCGGTGTATGACGACTTTGAGGACCTGCTATTTGCCAGCAGTGAGCTGGGACACAACATCCTGGGACGCAAGGAGGACTTGGAGCGGCTCACCCGCGACGACTGCATGCATTACCTCAAGTCATTGTATGTACCTGCCAACATGGCGTTTTTCTCGGTAGGGCCCGAGCGCCCCGATCGGGTTTTCAGGCTGGTGGAAAAATGCCTTGGCGGCATGAGCCACACGATGTTGCCGAGACAGCGCAACGTGCCACAGCCCGTCACGCCCTTCAAGAGGGAGATCGTCATTGGCACCCATCAAGCCCATACCGTGGTCGGAGCCCGAGTGCCCGACATGAGCCACCCGCTGCGCCATGCCTTGATGTTACTCAACAACATCCTGGGCGGCCCTGGCATGAACTCGTTGCTCAATGTGGAGTTGCGGGAGCGCCGTGGCTATGTGTATACCGTCGAGTCCACCTTGACGCTGATGAGCGATTGTGGATGGATGGAAATCTATCTGGGATGCGACCCAGCCGACGTGCGGTCGAGTTTGCGCGTCATTGAGCGCATCACCAGTCGGCTGAGCGAGTCGGTGCTATCGCCACGTCGCCTTGATGCCTACAAGAGGCAATACTGTGGACAACTGGTGGTCGCTGCCGACAACAGCGAATTCATGGCCATGCGCGCCGGGCGCGGGCTGCTATATCATGGCAAGGTGGCAACCATCGACGAGACCATCGCCAGCATTCAGGCAGTCACGCCCGACGATATTGCCCGTGCCGCAGCCTATCTCAAGGCCGACCGCCTGTCCTGCCTCACCTTCAAGTAAAAAAAGAAACCAACCAATAGCAAGAGATATTTCAAGATGAAAAAGATTTCGATTCTGATTCCGTGTTATAACGAGGAGAAGTCATTGCCGCTGCTCTATCCCGAGCTCTTGAAGCTCATGGAGAGCATGCCGGCCTATGAGTGGGAGCTGATGTTTGTCAACGACGGCAGCCGCGACGACACACTGCAAGTGCTCAAGCAGTTGCGGGAAAAAGACCCTCGCGTGAACTATGTGGACCTGTCACGCAACTTCGGCAAGGAGAACGCGATGCTGGCGGGGTTTGACCACGTCACCGGTGACTGCATGGTCATCATTGATGCCGACTTGCAGCACCCGCCCACGTTGATTTCCGAGATGGTCAAGTGGTGGGAACAAGGCTACGATGACGTGTATGCCAAGCGCAAGTCGCGTGGCAAGGAGAGCTGGCTGCGCAAGCGCCTGTCGCTCGGGTTCTACAAGATCCTGCAGAGCTCGTCACGCTTTGACGTGTTGCAGAATGTGGGCGACTTCCGCCTGCTCGACCGCTGTTGCGTGAACGCGTTGAAGAGCCTGCGGGAGAGCGAGCGCTATACCAAGGGGATGTATAGTTGGATCGGCTTTAAGAAGAAAGAGTTGCTGTTTGAACAGGGTGACCGTGTGGCCGGTGAGTCATCATGGAGTTATCGCCAGCTCTTCTCGTTTGCCATCGACGGCATCACATCGTTTACCACTTTACCGTTGCGCATCTCGACAGTTGTGGGTTTCATCGTGTCGTTGTGCGCGTTCCTGTATATGGTCTATGTGTTCTTCAAGGCTGTCATCGTCGGAGAGCCTGTGCAGGGCTATCCCACACTCGTGATTCTCATCCTGTTCCTGGGCGGCATCCAGCTGTTGTCGCTGGGCATCATCGGCGAGTACATCGGCCGCATCTATAACGAGACCAAAAACCGGCCCGACTATATCGTGCGCGAGATCAACGGCCAGCGCCAGCAGCACGAGAAGGGCTAGTCGGACTGGATGGGTTTAGCAACCATTGATTGCAATGTCTGGCCACTCATTACCGTTTTTTTCATAATTTTGCAGCTACAAACGTAAACAAGACATCACAACAATGAATAAAAAAACGAAGAAGATCCTATACCTGGTTGGAGCCGTAATCTTGATACTGCTAGGGTACAAGGGTGTGGACTTGAAGAACTCGTTCTACAAGAGTGCCTACAACGACGAGCTGCCCACCCCGCAGACAAGTGTTGACGAGGGCAAGCACTACCAGTCGACAGGCAAGGAGTCACTCCTCGACGTCAGGCTGCCCGAGCGGCTCGACAACCAGACGGTGCGATACAAAGCCATCACGGTCTATTTCAACAAGTATTACCGCGTGCCCAACTGTGTGGCCTATGAACTGACCAACACGATGACATCAATGGCCGACTCACGCGATGCCGAGAACCGCGCGAACTATAAGTTTGAGCGCGACCACGACGTGAAGGGTTGCCCCGACTGGTGGGATTACAAGGAGAGCGGCTATACCCGCGGCCACATGGCACCGGCGATGGACATGCGCTGGGACAAGACAGCCATGTCCCAGTGTTTCCTGATGACCAACATCTGCCCGCAACTCGACGAGATGAACGACGGCGAGTGGCGCCACGTCGAGGAAGCGGTGCACAAGTGGTCGAGAACGGCTGGGCGGCTCATCGTGTTCACGGGCCCCATCTTCTCCAATAACATGAAGCGCATCGGCAAGCATCAGGACATCGCCGTGCCTGAGCGCTTCTTCAAGGTGATCTACTCCCCTGGCCAGAACAGGGCTATCGCCTTTGTCATGGAGAACAAGAAAATGGCTAACAGCTGGACCAACTATGCTACCACCATCGACAAGGTTGAGGCATTGACAGGTTATGACTTCCTGGCCTCGCTCGAGGACAAGGTCGAGAACGTCATTGAGAGCAAGGAGAACATTAAAGACTGGCCTAAATACTATCCAAACCGATGAATATACATGAACTGTCAAGCGTCAATGACACCATCTGTGCCATCTCAACACCGCCCGGCCGCGGCGGCATCGCGGTCATTCGCGTGAGTGGCCCCACGGCCCTTACCATCGTCCAGGAGCGCTGGCAGGGCAAGCCCCTGGCCTCCATGGCAAGCCACACCGTGCATCTAGGACACCTGACCGACCAAAACGGCGAAGTGCTCGACCAAGTGGTACTGACCGTTTACCGCGCTCCCAACTCATTCACGGGCGAAGACATCGTGGAACTGGCATGTCATGGCTCGACATGGATTCAGCAACAAGTAGTGCAGACGCTCATCGATGCAGGCTGCCGCCACGCGACAGCAGGCGAATTTACTCGCCGTGCCTTCTCTAACGGTCGCATGGACCTGTCACAGGCCGAGGCCGTCGCCGACGTCATCGAGGCTCAGTCCCGCGCCGCCCACCGCGTGGCCATGAGCCAGATGCGAGGCCGCTACAGCGATGAGATCAAACTCCTGCGCGACAAGTTGCTGCACTTTGTGGCGCTCATCGAGCTGGAGCTGGACTTCAGCGAGGAGGACGTGACCTTTGCCGACCGTAGCGATGTAACCGCCCTGGCCCGCGACATCCACAGCGTCATAACGCGCCTGGCCGACAGTTACCACGACGGCAACGCGATCAAGGACGGCATGCCCGTAGCCATCGTCGGTCAGACCAATGCCGGAAAGTCGACCTTGCTTAATGCCCTGCTACGCGACAACCGTGCCCTGGTGAGCGATGTTCATGGCACCACGCGCGACACGATCGAGGACACCGTGGTCATGGGCGGCACCCTGTTCCGCTTCATCGACACGGCCGGTATCCGCCAGTCCACCGATACCGTAGAGCAAATGGGCATCGAACGCACCTGGCAAGCCATCGACAAAGCCAACATCGTGCTCTGGATCGTTGACGTCACCAGCGCCGACACCAGCATGATCCACGACATACTGGGACGCTGCGAGGGCAAGGCACTCATCGCCATTCTCAACAAGATCGACCTCGACGACGATATTGCCGCGAGGAGTGAGTTGAAAGACCTGTTGCCCGCCGGCACCCCCATAGTGGCCATCAGCGCCAAACACGACAGCGATGTCGAAACGCTGCGCGAGCTCATCGTCAAGACAGCCACCCAGCCTGAGGTGGACACAGACGCTGTCATCGTCACCAATGCCCGCCATTACCAGGCCCTTACCCGCGCCCGCGATGCCATCGGCCGCGCCATCGACGGCCTCGAGAGCGGACTGAGCGGCGACCTGCTCGACCAGGACATCCGCGAGTGCCTACACTGGCTGGGCGAGATCACCGGCGAAATCACCACCGACGCCATCCTCGGCGAAATATTCTCCCACTTTTGCATCGGAAAGTAGAGCCTTAGAAACAACTCCGAACAACTTTGAACGACTTGAAGTAAACCGCTAATTTATAGCGGTTTACTCGTTT
>CAMJJG010000032.1 GCA_946406035.1 uncultured Prevotellaceae bacterium
GGACGCTGCTGGTGACCTGGAAGCGCACCGACAGCGGCAAGGCCTGCTCGCTGCGACTGAACAACGCCGCCTACGGCCAGGGCGTGGAGCGACGCACCTACTATCCCGTCGACCAGAAGAAGAAATACACCTTCTCCTTCCTCGTCGACAAGATCCCCAACGTCCGCTCCCTGTTCCACATCGACGGCAAACAGTACCTGTGCGAAAAGATAACCGCGACATTCACAGAGGATGGAATGTCGCAGTTACTTCGCGGTACCTTCTTCAAGGTCGAGAAAGGGTAGAGGAAAAACTATGCATCTTCCTCAACGAGGGCACCCTTGAACTGCTTGGCCTCATCATGCACCTGCATGTTGTGCTCCTGGATATAGCGGTTCGTCGTGCTCACGTCGCTGTGGCGAGCCTGGTCTCTGGCGACCACCACGCCCTCCTCGTTGGCCAGGTCACGAATTCCACTATCCTTCAAGGAATAGAACTGGTATTCGTCTCCCCAGCCCAGAGCTTCTCGCATCTTCTTCCATCTGCGGTTGTACTGGTCAGCGTTGCTGCGTTCAGCCGCAGGTCTGAAGTTCTTGCCGAACAAGAAGAAGGTTGCAGGCTTGGATAGCACACCAAGTTCGATCATCAGCTTGATGATGGTGTCGTTCAGTGCGACTTTGGCACTCTTCTTGTTCTTGCTGAAGTCCTCGCTCACAAACACCGTCTTATCCTTTAGGCTGATGTCGCCCACTTTAAGGTAGGAGAGTTCCGTGGGACGTATAAATGTGAAGTACTCCATATAGCAGGCCAACAAGAAGAACTTGTCCTCTTTCTGAAGATGTCGTCGCATCTGCTGAAGCTTCGTGGGTGACAAATCCTTGCGGTGCTTCTTTTTCTCGTCCAGTGCCGGGATGTGGTCAACAGGATTGGTTTCGATGTACTTGCGAGAGACGAGGAACTCTGCAAAGCTGTAGCACCAACCGCGATAGTTGTTCCTTGTGCGCTCGCTCACACCTCGATCGAGGTAGAGCCAATCCAGATAGTCGTTGACAAACGCCCCGTCAAACTGATAGGCATACTTGATGGGAAGCACACATGAGGATAGATATTGGTTGAGGATGTTCACACGAGACTGGTAGGAATGCTTCGTTTTTGTCCTCGATTTCCGTTCGATATATTCCATGTACCGAGTAAGACAATCTGATAAAAATGTAAACCCACGGCTTTCTTGGGTATTTACCCATGGATTCCAACCGCTGCGTAATTTTTTCAATGTTATAGCGATTAGTTCAGCTGCATACTTGCGCCGTTCACCAATTTTTTCGATGTTATCAATGTGATATTTCTTGCGCCTCATAGTCCCTGTCAAGGGATCGAGTGCAAAGAAATCTATAAACCATTTCTTTCCAGTATGCAGCTTTGGATAGGTGAATCCAAGAAGTTCGGCTGCGCGATTTCTTTCTCTAAAAGACGACATTTTTTTAACATTTTTTGTCGGCTTTCTACCACTTCCAAAAAATGCCATAGTTATTAGTCCGTTTTTTACTGTCTATTCCGTGTCTATGGAATTTCAAAAAAATAGGGCTAACAATCTGATTTCAAGATTGTTAACCCTAATTATGCGGAGAGGACAAGATTCGAACTTGCGGTAGAGTTACCCCTACGGCAGTTTAGCAAACTGCTGGTTTCAGCCACTCACCCACCTCTCCGGAAGCTAGCTGAAGTATTTTCATTAGCGAGTGCAAAGGTACTGCTTTTTTTTGTTCCTGCAAGTATTTCTGGCGATTTTTTTTAAAAAAAATGAGAGATGGTTCCGTAAGGGGCTTTTTTCTGTGGTTTTAGCTGTCTCTATTACAAAATTTTGTATCTTTGCAACCCATTAAGGGGCGGGGCAGTGATTGTCCACGCCCAATGTAATTAAATATTGAATAATGGCAGACATTACTATTGCGGGTGTAATGCGCGCGGGCGCGTATTCGCCTAACCATATTGGCAACGACACCGCCATCTTTAATCTAGTGGCCGAGCAGCTGCGCAAGCGTGGTTGCCAGGTGAACGTGTATAGCGAGGAACAGTTCAATAACCAGGAAATCGAGGAGCCGGTTGTGCTGGCTATGTGCCGTGAGCGTGCCAGCATTGCTAAATTGCAACGTCTAGAAGACGAGGGCAAGCTGGTGATTAATTCGGGTTATGGCATCGAGAATTGCACGCGTGAGCGCATGACGCGCATCTTGCTGGGCAATGGAATCCCTTATCCGGATAGCCTGATTGTCAATACTAACGAGAATATCAAGTCGCAGCTCAAGACGGCTGGCTTCAAGTCGTGCTGGATTAAGCGTGGTGACTTCCATGCGATGCACAAGGAGGACGTGAGCTACGTGCGCCATCCCGAGGAGGCTCAGGAGGTGTTGCAGGAGTATTTTTATCGCGGCATCACTCGTGCTGTGATCAATGTGCACCTGGTGGGTGACTTGGTGAAGTTCTATGGCGTGAAGGGCTCGCAGTTCTTCTATTGGTTCTACCCCTTTGATGAGGGACACAGCAAGTATGGCTGGGAGGAGGTGAACGGCCACAGCCAGGGCATCGACATTGACCTCAAGGAGTTGAAGGACATCTGTTCACGCGCTGCCGAGGAGCTGAATGTGGTGATTTATGGTGGCGATTGCATTGTTGATCCTGACGGCACGATCCGCATCATTGATTTTAATGACTGGCCTAGTTTTGCCCCGTGCCGCAATGAGTCGGCCCCTCACATTGCCAAGGCAGTCCTGGCTCTTGCCAAAGAGCACCTGGGGCTGTAAACCGATGGCAGTTGACTTAACACACCACACACTATTTTTATTTTTGCTTTATGACATTAAAAGAGGAATATCAAGCATCTCTCAAGTCGATGGATACCGAGGAGTGGCTCGACTTGCATTTCTATCGTCCATTAGGCTTCTTGTGGGCTAAATTGTTCGCCAAGTTGGGCATCTCGCCCAACGCTGTGACCATCGCCAGTATTTTCCTTGGCGTGTTTGGCGGCATATTGCTCTACTTTAGGGGCGATGAGTACATGTGGCTCAACTGGTTGGGCATTTTCTTCATCGTTTGGGCCAATACTTATGACAGTGCCGATGGCCAGTTGGCGCGCTTGACTCAGCAGTATTCCCGAATGGGCCGTATCTTGGACGGGCTGAGTGGTGACTTCTGGTTTATCGCTATCTATTTTGCCTTGGTTTACAGGGAGCTGAACTTTGGTGACGCCTTGCGTGATAATGCATTCTGGTTCGATAACCAGTGGATGATTTGGGCCCTAGCCATCGTGGCTGGTGCCAGCCATGCATTACAGGCTGCTATGGCCGATTATTACCGCCAGTTCCACCTCTATTTCTTGAAGGGTGCCGAGGGTAGCGAACTGGACAGTACTGCCGCACTGAACGAGCAGTACAAGCCATTGTCGTGGGGTATGAACTTCTGGAGCAAGCTGGTCTTGTTCTTCTACCGCAATTACACTGCCAACCAGGAGTTTCTCACGCCTCGAATGCAGCAGTTGCGTGCCGCTCTCAAGGAGTGCTACGGCGAGAATGGCGTGCCGCCTCAAAGCTTCAGGGATTACTTCAGGCAGTTGAGCCGTCCGTTGATGAAGTATACCAACATCCTGTCATTCAACACACGCATCATAGCTTGCTTTGTGTCGGTAATTATCGACTTGCCGTGGTGCTACTTTGTGTTTGAGATTGTCGTGCTCAACCTGTTGCTGGTTTATATGATCTTGTGTCATGAGCACATCTGTAAGAAGTCTCTCAAGCGTCTTGCCCAGGGGGCCTGAGTGTAAGTTATCATTAATACGAACTATAGTTGTTTTCTATAGATAAGTAGGGAGCCTTGAAACCATACGTAATGGATGGATTTTCAAGGCTCTCGTGTTAGAAGAAAAATGTACATTAATATTAATATGGAATAATCAACCTTTATTAGACCTTTATTAGAGATGAAAAAGAGAATGTGTTACTTGCCTGTATTGCTCGTTGTGTTAACTGGCATGCAGATGATGGCGGCTGTGCCCAGCGGGTACTATGACAACGCCAAGAACAAGAGCGATCGAGCACTGATGTCGGCCTTGCACAAAATCATTAGTGGTCACACGAAACGAGGCTACGATCAGCTATGGTCTGATTTCAAGACAACCGACTGTAATGGTAACATCATTATTGACCGTTACTCGAATTCTCACTTCACTTACAGCAGCGACCAGTGTGGCACTTATAGTAACGTGGGCGACTGCTATAACCGTGAGCATGGTATTCCCAATAGCTGGTGGGGCGGAACGTCGAGCGACACGGCCTATACCGACTTGCAACACATGTTCCCGGTTGACGGTTTTGTGAATGGCAAGCGAGGCAATTATCCGCTGGGAGATTGCAACAATGGCACGACCTATGGCACCGGTAAGTTGGGGTCCTGTACCTTCAGCGGATACAACGGAACGGTGTTTGAGGTAGCCGATGAGTATAAAGGCGACTTTGCCCGAGTTTACTTCTATTTTGCCACGCGTTACATGACCCGCATTAGTAACTATACTTCTAGTCTGGGTAATGCTGTGTTCACTTCCAGTTCCTACCTGGGTTTGACGACGTGGGCCATCAACCAGCTGCTGGAGTGGCACCGCAATGACCCCGTGAGTGCACTCGAAACTACCCGCAACGATGCCGTTTATAGTATTCAGCGCAACCGCAATCCCTTTATCGACAATCCCGAGCTGGTTGAGTACATCTGGGGCGACAAGAAGGGCAGCACGTGGAATGGCAGCGGTAGCGGCACCACGACGCCTGCGTTGACGGCTCCCACAAGTGGCTCGACTGTTGCTGTGGGTACCAATACGGGCAGTGGCGTTAGCAAGACCATTACGGTTAAGGGCAGCAACCTGACCAAGGCGCTTACCGTAGCAGTAACTGGCAATGGATTCTTGGTATCTCCCACCAGCATTACAGCGGCTAATGCTAACAATGGCACATCGGTAACCGTGACTTATAACGGTACAAGTGCCAGCGCCACGGGCACCTTGACCATCAGTAGCAGTGAGGTAAACTCCACTGTTACTCTGACTGCAAGCTATAACACTGGCGGCGGTGAAGTGACCGGTGACGAGAAGATTGAGACATGGGAGGGCTGTAACAATTATGGTTCATACTCAACTACATTCATTCAGGGAAAAGCTTTCAAGTGGAACACCTCCGACGTGGGCATCTGGTCGGGTGATAGCCACTGCAATGACTTGTTGAGTTGCCGTTTCGGCAAGACCTCATCTTCTCGCATCGAGATGGCCGAGGACTATACGGGCGGTGCTTCTAAGCTCACATTCTATGCTGCCAAGTGGAGCAGTAGCGAAGCCAATCCCACTTTACTGGTCTATTATAGTACTGACGCGGGTTCATCTTGGGTCCAGGTGGGCACTTGTTCTCCTTCTACCAACTGGCAGCAGTATAGCTTTGACCTGAATGTGACAGGCAATGTGCGCTTTAAGATACAACAAACCGCTGGCGCACGCTTGAACATCGATGATATTGCCATCACGAGCAATGCGGGGACTATCGCTCCAACGCCAGTAATAACCATTTCATCTCTAGCGTCGATGGTGGCCGAGCTGAATGGGACTTCATCCATCGTTAGCGGCAGTGTGACAGCCGAGGACAATAGCGAGAACATAATCTTGACAGTGGATGGTAATTTCCAGATTAGCTTGAACCGTTATACCTGGTCCAGAACGTTGACTCTTGATCCATCGGGTGAGGTGTTCTATGTGCGAATTGCCGACACGAGCGTGGCCGGTGACTATTCTGGGGAACTCTCGGCTACTACGAGTCTTGCCAGCGCATATGCCGATGTTGAGGGCACAGTTAATGCGCCCACAGTGCTCATCGGTGATGTGAATATGGATGGCTCTGTCAACATCGCTGATGTGACAACTCTGATTGACTATCTGCTTAGTGGAAATGTGGATAAGTTTGATGAGTTGGCTGCCGATGTCAATCAGGATGGTTCAATCAATATCGCCGATGTGACCTCATTGATTGACAGGTTATTGAGTCCGTCGGAGGCGGTTATCGCCATCAATGCTGTCGATTGGTTTGCTGTTCCTGACCAGGGGGCTATCTTTATCGAGAATCCAATGGGAGAGAACCTGAGTGTCTATAACCTTGATGGCGAGTGTGTAGCAACTGCCATATCTCAAGGTGAGTCCACGATAGCATTGCATTCGGGTATCTATGTAGTTGCAAGTGACACGACGTCGACCAAAGTGGTTGTCAAATAACCGCGCTAAGGCAGGCACAAGTTGAAAAAAGGAAGCCGCACCAGGGATATCCCCATAGTGCGGCTTCTTTTTTTAGTCTATAGCAGGTTACCTGCCGATGCAGTGATATTCAAATCCATTAAGGCGCAACTCCTCCTGGTCGAGGATATTGCGACCATCAAGAATCAGGCGGCCTTTCATTTTGTTCGCCAGCCTGTCAATGTTCGGCATTCTGAATTCTTTCCACTCGGTTACAAGCAACAGGGCATCGGCTCCATCAGCAGCGTCATACATGTCTCGGGCATAGGTGACAACATTGCCTATCCTGCGATGGCATTCATCCATTGCGACAGGGTCATACACCCTGACGTGGGCACCAGCTTGTAGCAATAGGTCAATCAGGACGAGCGACGGCGCTTCACGCATGTCGTCGGTCTCGGGCTTGAAAGCCAGCCCCCAAAGGGCGATGGTCTTGCCTGCCAGCTCCGACTTGCTGCCGTAGTGTTTGATCAGTTTGTAGTAAAGCACAAGTTTCTGGTCGGCGTTCACGTCCTCGACCGCTTTCAGGACACGCATGGAGTATCCATTGCTTTCGGCCGTCTTGATGAGAGCTTTCACATCCTTGGGAAAGCAGGAACCGCCGTATCCACAACCGGCATACAGGAACTTCTTACCGATGCGGGTGTCGCTACCGATACCCTTGCGGACCATGTTCACGTCGGCGCCAACAAGTTCGCACAGGTTGGCGATGTCGTTCATGAAGCTGATTCTGGTCGCTAGCATGGAGTTTGCGGCATACTTGATCATCTCGGCCGATGGTATGTCGGTGAAAATCAAGCGGTCGCTCACAATCATGAAGGGCTTGTAAAGCCTGGCCATGAGTTTGCGTGCGCGCTCGCTATCCACACCCACCACTACTCTGTCGGGGCTCATGAAATCCTTCACGGCATTGCCTTCCTTGAGGAACTCGGGGTTGCTGGCGACATCAAACTCGATGTTTACCCCCCGGCGATCTAATTCTTGCTGGATGGTGGCTTTAACCTTGTGTGCAGTGCCAACGGGCACCGTGCTTTTTGTTACCACGACCAGATAATGATCCATGTACTTGCCGATGGTGCGTGCCACCTCGAGCACATATTTCAAGTCGGCACTTCCGTCTTCGTCGGGTGGTGTTCCCACGGCGCTGAAGATGATGTCAACGTCATTAATGACCTCCTCGATCCGGGTGGTGAACTGTAGTCTTCCTGATTTGGTGTTCTTGTGAACAAGGGTCTCTAATCCTGGCTCATAAATAGGGATAATGCCTTGCTTGAGCGCGTCGATCTTCTGCTCATCGACGTCTACACATGTCACATGGACACCCATTTCGCTGAAACAGGTGCCCGTGACTAGTCCGACATATCCGGTTCCTACAACCGCAATATTCATATTTTGTTCGGAATTGAATAAAATGCTTTATATCTCCTGGTTGCCGGTGATGCCAAATTCCTTGGATACTGATGCGTCCTTGGGGGTGTCATCAACATAATAGCCACCACTGTCACCACCGTAACCGTAACCGTAACCATAACCGTAACCGTAACCATATCCCTTGCCGTAGCCATAAGCATAGGAGTAGTTATAGCGGGTCTTACTCATCTTGATGTCGTTGACGAGAATCGTCAGGTTCTTGATCTTGTGCTCGTCGTAGAGACGCTCGAGCTCATACATGTACTGCTGCTCAACACGGCCGTCACGCACAACATAGATCGTCAAGTCGGCAAATCGGTTAACAACGGCGGCGTCGGCAATCAGGTTATAGGGCACGGTGTCGAGAATGACAAAGTCATATTCCTTCTTGAGCTTCTCGATCATCTTCTCCATGTTCTCGCTCAGCAGCAACGCCGTGGGGTTGGGCGGAATGGCACCAACACTGATGATGTCAAATCCCTCGTGCAGCGCGCCGCGATGGATGACCTTATCCAGGTCGGGTTCCTTGCCCGACAGATAGGCCGTTACGCCTTTACCGTCCTGCACGCCGACGTACTCCGAGAATTTACCCTTGCGCAAGTCGAGGTCGACTACAATGACTCGCTTGTTTACATAGGTATAGGATAATGCCAGGTTCACAGCCACAAAGCTCTTGCCCTCACCAGACATGGTCGAGGTGAACTGGATAACGGTGGCTTCTTTCTTGTTCCTGTCTTGTGTTGTGACAAAGTCAAGGTTGTTGCGGACGATGCGGAATGCCTCGTTCATGCGGTCATTGGACGTCTCGTTAACCACAATCTCACCGGTGACGTGGGTTTTCTTGGCAGGCAACTCACCCAGGATCGGGATGTCGCAGGCCTCTTCGATTTCGCGGCGGGTATGGATCGTCTTGTCGAGCGAGAAGTACCAGAATACTGCATAGAGAACAAATGCCGGAATCAGCAGGCCGATCACCATACCGGTGAGCACGATGCGCGACAGCGGTGCGGTAATGGGGACGGGATTGGGCATTGCGGCTTCCATGACCTTGGCGTTAGGCTCGGTAATTGCCATCTGCAAGGCATTCTCCTCGCGCTTGTTGAGCAGGTACAGGTAAAGCTGCTCTTTGATCTTTTGCTGGCGGGCAACTTCGGTGATGGCCTTTTCGTGCGACGGATTGGCTGTCATGCTGCTCTGAGCCATGTTCTGCAAGCGCTGAGCCTGACTCTGGCGGGTGCGCAGAGAGCTGATGTAGTTATCAAGGCTGGCGAGGATGGTCTTCTTCTGCATGGTCAGCGAAGCGGTCAACTCCTTCATGACAGGATTCTCGGCACTAGAGGTGGCCGAAATCTTTTGGTACTCCTGCATGGCCGTGTTATATTCTGTGATCTGAGTGGAGATACCGGTGTTGCTCATGCCGGTGTTGACTGGGATAAGCTCACCAGGCCCCATGCCTGCAATGAAGTTGCGTATCTGTGACGCGATGTTGATCTCGAGGCTCACGTCCTCGCGGTTGGTCATCTGCTGCATGGTGTTGGACGGAGTACCCAGCAT
The DNA here is from genome assembly GCA_946406035.1 of uncultured Prevotellaceae bacterium. Lineage (GTDB taxonomy): Bacteria > Bacteroidota > Bacteroidia > Bacteroidales > Muribaculaceae > Sodaliphilus. The sequence goes on from CAMJJG010000032.1 coordinate 9,257, forward strand.
AATAGAGTTGGCCGAGTTGGCTGTCAGGATGGCCACCTCGCTATCCACGCCACTCAAGTCCTTAGACAGGTCTGCGACACGCTCGGCGATAAAGGCCTCGGTGTTGCGTGCCACCTGGTTCATGTCGTTGATGCCTTCCTGGTTATAGGCGACAACTAGGGCATTCAAGATGTCGGCACACATGTAGGGGTTCTCGCCGCGAATGGCCAGATTCAGCACGTCGCTATGCTCATCGGCATTCTCAACAACCACCGATTTAGAGAAAGCCCTAGCCAGGGCTGTGGGATTGCTGATCCTGACAATGATATTGTAATCAATGTGCTCTTCGGGGTTAAACAGCTTGGTCTTGGTGATGGCGACAGGGCCAAACTCGGTGTTTACCTTGTTGCCGAAGTGGGCCTTCTTCCATTGTCCCTCGTTGACTCTGAACTCATAGTCGTCGGCACTCTTGGGGACGATAGTGATGGCATATCCTGTGGTCACCTCCTTGAGGGGGGTTACCTGAACCGGGGTGTCCTTGTAGATATTGACGTCACGCAAGAACTTGTGGCCATAGTACTGGACATTCAATCCCAGCGAGTTCACCACGATTTCCATCACGCGTGATGACCTGAGCTTGTAGGGCTCGTTGGGGATGTAGTTGACGGTGTTAAGTCCCAGGTCGCTGAAGGTCATTGACGGTGTGCCCTGGGCGCTGTCTTTGGAACGGATAAGGATGGATGACTTAGCCACATAGAACTGTGATTGGCTCTTTCCGTAAAGATAGGCTAGACAGGAACAAACGATCATCGACAGGACGAACCAGTACCAGTTGTAGGCACATGCCACAAACAAGCGGTCCCATTTAATGCCATTACGTAGGCGTCTTTTCTTTTTCTTTTCAGCCGCCGCTTTTGCGGCGAGATCTTCTTGAATTATTTCTTGCATGATAAGCTAATTTAATTCGACCAAAAATGAATGTTTTTGCAAACTGCGGATTCGGTGTTCATGTTACCGCATATTACGCTGCAAATTTAATGTAATTCAATTAAAACGGCAAACTAAACTATGTAATTTTTTTAAAAGAATTGGAGCCTGGTCGCTAAAAGGGGGAGCGCTTGGATAAAAAGAGACGGCGGCCTTGATGGCCACCGCCTCTATAATCGTTGGTTTGGTATAACGTGATGGACGTTTAATCAATTTCCTCGTCGGCCTCGTAACCGCCCATCTCGCGGATGGCGTTCTTGAGCATTACATACTGCTGGAACAGGTGGTTAACGGGGATCTCGTTCTGGGTGTAGTCGTGCATCGGGCTCTTGAGGAAGAAGCTCAGGAAACGCTGTGTGCCATAACGGCCGGCGCGATGAGCGAGGTCGATGAGCAGACACAGGTCGAGGCACAACGGAGCGGCCAGGATGGAGTCGCGGCACAGGAAGTTGATCTTGATCTGCATGGGATAGCCCATCCAGCCGAAGATGTCGATGTTGTCCCAGCCCTCTTTGTTGTCGTTGCGGGGCGGGTAGTAGTTGATGCGCACCTTGTGATAGTAGTTGCTATACAGGTCGGGCTGATTGTCGGCAACGAGGATGGACTCGAGGGTCGAGAGCTTGCTCACCTCCTTGGTGCGGAAGTTGGCGGGCTCGTCAAGCACGAGGCCGTCACGGTTACCCAGGATGTTAGTCGAGAACCATCCGTTCAGACCCAGCATGCGGGTGCCGATGATGGGGGCAAAACCGCTCTTGACCAGAGTCTGGCCAGTCTTGAAGTCCTTGCCGGCAATGGGTAAATGGGTCTTCTCAGAGAGTTCCCACATGGCGGGGATGTCAACCGTGGTGTTGGGAGCGCCCATGATGAAGGGGCAGTCCTCCATGAGTGCGGCATAGGCATAGCACATCGAGGGGGCAATCTTGTCAACCACGTTGTCCTTCATGGCCTTCTCAAGGTCGGCGATGGTGCCGTGGTACTTCATGTCGGGCTCCACATAGATCTCGGTCGAGGCGGCCCACAGAACAACGACGCGGTCAACGCCGGTCTCTTTCTTGAAGTTGCGGATGTCCTCGCGCACCTGCTCGGTCATGTCCCAACGGTCCTTGCACTGCTTCACATTGTCGCCATCCAAACGCTTGGCGTAATTCTTGTCGAAGGCGGCCTTCAGGGGCTTGATCTTCAACAGCTCGTCCTTAACGGGCTCGATGTCCTTCTCTTTCAGGACCTCGGCATTGATGGCGCTCTCATAAGCGTTAGCGGGGAATACGTCCCAAGCAGCAAACACGATGTCGTCAAGGCTGGGCATCGACACGATGTCCTTATAATGTAAATACTTCTTGTTCTCGCCTTTTCCTATGCGAATCTTATCATACTGTGTCATGCTGCCGACGGGCTTTGCAAGACCCTTGCGAGCCATCATCACGCCAGTCATGAACGTGGTGCTCACGGCACCCAATCCTACTACCATAATTCCTAATTTGCCGGTAGCGGGCTTAACATTTGCTTTTGCCATAATCTTTTATTACAGTTAATGTTATAAGTTGATATCTATTATTATTTTTGGGGCCTCACCTAGAGGCCTTGTTCTGCTTGATATTGTTTCTCTTGCGAAAAACGGCGCTAAATTACAGCCTTTTTTTGAATTGAGAAACTAAATGTATTGTAAAAATGATGTAAAAATGTTAATATTCAGCCAAATGGTTTAAAAGTTGCAAATGATGCCTAGTTGTAAAGGTGTTTTTGTTAAAAAGACTTAATCCTACCTCTTATCATTAATGCCATTTTTTGATTAAATTTCAGCTGTTTTTTAGCGCCTGGAGCCTTGATAACATTTTTTTAGACTTTTGTAAATTGATGTTACTGTTCAGTGCCCCACCTAGGCTTGACCTAAGCGGGGCACTGAGCGCTTGCAAGGAGTCGTGTCGTGGATCCCTGGATTCACGAGTTCAAGAACTCGTTGGCCGTGGCTATGTCGCCAGCGTGGTCAACGTCAACAATCTTGGGAATGCTGTAGGCCTTCAGGTGCTGTCCGGCATCGATTAACGCACGCTGGAAGTTGCGCATGCGGCTGATGTTGTTCTCGATGCAGTGGTCCAGAACGGCAAAAGCCTTATCGGTCATGGCATAAACGCCACCCGACACATATTTCGCGCCATCCCAGCTCTTGTCGCGGAATGCCGTGATGTTCATCTGGCTGTCCACGTCAACCCACAATGGCTTCTCGTCGTCAACAAACGGAGTAACGGCCCACATGCCGTCGTGGTCCTCGTCGGCCTCAAATGCGTTAATATATCCCTTGAAGTCTTCCTCCTTGAAAATGGTATCGACTGTCGTCAAGCAGAATTTGCCCTTAGGGATCACCCGGCTCAGGTGCCACAGGCTGTGCATTGAGCTGGGGGTGCTTTTCACTACCAGGTTGAACGGGACTGGCAGCTCAAGGCTCTCGAGGTACTCTCTCACCTCGGTCATGTGCTCGTTGACGATTATGCTGATGCTCTCGGCCCCGCATCGGAGCATGATGTTGATCAGGCGGCCAATCATAGGCTCGCCCTGAAGCTCTACCAGGGGCTTGGGTTTGGTTACGCCTTCCTGGGCCAAACGTGACCCTTCGCCAGCAGCGATGATTGCATAGTTCATGCTATGATGTATATTATTTATAATGTATGACTATTGATTACTTTCTGTTTTTAGCCAGTCGGCCACTTGGGTGACGCTGGTGATGGTATGGGGATGGGTCTGGCGGTCCTCTTCGTCGGTCCAGCCTTTCCCCTTGAGCCACAAGACGTGACAACCCAGCTGCTCGGCGGGTTCAATGTCCTTGCGTAGGCTGTCGCCCACCACCAGCACTTGCTCGGGCTCCAGTTCCAGAGCGACAACCCCTAGGCGGAATAGGGTGGGGTTGGGCTTGCGTACTCCCACGACTGCGCTCTCGATAATGCCCTTGAACAGGTGGCGGATGCCATAGTCCCGCAACACCTCGTCGATGTTACCATAGAAGTTGCTCACCAGCATCATGGGGTATTGCTCGTGCAACTGCTCGAGCATGGGCCGGGCCTCGTTGATGCACTGCCGAGCCTGGTCGTCGCAATAGGCCGCAATCTGTTCGATCCATTGAGAGCGGGTCGATGCGTCGGGCTGGGTGGGCAGGTAGCTGATTTCCAGTGCCACCTTCTTGAGCAGCAGCGTGTGGAAGTTATCCTGTGGTAGGATGACGCGTTCGCGCGCAAGCGCACGCTCGCCCTCGACATATGCGGTACGGAATGTCTCTTTATCGACCGGAACACTGGCGTTGACATAACCCTGCCACAACACCTCGCTCCAGTGGATACCGCGGCTGTCAAGCGTGCCGCCGTAGTCAAAGATGATACCCTTAATCATGCTAGGTCGTTGCTATTGTTTAGTCGGTCTTGGTCAAGTCTAACTTCACGTTGTCGCGGCCACGGTCCTGGAATAGCTTGGGTAGCGGGTTCTGGCGCGCCTCGTCATAGCGCACCCGGTTGCGCAGAATGTCGATAGCCATGTATATGGCATGGCGCATCGAGGACTCGTTGGCAATGCCCTGGCCGGCAATGTCATAGCCCGTCCCATGGTCGGGGCTGGTGCGGATGATGGGCAGGCCTGCCGTGAAATTGACGCCCTCGTCCATGGCGATGGTCTTGAACGGAGCCAGGCCCTGGTCATGGTACATGGCCAGCACACCGTCAAAGCGGCGGTAATGGCGAGCCCCGAAGAAGCCGTCGGCAGCGTATGGGCCAAAGCACTGCACGCCATCCTCGTCGAGTGACTGCTGCAGGGCCGGAATGATAATGTCGCGCTCCTCGTTGCCCAGGATGCCGTTCTCGCCGGCATGGGGATTCAACGAGAGCACGGCAATGCGCGGATTGCCGATGTTGAAATCGCGCTTGAGTGACTTGTTGAGCAGGTGCAGCTTCTCGCGGATGCAGTCGATGGTGAGTGCGTTGGGCACTTGAGACAGCGGAATGTGAGTGGTGGCCAGTGCGATGCGCAGGTTCTCGGTGCACATGAGCATCAACGCCTTGTCGCCATCACCAGCGGCGCTCTCGAGATACTCGGTGTGGCCAGGAAACTGGAACTGGTCGCTCTGGATATTGTCCTTGTTGATAGGAGCGGTCACCAGCACATCAATCAGGCCGGCCTTGAGGTCGTGAACAGCGGCTTCAAGGGCTAGGAACGAGGCCGTGCCTGCCTGCTTGCTGGGTTGACCCAGCTCCACCTTGATTTCCTGGTCAATGCATTCGACCAGATTGGGCATGTTGTCCTTCAGCGACTCGGCCGACTTGGTGTGGTTGATCTGAAAACTGGGCAGGTTGCACGCGTTGCGGTGATAGCTCACGATCTTGCTCGACCCATAGAGAACCGGGATGCAAAACTCCATCATTTCGGGGACACCGATAGCCTTCAGCGCCACCTCGATGCCGATGCCGTTAGTGTCGCCCAGGGTGATGCCCACTCGAGGGCGGTTGTTATTTTTTTCACTCATCTTGATAGTTGTCTATAATATTGCTGTGTTGTGAATTTTCAAGTCGCAAAATTACTAATAAAATAATTTCCACGCAACCCTCTCACAAAAAACACCTCCCTAAAGCCCCCAAGGCCCTTGAAGAAAATAGAGAGTGTGCCATAACTGAATTATGACACACCCTCCCTATGGGGGACAAATTGTGGGACGGGAGTTAGCGGAGTACCTTGATTGTCTGGGTCGTGCCGTCGCTCATCTGGCGGACGATGATGGTCACGCCCTTGACGGGTCCGTCATGCTCAACGCCGCTGATGTCAAAGTAGCGCTCGCTGACGACTTGAACCTCGCCCAGGCCGTCGTCGGTTGTCTCTTGGACCACGGTGGGGCCATCGCCCGGTGGTCTGGCCGTGAGTCCGAAGCTTGAGCCGCCTCGTGGCATGTTGGGCCGCCCGTCATCATAGAGGTACTCGATGTAGTTGCGCTCATCGTTAGAGATGTCGATGACAACGACCTTGCCATAGATCAAAGCCGGGTCAACGATGGAATCGGAGCCGAAGATGACGTCGCCGCGGCGGGGAGCACCAGCAACGGCAGTGCTGTCGCCGCGTGTGCCCACATAGGGCCCCGCTGCATTGACCGTGAACTGGATGACCCTGGTGGGATCAAAGCCGTCCTCGACAAGCTGTCGCTCAAATGCCGCAGAGTTGGGCCCTGCAATGGTGTCCTGGCCTGTCTTGATGCCCATGTAGGTGTTGTGGCCCGGAAGGGCGTCGCCGGCATTCTCCACCAGCTGCAGGTAGTACATCTTGTAGGTATCGGTCTCGCCATCCTCATTTTTACCTTGCCATGAGGCCAGCTCACAATAGAATGTACCCCTGACGTTGTGGTGGCAGTCATAGGTCTGGATGTTGGCACATCCGCTCAGGTCGATGCCGCTGATGTGGTTGTAGCTGTAGGTGAGCGTGTGCAGTTTGGAGCGGTTTCTTAGACCCTTGAGGCTGTACAGGTCGTTACAGTCGGCATGGATGACCTCAAGCGAGTCGCTGTTGAATAGCAGATCGGCAATGCAGTTCTTGCCGGGCTGACCCATCGCGGTGGCCACCTGGCCTGGCATCTCGAAGCCAAAGTGGTCATACTCCTCCCAGATGCTGTCCTGGTTGCTGCAATCAAAGTACTTGAGCCGCGTGTTGTTATTCAGGTCCAGGTTGCGTACCATGCAGTTGCGCATGTCGAACCAGCGCAGGTTGTGGTTATCATCCACATCAAGCACGGTCAACTCGGGATTCTGCCAAATCTTCAGCGTGTCCAGGTGGTTGCCGGCGTCGTTGGTAAAGGCCTGGAGCTGCGAGTTGGAAACCCAGGCGGTAACGAGGTTCTTGTTGGCTGTCAGGTTCATGCCAGGGGTACCCAGTGCAGTACCCAGCGCCTTGTCGTTATAGGCGTGCAGGTATTGCAGGTTGCCGTTGTGGGTGAGGTCCAGCTCGTTGAACACGGCGTTGTCGTTGACCCAAACCAGCTTGAGTGAATCGGTATCGGCCACCGGTAGGTTGAAGTCGGCATCCCACGAGGTGTTAAACGCCAGATTATCAAAACCGTGAATCTTGGGTAGCCTGGGGTCGTGGTGGCAATAGACATCGGTGAGCGCGTTGCTCTTGTCGAGCAAGACGGTCGTCAGGTTGTCACGGCCATAGGCTCTAATGCCGCGCAGTCCGCTCAGGGGCGTGGTCTCGCGGGTGGGGTTGCCATTGCTGTCAAAGTAGGTTCCACCCACTCGTGCGCCGTTCTTGTAGACACTCACGTTGGGGAAGAAGATGTTCCCCGTCTCGATATCATAGCCGCGCGTCTTGAAGGCACACTCGCGGGCGTCAATATAGGTGATCGAGTCCACGTCCTGCATGTCCACATAGTGTATCGGATTGCCTGTGATGACGAGCGTGTCGACCTGTGGCGCATACACACCGATGGAGTCGAAGTGGGAGTAGGACAGGTTGATGTAGTGCAACTTCTTGCAGACCGACTCTTTCCTGAAGTTGATGGAGCCCTGCATGGTCGTCTTGTCGGTGCCGCGCATGCCGATGACCGACAAGCGCTCGAGCGATGCGAGACCCGCAGTGGGGGCGTAGGTGCTTTCCCTCTTCTTGCCGTTCTGGGTGCCGATACCCAGCGATCGCATGCCGTTGTAGTTGGCATAGAAATACTTGAGCTTGGGCAGGTCCTGGATCCAGATGTAGCGCGCGTTGGCCACATGGCAATGGGTCAGAGCCGTCTGCTCGATGCCCGTGTAGCTGATGTCGACATATTCCAGCTTGTTGTTGTCCATCAGGTCCAGGATGTACAGGCCGGTCGTGTCGTTGCAGTCATTGGTGAAATACTCTCGGTCGTCAGTACCATTGGATAGCCACATGTATTTCTTGTAATCGGGGAAGGTGGTAGAGGGGTGGTTCTTGATCCATTGCCTGAATTCAGCGCCCTTGTTCTGGGTCGTGAACGATCGGGCGATGCTGCGGTTGTGGCTAACGTCGAGGTAGCGCAGCTCGGTGTTCTTGTGCAGATAGACCGAGTCCTTGAGTTGGCAGTGGCTCAAATCCAGGTAGCGCAGGTTGGGCAACTGCTCGAGAGAGGCACTGTCGGGCATCGCGGGCATAGTGGGCCAGTAACTCTTGTAGCGGTACTGGCCCTCGAGATCACCATCATTATCGAGGTGGTACATGTTTCTGGTAGAGGTCCATTGGCCGCTGGAGTTGAAAACCTTCTCACCCCAGTACTCATAGATATCTCCAGGCACCTGGGTCAGGTTCCTGAAGGTGTAGAACTTGTTGTAGCTGGCCTTGATCGTGTCGATGGGCACACCGTTAAGCGAGCTGTTGTTGCCGATGCGCTCAAAGTAGTTGCACTGTTCGGCCGTGCCGCTGATGTCCATATAGGTCAGCGCCGTGTTGCCTAGCAGGTACAGGCCGCTACCGTCGGTCATCGTGGGGCTGCTCGTCATTGTGGTGATGCCCGGATTGTTGTGCATCTCCAGGCGGGTCATCCCCGGGTTGTTGCCCAGCATCAGTGCCGTCAGGGTTGGGGGCAGACTGGGGGCATTGAAGCTGGTAAAGCCATTGTTGCCCAGGTCAATACCCGTTAGGTTACCGCAATCGACGGCATTCATGGTCAGGGCTCCGCCAGTGAAGCCGCTGTTGTTCTCGAGATAGAGGAACGCCAGCGTGGCTATGCTCGAGAAGTCGCTTGTCGCGTCTCCCACCGAGCTGTAATTGTTGCCGTTCAGGTACAGGCTGTTTAGCGCCGTGCACTCATTGCCACCGATGAGCGTGAAGTTGGTTCGGGGCAGGTCATCGTTATTCAGCTGCAGGTAGGTCAGATGGGTGTCGCCACTGATGTTCAGGGTCTCGAGCAACGGGCTGCCGTTTACCCAGAACTGCGTCATGTGCACCGTGCCGCTGGATGAGACGTTGTTCGACACATCGACGGTTTTCAGGTTGGCAAAGTTGGTGAGACCCTCGGTTTGGGTGCCCAACTTGGAATTGCTCACCAGCAGCGTCTCCAGGTTGGGGTTGTTGGTGGGCGTCAGGTAGTCGAGCAGGAAACCGGAGCGGAAATAGATGTCGCAGTTGCTGATGTCGAGGTACTTGAGCCCACTCAGGTACTGGAAGCAGTCACTGTAGCCAAAACTGCCGTTACCCTTGAGAATCAACGTTTCGAGACTCGTGTGGGAAGCGGTAAATCCAACCGATGTCGATGTCTGGCCCGTGTTGGTCAAGTCGCAATAGACGAGTCCTGTCTGGTTGGTGATGCCGCTTGACCAACCCGCCATGCGGGTGTCGTTGGCAAGGCTGAGCCACGTGAGCGAATTGATGTTGTAGCCCGTGTAGATGGCTTGAAAATACCCGATGTCACAGTTTGACAAGTCCAGATGCTTCAATGGCATGTTCCTGGTCAACGTGATCCAGTGGGTAGAGTTGTTACCGCTGCCACTGGTCGAGTTGAAACCCAGCAGGGCAGGGTTGTAGCTCAAGTCAAGCCACTCGAGGCTAGGGTTGTTTGTGATGTTGGCAAACTGGATGTTGTTGTGTGCCGCAACAAACTTTTTCAAGGCAGTCAAGAGTTCTACACCCTTGACGTTGGTAATGCCCATGTTAGATACATCGAGCACGGTGAGGGTTGATTCGTCAAACGAGGCACCCTCACTCGTGTTAGTCGCTGATGCCACAGCCGCCCTGAAGTTGGCATCAGGGAAATTGGATGAGCTCAGCGTCACACTAGCATGTGCCGCACTGGCGCACATCATCACCAGTGGCACAGCTAAACATGCTTTGAGTAATAGTCTTTTCATCATAGTTGAGCTGGATTTTTGTAGTTTAACTGTTATGAATTGGATATTGCGGTAAAAAACTATTCTGTATCGTTTCTATCGATAAAAAGTTGGTTCAAATCGAGCTGCTTTGGGGCTGCATCTGATTTTAATATGCAAAAATAGGTAAAGTTTTGATATGGTACTATTGTTTTGTAATAAAAAAGGTGTGTTTTTGGTGAGGATGTTATTTTTTAATACCAAAAACAATAAAATCAATAGGTGCTGGTGAGGTGGGTAGTCCCCAAAAAGTATTGGCAATGATGCAGAAGTTGGCCCATGCGCTTCGATAAACCGCCCTGCGCCTGGGAAATAAACCAAATTTTAATTGAAAGATTTGATTATCTTTTTAATTTCCAATGCGCTGGGCGGTTGTAGTTGAAGGCATCTGAATGATGGCACCCATTCAAGAGTGGCCGGCTCTAGGAGAAGTCTTGGTCCGGTACCGACAACAATGATGAGAGTGCCAAACTCATGGCAGTGGGACTGCGGGCCAGCCGTAATCCTGGTACATCGTCACGTCCAAGCCATTCTTCTTTACATAGCTTGAAATGAACTGGGCGCGGGCTTCTTCACGCTTGTCCTGGTCGCTGTTGATGGCATGGAAGGCGTCATACTTGTCGCCAAAGATGCGCTTGGCGCTCTCCAGGTTGCCGCTGCCATCAACCACCTGGTCAAATGCGGCCACATGGTAGCCCAGGTCGGTCTTGATTACGCTCATCATGCCTGGATGTGAGCCGCCCGAGACGGTCTTGAGCGTGTCGCCCACCACATTGTAATTAAATACCCAGAAGTCGCCCCACACCAGCACACTGTCGTGATTCTGCTCATCGACCCCGACAATGATTGCGCACGGGATGCACAGCTCGCCAGGGCTGTACTGCGAGCCTATCGTATCTACCAGATATCTTTCCACAGCGGCCAGATAGTTGTCCATGTCCTTAACAACGGCAACCGAGTCATCTTCAGCCTTGACTGTAATCTTGTCAACACCGGTATTCATATTGCATGAAGTCATCCATGCCGTGCCGCAAATCAGGATGGCGGCCATCATCCATCGATTCATTTTACTCATAGTAGTTATACGGTTATCAATGTTATTTCATCTCATGTGAAAAACACGATGGCATCGACTCAAATCGTTTATCATGCCCCGTTTCATTTTCATGCCGCAAATGTAACCTAAAATATATAATAGACAACCAAATCAGTAAGAAAACTTGATAAACCACGGCAATTCAATAGCATGAGGTGTGGATAGAAAATAATCATTACCTTTGCGAGCGGCAGTGTCATTATATCTTGGAGTTATGTCTGATAATGAAAAAGTAAAAAAAGCGAGAAACAAGATGATGATCATAAAGTCATGTTTCTTTGGCTTTTTGATAGCCTTTTGTCTATTGATAATATTGCTATGTATTGCCGTCAAATTATATTTTTGGGTAAATATAAGATAATGATTTATATGAAAAAACTGCTAGTCAGATATTTACTTGCTGTTCTGCTTTTTCTGTTCTCTGCCTGATATAAAAAAACAGAAAGAGAGTGGTATTGCAAAGAAGCAAATGTAAATGAAAAAGAAGTCCCTTATGGACTTCTTTTTTCATTTGTACGACGGGCATGTCATACATCTGTGGTGAAAGTCCATTCGGGGCGTAGTCACCGACGAACCCTATAGCGACTTGCAAGCTTCAAGTGGTGACACTTGGGGGAGAGGAAGCAATAGCGAAATCGTGGCTTGACGAACAGGAATCAGATACGAAGGCGTATCAAGCGGACAAGTTGGCCAAAGGCAACGAAGTTCCCAAAGGTGACCGTAACCTTGATGCGTAAATCTGGCGAGTAAACGATGAAAGATGTATGGCTTATCCCGTGAGGTCTCGGCAGCGGCAATGGTCGTAGTAACAACGAATGCCGAGAAGTCAGCAGAGGCCGAAGTAGCGGACTGCGAGCCAGTCAAAGCGAAGGGCCGAATAGTTTGCAACATCAATCGAAGGTGTATGTTCCGGTATGAGTTACTGACGAGGTGCAATGGCAGAAACGTAGATGATGTTACCACCACAGAGATAGGTACAATCAGTCGGCAGCAGAAATCAAGAGCGATGGGAGATGGTCATGAATGGCCACTTTAAAAGCAAGCCAAACCGCCGTATGCCGAACGGCACGTACGGTGGTGTGAGAGGAAAGGGAGCGAAAGCCAAAACTCTCGCTCCCCGACCTACTCGATTCTGCGGAAAGGGAGGGATTCGAACCCACGGTACGCAAAGCGTACAACGGTTTTCGAGACCGCCCCGATCGACCACTCCGGCACCTTTCCAGTCAAGCATCTGGGATTTCTCTCCCAAAGCGGGTGCAAAGTTAGGACAAATTTTCCACCCGACAAAATATTTTTACAGATTTTTCAATCCTTCGATGGTGCTGATGGGGTCTTCTGCTCCAAAGACGTAGCTACCTGCAACGAGGATATCTGCGCCAGTTTCAGCCAGTTGCGCTCCGGTAACCTGGTTCACGCCTCCGTCAATCTCTATCTGGGCATGCGAGCCGTTGAGGGCGATGAGTTGACGCAGTTCGCGCACCTTGTTGAGGGTCTGGACAATGAATTGCTGGCCTCCAAAGCCGGGGTTGACCGACATGAGCAGCACGAGGTCGACGTCACAGATGATGTCCTTGAGCATCATCACGGGAGTGGCGGGATTGAGGGCCACGCCGGCTTGCATGCCGGCATCGTGAATCTGCTGGACGACGCGGTTGAGGTGGATGCAGGCCTCTTGATGCACGGTCATGATGCGTGTGCCGCAGTCTCGCACCTGCGGGATGAACTTCTGTGGCTCGACGATCATCAGGTGCACATCGAGCGGCTTGTTGCACAGTCGCTGCACATGCTTGATGACTGGGAAGCCGAATGATATGTTGGGGACGAACACGCCGTCCATCACGTCGAGGTGCAGCAGGTCGGCATCGCTGCGGTTAATCATGTCGATGTCCTTGGCCAGGTTGCCAAAGTCGGCTGACAATAACGAGGGAGAAACTTTCATCATAGTTAGCAGTGTGGAGTTATTGTTTAATCTCTGTCTGGTTGTGGGCTGGGTGCTTGCGGATGGCTTGATAGGCCAGGAAGAGCACGATGGCGATGGCCAGGGCATATCCGGTCCATGACAGGTAACGGTTGTAGTGCTCGAGCTGTGCCAGCAGTTCCTCTTCAGGGAAATGCAGGCTCAGCCAGTAGCCCAATGCTGCCAGCACGACGTTCCAGATGCCGGCGCCGAGCGATGTGAACAGGGCGAACGTGCCGAAGTTCATCCTTGACAGGCCGGCGGGGATGGAGATGAGCTGCCGGATGGCGGGAATCAAACGGCCCAGGAAGGTCGAGATGGCTCCGTGGCGGTCAAAGTAAGACTCGGCTTTCTGCACCTTCTCGGCATCGATGAGGCACATGTGGCCGATGCGGCTGTTGGCGAACTTATAGACCACTGGCCGACCGATGAGCAGCGACAGCACATAGTTGATGACCGCCCCGATGAGCGCGCCCACCGTCGCAACCACCACAATCATGATGATGTTCAGGTCGCCGTTGCGGGCGGCGAAGTAGGCCGCGGGAGGGATGACTACCTCGCTGGGGAAGGGGATGAACGAACTCTCGATGGCCATGAGCAGCAGGATGGTGCCATAGGTCAAGTGTTCCTTGTACCAGTTGTAGATCGTCACGATGTCGTGAGGCATATACACCAGGATGCCGACCACGACTGCTGCCAGCACCACGAGTATCACAATCAGTTGAATAGTATCTTTCTTCATATCGACGGCAAAGGTAGTAAAAAGTCTTTTCACTTGTTAGTTTTAACTGCTGGATTTTGCCGATTAGTGAGTGGTTATAAAAAATGTTCTGTCAAAAGGCAGTGCTGAGGCAGAAGCGGTGATTTTTGCAATATGCTGGTTATCAGATGTATGTCAAGGAGCATTTTTTAAAAAAAGGTGGGGCGGAACTGTTAACGAGATGTTAAAAGCAGGAATAGCCGATCACGATGCAAAAGTAACATCCATTAGCTCGCCTCCACAAGGTCAGAACGCACAAGATGCCAAGAATGGCTTCCGAGCTTTTGGTTTGGAAGACATGGACAAGCCTGGACACAATAATTTCTTGACATTACAGTCATCGTCATGAGAAAAGAAGGAGGACGGCGACAGGAGCACCGACATCCAGGAGGCGGTGAATATGATATATTTCGCACCATTGGTGTCCGCTAAAATTTAAAAACCGATAAATGACCTGATCGCAATGCCGATCAACAGGCGTTGCGTATGTTTTTTCTAAAAAGCAAGCCCCCCTAATTGAAAAAAACGGGAAAAAGTGTGGGTTCCGGTGGCTCCTCGGCCAGCTAGTTCTGGATCTTGAGCCAGTCCTTCTCGGGTTGCTCGAAGAATGTGTATGCATTGACGTAGTACATGAGCATGTCCCTGACCATCGTCGCCAGTCCAGAGAAGCACCAAGGGCGTTTGATTCGGCTTTGCAGGACCATCAGCAGCAGGTTGGCGATGAGCGTGACCCAGGGAGGGGGCGCTCGGCGTGTATGTTTTTAGTCCTTATTACTGGTTAGCTGTACCAATTCGCGCAGTCGTTGGATGTTATTTTTAAAGTCTTCTTGTTTTTCTCGTGTTCCATTAGCAATAGAACCGAGATATGAAAAAAGGGTAGTTGCAATTGCCAAACCAGCAATCATAAAGAGACCAGATATATCTTTTTTGCTGATTAACTCAATGAGGATTGCTATTGCGAGTAGCGAGGACAAGATGATAGTCATCCATTTCATCATTGGTTTTTGCTTGTCATAGAAAGTTAAGAAATCTTGTGCGTTGTTCGCTTTGACGTTCTTGTTGAGACAATACATGAAATAAGATAGCAAAACTAAAATGCAAGTGCACATTAGGGTACAGAGCAACGGGCTCATATTCCCGTAAACGGTACTGTAGATAGATAATCCAGCTAATATGATGAATACGAAAGAGACTATCATGAATTTCTTGGCCCGCTCTTTAATATCAGTCTTGATGTCCTGAAAAAGCTTGTCTCTCTCTTTGATCAATTCTTCCTGTTCCATAACACAATACTTTATTATTTGGTTTCACTCTTTTGGCGCAAAGATACCTCAAAAAACTACGCAAACCAACTTCTAATCAATGATTTTTCCCCCGGACAGTAATAAAAAAAGGCAATGATATAGATGTTGGCCCATTGGTGGTATTAACCGCCCTGTCGGGCGGGAAATTAAACATATTAATTATAAAATTTAATTTTCTTTTAATTTCCCGAAACTTGGCTGCGCCTCAGCCATTTAAGTAAACTTTATGGCGTTCGGTTTGCACAAGTTTTCCCGTGCGTTAGCACGGTTTGATGTAGAAACGTTTCAACGCAGGGTCAACTGCTATATCGTTACCTAATTTTGAATTAATAGCATTTTAGGGAGCAATATTGATGATGGCCTGCGGGAATGCTTTAGCGAAATATGCTACGTCTTATCAATACTCATGCATACCAGAAATAGAGTTTAACGTGCGCGAATTTCTTTGTTTTTGGGAGGGTGATAAGTAGAGGATACTATTGCGGTGTTGAATCGTAAAAGTAACTGATTATATAACCATTACTTGCCCCAAGTGCCAGCATGACAGGGAGTTCAGCATATATGAAACACTCTAGATCAGGTTTAAATGCGTGGGGTTATTGCTTGTGCTGGGTAAGGGTCATCTCGCAGGCCTTGCAGTCGCAGTTGACCTTGAGCAGGGTAGAGCCGGTTTTCAAGTAGAGGTCGTGGGGCAGGGCGTTGGCGTTGTTGCCCTTGAGGCAGGCGCCGAGCTGGCGGCGCAGGCAGTAACGGGTGTGCATGAGCGGGGTGCTGGACGATACGGGAGTGCCGACCTCGAGGGCGGGTGTGATATCGGTCACGCCGTGGTCACGGTAGAGCTGCTCGGCGAGGTGGTTGGCGACGTTGTCGGCAGGGACGAGGGCCTGGACGGGGTAGGGAACCGATGGGTCCTCGTTGCGCCGCCTGTCAATGGGACGGGTGATGTGATGGGCACGGTCGAGCATATCAATGGCCTCACGGCGCAGTTGTGATAACAGCGAAGCCGGGATGAACAGGTCTCCCTGCACCTGTGCCTCGCTCAGGCGGTAGATGGTGCCGCCCAGTTTGGTGAGTTCGGCGCGCTGTCGGTCGCCTTGGGGTTTGGCTGCCGGCTGCAGGTCACATGGTATGCTGTGGGTCACATGGTTGCCCCGCTCGTCATCGAGGGTGAGCGAGAGCAGCCCATTGGCATATCCCAACGCAGCCACGACAGCGATGGTGCGTGTGGCCGACGGCCTGGCCAACAGGTCATTGAAGGCCTTGTCGGCCGTGCGATAGATGGCCGCGTTGCGGGGAATGCTCGCGGGCTCTCGCAGCAGGACGGAGCCGTCACCGAGTGCCCGATTGACTCTCACGCCCGAGAACTGCCCGCTGGCGTCGGTGAAACTCAGCCCGTCGCCATTGGCGAGGGTGGTGTGAGTGTTGATGGTCAGCGAGTTGCCATTGCAGCGAATGGCGCGCCCCAGGTACTCGCCTAGAGACTTGGGCGTGTCGACCGAAGCCATAGCCGAGCCGTCGGCAGGCCGCCGTCCATCCAGGAAATAGTGGGTGAAGCCGCGGTTGAAGCTCTTGTCAAGCGCCGGCTCAAAGGTCAACTCCACCGAGCCGAATGAGGCACGACGGTAGCGGCCGGGCTCTCGCGCAATGACCTTGTCGATGGCGCGGCGGTAGTAGGCAACGACGTTCTTGACATAGCCGATGTCCTTGAGGCGCCCCTCGATCTTGAAAGAGGATACCCCGGCTGCCATCATCTGCTCCAGCCTGTCATGCTGGGCCATGTCGCGCAGCGAGAGCAGATGCTTGCCCCCGACCACGACACGCCCCTTACCGTCCACTAGGTCGTAGGGCAGGCGGCACAGCTGGGCGCACTCGCCGCGGTTGGCGCTGCGGCCCTTCAATGCCTGGCTGATGGCACAACGGCCACTGTAGCTCACGCACAACGCCCCGTGCACAAAGGCCTCGAGCGGCACTGTCGTCGCTTGCTTGATGGCTGTAATCTCGTCGAGGGTGAGTTCCCGTGCCATGACCAGTTGTGAGAAGCCCATAGCCTCGAGAAAGCGGGCCTTGTCAGGCGTGCGCAGGTCGCACTGGGTGCTGGCATGCAGGGCGATGGGCGGAATATCGAGGCGCAGGATGCCCATGTCCTGGACTATGAGCGCGTCCACGCCGATGTGATAGAGCTGATGAATCAGTTTTTCAACATCGGTCAATTCATTGTCATAGACGAGGGTGTTGACCGTCACATAGATTTTAGCCCCGAACCGATGGGCGTGGTCACAGGCGCGGCGCACGTCGTCCAGGCTGTTGGCGGCATCGGCGCGCGCTCCGTGATGGGATGCACCCATATACACCGCATCGGCACCATGGTCGATGGCGGCGATGGCGATGGCGGCGTCGCGGGCAGGCGCTAGCAATTCTATGTCAACAGGATTGGGCACTAGATGTTGAGCTTGAAGGAATCGGCGTCACGCCAGGCAGGGAATTTCTCGCGGAACTGTGCCAGCTGGGCGGGCGACAGGTCGGCGGTGATAATGGGGCTATTCATGCGCTGAGCGACTACCTTGCCCTTGAAGTCGATGACGAGCGACGAGCCCTCGGGGTACTCCACGCCGGCAGGATCGGTGCCGCAGCGGTTCACGCCGCACACGTAGCACTCATTCTCCATCGCGCGTGCGGCCAGCAGCGTGCGCCACACCTTCTCGCGCGACTTGGGCCAGTTGGCAATGACAACGAGCAGGTCATAGTTGTTGTTCACGTTGCGGCAAAAGACCGGAAACCGCAGATCGTAGCACACCACCAGCTTGATGTTGAAACCGCGGAAGCGCACGATAGGTGCCGCGGTGAGTCCCTGGTTGAACACCTTGTCCTCGCCACCAAACGAGAACAGGTGGCGCTTGTCGTAGTAGGTCTCGTCGCCGTTTGGCTCGATGAAGAAGGCGCGGTTGTAGAGTTGAGCCGCCGTGTTGGCCAGGAAACTGCCGATGATGCCCACGTGGTACTGGGCGGCCAGTTGCCGCAGGGTGTGCAGCGTGTCGCCACTGTTCCACTCGGCAACGGCAGCCGCTTGCTCACGGTCGCCCGTCATGAAACCCGTAGTGAACAATTCGGGCAGAATGACCAGGTCGGTGTCGTCGGGCATGTTGCGCATGTTGCGCTCCAGTTGCTTGATGTTGGCTTCACGGTCTCCCCAGACGATATCGTCCTCGATGAGCGTGACGCGCAGGTTGCGTGAAATCACTTTTCAGTTAACAGTTAAGGGTTAATAGATAATAGTTGGCATTGCTGAAGAATTCACGCAATGCCAACTCGATTTATTCCAGTCCTGTGACGAACTTCTCGGGATGCTTGCCGCAGCCGTGCTGCATGAAGTATTGCTTGATGCGCACCAGGTCGGCCTCGGCATCGTCGGTGAGTTCAAACTCGCGGTCGATGCACACCAGGCGCTGCTTGTAGTCGAAATAGGCCAGCACCACGGGTACGCCACCGTCGCGCGCCATGAAGATGGCACCCTTGTGCCAATGGGGGTTGGCGCTGCGTGTGCCCTCGGGGGTGACGCCGATGGCCAGTCGCGGGGTTGTGTTATAGGCCTCGACTATCGACTGGGTGAGGTTACCGTGCTGGCGGCGGTTGACGGGGATACCGCCCAATGCCTTGAACAAATAGCCCAGGGGGAAGAAAAACCAGGTGTCCTTCATGAGAAATCCGGCTTTCATGCCCACCGAGTGAATGCCCAGTTCACCCAGGATGAAATCCCAGTTGCTGGTGTGTGGCGCAATCACGATCACACACTTGTCAGGCATCTCCAGGTTGACCTTGAAAGTCCAACCTGCCTTCTTCAATATCCATGCCGAGAGGTTCATGCGGAAGGCTGTGCGCTGTTATTTCTTGGAAGGCATGAGCTCGTTCATGCGCTTAGCGATGTTGTTCACCTCGCCGCGGAAGTAATCGCTCAGCTCCTTCTCGCACTGCTTGAAGAAAGCGCGGCGGGCCTTGTTATATTCCATGCGGTTGGCAAAGTCCTTCACTTGCTTGCCGAAGCGGTTGTTCACGCGGTTGACGGCCTCTTGCTGCAACAGGGCGGTGTCGATGATGATGCTGTCCCACTGCTCGCGCTTGTCCTCGCCGTAAGCGGATTCTGCAAAGATGCACTCACCTGCGATCTCGCCACAGGCATTCTGGATAGCTTTCTTGATTTGTCTCTTACTTGCCATAATAATTGAAAAAAGTGTAAATACTATTGAAATGTTAGTAACAATGCGCTAAGGTACAAATTTAATCCCAATCGCAATCACGATAGGTGAAGAAAAATGCCGAAAAATGTCAAAAATGCGGTTTTTTAAACTTTTGCCGAAAAAAAGTGCCTAAAAAATTTGCCAGTTCAAAAAATGACAGTAATTTTGCAACGCTTTTCTACGGAGATATCGTCTAGTGGTCTAGGACGCCGCCCTCTCACGGCGGAAACCAGGGTTCGAGTCCCTGTTTCTCTACCAAGCGAAGCCTTCACCCAACCCACGAGCGAGGGCTTTATTAATCTACGGAGATATCGTCTAGTGGTCTAGGACGCCGCCCTCTCACGGCGGAAACCA
>CAMJJG010000033.1 GCA_946406035.1 uncultured Prevotellaceae bacterium
AGTTGTTGTCAAAGTCGTTGACCCGCTGCACAAACTGGGCCACGCTGCGCTCGCTGTCGTCGGTGGCCAGGGTGGTCAGATCCACGCAGTTGAGCAGGAATTGCTGCACCTCGGGGGTGTTGTTCTGGGCGGCGTGCTTGTCGATGATCTCCTGCACGGCAGCAGTGATGGCAGCGTCGTCGGTGGTGACGCTGGACTGGCTGATGGCAGTCATGTACTTGTCCATGGGCTTGTGGTCATGGTCGTGGTCATGGCATCCACAGCCGCAGTGTTCGTGTTGGTGATTGCTCATAATAATTTTGAATAGAAAATATTGGTTAGTGTTTCAGTTTCTCGTTATTGATGTGGCGCGTGCTGTCGCGTAGGGTCTTTTTGGCCATGTTGCGTTCCAGGGCCTCGTCCAGGTCGATGCCCGTCTGGTTGGCCAGGCAGATGACCACCCACATGACATCGGCCAACTCGTCGGCCAGGTCCAGCTCGTCGCCCGGCTTGCTCGACTGGTCGCCATAGCGGCGCGCGATGATGCGGGCCACCTCGCCGACCTCCTCGGTCAAGACGGCCATGTTGGTCAACTCGCTGAAGTAGCGCACGCCATACTGCCTTATCCAAGCGTCAACGCGCGCTTGAGCCTCTTGTATTGTCATAGTGATGCAAAGGTAATGTTTTTTTGAAGAAATACGCCCAAATGCTCAGTGAAAATTCAACAAAGAAGCCGCATGGCCCCGGGGGTGGGGATGCGGCTTCAATAGTGTAGTGGTTGTATCAGGGTCACTTCACGAGAATCTTCTTGCCGTTGTGGATGTAGATACCGGGAGCGTTGGGTGCCTCGCTGGGGACGCCCATCAGGTTGTAGTAGAGGCCGTCGTGGTCGTTGGCGGCATTGATTTCCTCAACGCTGCTGCCGGGCTCTTTGGCGGGCATGAAGATGACCTGGCCCTTGCTGGGATCATCGGCCTGGTGGTAGATGACCTGCTCGATGTTCTCCTCGGTCTGCTCCTCGACATTCCAGGTGTTGCCCTGGGCCCAGATGGTGCCGATGCCGTTGTTATACAGGTCATAGTAGTTGCCGTCGAAGCCATTGTTGACAAAGGTGTTGTTGCCGGGGTTGTAATCCTCGGCAGTGGGATCATTGACCTTGCCCAGATTGACGTTGGGCTCACCGGTGACGATGGTGATGCCCCACAGGCCGCCTTCCATCCAGTTGCCCTCGATATAGACGTTGCTGCTACTGCTGCTGTCATAGACGCTGATGCAGCTGCCGCCATTGTTGGGGTTGGTCTCGTAGTGGTTGTCGATCATCGTGTTGTTCTTGATGACGCAGTCGAGCGAGCCGATGGTGGTGATGCCGTAGCGGTTGTCGGCAATGTAGTTGTTCTCGATATAAACCTTGCCGGTGTGTCCCAGGCCCATCATGTTGCTCACGCCGATACCTCCAGAAAGGGTGAACTGGCCGCCGATAACCTGGTTGCCTGTGATGTGGACGTCATAGTCGCCGGCACAGGTGAGGTTGATCTGGGGCTTGTTGCGGTTGGCAGTGACGTTGTGCCACAGCACGTTGTTGGCGATGGTGATTCCCACGGGATTGGTTGCACCGTTGCCGATGGCGTTGATGGTGTTCTCGACAAAGTAGCAGTTCTCGATAATATTGCCGTCGCACGAGGCGTTGAACGAGATCGTGCCCGAGCTCGAGAGCTTGCCGTTGTACAGGGTGAAGGTGCAGTTGCTGGCGTGGAGGCTGCTGTTCAGGCCGCCGAAGCAGATGCCCACATACTCGACGCGCAGGTTCTTGAGTTCGGCATTGCCGTTCTCGCCCATCATCCAGAACCCCCTGGGGTTGGAGCCCTCGGCGTCGCGTGTAATCAGTGCTGTGTCGAGCGGTGTGAAGTCGGCATCGCCAAGGATTGTGACTGTGATGCCGTTGCCCATCTTGATGACGTTATTGTTCTCGATCTTGAGCACGTCGCCCTCGGCGATGGTGAAGTCATCGCCCACTAGATACGAGCCGTCATCCTGCATGGTGACGCCCGTCCCCTCGATTTGGCTGAGGGTGTTGAATGTGTAAACAGTGCCCGAGCCGTTGCTCACGAAGCCCTCGGCCATTGCTCCTGCTGCCATCGCAGCCATGAGCATTAAAACGTAGAATTTTTTCATACAATGAAGTCTGATAATTAATGATTTACTAGTATCGCCGCAAAGGTACGCATTTTTTTGCAATATTCATTCCAGCAATGACAGTAATCAAAAGTTTAACCCTCTTAAAGTAACTTTTTTATTGAAAAAGCCAGATTTTTTATCATTTTGTAATATAATTGTTATTGATTATAAATTAAAATGTACTACTTTTGCAACAAAAAAATAACAAATATCTGTAAATTGTTAATATTCAATGGATTACTCCTTAGTTGATTTCTTGGCCTTGTTGGGCGCCGTGTGCTTGTTCCTGTATGGAATGAAAGTCATGAGCGAAGGCTTACAGAAAACGGCAGGTAGCCGCCTGCGTTCGATTCTAGCCTGGATGACCAAGAACCGTATCCTTGCTATCATTACCGGTATCGTTATCACCGCATTGATTCAGAGTTCGTCGGCATCGGTGTCAATGGTCGTCAGCTTTGTCAACGCGGGCCTCATGCCATTGGAGCAGTCGCTTGCTGTGAGCTTTGGTGCCGCACTGGGAACCACGTTCACCGAGTGGATAATCGCCATCTTCGGGTTCAAGGTCAAGATGACGGCATTCCTGTTACCGTTGCTGTTTTTTGCTGTTCCCATGCTGTTTATCAAGAACGGCAAGTACAAGAACATCGGTGAGTTGATCATCGGCTTTGTGTTCCTGTTCATGGGCTTGGATGCCATCAGTGCCAATGTGCCTGACCTGTCCCGGTCGCCCGAGGTGTTCGCCTCGTTGCAGCAATACACGTCGATGGGATTTGTTTCGGTGCTGATTTTCACCCTTGTGGGTTGGGTGGTGACGATGGTCATCCAGTCGAGTGCCGCCACGTTTGCCATCGTGCTGATTATGGCCACCAAGGGGTGGATCTCGTTTGACATCGGTTGTGCGATGGTGCTTGGCGCCAGCATTGGCACCAGTATCACGCCGTTGCTCGCCTCGCTGGGTGGTAATGCCGAGGCCAAGAAGGCTGCACTGGGACACGCGTTGTTCAACCTGTTTGGTTCCGTGTGGGTACTGCTTGTCTTCCAGCCGTTTGTGTCGATGGTGATATGGGTTGTCAAGGATCTTTTCAACCTGGGAGACCCCCTTGCCTTGTACAATAGCGTCAAGGGTGGGTCGGCCATTGATGGCAGCACACTGATGGATGAGCAGGTCGCCATGTCCATCGGCATGACGATGTTCCACACCATCTTCAAGCTGTGCAACCTGTTGATCATGATATGGTTCACCAAGTTCTATGTTAAGCTCTTGAACATTCTCATCAAGAGCAAGAAGAAGGAGGATGAGGAGTTCCAGCTCAAGTATATCCAGGGCGGTCTGATGAGTGCGAGCGAGTTGAATATCACCCAGGCGCAACGCGAGATTGTCGTGTTTGCGCAGCGTGTGGAGCGCATGCTGGGCATGGTCAAGGACCTGGTGCACACCAAGACCGGCACGCCCGAGTTCAACAAGTTGTTCTCGCGCATCGAGAAATATGAGGACATCACCGACAGGATGGAGTTTGAGATTGGCAGTTACCTGAACAAGGTGCTGGATGGTCGCCTGAGTAGCCAGGCCAAATCCCGTGTTGCCAGCCTGTTGAGCATCATCAGCGAGCTCGAGAGCATCGGCGACAGCTGCAACAACATCGCTAAGGCGCTCGTGCGCAAGGAGGAGGCCGACGCCCACTTCAACGAGTATAACTATGCCAACATCGATGAGATGTTGCGCCTGGTGAGCGAGGCGATGGCCAACATGATGTCGGTGCTGAGCGATATCGACAATGTTACTGTCGAGGACCTCATGCGCAGTTACAACAAGGAGCGCGAGATCAATAACTTCCGCAACCAGTGCCGCACCGAGAACATCGAGGCCGTCAACCAGAAGAAGTATCCCTACAAGGCCGGCATCTTCTATATGGACATCGTGTGCGAGGCCGAGAAGTTGGGCGACTTTATTGTCAACGTCATCGACAGCATGGAGGATATCATGCGCCGCAATGCCGACCCCAACAGCAGCTTTTCCATCGGTGAGTTGAACCCCGAGAAGACAGCTAAGGCATAGTTCTCATCGCAGCAAGTTGAGACACAATATATTAACGGCCTGTGGTTTTTGATTTTACCACAGGCCGTTAATATACTGTGACCATGCTATTCCCTCGAGGCTTTGAAGTCACTCAGGGTAAACGTGCCGTCATCGTTTAGGGTGACGGTTGCAGTGATGAAGGGCATGTCGTCATAGATCAGTACCTTGCCCACGGTGAAGTTGACGCCGGGGGTGACGGTTACCGTGAGAGGCCCGGCAATGCTGTACTCCAGTTGCTCGCCGATGTAGATGGCGTCATCATCCATGATGTCACCCATGTCCTCGGTGTGATTGGTCACGGTGATGAGTGGTTGTCCCTGGGCCAGGAACGAGATGTCTTGGCCGTTGATGGTGTAACTGAGGTCCTTGCACAGGGCTTGCTGCATCTCATAGGGGTCGATCGAGGTGATGACGCTGGCATAGCCGTCGGCGTCAAAGCGCAACAGATAAGGGCGCTCGACGAGCACGCCAGTGCCCTCCATGTCGCTGCCAACGATCCACAGGTTGCCCGATGTATTGTCATAGCGCGCCCGTGGCATGCGCCCGTGGCGCAGTTTGGGCAGTGCGGTCAACACATCGCCGCGAGAAACGGCCATTCCATAGCCCTCGCTGGACAACGTGTCACCGCAGTTGAGCAAGCTGTAGACGTTCACTCCTGTGGCCTTGTCCTCCATCACAGTCTCGTATCGGTCATCAATCACCACGCGCGTCATGGCCTTGTACACGGCGGGCGGAGCATCAAGGGTGTTCTCGCCCTTTTCCAGAGTCCCATTGACGGGTTGTGGTGCGTTGTTGTTGCAGCACGCCAGGGTGCCGCACACTGCTACCGCAGTAGCAATCATGAAACATTTTCTCATCTTTTTCAATGGTTTATCGTTTTGAGTGATTGTTGATTCTGGCGTATGAATGCCGTAAACTTCTGATTACCTGTAGCAAAGGTAAACACTCCAGTGGTAATGGCCAAATGTTTTCTTGACTTTTGGCGGTCGTTAACTCGATTTTTTGGGAACCGATCAACCGCTGGATGAGTTTTAGACAGTCGTTATCAGGGGGATGGGATGATATTACAGTTGGCCTGTCAAAGTTTTTCTACCAGCAGGATTTGGGCCTGCGTTTGGCCCAACAGCGATACCGTTGCCAAACTTTTTCCTATGAAATAGGGCATCTTTGTCCAAAGTTTTATAATTTTGCAGGTTGGAATGACATAAACTCAAAAAAAGAATCGATTATGATAACCGATAACGATAATGCGCTAGAAGCCGATGTGAAGCCATTGTATATAGTAACAGGCTCGACCGATAGCATGGGTAGCGTGATTACCCGCAAGCTCGCCGAGCAGGGCAAGGCCGTGTTGCTGGCAAGCCGCGATATCAAGAAAGCCGAGAATTATGCGGCCCAGTTGCGTACCGTGACCCGCAACAAGGATATTACCTGCCTGCAACTCGACCTCAATTCATTTGCATTGGTCAACGACTTTGTGAGCCGTTTGCGCGAGTTGAAGCGTCCCGTGGCTGCTCTGATCAACAATGCTGGCATCCTGCCGCGCCGAAGCGAGATTTCGGAAGACGGTTTTGAACACTCGGTACAGGTCAACTACCTGAGCACTGTGTTGCTGTCGATGCAGGTTTATCCCCTCATTCAGGAGGGTGGTCACATCATCTTGTCCACGTCGGTTTCCCGTCGGCTGGTGTCGTTACCCTATGAGTTTCCTGCTGTGTCCCATTTCACACCGTGGGGGGCCTATGCCCAGAGCAAGCTGGCATTGACGCTGTTCTCGATCTATATGTCGAGCGTGATGAAGACGCGCCGCGTGTCGGTCAACTGCGTCAATCCAGGCCTGTTGAAGAGCGGAGCACTGGCTATGTCACGCTGGATGGACCGTGTGCCAGACTACCTGAGCCGCAACATTCCCAGCCCCGAGGCTGGCGTTATTCCCACGCTTCGGGCCCTGGAAAGCAAGGAAACGGGGTATCTGTTCTCGGGAGCCGACAAGCAGGTCAAGACTTCAACCATGCTCAAGAACCGTGAGATGTTCATCAGGGTGTGCAATGACACGATGCGCATCTTGAAGGAGCATTTGAATAAATAGACTTTAGGCTTTTAGGGTGGTAGCGAATGAGGATTTTGGGCGAGAATGACCGTTTGCCTTCTGGCAGCACGGTTGCTACGATAGGCATGTTTGACGGCGTCCATCGAGGTCACGCCACACTGGTCGATTTTCTTAACCGCAAGGCTCGTGAGGCCGGCAAGCAGTCGCTGGTCATCACTTTTCTGCGTCATCCCCGTCAGGTTCTACATGCCGATGGATCGTTCAGGCTTATCCTGCCACTTGAGGACAGGATCTCGCAGATTGGGGCTCTCAACCCCGACCTGCTGCTCTTGCTGGACTTTACCCGGGAGCTGTCTCAACTCGACTCCTCGCAATTCATCGAGTTGCTGCGTGACCGATATGGCATGGGCGTGCTTGTATCGGGTTATAACCATCACTTTGGCCACAATAGGGGAGAGACCTTTGATGACTATTGCCGGCATGGCAGGCGTCTAGGGGTCGAGGTGGTCAAGGCCCCAGAGTATCTGGGTCGCTATGCTCCAGTGAGCTCCACCATCATTCGTGGACAGATCGCGGCTGGCCGGGTGGTCGATGCGATGCATTGCATGGGGAGACCCCACGTGGTCAAAGGCCGGGTGGTGCATGGTTTCCGCAACGGGCGCGCATTGGGATTCCCTACTGCCAATGTGGGTGAAGTGGATGACAATATCTTGTTGCCCCACAATGGAGCTTATGCCGTTCTGGCCCATCTGGGAGAGAGGACGCTGCAAGGCATGGCCAACATAGGCAAACGGCCCACTCTGGACAATGGCGACCAGATCAGCATCGAGGTCAACTTGTTTGACTTTGATGAGGACATCTATGGCGAGGACATCTCGTTGGAGTTTATCAGTTTCCTGCGCCTGGAGTTCAAGATGTGCGGTATTGAGGAACTCAAGCACCAGCTCACACTCGACCGCGCTAACGCCCGGCGGCTTCTTGCAGAATATTTAACCACTAAACAACAATCATAGAGAAAAGATATGGATATCATCAACTTGTGTGAACAAAACTCGCTTGTTGGACAATTCATGAGCGAAATCCGTGACAAGAACCTGCAGCAGGAACGCCTCCGTTTCCGTACCAACATCCAGCGTTTGGGCCAGATTATGGCTTATGAGATTTCCAAGCGGCTCGAGTACAAGACCGTGGGAGTGGAGACACCTCTGGGTGTAAAGCAGTGCAACGTGCTGGGTGACCGCGTGGTGCTGGCGACGATCCTGCGCGCCGGCCTGCCCTTTCACGAGGGTTTCCTGAGCTACTTTGATGGCGCTGACAATGCCTTTGTGTCGGCCTACAGGAAGTATTTCCCCGAGACCGACGATTTTGTCGTTCACATCGAGTACATCGCCAGTCCTCGACTTGACGGGAAGACGCTGGTCATCGTTGACCCGATGCTTGCCACGGGGTCGTCGATGGAGCTGGCTTATCAGGCTCTGGTGACAAAGGGGCACCCCGCCCACGTGCATGTGGCTAGTGTGGTGGCTACCCCCAAGGCTATCGAGGCCGTGCGCCAGCACTTGCCTCAAGGGCAGACCACATTGTGGACCTGTGACATCGATGACGAGCTCAACGAGCACAGCTATATCGTGCCCGGCCTGGGCGACTGCGGTGACCTGCTCTACGGCGAGAAAGAGTAACTTGACAGAGCTCCTTGAGAGCTCTGAAATGATTATAGAAAACTGAATTATGGTACGTAAATATGATTACCTCATCATCGGCTCGGGAGTAGCCGGTATGAGTTTTGCCCTCAAGGTGGCAAAGACTGGGACCGTGGCACTGGTGTGCAAGTCCAAGATGGAAGAAGCCAACACCGACCTGGCCCAGGGCGGCGTGGCAACAGTGACCAACCTGGAGGTGGATAACTTTGACAAGCATATCCACGACACGATGGTTGCCGGTGACTGGCTGAGCGACCCCGAGGCAGTGAAGAAGGTCGTTACCGAGGCCCCGGCCCAAATCCAGGAGTTGCTGGGATGGGGCGTGGACTTTGACAAGAATGAAAAGGGCGAGTTTGACCTGCACCGCGAGGGTGGCCATAGCGAGTTCCGCATCCTGCACCACGCCGACAACACGGGACATGAGATACAGACGTCGCTCATCGAGACCGTTAGAGCAAATCCCAACATCGACATCTATGAGGAACACTTTGCCGTGGAAATCCTCACGCAGCACCACTTGGGCAAAATCGTCACGCGTCGCACAACCGACATCGAGTGTTATGGCGCCTATGTCCTGAATCAGGAGACAGGCGAGGTCGATACCTTCCTGTCGCGCGTGACGTTGATGGCCACGGGAGGCATTGGCTCGGTCTACCGCACCACGACCAACCCGCTGGTGGCTACCGGAGACGGCATCGCCATGGTCTATCGTGCCAAGGGAACGGTGCAGGACATGGAGTTTGTGCAGTTTCACCCCACGGCATTGTACCACCCCGGTGACCGCCCCGCTTTCCTCATTACCGAGGCCATGCGCGGCTATGGCGGCGTGTTGCGCAACCTGGGCGGCGAGGAGTTCATGCACAAGTATGACCCGCGCCTGTCGCTGGCTCCGCGTGACGTCGTGGCCCGCGCCATCGACAACGAGATGAAACAGCGAGGCGAGGACCACGTCTATCTCGATGTGACCCACAAGGACGCCGAGGAGACCAAGCACCACTTCCCCAACATCTACAAGCATTGCCTGGACTTGGGCATCGACATCACCAAGCAGTACATTCCCGTGGTGCCTGCTGCCCACTACCTGTGTGGCGGTATCAAGGTCGATTTGAACGCTTGCTCGAGCATCAAGCGGCTATATGCCGTGGGAGAGTGCTCCTGCACAGGGTTGCACGGCGGTAACCGCTTGGCCAGCAACTCGCTCATCGAGGCGGTCGTGTATGCCGATGCTGCCGCCAAGCACGCTATCGAGCATCTGGGCGAGTACTCCTGGCGCGAGGATATTCCCGCCTGGGACGACGCTGGCACCACCCACCCCGAGGAGATGGTGCTCATCAGCCAGAGCGAGAAGGAAGTGGGCGAGATCATGGCTACCTATGTGGGCATCGTGCGCAGCAACCTGCGCTTGGATCGCGCGTGGAACCGCCTGGATATCCTCTATGAGGAGACCGAGAAGCTGTTCAAGACCAGCAAGGTGTCACGCCGCATCTGCGAGCTGCGCAATATTATTAATGTGGCTTACTTGATTACCCGTCAGGCCAAGGACCTGAAAGAGTCGCGCGGCTTGCACTACACCATCGATTATCCCCCCGCTCCCAAAAGCGAGGATGACCTGAAGCTGTAAAGTTTGGCAATCGAGCAGTAATGAACAACCACGCCAACGGGATTTTTGGTCTCGTTGGCGTGGTTGCTTTATTGATCGACTGCGGCTCGTCGAAAACTATCGAAGTGATTTGCCAAGCCAGCCGATGGCAGGGTTACTTGTTGCCCTTGTATTTATTATAGGCTTTCTCGAGGCGGGTATCGTACTGATTCTGTTTGTAACCAGAGCCATTGTAACGCGCAGCAAACTTGTCCCACTCCTTGTTCTGGAGGAACCCGTCCAGATGGTGATACTTAATAAACGCTACAAACAGCTTGAGCTGCTCACTCTCGCTCATGCACATGCGATTAACAAATTCACTTACCGAACTGCAACCGCAGGCCTTGTAATTATTGCCCATGATCTGGAACAATCCCCAACTTGCTGAGGCATTGGCGGCATCACTGTTAATCTGGCGGGCCTTTTCCAAGCGGGCATACTCGGCCACGTTACCCTTATAGTGTTCTTTAGTCCATGACTGGTACAGGATATCACTATCGTTATATTTGGTGGGCTCGATTTTACGTTTGCTAAGCTCTTTCCAGAACACATGGCCCTCGAACAAGATGGTGGGATGATTATTGAACAGATAACCCGATCCGCTCGATTCCACGTCTTTGATGGCTTTGACTACGGCCACTTCAACGCCTAACACATTGGCGGCATCCACATAATCCTGCTCACTGATTTTACTGTTGGCAATCCCGTTGCGGCCAAGGTAGATGAGTCTGGTCCAGGATGCTGGTCCAACGACACCATCAACCCCCAAGCCATTGTCATTTTGGAATTTCTTGGCCTCTTGGTCAGTCTTAGGACCGAAATATCCATCGGCCGTCAATGGATACCCCAACTCATTAAGCATGGCCTGCAGCAGCCAAGCTCTGGAATTATAGGGTTTAGACTCCTTCACATAACCCAGGTAATTCAGCACCTTGGAGTTGGCAATCTTTGTGGGTTTGGCCGCTCCTCGTTTAGCGACTTCAAGAGCATCAGTATCTCCAGTCTCGATATCATTGATATCATCCTCACTATTAACCTCACTTAATAGGCCGCGGTCAATGATTTCTAAATCTTCTTCCATAATGTTATAGGGTATTAATTAATAATTATGTTGTTTGCTCTCAGTTTTAAGGGTTTATAGTACAATAGATGTATATTAGATTTCCTCGTACTCGGCGTCGGTGACTTGTTCCTCGATGATGGTGCGGGAGTTGTCGCCTGCCGATGGGGTATCCTGGGTGACAGTGCCGCTCACTTCCTCGAACTCGGCATACTCGCCATCGCCGCTGGTGAATATCTTGCGTTCACCAGTGTCGGTGTATTCTTCTTGCTCATATTCTTCTCGAGCGGGACGATCATGCTGTTGTCGCCCACGAAAGGACTCGTTGACACGACGGCGCAGGCTCTGCATGTAGAGCCATCCTCGAATCAGCGGAATGCCAACCATGAGGAACACGACCAGTAATATGAATAACAGGAAACTCATTATTTCTCTCTTTTAATAACCGACAGTATCACATAGAGCGCAATGGCCGCAGCAAGGCCAGACAGGCCCATCAGCGCGACAAATGCCACTGTAGCCACTACCTGCAAGTATTGTGCCCAATTCTGCTTGATGGACGACAGGTTGTGCATCTTCAACGAGAACATGCGCAACGGGCACACCATCAGCAGCGAGAGCAACACGATGAGCACCAGCACTATCCACAAGGGACAATCATGCTCGGCATACCAGCAAGTGAAGCCGATCCAGAAGATGGCATTGGCAGGAATGGGAAGGCCCGTGAAGGTGGTTGCCTGATTGGTATCCACATTGAACCGCGCCAATCTCAAGGCACCAAACACCGGCAGCATCATCGCCACAAGCGACCAGCCGCCAGCCCCTTGGAACTGCATAACTGAATACAGAACCATCGCCGGGGCAAGGCCGAAGCTCACCAGGTCGGCCAGTGAGTCCAGCTCCTTGCCGATGGCGCTCACGGCATGCAGCAGCCGCGCTACCAGCCCGTCGAGGAAGTCGGCCACTGCCGCCAGGGCAATCAGTGCAAATGCCACCATGTGATTGTTGGTCACACATGACGGCGACAAGGCGACGATGCAGGCGATGCAACCGCACAGCAGATTCATCGAGGTGATGGCATTGGGAATATTGTTGCGGATGGCTTTCATTGCTGTTTTTTCTTGCTGTTCAGGCGTGCGATAAGGGTTTCACCACCCCAGGTGCGGTCGCCCAACTTGACCATGACTTGGGTGTCGAGCGGCAGGAAGATGTCCACCCTGGAGCCAAACTTGATGAAGCCGATGAAGTCGTTCACGTCAACGTGCTCGCCCTGCTCGACATAGGTGACGATGCGTCGGGCGATGGCACCGGCAATCTGGCGCACAAGGATTTCCTCGCCGTTGCTGGTGCGTATGACGATAGACGAGCGCTCGTTGTCGCTGCTCGATTTGGGCAGGTTGGCCGCGAGAAAACGGCCCGAGTGATGCTTGTAGTAGATGACCTCGCCCTTGACAGGGACCCAGTTGGCATGAACATTAAAGACGGTCATGAACACCGACAGCTGGATGACGTTGCGGTGCAGGAATTCGTCCTCATAGACCTCCTCGAGTGCCACTACGGTGCCGTCAACACTCGACACGACAGCGGTGCCGTCGCTGTTGTCGCCCTTGAAGTGGCGCCGCGGCAGCCTGAAGAAGTTGAGCACCAGCAAGAAGAGCAATGCCATGAGCGCAATGAGCACCCAGGCTACAGGCTTATAGTCAAAGAACCTATAAGCCAGTGCCCCACTGGCCAGTATGATCAAGAACAACACCAGCAGGATGTTCTCTCCCTCGTGATGGATTTTGACTTTCATCGATGCGATTAAAATCGTTTAACTTGCAAAATTAATAAAAAGTTTTGATAGATTGATTCAAGTTTCAGTTTTTTATTCCTGATGAAACGAGAAAACAGTAAAAACGGCAAGGTTGCAGAAAAAATGGGTGACCTTAACTTTGTTATAACTTTGCAACGTCATCGGGAACGAGCCCGGTGAGCCAGTGGATTCATTAACGATAAAAAGAAAGGAATAAGCGATGAAAACTAGAGTATTTAATGTGATTGTGCTCGACAAGAGCGGATCGATGAGCAGTATTGCCCGCCAGGCGATCGATGGCGTGAACGAGACCATCGCCTCGATCAAGAGTGCCCAGGAAAAAAACGCCGACCAGGAACACACGGTGACGCTCGTGGCCTTTTGCGGCTGCGAGATGCGATGCATCTATGACAACGTGCCGGTGGCCAAGGTGAATCCCCTCACCGACAAGGACTATCGCCCGTGCTGCATGACGCCGCTCTATGACGCCATCGGAACGACCATCACCCGCGTGCATGCCGCCAAGAGCCAGGTGAGCGACTCGCTGGCGCTGGTGACCATCATCACCGACGGCTACGAGAACGCCTCGCGCGAGTACAGCCAAGCCGCCATCAGCGCGCTCATTGAGAGCTACAAGGAGCAGGGCTGGCAGTTCACCTACATCGGCGCCGACCACGACGTGGCACAGGTGTCATTCTCACTGCACATCGACCATCACCTGCAGTTTGACAAGACCGCCGAGGGCACACGAGAGATGTTTGACAAGGAGCGCAAGTCGC
Organism: uncultured Prevotellaceae bacterium; assembly: GCA_946406035.1. Taxonomy (GTDB): domain Bacteria; phylum Bacteroidota; class Bacteroidia; order Bacteroidales; family Muribaculaceae; genus Sodaliphilus. The sequence continues at coordinate 13,255 of CAMJJG010000033.1, forward strand.
GTGGTCGCTGGCTGGCACACATGAGTAAATTAGCGTCTTTGATGAGCGAAGATGAAATGCCCGAATCACAACGCATCGAAGCCATCAAGAACGTGAACAAGCAGGCTTATTTTGACGATGAACAATGACACTCATTAAATTATAGAAACGATGATGATTAAACCAAGGTTTGTCGAGGGTACTGCTTCCATCATTTGCCGAGTGCCCAGTTACTCGATGTCACAGTGGCTGGTGCAGATAGATGACCAGACCGTCCGTGTCGAGTCAAGCAACAGGATTCTGGCTTACTTGAAAGCCAGGCTGCTGTTCCCCAGCGCTAAACACATCCGCGTCGTGAAACAGGTGAAAAAGCGAGAGCGCGTCATCTTTATTGAATGAGGTGAGGCAGAGTTGTGCCATTACACGGTTTTGTGGGGTGGCACAACGGCCCCATTTTGGCACGGTTTTTGCTGCAACTCATCATATTATCGATTAACCAATCCTGTCAACAATTATGGAACATCCCACCGCTCAAAACCTCAAGTACGGCATCATCTACCTGTATAGCGACCGTAGCCTCTCGCCTGGTGTGCACGATCCTGGAGCCATCGTTGAGAAATATGTTTATCCCCTGCAAGTCAAGTGGATTGACGAGCCGGGACGCGGCGACTTGCTATTGATTGCGAGACGGTTCAACGTGGGCAACATCGGTCAATATGCTACCGTGAGCTTGACTTTGAGCCGCATGAATCGTTCGGGTGGGTGGTTTGAGGCGATACACCGTTTTGCCGATGCGCTGATGGGCGTGGACGATGTGGGCGAAGGTGACATCGTGATCGATGAGTCTGACTATGGTCATCGCTACATAGACCAATCGTCTGTCTTCGGCTCAGTGCCTGAAGAAGATGTGCCCATGCTATCGGCGGCGCCACAGGACCACACTCGGGTAGAGGCCAGTCCCGAGACCAGAGCTAAGAAGGGATTGGTCAAACGGTTGAAGAAAAAGCTGGAGTCATTCCTCCCCGAGGAAAGCCTCGCCGAGAAGAGCCTCGCAGGAAGCTCCAAGGTCAAGAAGACTCACCCTGAGGCCAAGTGTCTGGAAGACGAGGAACGCCGCGAGTTGGCAACCATCGAGCGCGAGCGCCGTCAGGCGCTGGAGCGCATCAAGCAGGAAATCGTCAACTACATCGCTCGGTATCAAGATGATCCCAAGGAACTCATGGGCGAGCTGTTGCGAGGCAAGGTCGTGGTGGGGCAGCCGGGCCGCCTGTTGGTCAATGGTGACTTGAAAATCGTCCTGCCCGATTATGACGAGATGCAGATAGCGATGCCGGCCATGTGCCGCACGTTGTATATCCTGTTCCTGCGCCAGCGCAAGTCGGGCCACGGCATTGTGTTAAAGAACATCGACGAGCTGCGTGGCGATATTATCGACATCTACACGCTCGTCAAGCCTGGTGCCAGCGAGGATCGCGTCAGGCAGACGGTCGATAACGTGTGTGACCCCTATGGCGAGGCCCTCAACCAGACGATATCGCGCATCAACCGCTGCATCAAGAATGTGATTACCGATCGGGAGATTGCCAGTAACTACATCGTTGCCGGCAAGAAGGGAGAGCCCTACAGCATAGGCCTCTCCCCTGAATACATTGACTTGCCTCGCGCCATTACCGGCTGAGGTTATTATTTTACTGGTCGTAGTGGTATTGGACGAAGGCCTCGATCGCCTCGTAGGTGGCCAACCCCAGCTGCTGGTATTTCTCGGCCAGGTCACGGTTGCGGTCGATGGATCGTTGCCACGGCAACTTGCCGTCGGCACTGGACCGGAAGGGCGCGTCGTGTATCTGTGAATGGAACTGGAGGATGGCGTCGCGCTTGCCGGCAAATTCCTCGGGGCTCATGGGCACCGCCATCTCGACGTGATCGATGTCCCATTGTCCCCATTGCCCGCGGTACATCCACACGCGGCAATCTCTCATGAAGTCCTGGCCCTTGAGGTTCTCTAGCGCGTGCATGACGGCTCCGCTGGCGCGCACGTGAGTGCCGTGTGGATCCACAAGGTCGTTGTCAAAGAAGATCTGGTGGGGTTTTATCCTGGCGATGAGTTGCTGGATGACGTCCACATCGGCATCGGTGAGTTTACCCTGTCCGTGCGGGTCGTTGACGTAGAACGGCATCCGCAGGTCGTAGATATTCTCCCTGCTCACGCCCAGTTGCCTGCATGCCATCAGGGCCTCGCTCAACATGATCGAGCCCTTGAAGTAGCGCATATCCTCGTCATGGCCGCTGGTGGTAGTGTTGTTGACGAGTCGAGCGAGGGTCTCGTCGATGAAGGTAAAGGTCGTGCCCTGTTCAAAGCGCTTGGTGAGTCTGTCGGCGAGCAGGACGCTGCGCATCAGGTCCTCGTCGCTCACGGCGACGTCGGCATCGGTCTGCAAGGCGATGCTCACGTCATGGCCTTGCTGAATGAGCCGGCGCACGGTGCCACCCATCGAGACGACCGCGTCGTCGGGGTGGGGACTGAAGATGAGCACCCGCTTGGGATAGGGTCTCTCGCGCTCGGGTCGATAGGTGTCGTCGGCATTGGGCTTGCCGCCAGGCCACCCCGTGATGGTGTGCTGCAGGTCGTTGAAAATCTTAATATTGACATTATAGGCCGAATCATAGAGCGCAACCAGTTCGCTCAGGCCATAGTCGTTGTAGTCCTCGTTGGTGAGCTTGAGGATGGGCTTACCCGTCTGTTCACAAAGCCACACAATGGCGCGGCGGATGAGGTGGTCGTCCCACTCACAGGACGTCACCTTCCAGGGGTAGCTGATGCGCGTGAGCCTCGACGCAGCGTCCAGGTCGGCGACGATGTTGACGTCGTCATGCACTTGCAGGAAAGATGCCGGCACCAGGTCGGTCATCTTGCCCTCGATGGTGTTGTAGAGCGCTCCGGCAGAATCTTCCTCCCAGGCGACGCAGATGATCTTGCGTGCCGTGAGGATGTTGCCGATGCCGAGTGTAATGGCTGTCTTGGGTACGTCCTCGCACTGGAACGCCTCGGCAACGCGTGCGCGCGCATCGCTGCCAAGCAGCATCAGCCGGCATGCGCTGCTGCGGGCCGATCCCGGCTCGTTATAGGCGATGGAACCGTCGTTGTTGAGGTCACACAGCACCAGGTCTAGGCCTCCGGCATCGATGATCTCGCGCTCGTAGGCCTTGCAATGGTCGTGGGCGTTCTCGCTGGCATCGAGTTGTCCCAGGGCATGGATATGTGAGGGATCGATGTCCACCTTGGCATACAGGCGCTCGTTGATGAGGCGGCCCAGGCTTAGCTGGTCATCCACAGTGGTGGTTAACTCACTCAGGTTGAAGGCAACAACGTCGGCAAAGCTCACCTTGTCGGCAAAGTAGAGCTTCACGAGCTCGTCATACACGTCGACCACATATTTGCCTGACCCGAAACCGATGACGCATCGTCCCGAAGTGTTGACGCAGTCATTGATAACGCTAGCGACGCGGCAGGCCGCTTCGTGTGCCGCCATGTTGGGGCTTTCCATGACAGTAGTGGGCACTTTCTCGTATCGCGTGAGCGAGGCGAGCTCGATTTCGTTTCCAGGGCGATAGTATCGGCTGGATACCTGATAGAACTTGATATTGGTTTTGAGGTCTGATTTCATCTTTTTTACCTTAGAACTGATGATAAGTAAAGAACAAAAGTAGTGTTTTTCTGAACAAAATCAACCATTAAGTCCCAAAAAATGACAAAACAACAAATAATCCAGATAGAAAACTATTGTATTTAGTAGGTTAAATTTGTATAACTAAAAATATGTTTAAAAATTAAAATTATCCGTTAAAATGCTCAAAACCCCTTTAAATACTGGAAAAATGGTTTAATTTTGCGCCGTTTGTTCAAAAAATTAGTTAATTTTTTTTGCCAACTGATTAGATACCAATACTTTAAATGGAATAATTATCAAATTAATCAACAAATAACTATTTTTTTATTATTTTTTTTAGGTAAAGATGAGAAGATTTACTTTCACTTTAGTAATGACGCTATGTTGGATGGGGATAAATGCCGCCATTAACATGGATGGTCTTGTGACCGAGACTACGTTTAAATTCTCGGACTTGAGTAATGTGAATTGGCAAGATCTGCAGAACAAATCAATGGTAGAGATTGTTCCTGAGACACCCAAATCGGGAGTTGACCTCTATATACTTGCCGACCAAGAGGCCGCCCCAAATGTTTATGCATGGGATGCCTCAGGCGCAGAACTGAATGGCGGTTGGCCCGGTAGCCAGCTATCGACAACGGCTAATGTTGCCCGCATTGGTGATGAGGGAAACCAGGCAACGTTCTACAAAGTTCACTTTAACAGTGATCAATTCTCGTTTATTGTGAACTACACGGGTGATGCCGACAAGACCAACAACATCAGCGTTGAGGGTCCTGGCTGCTACTTCTTCAAGTATGTCTCATACACGGGTTATACCGACGATCGCCAGAACAAAATCACCAAATATACACTCCTGCCCATTAACAGCTATTACGAGGGGACGACCGTGAATTCTAGTGACTTCATAATATACGTTCGCTCGATCAACGGTGATTTTACTCCGACCGTGTACAAGTGGAGCACCTACAGTCAAGCCCCATGGGATCAAAGTTGGGCCCACTCCAAGATGGATAATGTGAGCGTCAACAATGAGAATAATTGGTATAATTACACCTTCACTGATAGTGAAGTGTATCTAGGTGGTTTGATTTTATCTAACCATGGCGATGATAACACTAAGACATGTGATATCACTTGGCTCAACGGTGGTGGCGATTTCTTCTTCAACTACTACCCCTATGGCACCGCCGACAAGATTGAGCCTGTTGTGATGATGAATGGCCGCACCAACTACTTTAAGGAGCTCAGCTTCAATCCTGGCCAGACGGTTGAAGGCGATGGCGTGAAGGTTACATTTATTGATCGTAATACACTCGAGTTGGCACAGTTTGCTAAGGATGGTTTCACCCTGACGTTGAGCGACCCCAATGGCATTGTGCTTGATGAGGTGTTTGTGGATAACCAGCTGCGCCTGAATTTGGGTGCAACCATCTCGATGTGCCAACACGATGGCCACGACATCAACATGCTTAGTTTCCATGGTCAATCGTTGAACAAGCCTCTCGATGTCGAGGTGTTGCTCCAGTGTGGCGAGTTTAACTTGCCGGCAAAGCAAGCGATAGAGGCATGGGGTAATAACTACGGTGATCTGGGCGGATTTGACCAGGTTTGTGTAATCAACGGCCCCGAGCTGTCCTATACTTTCACCAACCGCAACTATGGTATCGACAACCAGTATCTTGCTATTGATGATATCTACATGCGCGATGGAACCATCGCGAGCGGTCTTGCTGACGCATACGGCACCTTCCGCGGCTTCAAGTGGACGGTTACCACGCCGATGGTAGTGGTGAGGTACAGTGGCGATGATGGAAACTACAGCGGTGAGGGCGTGATCTATTGCCGCAGTATCGAGTCCAGCAAGACCTACACCTTCCCCGAGCCCACGGCCGATCAAGTGGCTAAAGGACAAGTATTGAGTAGTGCCAAAAAGTTTACCAACTATGACTGGATTGCCATTCGCCTCGACCCCGAGATGAAAGCCGTGTGGGATGATATGCCCAAGGCCGACTATCTGGGTCATGTGATAGAGCCTGGTTCGATCAAGGGCGACTTTTGCGACTTTATCATGAATAACAACCGCCTTGCCGTGGCCTACTTGAACCCCACCATCATGGCCGACCAGTTGCCCAAGCTGACCAGCGAGGTCGTTGAAACCGAGCTCAACGAGTATTATCTGCTCAATTTTGTCAAGCAGGATCATGTGTTTGTTATTCCCCCCAAGCGCAACGAGGTGTGCAATGTCAATTATGTGATTCCGTCGGGTGACGATAACGTGGTCTATAACGTGAAATATGATTTCACCGACAATACTGGAGAAACCTATGAGCTCAAGTCCAAAGTGAGGATTTACAGCTACACGGGTACCAACACCGACGAGTTCATGAACATGATCAGGCTGAAGGCTACTTTTGAGATGTGCCGTGACGGCATCAGCGCAATTGTCAAGGATGCAGTGGTTCAAATGATCGACCACCATGGCGAGCAGTTCTATAAATGGGACGAACTCTATGACGACATTGAAAACAAGCACTATTTCTCGCCTGTTGACACCTACGATAGCTATTATGACCAGAGTGGCCCGAGGAGATACCCCAGTGACAATATTGGTTACCTGCTGCCCATCCTTGACTATGATGTGGTAGAGTACTTTGGAGTATATCCTCAATACCGCTTAGCCATCAACCCGGCTCTTGCCGCCAAGCGAGGAACCTCGTTTACTGGCGTGAGCGAGGTAATGGGCGGAGCAAAGAATGTGGTTGCTGTCGAGTATTACAACCTGGCAGGACAGAAGAGCAGCACGGCCTTTGACGGCTTTAACGTGATGGTGATCCGTTACAGCGACGGCACGACTTCTTCTAAAAAGATGATAAACACTATCCAATAATTATTTCATCATCATTATCCTGAAAAGGGAGGGGGCCGAGGGGCTTTCCTCCCTTTTTGATGAGAAGCAGGGCGAAAACGTGGTGTCGTGGCAGAAAAATTAGTAACTTTGTGGCCTTAATAACGTAAAAAACTGCTGAATGACATGGCAATGAAACTGAAATATGATGGCCAGGGCGATGCCCCAAAACGGCTGTTGCTGGAGACATATGGCTGCCAGATGAACGTGGCCGACAGCGAGGTCGTGGCCACGGTGATGAAGATGGCGGGCTATGAGACGTGTGGGTCGATTGACGAGGCCGACGCCATACTGATCAACACATGCTCGGTGCGTGACAATGCTGAGCAGAAGATCTTCTCGCGCCTCAACCAGTTGAACGCATTGCGCCACAGGCGTCAGCGTCGGCTCATCGTCGGCATCATCGGGTGCATGGCCGAGCGCATGAAGGAAGTGCTCATTGCCGAGCATGAAGTGGATCTGGTGGCCGGCCCCGACGCCTATCTGGAGCTGCCGTCGCTCATCGGTCTGGCCGAGCGCGGCGAGAAGGCCATTAACACCGAGCTGTCGACAACCCAGACCTATCGCGACATCATCCCGTCGCGAGTGGCGGGAAGCAAGGTGAGCGGTTTTATCAGCATCATGAGGGGGTGCAACAACTTCTGCACCTACTGCATTGTGCCCTATACCCGCGGCCGCGAGCGCAGCCGTGAGCCACAGAGCATCATGAGCGAGCTGGCCGACTTGCAGGCACGCGGCTTCAAGGAGGTGACCTTGCTGGGCCAGAACGTCAATTCCTACCTCTACAAGCCACAGGATGGCGGTGCACCCGTTGACCTGGCGCAGCTGCTGGCCATGGTGGCCGATGCCGCTCCCGAGATGCGCGTGCGCTTTACCACGAGCAACCCCGAGGACCTGAGCGACGCCATTATCGACACGATGGCCAGTCACGCCAACATCTGCAACCACATCCATCTGCCGGTGCAGAGCGGCAGCAACAAGGTGTTGAAGCTCATGAATCGCAAGTACACCCGCGAGTGGTATCTGGACCGCATTGCCCGCATCCGTGCCGCCATGCCCGACTGCGGCATCTCTACCGACATGTTTACAGGTTTCCATAATGAGACCGAGGAGGACTTTCAGGAGACCTTGTCGCTGATGCGCGAGGTGGGCTTTGACTCGGCGTTCATGTTCAAGTACAGTGAGCGTCCTGGCACCTTTGCCGCCAAGAACCTGCCCGATAACGTCCCCGAGGATGTGAAAATCGACCGCCTCAACCGCATGATTGCCCTGCAGAATGAGCTGTCGCTGTGCAGCAACCGCAAGGATGTGGGCAAGACATTTGAAGTGCTGGTCGAGGGCTATAGCAAGCGCAGCCGCGACGACATGTTCGGGCGCACGCCTCAGAACAAGGTCATCGTCTTTCCCGCCAGTGGCGAGAAGCCTGGAGATAAGGTGATGTGCCGTGTGCTCAGCGCCTCGAGCGCCACACTGCTGGGAGAGCGCGTCGACGAATAATAGAAACTAAAAACCCAGTAAACTCAATGATAAAATGACATTCGCAAGCAAATGTAATGAGATATTTGACCAGGTCGTGAAGCTGTACCACGTCACCGATGATGTTGATGCCCAGTTTGACAATCCTTACGGCTCGGGCACGATAGAAAGCAGCCTGGCTCATAAGAACTGGATTGACGCCGTGCAGTGGCACCTTGAGGACATCATCCGTGATGAGGCGATAGACCCCTTGGCCGCGCTGGCGCTGAAGCGTCGCATCGACCGCAGCAATCAAGACCGCACCGACTTGGTCGAGGAAATAGACAGTTACTTTCGCCAGCAGTATGCCACGGTGACCGTGCAGCCCGGTGCGACCATCAATACCGAGAGCCCGGCGTGGGCTATCGACCGCTTGTCGATACTGGCCCTGAAGATATGGCACATGCGTGAGCAGACGCAGCGCACCGACGCCCCTGCCAGCCACATTGCCAAGTGCCAAGCCAAATTGACCGTGTTACTCGAGCAACGCTCCGACTTGACAACCGCCATCGACCAGCTGCTGGACGACATCGCCGCGGGCCGCAAGTTCATGAAGGTGTACATGCAGATGAAAATGTATAATGACCCCGAGACCAACCCCGTCCTGTATGGCAAGAAGTGACAAGCCGCTGCGCAATGTGCTGGTGATGCGGCTGTCGGCACTGGGCGACGTGGCGATGACCATTCCCGTGCTGTACCCCGTGTGCCGCGCTAACCCCGACACGCGTTTTGTCATGTTGACTAAGGTGTGGCCAGCCTCGATGTTCCATGACTGTCCCGCCAACCTCATGGTCGTGGGCATTGATGTCACACAAGAATACAAGGGCTTCTTGGGGCTGATGAAGTTGGCTGGACGCCTGTGCAAGGAATATGAGATCGATGCGGTTGCCGACCTGCACAACGTGTTGCGCACCAGGATTATGAGCATTAGGTTCAGGATGAGAGGCCTTCCCGTGGTTCACCTGGACAAGCAGCGCACCCGCCGCAAGGCCCTGATTACCCACCGCAGTGCCGAACCTGTCACACCCACCATCGATCGCTACCGCCAAGTGTTTGAGCTGTTGGGATTGTCGGCCCCTGCCGATTTCACACGGCTCTATGATGGCAAGCCGCTTCCCGTGAGTCCCCTCGTGATTAAGAAGGATCCTATGCAGCGGTGGATAGCCATATCACCATTTTCGGCCCACGAGGGCAAGGTCTATCCACTGGATCTCATGGAACAAGTTGTCGCCGGGTTGTCACGGCACGAGAATTACTGGATATTCATGATGGGTGGCGGCAAGAAAGAGAAAATCGCCCTGCGTGGCATCGCCCGCAAGTACCAGCGGGTGACGTCGATGGCCGAGGTCAAGCATGGCTTCGTCGACGAATATGCCCTGCTGGGCAAGTGTGACGTGATGCTCACGATGGACTCGGCTAACATGCACCTGGCATCGCTGATGGGCTTGAAGGCTGTGACCATCTGGGGGGCAACAGCGCCACAGTGCGGATTCCTGGGCTACGGACAGGACAGCAGTGATGACATCCAGCTCGACATGGATTGTCGCCCGTGCTCCATCTATGGCGAGCGCGGGTGCAAGCATGGCGATTACCGCTGCATGAGGAATATCGTCCCCGAGAGCATCGTTCAGCGAGTGGTGGACATCGTGGAGGGTAAATAAAGGATTGTTTCTTGCATATTCCAACGATTATTTATAACTTTGCCAAGTGATTAGAAATGATGAATCTTGTGCAATATGTCTGTGAATATCAAGAAACATAAGAATGTGCTTGTCATCCGCCTGTCGGTGCTGGGCAATGTGGCGATGTCGATACCCGTCCTATATCCCGTGTGCAAAGCCAATCCAGATACCCGTTTTGTCATGCTCACCAAGAAATGGCCAGCCTCGATGTTCCATGATCGTCCAGCCAACCTCAAGGTGGTGGACTTTGACGTGAACGAGAACCACAGCGGGCTGTTCGGCTTGCTGAAGCTGGCCAAACAGTTACACAAACTATATGATATCGATGCTGTCGCCGACTTGCACAACGTGACGGGCACATGGGTCATAGACGCATGGATGCGCGCCCATGGTGCGCAAATCGCCCGCCTGGACAGGGAAAAGGCCAAGCGACGGGCACTTGTCAATCACAAGACCAACGAGCCCGTCACCCCCATCCACGACCGTTACCGGCACGTGTTCCAGCAGCTAGGTCTAGCGACACCCGACGATTTTACGACCCTGTATGAGGGCCGCAACTGGCCCGAGAGTCCCATTGTGCCCAAGAAAGAGCCCGGTCAACGCTGGATCGCGATCTCGCCTTTCTCGTCACATCGCCAGAAGGCTTATCCACTGGAACTGATGGAGGAAGTGATCGCCCAACTGTGCCAACACGAGAATTACTGGATTTTCCTGATGGGGGGCGGCAAGGCCGAGAAGATTGCCTTGAGGCCTATCGCTCGCAAGTATCCCCGCGTGGTATCGATGGCCGAGGTCAAGCACAAGTTCATCGACGAGTATGCCCTTCTGGGCAAGTGTGACTTGATGCTCACCATGGAGTCGGCCAACATGCATCTGGCATCGCTGGTCGACTTGCAGGCAATGACCATCTGGGGACCCACTTCGCCAGCCTGTGGCTACCTGGGTTACAACCAGGTGGTGGAGGATGACATCCAGCTCGACATGGATTGCCGTCCCTGCTCGATCACGGGCGACAAACCATGCAAGTATGGCGACTTCAGGTGCTTGAAGAATATCCAACCCGAATACATTGCCCGGCACGTGATAGAAGCCGTCGAGCATAACTATGAACACAAGACCAAGGCGACCAAGCTGGCCATAGCCCGCAAGACCGCTCAAGAAACACAGCAGAAACAAGATTGATGAGAAAAAGTATCCTGATTACAGGTGCCGGCGGTTTCATCGGCGGATTCCTCGTCGAGGAGGCGCTCAAGCGCGGCTTTGACACGTGGGCTGCCGTGCGCTCAACCACAAGCCGCGAATTTCTGCAAGACGAGCGCATCCACTTCATTGAACTGGATTATGAGGACCAGGACCGGCTCGAGGAAACACTGCGTGATCATGCAGGCGAGTGGGGACGGTGGGACTATATCGTCCACAACCTGGGAGTGACCAAGAGCACCAATTACCTCAGTTTTGAGCAGGTGAACTTCGGTTACCTCAAGGCGCTCACCGACGCGTTGAGATCCACGAGTCTGACTCCCGACGTTTTCTTGATGATGAGCAGCCTGAGCGTCATGGGACCCGGTGACGAGAAGGATTATAGGCCCTTTGTGTCTACCGACATCCCGCTTCCCAACACCTTCTATGGCGTGTCCAAACTCAAGGCCGAGACCTACTTGAGGAGCCTTGAGGGGTTCCCCTACACGATATTCCGTTGTACTGGCGTTTATGGCCCGCACGAGAAGGATTATTTCTTGATGATAAAGAGCATCAAGCGAGGATTTGACTTCAGCGTGGGCTTCAAGAAGCAGATGCTCACCTTTATCTATGTCAAAGACCTGGCCCAGGGTGTCATGAACGCACTAGAGAAGGGTCCCCTTTACAAGTCCTACTTCATCAGCGAGGATCGCGCCTATACCCAGCAGGAATTCCGCCAAATCGTGTGTGAGGAATTGGGCAAAAAAACGGTCATCCCCGTTACTTGCCCGCTGTGGCTGGTCAAGATGGTGTGTAACATTGCCGAGTGGTGGGGCAAGGTCACGCTCAAGGCGAGCACCCTCAATCGAGACAAGTTCAAGATATTGAAACAACGCAACTGGCAGTGCGATACCAGTGACGCTGAGCGCGATTTTGGTTTCCGGGCCAAGTATTCGCTGCGAGAAGGCATCCACGAGGCCATCGCATGGTATCGCCAGGCAGGATGGCTGTGATGAAGCCCGTTTTTCTCATTGGCTATATGGGGTGTGGCAAGACCACCCTGGGCGAGGCTCTTGCCCGCGAGTTGAATGTGCCCTACATTGACCTTGATGAGCGTGTCGAGGCCATGTGTGGCATGGCTGTAGTGAGCATCTTTCGGGAAATGGGCGAGGAACAGTTCCGCGTGATGGAGAGCAAAGCCCTGCGCCAAGTCGCGTCGATGACCGATGTTGTCGTGGGCTGTGGTGGCGGAACCCCCTGTCACGGCAGCAATTTGGACTTGATGAACGCGGCAGGAACGACCGTCTGGCTTACCACCAGCCCCGAGCGCATTACTGCACGCCTGCTGCTGCCAGAGCAGAAGTCAAAGCGTCCCAAATTCAGAGACCTGCCCGATGAGGCGATTTTACCACTGGTAAAGAGCGAACTTGAAGACCGCACTCCCTACTATAGCGCCGCCCAAGTGCAATTTGATTCCACCGATATCGAAACGGCCGAGGCCACCACGATGACGGCGCGCCGCCTCGCGCGGTTGTTACGGTCCAGGTCGTGATTTGCCAATGTGGGAAATTTGATGTAATTTTGCCGCTATAACCGAGAGGGATTGATATTCATGGCAAGTGACAAGCGCAAGTGGTATGTAGTGTGGCGGGGAACCGAGCCGGGCATCTGTGACTCATGGGCAGAATGTGAGTTACGGGTCAAGGGGTTCCCTGGCGCCCGTTACAAGGCTTTCAAATCCCAGCAAGAGGCTGTCGAAGCCTTCCGTAACGACCTTGACGAGATGGACGTGATCAGGGCCATAGCCCGCGCACCGCGTGAATATATCAACTATGAGGCAATCCCCGGCATTGTGCGTGACAGCATCGCAGTCGATGGCGCTTGTGCCGGTAATCCAGGCATGATGGAGTATCGTGGCGTGGATGTGCCGACCGGTGCCGAAGTGTTTCATGCGGGCCCCTTTGCCGATGCTACCAACAACATTGGCGAGTTTCTGGCCATCGTCCATGCGCTGGCACTGTTTAGTAACCAGGGCAATGACCACACGGCAATCTACAGCGACAGCATGACAGCTATGGCCTGGATCAGAGCCAAGCAATGCCGCACCAAGCTGACCCGAACCGATGCCAATGCCAGCCTGTTCGGCATCATTGGCCGCGCCGAGCGGTGGCTGGCGACCCACACCTGGCGCAACGCGTTACTCAAGTGGAACACCAGGGATTGGGGCGAGATACCAGCCGATTTTGGCCGTAAATAACGAGAGATATGGCAGACAAACTAATGATAAAATATCGCGATGAACTGGACAAGAGTTACGGTGTAGCAGGAATGGCGCTTGGCCTGTCGGTGTTTGAAGCCGACAACCTGTACACGGCCATCACTCTAGATGGCGACCAGGCAAGCATCCAGTTCACACCCGAGTTTAATTTCGCCGGCAACCCGCGCTTGTCTCCCCGCGGTGCCTGGCAGTACATCCTGGGGCATTACCGCATCAGCGTGGGCTTGGCCATCGCCAATGCCCTGTGTCGACGCATGGTGCTCGACAACGAGCGTGTTGACGTGCAACTGCGTGACCAGTTGTTCAATGCAGCGTGCGAGGACGGACGCGAATACTGCCAGCTCGAGCGCGACGAGGTAGAGCCGATTTTCGACGAGGCCTTTGAGAGCCTCTCCCGCCTGTTTGCCAATCCACGCGTGCGCAAGGCGATGGACTCGTTTGCCGATGCCCTGCAGCAGCGCCGCACCCTGTCTCATATCGACGTTACCGACATCTTGCAGCAGATGAACATCCTTTAATATATAATGTATATATAATAATACCAACAACTAGTAAAAACTGAAGATATGCAAACTGTACTGTTCCACTCAACGATATACGGACCTATTCGCAGCCGCCGATTGGGAATGTCGCTAGGTATCAACCTGATGCCCAACGATGGCAAGATATGTTCGTTTGATTGCCTCTACTGCGAGGCTGGTTTTAACGCCCAGGGCCCCGGCAAGGACGGCGTGCCCAGTCGCGATACCGTCAAGAAACAACTCAAGCGCAAGCTCGAGGAGATGAAGGCCCAGGGCGAGACCCTTGATGTGATCACGTTCTCGGGTAACGGCGAGCCCACCCTGCATCCCGAGTTCAAGAAGGTGGTTGAAGATGTGCTCAGGTTGCGCACCGCTTATTACCCCGATGCCAAGGTGTCGGTACTCAGCAACTCAACGATGGCTGGCAAGCAGCAAGTTGCCGAAGCCCTGCTCAAGGTCGATAATAATATCTTGAAGCTTGATAGCGCCATGCCTCGCACATTCAGGATCCTTAATCGACCGGGTTCCCCGAACTGCCTGCCCGAAGGTGTCATTGCCGACCTGAAGAAATTCAGTGGCCAGTGTGTGGTGCAAACCATCATGGTAAGGGGCGAGTTTGAGGGGGAGCACATTGACAACACTACCGATGAGGAACTGGATGCCCTGTTGAGTGCCTACCTGCAAATCAAGCCCCGTGAGGTGATGCTTTACAGTATTGACCGCAAGACTCCGGCCGAAAACCTCGAGAAAGTGACTAAAGAGGAGCTCGAACGCATAGCGCGGCGATTCCGTGATGCAGGCATCACGGTCCAGATAAATGCTTGATGCGGTATTTGCCCTATTGCCGCGAGAAAGAATAAAAAATCGGCCCCATTTCGGCTATGAAAATTAATAGCATGAAATGGGGCCAAAATTTTCTAAAATCAGAACTGCAAGATAATCAACTGGTTATAGAAAAAGCGAAATTTTTTTCAAAAAAAGTTCCAAAAATGTTTGGTCAGTATAAAAAGTGGTTGTAATTTTGCATCGCTTTTCGGCTCACAATATGACAAATT
>CAMJJG010000034.1 GCA_946406035.1 uncultured Prevotellaceae bacterium
ATTGATTTTCAATAACCGCTATTTGATGGCGGAAAAAAGTGATGAAGTCAGGAGGTCGGCGCTGGTGTAGCGCTTGTAATTGTTGCTGTAGAACATGCGGCTGGCTACGGCCTCGCCATATCCGCCAATGGTCAAGCGGTGCTTGGCCGTTTCGGCCTGTTCGGTTGTGGGCTGTTGCTCGCCGTCGGCCTGCTTCTTCTCCAGCAGGTTATCGGCATTCATGCTAGCGGTTCCCACCGCAAGACACATCAGTGATGAAAAAAGTAATTTCTTAACCATGCTAATGTATTATTAATCGGGTGCAAAATTACCATGTTTCCTATTGTAAAAAAATCACTTATAATTATGAAAAAAAACAACAAGCATCATCATTTTGGGTGATAATAACGCAGTCGCATACATATAATCAATGCCATCAATCGCGGTGTGTGCACCACAATTGATGGCATGTTTGTCGGTCGGGACCGGGACACGGCCCGGTGGTCAGGGTTGTATTATTTCCCGCGGCCAGCCTCCAGGATGGGCAGGTTGCCCTCAGTGGGGATGTAGATGACGGTCTTGTCGCCCAAGTCGGCCTGCTGGCGTACCCACAGGTACTGGATGTAGGTGGGCGTGATGCTGCCGTTCTCAATCTCGATGGCCTTGGCGGCACCCTTGGCGCGCTCGATTTCGGCTTGAGCATTCAGCTTTTCTGCCTCAAGGTTGGCCTTGGCTTCCTCAATCTTGATTTTGCGGTTCTGCTCTGCCTTGGCAAACTCGGCCTTGCCGTCCATCTCTTGTTGCCACACCTTGTAGCGTGGGTAGCCAAACATGATGGCAGCTACCAGGGCCAGAATGAAGGCGCAGATGATGGAAACTCCGATGATGGTCTGCTTGATGTTAGGTTGTTGTTGTTTTGACATAGTCGAATCTTTTAAAGTGTTGTTACTTCTTGCGGTGGGCGATGAGATACTGGCCAATCTGGACGGCATTGAGGGCGGCACCCTTCTTGATCTGGTCGCCACAGAGCCAGAATGTCAGGCCGTTGTCGCTGCTGGTGTCCTCGCGTATGCGTCCCACATAGACTGGATCCTTGCCCGAGCAGTCGATGGGCATGGGGTAGCGGTTGTTGCGGGGGTCGTCAACGACGACGATGCCGGGTGCCAGCTGCAGTGCTGCGCGGGCCTCTTCGGGGGTGATGGGTTTCTCGCACTCGATCCACACGGCCTCGCTGTGGGCTCGCATGACGGGCACGCGCACGCAGGTGGCGCTCACGCGGATGTCGCTGTGCATAATTTTGCAGGTCTCCTTGACCATCTTCATCTCCTCGCGGGTGTAGTCGTTGTCCTGGAAGATGTCGATGTGGGGAATCACGTTATAGGCCAACTCGTGCTGGAAGTGGCGCACGGTCAACTCCTCCTTGCCCACGGCAATCTCGCTGGTCTGCAACGCGAGTTCATACATCGCCTCCATGCCGGCGCCGCTGGCTGCCTGGTAGGTGGCCACCTGCACGTTCTTGATGTGTGACAGGTCGTCGAGCGGCTTGAGGGCAACGACCATGATGATGGTCGAGCAGTTGGGATTGGCGATGATGTTGCGAGGAGTGTTCAGTGCATCCTCGCCGTTGACCTCGGGGACCACCAGAGGCACGTCGTCGTCCATGCGGAAGGCGCTGCTGTTGTCAATCATGATGCAGCCGTGCTTGGTGATCGTGGGGGCAAACTCGCGGGCCGGCCCTGCTCCCATGGCCACAAAGGCGATGTCGATGTCCTTGAAGTCATCGTTGTGCTGCAAGAGTTTGACCACATGGTCCTTGCCGCGGAAGGTGAAAATGCGTCCGGCACTGCGTTCGGAGCCAAACAGCACGAGTTCAGTCACAGGGAAGTTCTGTTCATCGAGGACACGCATGAATTCTTGTCCCACAGCGCCGCTGGCGCCAACAATTGCAACCTTCATTGTCTGTGTTGAATTTTAAGTTTTAATCTATGAGTAAAAAAGTACTATCGTGATGATTTCTTGCAAATAGCGTGCCAACAAACGTGGCATGTGGCTGTAAAGGAGAGCTGGGGCGCATCGTCAGCCCTTGATGTGCGTCCCCTTGCCGATGTCTCCCAGCTGGGCAGGGCTGGTGATGATGACCTCTTTCACGCCGTTGTCGATGGCGACAAAGGCGTTGTCGATCTTGTTGACAAACCAGTCCTTGATGATGTCCATCTCGCGCAGGGCCTTGTAGCGTGTGCGTCGCAGCTCGGGCACAACGCTGTCGGGGTCGTGGGGGTTGAGCAGCACGCCTTTTTTCTCAAAGCAATAGATGAGCGTGATGTCGTAGCGCAGGGCTAGCGCGCGGGCGATTTCGGCGGCGAGCGAGTCGGTCTCGTTGAACAGTAGGTTGCCACGTCCGTCGTGGGTGATGGGGGCCAGCACGGGCACGATGCCCATGTCGAGCAGTTGGGCGATGCCCTCGGTGTTGACGTGGCGCACCTGTCCCGTGTCACCGAGCTTGCTGTTGGGCAACTTTGCGCTGGTGACCAGGTTCATGTCGGCTCCGGTGACGCCCAGTGCGTTGACCTTGTTGCCTTGCAGCAGCGAGACGAACAGGCGGCTTACCAGCCCGCCATAGACCATGGTGAGCAGCTTGAGCGTGCCAGCGTCGACCACGGGACGGTCATTGATGAGCTTGGTCTTGATGCCCAGTTTATTGCCTATCTCCTGGGCCATCATGTTTCCGCTGAAGATGAGCATTTTCTTGCCCTTGATGGCTGCAAAGGCCTTGACAAAAGTGCGCAGTTCGTCGGCTCTCTCGACGATTTTACCGCTCACCTTGACAATCGTGAATTTATCGTTCATTTTTCCCTCAATTAGAAAAACACTAGTAAAACAGTAACTTAGCGCCTCGGGGGAGGTGGCGTGGGGTTATTGAGTATCGGTGGATGTGTTAACTCTCGGCAAACTCCATGAGGTAGGCCTTGATGAACTCGTCCAGGTCGCCGTCCATGACGCCTCCCACGTCGCTGGTCTGGTGGTTGGTGCGATGGTCCTTGACGCGGCGGTCATCAAAGACGTAGCTGCGAATCTGGCTGCCCCATTCAATCTTTTTCTTGCTGTCCTCGACCTTGCGCTGCTCCTCACGCCTGTGCTCGAGCTCTTTGTTGTAGAGGATGGAGCGCAGGTTGCGCAGGGCGTTCTCGCGGTTCTTGGGCTGGTCGCGCGTCTCGGTGTTCTCGACGAGAATTTCCTCTTCCTCACCGGTGTAGGGGTCCTTGTACTGGTAGCGCACGCGCACGCCCGATTCCACCTTGTTCACGTTCTGTCCGCCGGCGCCGCCACTGCGGAAGGTGTCCCACGAGATTCTGGCGGGATCCAGCGTGATCTCGATGGTGTCGTCGACGAGCGGGGTGACGAAGACCGATGCAAACGAGGTCATCCTCTTGCCCTGGGCGTTGTAGGGCGAGACGCGCACCAGGCGGTGCACGCCGTTCTCGCTCTTGAGGTAGCCGTAGGCAAAGTCACCCTCGATGCTGATGGTCACGCTCTTGATGCCGGCCTCATCGCCGTCGATAATGTGCTCGATGGCCGTCTTGTAGCCGTGTCGCTCGCACCATCGCAGGTACATGCGCATGAGCATCGAGGCCCAGTCCTGGCTCTCGGTGCCGCCAGCTCCCGAGTTGATCTTGAGTATGGCGTCCATCTTATCCTCGTCGTGTCGAAGCATGTTGCGCAGCTCTAGTTTCTCGAGCAGGGCCAGGGCCTTGGAGTACAGGGCGTCGAGCTCGCTTTCCTCGACGAGCCCTTCCTTGACAAAGTCAAAGCCTGTGGCGACTTCATCGACGGCCAGCTCCACTTCCTCGCAGCCGTTGATCCAGTTGCGCAGAGACTTGATTTTCTTCATTTGCGCCTCGGCAGCCTTCTGGTCGCTCCAGAAGTCGGGCACATGGGTTCGCAGCTCTTCTTCCTCGACCTCGATTTTCTTGCCATCGATGTCCAGATAGCGTTTCAGGTCGTCCTTGCGTTGTTGTAGTTCCTTGAGTTGTTCTTGAGTAATCATTATTCTTGTTTGTCTTTCTTTTTGCGGTAATCGGCGGCATACATGGCGTCGATCAACGGGCGGTAGCGCTTGTTGATGACGGCTCGCCTGATCTTCAGGGTGTTGGTCAACTCGCCGCTCTCCATGGTGAAGGCTTTGGGCAGCAGCACAAATCGCTTGATCTGCTCGTAGCTGGCCAAGCCCTTCTGATAGTCGTTGATGCGGCCTTCAATCATCTTGCGAATGTCTGCATTGTTGACCAGGTCCTCGATGGTGTGGTGCTCGATGTGTTTCTTCTGGGCATAGGCCTTGAGCTCCTCAAAGTCGGGCACGATGAGCGCCGAGACGTATTTGCGGCCGTCGCCGATGACGGCAACCTGTTCGATGAACTTGTCTTGTCCCAGCATGGTCTCAAGCACCTGTGGAGCGATGTACTTGCCGTTGCTGGTCTTGTACAGGTCCTTGAGCCGCTCGGTGAGGTAAATTTCGCCGGTGGGTGCCAGCTCACCACAGTCGCCGGTGTGGAACCAGCCGTCGGCATCGATGGCGCGGGTTGTCTCCTCGGGCTTGTTGTAGTAGCCCTTCATCACAGTGGGACCCTTGACGAGGATCTCGTTCTGGTCGCCGATTTTGACTTGAATGCTCGAGATGGGCATTCCCACGGTGCCGAGGGTCCATCCGGGCTTGGTAAAGAAGCTGACCGACGCGTTGGTCTCGCTCAGGCCGTAGCCGATGCAGATGTTGATGCCCACGGCGTGCAGGAACTCGGTGATGTTGTCGCTGAGCATCGCGCCGGCGGTGGGGAAGAGTTTACCGTCGGTCACGCCGATGGCGCCGCGCAGTTTCTTGAACACCTTCTTCTCGAAGTACTGGTACTGCTGTTCGATAATGGCTGGAGCCTTCTTGCCCATGCGGGCGTATTTCATGTTACGGGTCTTGCCCACGCGGATGGCCTGCTTGACCATCATGCGCACGACGGGCTTGGCGCTTTGCAGGTTGTCGTTGATGGCGGTATAGACTTTCTCCCAGAAGCGTGGCACGCTGCACATGTAGTTGGGTTGTACCTCCTTGACGGCACGTTGTATCTCCTTGGGATTGTAATTGATGGCGACGCGTATGCCGGCAATCAGGCACACCATGGTCCATCCCAGCTCAAACACGTGGCTGAAGGGCAGGAAACTCAACGACACGTCGGACTGGTCGTCGATAAAGCTGTCAAAACGCTCCAGGTGGTCGTCCATAGCGGCGCTCATGTTACTGTGGGTTAGCATCACGCCCTTGGGCACGCCGGTGGTGCCCGATGTGTAGATGAGGTACATCGTGTCATCGGGGACGCTGGCCCGCTTGCGGGCCTCGAGCTCGTCGAGCAGCTCGCCGCGCAACTTGTCACCGGTGAGCAGGAACTCGTCCCATGTGAGTGATGACTTGTCATCGGCGTCGTGCTTGACATCGGGGTGGAGGGTGACGATGAACTTGAGTGTGGGGCATTCGCCGATGACCTGTCGAGCGATGTCATACTGGCCCTGGTCGCCGACGAACAGGATGGTCGCACCCGAGTCGTTGACGATATAGGCCACCTCGTCGCGGCTGCTCGTGGCATAGATGGGCACGGGGATGGCGCGGTTATAGAAGGCGCCAAAGTGGGTGATGAGCACCTCGGGACAATTCTGGGTGAACAGGCACACCCGCCCGTGGGCCTCGACGCCGCCAGATAGCAACGCGCCAGCAGCGCGATCAATCATGTCGGCAAATCCGTTCCAGGTGATGGACGACCATATCTGTGTCCTGTAGTCGCGGAAGCGTAGTGCCTCGCGCTCGCCATATTTATCTCGCTGTTGGGGAATCAGTTCTACAAATCTGTTCATAAGCCATGATGCTTTTGTTTCTAATCGGCAAAGATAATCAAAATATGTGAACTGACCATAAATGGGGCGAAAACAATGACAATTTCTTGATTTCTTGTCGTGCTTTTTACCAGTGGATGAAAATATGAAAAACGGTGTCAAAAATGTTAATAACTATTGTGCTTAAAATTTGTGTGATTGGGGATTAATGTTTAATTTTGTAGATTATTTTTGGATATATATGATGACGATAGCAATTTTCAAATGTGTGGAAATTATCAACAATTAAAAATAAATTATTACATTATTCAACCAAAATGAGACTGACTACGCTTTTTTCGTTGATGCTATTATCAACAGCGATAGCGCTGGCTGGCCCGCGCTATTACTCGAGCAACATTGAGGGCGACGTGAACGCCGACGGCGACGTGAATATTGCCGACATCAATGCTGTTATTAACATTGTGCTGGGTGGCCCCTATGACACCAAGTGTGACGTGAATGGTGACGGAGAGATCAATCTGTCGGACATCAATTACCTGATTGATATTATCTTGAGAGGTCCCGTCGTGCCTACTGCCGAGGTGGGCATGTATATGGGCGTGATTGGCTACAACCAGACGCTCACGAGCAAGCCGATAGCGTTTCTCGACTCGACGACGGTGGGCGGCTTTAACGAGTTTGTGGGCTCGCTCACGACTCAGCCTGGCCGCTTGCTGTACTACTCGGTGGACAAGGCTCTTGATGAGCTCAACGCGGCTCAGTATCCCCAGAACCTGCAGAATGTCGCTGTGGTGACCTTCACCGAGGGGCTGGACCAGGGCTCGCTAATGATGACCGACAAGTATGATACCGAGGCCGAGTATGCCCAGGCGCTGAGTGCCCGCATCGCCGACCAGCGCGTGTATGGTCGTTCTGTCAAGGCCTACACGGTGGGCCTGCTCAACGACAACGTGCGTGACACGACCCAGTTCCGTTCCAACCTGTATGCCCTGTCAAGCGACTCGACCAAGGCGATGGAGGTAAACAACATGAGCGAGGTGAACACCCGCTTCCAGGAGATTGCCGAGGATCTGGTTCGCCGCAACATGTCCGAGACATTGACGCTAGTATTCCCCGGTGTGGGAACCGGAACGCGCATCCGTTTCACCCTCGATGAGGTGGACGAGAGCACAGTTGCCGAGTCAGAGGTCTATATCGAGGGAACCTTCTCGTTGAAGACCCGCAGCTTGACCAACATTACCTATCATGGCTTGACGTGCACCGCTGGCGACAGCGTGGCTGCCACGAGCGTCGATGGCATGTTTGTCTCGCTGGTGTTTGACGGCATCCAGCTCGATAGCGAGGAGCGCATCGAGAAGAAGAACATCCAGGAGTGGTACTGGGTGGATGCCCTGGGCGCATGGGAGGCCAGCACCGAGTTCACGGTGAGCCGTCTGCCCGATATCGAGAGCACCTATTCCAGCGCTCTGGTTATGCTGTTGCTCGACTGCAGCTCGGTGCTTGATGATAATTTTGCCGAGTTGAAGATCGCCGCCAATTCCTTTATCGAGCGCATGCAGAATTATAACATCATTCCCGGCATGTTCACCGTCAACGGCGTGTCGTTCATGATGGTGCCCGTCGAGGGTGGAACATTCACGATGGGCGTTGACTCGGTGATGGTCGAGAGTGGCGTCGCCAACATCGATGAGCTGCCTGCCCATGAGGTGACCCTCTCGCCCTACAGCATCGGCCAGACCGAGGTAACCCAGGAATTGTGGCAAGCCGTTATGGGAACCAATCCCAGCAGCTTCACCGGCGACCTGCAGCGTCCTGTTGAGCAAGTGAGCTGGGAGGACTGTCAAGAATTCATCGCTCGCCTGAACGTGCTCACCGGTAAGAGCTTCCGCCTGCCCACCGAGGCCGAGTGGGAGTATGCAGCCCGTGGAGGTAACAAGGCCGCTGGCACGCTATATGCTGGCAGTGAGAATCCCGATGAGGTGGCATGGTACTATTTCAACAGCTATGGTGTTGGCGCCGATAGCCCCGAGTATGGCACTCATGTTGTCGGTACCAAGCATGCCAATGAACTGGGCCTGAACGACATGAGCGGTAACGTGAATGAGTGGTGCAGCGACTGGTATGGCAGCTACAGCGAGGATGCTCAGGTTGATCCCGTTGGTCCCGAGGCCGGAACACGCCGCGTGACCCGTGGTGGCGGTTGGTATAGCACTGGCAAGGACTTGCGCGTGACCGTCCGCAACTATGAGGCACCCGGTAGCCGCAACTATTCGTTAGGCTTCCGCCTGGCCTTGTAACACCAAGCCAGCCAACTATAGAAGAGCTACACCCGATAGAGGTTGCCAAGAGGGCCTCGTCGGGTGTATCTTTAAAAAAACAAGAAGCAAAGTTATGTTATTGATAATTATCACCGCATTGATACCGGTGGCCATCCTGGGCTGGTGGATCTACCAGAAGGACTCCTTGCGCCCCGAGCCATTGCCCATGCTCATCCAGGCCTTCCTGTGTGGCGTGGGATCGACGTTTGTCACGCTGGTAATCACCCAGCTGCTGGGTATCGTCGGCCTGTTTACCTATGATCTGGGGTCTTTTCACGGGGTGATATCGACGGCCCTGTTTGCCGCCGCGTTGCCCGAGGAAAGCGCCAAGCTGCTCATGCTGTGGCTGTTCATGCGCCGCAATCCCTACTACGACGAGTACTTTGACGGCATCGTCTATGCGGCGTGTGTGGGACTAGGATTTGCCGGAGCCGAGAACATCCTGTATCTCGTGCAGAGTGAGGACTGGTTGGGAACGGGCATTGTGCGTGGCATAACGGCCGTGCCGGCCCACTTTGCCATTGCCTGCGCTATGGGCTATTTCTACAGCAAGCGGCACTTTGGCGACCGCTCTAACGTGACAGCCGCGTGTATCCTGGTAGTTCCCATCGTGATTCACTGGGTGTATGATGCGCTGGCCTTCAGCGAGGGTATTGCCGCACCAGCATTTTCGGTGGTGTTCAATATCCTGTTTGTGCTACTCATCTGGCGAGTTTACAAGAGCACGATGCGCCGCATCGACGAGCTGCATGACCGTGACCAGGCGCGCATGACCCCGCCGCCCCTGCCAGGTCAATAAATGACGATACAGAAAAAAAAGATGATAGGGCCTGTAACAGGTTGCTTATCATCTTTTTTATAGTTAATGGGGACTGTTTGTTGTGAGCTATCACAACAAGCTCTGGGCCCAGTAGCCCACCATACCGGCCAGGTATCCTGCTAGCACAATGGGTGTCACACGCTTGAGGTACCAGCCGAACGAGATGCCTTCCAAGCCCATGACGACAACACCGGCAGCCGATCCAATGATGAGCATCGAGCCGCCCACGCCAGCACAGTAGGCCAGCAACTGCCAGAAGGTGCCGTCAACCGCCATGTCGCCCGACGGTGCCAGCGGATACATGCCCATGCAGCCGGCGACAAGGGGCACATTATCCACGACGCTGGAAATGATGCCGATAATGCCGGTGACAAGGTAATGGTTGCCGCCCGAAACATCGTCGAGCCATTGGCCGAGTGTCGTGAGGATGCCTATCTGCTTGAGGCAGCTCACGGCCATCAAAATTCCTAGGAAGAAGAGTATCGTGGCCATGTCGATGCGCGACAGCAGTCGAGCCACGCGGTGCGAGGCGCTCTCCTTGACCTTGAGGTGAGCATAAAACAACTCGGTCGTTACCCATAACATGCCCAGGACTAGCAGGATGCCCATGAAGGGGGGCAGGTCGGTGAGATAACGGAAAACGGGGACAAAAATCAGTCCTCCCACTCCCAGTACAAACACCGTCTTGCGCTCCCAGGCCGTGAGCTCCTGCTCACTCGTCAGCTGGTCGGTATCGGTCGCTGGCTGCAGATCACCCTTGAGGCCAAACTGCAACAGGAACGCAGGAATCGCCATTGACAATAACGATGGCAGAAGCAGATGCAGGATCGTCATGCCTGCAGTGATCATGCCGCCGTTCCATAGCATGATGGTGGTCACGTCACCTATCGGTGAGAAGGCGCCGCCCGAGTTGGCCGCGATGATGATAATCGCGTCATAGATGAGACGGTCCTGGCGCAGCGGCACCAGTTTGCGCAGCACCATGATCAGGACAATGCTCGTGGTGAGGTTATCAAGAATGGCGCTCAGGAAAAAGGTCATTATCGCGATGCGCCACAGCAGCTTGCGCTTGGACGTCGTTCCCAGCAGGTCGCGCACAAAGTTGAAACCTCCGTTTTGATCCACTACCTCGACTATCGTCATGGCTCCCATCAGGAAGAACAGGGTAGTGGACGTTTCGCCCAGGCTGCCCTCGATGGCCTTGAGTGATGCCGCGACGGCATCTTCAACACCAGGAAAATAATATCCCGGTGCCATCATGAATAGGGTCCAGCAGATGACGAACATGAGCAGAGCAGATGCCGCCTTATTGACCTTGATGACACTCTCTAGTGCTATACATGCATATCCCGCAACAAAGACGGTTACTATCGCTATTGTCAACATTGATGATTGATGGTATTATTAAATTAATGGTATGGTGATGATTGTAATGGTTCTAATCTAGAATTGATGCAACTAGTTGGGCCTGTTCTCCTTCATAGAAGGCCACGCGGGTGACGGCATGATAGGAGTAGTCGCTGAATTGCAGCACCTGCAGGGCCACAAACTGCTTGTCGGTCGAGACACAGGCGTCGAGCTCGATGTTGCCAATCTCTTGCTTGGTCACGCGGCATGCCTTGACCGCAGCGGCAAGCCCTTTGCCGTCGCTCTCGATGACTCGTTCCAGGTGAGCAGCGGCCTCGGGGTTGTAGTTGTACTTGTGAACCTTTACGGTGGCTCCGGTTGGGGCATAAACGAGTTTCTTGCTCAAGCCGAACATTGTTGAAACGACATTGATATTATTGTGTGATAACAATTCTTGAGCCATCGTCAGTTGATTGAAATTTGCCATAATGATTGATGTTTTTATAATGTGTTGTTATTGTTGTGTATAGATAGTCTATCTGTTGAGCATGAGTAAAGTGCCCAAGCCCAACAATCATGCGCCACTGGTAAAAAACAGTGGTGATGAAGGGAAAAAAGAATAGAGTGGGGGGGACGTCGCCCCTAGTGGACTAACACAACAATCGGCAAAGCTCAAACACGTAGAAGTGCACTGTGTGGTTGTGCCTCCTCAGTGGAGCCGTTAAGCGCTCGACGACGAGTTGGCCGGTCGAGGCAAGAGGTGTGTAGATGTTGGTGCTCAGACGGTTGGCGCAACGCCTGAGCAGTTGGGTGCGCATGAGTGAAGTGCGGCACTTGGTGGGCGCTACCAGTCGCAATGACTGGTTGGGCAGCAGTGTGGGCACTTGTACAGGCGCGTTAAACACCATCCCATAGTCATCGGTAATGGGCGGTTGGGAAGATTCTTGGGCCTTATACTCGCTTTGAGGGAAGCCCTGCGATGAGACGTCACGGCAAGTCTCTCCCAACATCATCGTCAGGAGAACCACTGTCGCTATAGCCAGGACTCTGATTACTTGTCTCATCGCTCTTATTTCCACTCAATCACTTGTCCTTGTGCTTCTTGACCAAGCGCTCATACTCGGGATTACCCTCGCGCAGCAGTCGCTGGTAGCGCTCGCGGTCGTTGAGCACCTCATAGGCTGCCTGCACGTCGTGGTTGCGGTGGTTGATGATGACGCTGTAGGCTCCGGCATCGCTGTACACGTCGCGTGCAATGAGCCCCTTGGTAATGTCCTTGAGCAACTGCTCGCTGGTGCGGAATTTCTCCTGGTCATACTTCACGCTATCGTTCTCTCCCAGGGCGATGAGCTCGTGCATCATGTCGTCGGTCACGATAAAGCCCTGGTCAAATTCCTTGACAGTCTTGTATCGCTTGAGGATGGACTTGCGGTGCTTGTCGACATACTTGATAGCAAACTGGTTAATGATGCCCTTGGCCGACAGGTCGCGGTAATAGGTGGAATACTCGCTGGTATCGACAGGAACAAACACGTCGGGCATGACACCACCGCCGCCATAGATGGTGCGGCCGTTCAGGCGGGTGGTGTAGCGCAACGAGTCGTTGAACTGGATGCTGTCCAAGTTGTAGTACTCGCCCACGTTGGCGCGATCGAGCAGTTCCTTCTCATAGGCCTTCTTGTCGCCGCGGTTGTAGGGTTTCTGTATGCAGCGGCCACTGGGCGTGTGGTAGCGCGCTACCGTGAGGCGCATCATGGAGCCGTCGTCAAACTTGAAGGGCCTCTGTACCAGTCCCTTGCCGAATGTCCTGCGGCCCACAACCACAGCGCGGTCCCAGTCCTGCATAGCGCCAGCAAAGATCTCGGCTGCCGATGCCGAGTACTGGTTGACGATGACAACCATGTGCAGGTCCTTGTGCTCGCCCCATCCGTTGGCGTTGGCCTCGTTGCGGGGGCTGTTCTCGCCCTGGGTGTAGACCATGAGCTGGCCTCGCTCCAGGAACTCGTTGCACATGTCGATAGCGGCATTTAGGTAGCCGCCGCCGTTATCGCTCAAGTCAATGATGAGTTGGGCCATGCCTTGCTTGTTGAGCTCCTTGATGGCGTCCATCATCTCCTCATGGGTTTTGGCACCAAATCGGGAGATGCGCAGGTAGCCCGTCTTATCGTCAAGCATATACTTGGCATCAATGCTGTGTAGGGGGATGTTGTCACGAGTGATGCGGAAGGTGATGAGCTCCTTCACGCCCGGACGCTTCACCTTGATAGTAACCTGGGTTCCCTTCTTGCCTCGCAGGCGCTTCTGGATGTCGCTGTTGCGCATCTTGACGCCGGCGATGGTTGTGTCGTTGACCATGATGATGCGGTCACCCGCCAGCACGCCCACGCGCTCGCTGGGGCCGCCAGGAACGGTCTGGATGACGTAGAGCGTGTCCTGGTTCATGTTGAACTGGATGCCTACACCGCTGAACTCGCCCTGCAGGGGCTCTTCCAGGTCTTTGGTTTCCTTGGCATCGGTATAAGACGAGTGGGGGTCCAGGTTCTCGAGCATACCCTTGATAGCGTCCTCGACCAGTTTCTCCTCGTTGACCGAGTCCACATACAGGCTCGCGATGGCATACTCGGCATTGAGCAGTTTCTGCATCGCTTGGGGCATGCTGCGCTGGGCGCTCATGGTGAGTGACAAAGCCAGGCACAGGGCGATGGCGAGTAATATATTCTTCATTTTGTTTCTTTTTTAGTGGGCCTAAGGGGCTTAATGGTCCTTAGGGGTTATTGTTGTTGTGGGGGAATCTGCGACAGGTCGGCTCCTTCGGGCAGATAGGGCCTGATGTCTTGGCCATACCTGTAAAGTTCCCTAACGATGCTGCTGCTCACGTGGCTATACTCGGGTAGGGTGTATAGCAGGATGGTCTCGATGCCCGTCAGGTTGCGGTTGACCTCGGCCAGGTGCTTCTCGTTCTCGAAGTCCTGGATGAGTCTGACGCCGCGCACGATGTACTGGGCACCCACCTGGCGTGCCACGTCCACGGTCATGCATGAGTAGGTAATGACCTCGACTTGCGGTGCGTCATGAAAAATGCTTTGAATCAACAACTTGCGCTGCTCTGGTGTCATGAACGACCGTTTGTCGGCATTCACGCCGATGGCGATGACAAATCGGTCGAACAAGGGCAGGGCACGCCTCACGATGGACTCGTGTCCGAGCGTGAAGGGGTCAAATGACCCGGGGAACAATGCCACGCGTTTCCCTTCATTATCAATGCACTGTGATGTCTTCATCGTCCTCGTTAACTAGATTGTCGATAATAAAACCCTGGCGCTCCATTGTGTTCTTGCCCATAAAGAAGGCCAGCATCTGCTTGACGGAGTCCTCTTTGCGCAACTGCACGCGGTCGAGTCGCATTTCGGGTCCGATGAAATCCTTGAACTCGTCGGGCGAAATCTCTCCCAGACCCTTGAATCGGGTGATCTCGGCATTCTCGCCCAGCTTGTTGAGGGCCGCCAACCGCTCCTCGTCGCTATAGCAGTAGTAGGTTTCCACCTTTTGCGGCTTGGCTTCGCGCTTTGTCGATCGGTTCTTGCGCTTGGCCTCCTTCTTGTTGAGCACGCGGAACAGGGGAGTCTGCAAGATGTACAGGTGGCCCGTCTTGATTAACTCGGGGCAGAATTGCAGGAAGTAGGTCAACAGCAGCAGGCGTATGTGCATGCCATCGACGTCGGCATCGGTGGCGATGATGACCTTGTTGTAACGCAGGCCGTCGATGCCGTCCTCGATGTTGAGGGCTGCCTGCAAGAGGGCGAACTCGGCATTGACGATGACCTTCTTGGGGTCCATGCCAAAGGTGTTCAATGGCTTGCCTCGCAGCGAGAAGACAGCCTGGGTCTCGACGTCGCGTATCTTGGTGATCGAGCCGCTAGCGCTCAGACCCTCGGTGATAAAGATTGAGCTCTCGCCACGGCGGTCATTGTCCTTGGGGGCGCGGGCGTCGTTAAAATGGACGCGGCAGTCGCGCAGCTTGTCGTTGTGAAGGGCTGCCTTCTTGACGTTCTCGCGCACCTGCTTGCTCACGCCGGCGATGGCCTTGCGTTCGCGTTCGTTGTCCTGGATCTTCTTGAGCAGCACCTCGGCCGTCTCGGGAGCCTTGTGCAGGTAGTCATCGAGCTCCTTCTTGATAAAGTCGTTGATAAACTTGTAGATGGTGGGGCCGTCCTTCCACATGACGCTGCTGCCGAGCTTGATCTTGGTCTGGGACTCGAACACGGGCTCCTCGACCTTGATGCTGATGGCGGCGACGATGCCGTTGCGGATGTCGCTGTATTCAAAGTTCTTGCCGTAGAACTCCTTGATGGTCCTTGACAGGGCTTCGCGGAAGGCGCTCTGGTGCGTTCCGCCCTGGGTCGTGTGCTGGCTGTTGACAAATGAGTAGAACTCCTCGCCCAGCTGCGCGGCATGGGTGATGACGACCTCGATGTCGTCGCCGGTGAAGTGCATCAGCGGGTACAGGGGGTCGTTGGTCATGTTTTCCTTTACCAGGTCGCTCAAGCCGTTGCGCGAGTGGTACTTCTTGCCGTTGAACATGAGCGTGAGGCCCGTGTTCAGGTAGGAGTAGTTCTTGATCATCGCCTCGATGATGTCCTCGCGGAAGGCATAGTTCTTGAAGATGGAGTTGTCGGGCGTGAAGCGCACGAGGGTGCCATTCTCCTCGCCTTGCTGGGCGGCGATGACGCCGCTCTCTTCCTGGACAAGCCCCTCGCTATAGCGCACCCACGAGCAATGGCCGTCGCGCACGCTGCGGATGTAGAACTCGGTCGACAGGGCGTTCACCGCCTTGATGCCCACACCGTTCAGACCCACCGACCGTTTGTAAGTCTGCGTGTCATATTTGGCTCCCGTGTTCATCTTGGACGAGGCTGCCTTGACCTGGTCAAGGGGGATGCCGCGGCCGTAGTCACGTATGGTGACCGAACCATCGGCCACGTCTATCTCGATGATGGGCTTGGCATAGCCCGTGTTGAACTCGTCGATGCTGTTGTCGATGACCTCCTTGATGAGCACATACACGCCGTCGTCGTTCTGGGATCCGTCGCCCAGCTTGCCGATGTACATGCCGGGGCGCTGGCGGATGTGCTCGCGGGGCGTGAGCGTCACCAGGCGGTCATAACCGCCATAGTTGTCGGTCGCTTGCTGCCGTGCGTCATCGGCAACCTCTATGGTTTGATTCTGCTTGTCTTGTGACATTCTTGAATATGAAATCTGCGTTTTTAACCTGCAAATTTACAAAAAAATCCCACAATAATCGTTCCAAAGCCCCTAACAATAAGGTTTATTAACGAAAATTGCGGCACTTGTAGCCATTCCCCCTGGTAATTCATCTCACTCTCCTGTCGTTGTGGGGGGGCAACTCGCCACCTATCACCAAACGATAAAATAACACCTATCATAACCTTTGATTGGTTGTGATAGGTGTATATCGTTGCTCAATTTTGAGAGGTTGCCTGTATTTAGAACATGAGGCTTGATGTGGCGCTCGTCAGGGGGCTATTTCTTCTCGAGCACGGCAACATTCTCGACGTGATGGGTGTGGGGGAACATGTCCACGGGCTGGACCTCGACCACGCGGTATTTCTCGTCGAGCATAGCGATGTCGCGTGCCTGGGTCGCGGGATTACAGCTCACATAGACCAGACGCTGGGGCTCGGCGTTAAGGATGACCTTGACTACGTCCTCGTGCATGCCGGCGCGAGGCGGGTCGATGATCATGACCTCGGGACGACCGTGCCGGGCAATGAAGTCGTCGGTGAGCACGTCCTTCATGTCGCCTGCATAGAACAGTGTGTTCTCGATGCCGTTGACACGAGAGTTGAGCTTGGCGTCCTCGATGGCCTCGGGGACATACTCGATGCCGATGACTTGTCGTGCCTGTCGTGCCACAAAGTTGGCGATGGTGCCCGTGCCGGTGTACAGGTCATAGACCAGCTCGTCGCCCGTGAGGGCCGCCATGCGGCGCGCCACCTTATAGAGCTCGTAGGCTTGGCGGGAGTTCGTCTGGTAGAAGGACTTGGGCCCCACGCGGAACTTAAGGCCTTCCATCTCCTCCTCGATGTAGTCGCGACCGCTATAGGTGATGAACTCCTGGTCGGCCAGTGAGTCGTTGACCTTGAGGTTGATGACATAGAGCAGCGAGGTCAACTGCGGAAATCGTTCGTGCACGGCGCCCATCACGTCATCGATGGCGGCCTGGTCGTCCTGACCGAACACGATGACCTCCATCACCTCGCCCGTGCTGGCGGTGCGGGTCATGGTCATGCGGATGAAGCCCTGCTGACCGCGTATGTCGTAGAACGAGTACCCCTTCTCGACACAGTAGTTGCGAATGAATAGCCGCAGCTCGTTGCTTATGTCGTCCTGCAGCCAGCAGCGCTTGATGTCGAGCACCTTGTCAAAGGCTCCCGGGATGTGGAATCCCGCCGCATTGCGGTCGGGGAACTCGGCGCCGCTGTCAAGCTGCTCGCGCGTGAGCCAGCACTTGTTCGAGAATGTGAACTCGAGCTTGTTGCGGTAATGGGTTGTCACAGCCGACCCCAGGATGGGATTGATCGGGGGGATGGGAACCTTGGCAATGCGCTCCATGGCATCGACCACCTGCTGTTGCTTGCACTGCAACTGGTACTCGTAGGGCAGGTGCTGCCACTTGCAGCCGCCGCACAGCCCGAAGTGCTCGCACATGGGCTCCACGCGCAGCTCGCTGGGCTTGACAAGCCGCTCGATGTGTCCCTCGGCATAGCTGTGCTTCTTGCGGTCGATCTTCAGGTCGATCACGTCGCCAGGCGCGCCAAAGGGGACAAACACCACCAGGTCGTTCCAGCGGCCCAGGCTCTTGCCCTCGGCCGCCACGCCCGTTATCTCAAAATTCTCAATTACCGGAATATCCTTCTTCTTTCTCATCGTGGCCGCAAAATTACTAAAAGATATTCATTATCTTTGCAATCAATTACCAATTTATGACCAATTATGAAGACAAGATTCAGTAATGGGAGTCCTCGCAACACCACGAGACCAATACTCTTGCTGTGCCTGCTTGCAGCCATGCTCTCCTCATCGCCAATCTGCTATGCGCAGAATTTAAGCGGCAACAACAATGCTTTTGCCTGCAATCTGCTGCGTGCCATCAACAGGCAGAGCGAAGGTAGTTTTGTAGTATCACCCATCAGTGTCACCTTCATGCTGGGCATGCTCAATGCGGGTGCCGACGGCATGACGCGGCAAGAGATCACCGATGTCATTGGGCTGGACGGTTCGGTCGGTGAAATCAACGAGTATTGCAGGAAGATGATTCTCGATGCCTCACAGATGGACTCCACCGTGACCATCAAGATGGCCAACTGCATCATTGCCAACTCGGCTCGGGGCATCATCCTTAAACCTGAGTATGATGACGAGATGCAACATTACTACATGGCCGAGACCAATACATTCAATTTCGGCAACAGTAGCGCCCTTGACAAGGTCAACAGGTGGTGCAACATCAACACCGACGGCAATATACCCTCCATTCTGGACAAGATTGACCCTCAGGAGGTCATGTACCTGTTGAATGCCATCTACTTCAAGGCCAACTGGACCGAGAAATTTAATTCTAGCAGCACGCGCCCGATGGCTTTCACTTTGCCCGACGGCAGCACCCGGGAACTCAAAATGATGCACGGCTTCAGGAAGGCGGCCTATTGCAGCAACAACGATTACCAGATGCTGTATCTGCCCTATGGCAATGAATCTTATGGCATGTGCATCCTGCTGCCCGTCGAGAACAAGACTACCGATGACATTATCGAGAACCTCACAGCCGAGGAACTGGAACGCATGATTCAAAGCAAGCGGATGCGCCAGGTGGATATCCTGTTCCCGCGCTTTAACACAAGCAGCCCTCACAATCTCAATGATCTGCTATCGGCAATGGGCATGCCGCGGGCATTCAGCGAGAGACTCGCCGAATTTCCTAATATGGCATTGAATGCAGAACTGTATGTTAATCGGATGATGCAAAAAGCCAGAATCGAGGTCAATGAACAAGGCACCGAGGCTTCAGCAGTCACCATGGGAGCCATGGGTAAAAAATCGGTCAATATCATAACCGACTACGTTAACTTCCACGCCAAGAGGCCCTTTGTGTACTTCATCATCGATAGCAGCACCCACTCCATCTTCTTTATGGGCACCTATCGCGGTGAGGAGTAGCAACCAGCGGGAGGATCACTCCTCGAGGGATTGCTTGATGTAGTCGCGGCTCAGGCCCAGGGCGACGGCCTGCTCGATGTCGCGCTGCATGTCGTCGCGCTGGAAGCGCAACTTGTTGAGCTTGGCGCGCAGCAGGTACAGGTATGGGTCGCTGGGGCTCATCTCGAGGGCGGTGCGTATGTCGTCCTCGGCATCGTTGAGGCGTTTAAGGATCAAGTAGCAGTCGGCCCGGTTGCCCAGCAGTTGGGCATTGGGTTGCAACTTGATGACCTGGGTAAACAGTTCGGCCGCCCGGGCATAGTTGCCGTTGCGCTTGTTCAACAAGCCCATTCCCTCGTGATACAGGCCCGAGTTGGGGTTGATGCGCTTGATCTCGTTGAACAGGTCCTCGGCGCGGCGGTTATCGCCCTGCTCCATTGCCAGCACGCCCAGCGAGTAGCGGGCCTCGGTGTTGTAGAGGTCGAGCTCACACACGCGTTCATAGTCATCGATGGCGCGCTTGGCGCTGTCCATCTCGACGTAGAGTGCCGCGCGGTTGAGCAGTAGCGTTACGGCATGGGGTGTCATGTCTAGGGCCAGTGAGTAGTTCTTGACTGCCTCGGCGCGCTTGCCCTGGTAGCGTTGCAGGGTGGCAATATTGCTCAGTATCAGTGAATTGTTGGGGTTTTCGGGGTCGGCCGTGAATGCTTTGATCAGCCATTGTTCGGCTACGGGCCAGTTATGGCTGTAGATGTAGGTTTGTGCCGAGTCAATAGCCTGGAAATAAGGCGTCTCGGTGTCCAGGTCGGCGATATAGGGCGACTCGGCCTTCTTGGGCTGTGGCTTCAAGCCCTGCTCCACCTTCATGTTCTCCTCGCCGATGGAGTTAATCACCTGAGCATTGGCCTGTCCTGCCAGCAGCATGGCAACAGCAACCAATAACCGTAGTAACTGATTCTTCATTCTCTTGCCCATGGATAAAACAGATTAAAGAAGAAAAAACGGAATGACAACAACCCCCGACTTCTAATTTCTAACTCCTAACTCCTAACTGATTGACGTGCACGTCCACTTGCGGGAAGGGGAAGTGAATGCCGTGCTGGGGCAGCTGCTTGTAGATGCGCTCGTTCACGTCATAGAGGACGTTCCAGTACTCGGCAATCTCGGTCCAGGCCCTCACGATGAGCGTCACCTGGCTGTCGTCCAGGCTCTCGACCCACACGCCAGGAGTGTAATTGGGCTTGGGAATCAGAGCTGCCAGCTTGGCCTCCTGCTGTTCGCGCAATTCCTCGGTGCGGCGGCGGTGCCAGTGGAACAGGCGCTGCCACCACGACATCGGTTTCTCATCCTGCTGCGACTCGAGCTCGGAATCCTGCTGGGGCTGGTCGACACTCTCCTTGACGTCGGCGTCGGTGTGGACGATGCGGGCATCGGCCGCGAGGATGTCCAGGATGGTTTTGCGGGCCACATCCACATCGTCACCATAGCTGATGCCCACGCGCCACTCGACACGGTGATAGGGCTCGGCGCTGAAGTTCTTCAACGAGCTGGTGGCAAGGCCGCCGTTGGGGATGACGATGCGGTCGTTGTTGTAGGTGTTGATGATGGTGTTAAAGATCTGGATTTCCTTGACGGTACCCTTCAACTCGCCCTGCTCGATGTAGTCGCCCACCTTGTAGGGCTTCAACAGCAGGATGAGCACGCCGCCGGCAAAGTTCTGCAGCGTACCGCTCAGGGCCATGCCGATGGCCACACCGGCGCTGGCAAAGATGGCGATGAACGAGCTCGTCTCGATGCCCAGCACGCCGATGACGGTGATGATGAGCAGGAACAGCAGCGTGATGCGGATAAAGCTCAGCAGGAACGAGATCAACGAGCGGTCAAAGTCCTTGCGCACCATGATGGCGCGGACCACACTGTAGATCTTGTTGATGATGAACTTGCCGACATAGAAGATCAGGATGGCCGCCAGAATGCGCAGTCCCAGTGATATCAGCTGGCTCGACAGCGAGGTTACCAGACTGCCCAGATCCAGGTACTTGAACTGGTCAACGATTTTTCCGGGCGTCATCGCCGCAATCGAGTCGGGGTTCAACTTGGTTGCCAGCGAGTCCACGCGCGCGGTCACGGCATGGGTCGCCTCCTGGATCTTGTTGGCTGTCGTCGTGTCGGGTGCTGCGACTGGAATCTGCAACAATAGCTTGCTCAACATCATCTTGTTACTCGCCTTGAGGGGATAGAGTGGTGGTGATTACCTGAGGGATAACTGGTAATTATAGTACTTCTCGTTGCCGGTGATGTCCTCAACTACCTTGATGAACGGTGGCATCTCCACCTCGTCGCCTTCGCGCACTCCCTCGAGTTCCAGAATCTGCATGCCCAACTTGGGCTCGATATAGGTGTCAAGCTCAAAGTAGCGGTTTTTCCACACAAAGCACTTGCGCATCTTGCTGATGGAGTTGCGGTTGGGGTCGGCCAACTGCAGCAAGTCGACATACTGCTGGGCGGTGATGCGGCGCTCGGTCTCGATCTGCTTGTCGCTGCTGACGGTCTTCTTGATGGTCTGGAAATAGACATAGCTGCCCTGCCAGCCGCGTTTGCGCACGCGCATCTCGGTTCCGGGTTCGCTCAGCAGGTAGGTCTGGGTGATCTCGCTCTCGGTATAGTCGGGGATGTCGCCCACGACCTTAACAATATACTTGCGCTCCTGCTCGATGGGGTTGGGCACGCCCAGTACGGTCGAGATTTCGTTCAATACCTGGCGCAGCTTGTCGTCAAAGTCCATTTGGTTGCCAATCACGCGCAGGTGGGGATGGCCCGTCCAGGCGTTGAGCACCTTGCGGTCCAGCTCGCGGGCAAGCTCCACGTCCTCGCTGCGGAACTTGTTGTTCTCGTTGGTGTAGAACTGCTCGGCACCGGCGGCAGCAGTCACCATGTGCAGGATGGCCTCGTAGCGGGCATCACGCAGCTTCACGGTGTTGGTGCCCATCTCCTCGGTCAGCGCCTGCCACACCTCGGGTGAAACGTATGCGCTGATGTCCATTGTGCCGCGGTCACACACGATGAGCACTGGCTTGCTGCACTCGCTGGCCATCTTGGCAAAATGATCCTCGAGAGCCAGCTGGATGTTGAGTGTCGATTTCTCGGCCTCGAAGAACAACGCCTTGTTGTGCGTCAGGTAGTTAACACCGGCACTGCTGAACATGGTAGGTACCTCGGGGATGGCAAACACCTGGAAGCCCAGGCCGGTAAAGTGCTCGATAATGCGCGCCATGGCCGTCGTCTTGCCGGCACAGGGGCCACCCGTGAGCACGATTTTGGTGATTTTATCGGTCATAGATCAAAAAATCTGATTATATTTTTTCAATTCAGGTTGTTGTAAACTCGTCTATCCAAAAAGGATGCCAAAATTACACACATTTTCCCGCCTCCACAACCTTTTCTCCCTAAAAGATGTGAAAACCCATTGGGCGAGAGCTGCCATTGTGTGCTAACCCAGCCGGCGCTTGACAAATTCGACGATCATCTGTGCCGTGCCCTCGATGCCCAGCAGGCTCGAGTCTAGGCACAAGTCATAGCTCTCGGCGTGGCCCCACAGCTTGTCGGTGTAGAAGTTATAGTACTCTGCGCGCAGCTTGTTGATTTTGTCACAACGCTTCTCGGCGGCCTCGCGCGTGTCGCAGTCTCCGCGCTCAAGCACGCGGGCCACGCGGTCGTCGATGGGAGCGTGCAGGAACACGCTTATCACAGGGCAGTACTCGCGCAGGACATAGTCGGCCGTGCGTCCCACGATGACGCACGGCTTGCGGTCCACCAGGTCTTTCATCACCTGGCACTGGGCCTTGTAGATGCTCTCGTCGCTCATCGACGCGTCGCCCATAAAGGTCGAACCGGCCATGGCCAGATTGAGCGGCCACAGGCTGGGAAAGAACTTGGGCGTGCGCTCGTCGGCCGCCTCAAACATCTCGGGGTGGATGCCGCTGGCCTTGGAGGCCTCGAGCAGCAGCTGCTTGTCAAAGTAGTTGATGTCGAGCAATTGGGCTACACGCTGGCCCACTTCGCGGCCGCCACTGCCGAACTGGCGTCCGATAGCGACCACATAATTCTGGTTGTTGATTGTTTTAGGGTCCTGGTTCATCGTTTTTTTTATGTTGTTGGTTAATCCTGCATGACTGCGGGCATGTCTTGCCCGGCATTGGGATCCTCGTTGATGATTACGGTCACAAACTTGAATCCCTCGGTGGCCGACCACTGCCCGACCACTCTTGTCGGGTAGCGTGGGGTGGGGTACTGCACGAACTCAAACTCCTGCACAAACCTCATTTTGCCCTGGCGCTTGAACGTCTGCTCCAGCAGGGCCTTGTTGTCCTTGCCCGTGAGCACGACAAAGTGGTATCGCCCGTGCTCCAGGTCGCCATGATAGATGCTGGCATCGTGCTTGCCACGGGTCACGATGTCGTCGTTTTGGGCGGCTATCGACACGTGGCCGTCAGCCCTGGGCTCTATCAGCAAGGCAAAGGTGCGGTTCTGGTAGTCCTCGTTGGCGATGGTGTCCATCACCTGGGTGATGGCTGCAGCGAGTCCGGGGTCGGCTTTTTTGTTCAGCACGAGCCGCTTGGTCTCAACGGTAATGGTCTTCTCGGGCAGTGCGTTGCGTTGCCCTGTGGTGAGCTGGCGGGTGACGATGACCTCGCCGTCACCACTGGCCATCATGCTTCCAGTCGCGAGCACTATGCCCGCTATTGCTATGAGAAATCTTTTCATCATCATTTTTTCAACCTGCTAAGTTACGCTTTTTTTTAGACACTCAACCAATATCAAGGTTTAAATTATGTTTAGAGAACTCGAAGATACCTTTTTTACACATTATATATTATAGAAATAAAAAAATCTCTCTCTTCGGCCTCGATAATCTCGAGCCTTTTAGTACCTTTGTGTCATCAAACAACAATCACGTCATGATGAAGCATTTTTTATTTCTGATTACAGTATTGCTTGTGGCATGCAGTCCACAGCAGTCACAACAGGCGGTGGCCCATCCCGCTGCCACAGTCCAGCAGATGCGCTTCCACTGTGAAGCCGATACCACCCGCATCAACGAGTTGCTCGTGAGCGGCAGCAACAGCGGCCTCGACGAGGCCAATGCCCTTGTCGAGTTCTATGCCCGCCAGTTGTTGGGCACGCCCTACGTGGCCCACACCCTCGAGGGCGACAAGGAGATGCTCACGATCAATATCCACGAGCTGGACTGCCTTACCTTTATCGAGTCGCTCTATGCCCTCACGCGTGCCACCCTTGATGGACGCCGCTCCTGGCGGGACTTTGCCGCCAATATCGAGAACGTGCGCTACCGCGGTGGCCAGATGGGTGACTATTCCACCCGCATCCATTACATCAGTGAATGGATCATCGATAACCACATGCGTGGCAATCTGGTGGAAATCACTCCCGACCTGCCTCATGCCGACTATATGGTAAAGAACATCGACTACATGACCCATCACGTCGACAGCTACCGCCAGCTCAAGGATGACAGCGCCATGGTCGAGAAAATCCGCCGCCACGAGCTGCGCAACCACCGTTTCCCTTATCTCAAGCGCTCTTGGCTTAACGACAAGGCTGTCAAAGCCGCCCTGCGCACTGGCGATTTTGTCACACTAGTGACCAACATCGAGGGCTTGGACGTGTCACACAACGGCATCATCGTCGTCGATGAAAAGGGCGACCCCCATCT
This sequence comes from uncultured Prevotellaceae bacterium, assembly GCA_946406035.1. GTDB lineage: Bacteria > Bacteroidota > Bacteroidia > Bacteroidales > Muribaculaceae > Sodaliphilus. The sequence continues at coordinate 24,287 of CAMJJG010000034.1, forward strand.
GCTGGACGCCTCGATGACCGGCCACAGGGTCATGTTGCAGGACAAGCCGCTGTATAAGTATCTCCAGAATTCTAAGACTAATTTGGGCATACGTGTATTCAGGATTATGCCATAAAATTCTCAAGGGCCCGATAGTCCCATTTTAAGCCAAAAATACCCTAAAATTGGGTTTTGCCCCAAAACGTGGAAAATTTTTCAAAAAAAATTTTTCACGTTTATTTATTTGATTGCCAGGTTGATAAAGTGATTTTTGTCCAATATGGCAAAAAAATTTTCAAAAAAAAGTTGCTAAAAAATTTGCCAGTTTCAAAAATGGCAGTACCTTTGCACCGCTTTTCGCCACTGGTGTGGCGCTAAACAATAGCTCTTTGACATGTTTGCAGCAACGAGTAGTACAAGAGAACAAGGGACAATGTAACAGTTGTTCCCGTCGATTCCAAGTCGTTTAAAACGATGTACAACAGGCAGTAAGATACGATTCAACCTGAACACAGAGGCCAGGAATATATAACTGGAGACTTCGGTCGAGTGTTGCGTTTTCATTATAAATTTTTTTCGCGAGAGAAAAAGAGACGATAATACAACAACGAAGAGTTTGATCCTG
>CAMJJG010000035.1 GCA_946406035.1 uncultured Prevotellaceae bacterium
TAAAAGAAACTTTAGAGGCCATCAGTATTGAGGAGAAAAATTGTCTTGAACTGTTTAAAGTACAGATAAGGCATTGCCAGCAACAATTAGCATTGATTGGTGAGAGAATTGCTGCTGGGTGGCATACTCATGAACTTATGACCCAAAAACGTGCTTTTGAGGAACAAGAGTTCGTACTAAATGTTGCAGCGCAAATCCAGCAGTGTTCGTATGAGACCAAAGGAATTCAGAAGTTGCTATATTTTGAAAAGAATGAAAGTAGTAAGGAAAGAATTGCTGTTGAAGCTTCTGTGATGATGTATGAATGGTGTGAAGATTTGAATGAACTTACCGGAAAGAAGTATCAAGATATAGCCCAAAGGTTGTTGTCGCAGGCTGCGTTGGCCAAGACCAGAATTGCCAGGAAGAAACTGGCAGAATTCTTTAAACAGGAGAAACCTGTGCTTTCTGAGATACGGCATAACGCAGGGGTACATCGGAGGTTAAAAATATACGTCAAATTCATCTAAAATGCAAATATTTGATTAAATTCTTTGTTTATTGCAAAAAAATATGTATCTTTGTATCGGAAAGTTGGCGGAGTGGTTTAACGCGACTGATTGAAACTCAGTTGAACGCCATGCGTTCCGGGGGTTCGAATCCCCCACTTTGGAAACTAACAACTCAAGAATATGAAGAAGTGGAAATTCCACTTCTTTTTTTTTCCTCCCGTATTTGCTTGCAAAAGTTTAAGCGTCTCCCAAATTTAGCAAAATCATTCTCATCCAACTATTTAATACCATAATCTCCTAAGAGCTTGGGAGTATTTACAAAAAAACTTATTCATACAGCCTATACGATGGGATATAGGAGCATATCGACAGAATAATGCTTAAAAGTAGATAGATATATCCGATGAGTCTTTTATCATCTATCGATCAGATTAGTGGCGGAAAGTATTAAACAAAAACAATATTCTTACAAACTCTTAACAATGATATATTCTAATATTCCCCATAAAACAATTGTTATTTATTGAGCCTACATTTTATCTGTTCTTACAAATCGCTCAAAAAATCTTGTTTTTACCACGAAAAACAGCCAAAAACAAGGCTCAATTGCGTGATTGTTTCGTGATGCACCTGTTATCAAGAAGTGGCTTGCCCTCCGATTCGTAACGGGGTTCCTTTGCAGCACGATTCCACTAAAGGGTCGTGTTGTAAAATGACAAATAATGAATTAACGTTCAATGACCTTCCACAGGTCGTTGCCGAACTTCGGGATGAAGTGTCAGGCATGAAGGCGTTACTGCTGAACCTTCAGAACAAACCAACTCAGCAGAGAGAGAACAGACACCGCCCTGTCACGCCAGAGCAGGTTGCCGAGTACACCAACATTCCCCTTGCGACCATCTATCAGAAACTTGCAAATAGGGAAATCCCCGGCTCCAAGCCTGGCAAGCGATGGGTCATCTACCTTGATGAGATAGACAAGTGGCTGGAAGCAAACCGCAAGAATCCCATTCCTCTGACGGATGAGGAGCAGAACGCTGCAATCCTTGCATCGCACAAGCGCAAGCCGAAAAAAGCGGACTGGCAAACTGACCCTATTGTTGAATCTTCAAGAAAAGTGAATGTAGCAAACGCAACCACTTCAAAGCCAAAAGCGATTGCTGAAACTGACATAACACCGCCAACCGCTGATGCAGCTAATGATACCGATATTTCTAATGAATATAAGGATTCTAACAAAAGCACCCATTCAACGGCATCCAACAGTACAGTTGCTTTCGGTGATTTCAACGCTAACGATGCTACCTCTTCCTTTGACCGATTGAAGGTCATATACAAGAAGGTTGGTAACAACGAATCGCAAGCCTTTGGCGTATGGCAGCTGCTTAGCGAAAGTGAGCGAACGGCTGCATTCGCACATACCCAGCGATTGCAAGGTGACCTGAGTTTACGTTCCTATCTATATGTCTATCTGCGGGACAAGGAGTGGATGAAGGCAATGTAGCTATGAAGTAGAGGGCTTGCCCGATGCTTGCCACATAAAACAAGCATCGGGAAGCTCATTACCCGTTCCGATTTTCATCGGGCGGTGGACTGACCACATAAATCTGCAAGCAGAGGTCACAGTATCTGGCATTAAACTATTCTCACACATGGCAGGCCATGAATATCGGAGCCGATACCAGAGGGTAATATCAAGCGTGTAAAATCGGCTTGCCGATGCCACATTTTTCAATTAGTGGGTAGCCTAATTCCCCAACCACCTATAGATGCTTGGGAGGCTGACCAGATAAAATAGCAAGCAATTAGGGCCACTATGCCCAGTGGCTCTTCTGGTTCTTCGTCCTGGAATTCTTCATATCTGATGTCGTGGTAGTCATGCTGGTTGGCAAATGGCTCTAGTCATCTAATGTTCCCATCATTGCTTTTGGGCTTCATTTTGGGAACAATTAACCTACTTACAATCTGCATTACCTCTGAATGTTAGTTTGGGGCTCTTCTGCTGTCAACCGTGATTAAATTATTAATCCAACACAAGCCCCCTTTTTACTATAGGAAATGGTTGGCAAATATTCAGGATTGACATGAATAAACCTTATGTGAGATTGCTATATAATGATACCTATGTACTATGTCAGTCATCTACTATGATTATAAGATTCGTTCTCGGCTTGCTTTATATGAAGTCTTGATTCTATCTCCAGCTTTTTATTTATGATTTCCGAGATTCGACAATTAACCAAAAAATCCACATGGTCTTTTCTTCTATATTTTTCTCTTGCCACTTTGCGTATCTCAGCATCTTGTTTTTTATAATAATCTGAATCTACAAATTTGTAACCATTTTGGTTAGAAGAAGGTAACAAATTATCTGCTCCCTGCTTAACATAAGTTCCCATGATATTATTAAAGTCAAATTTCTTCTTATATGGATTTGTGTGGTCTGGATATGGTACTGTAAGAGCCGTTCTGTCATCATGATCAATATGAATCGGAGGTAAAAGATTTGCCAGATATTCGTCATTATAAATGGCATCACTGTGAATGCTGTATCTTTCACCCTCAGTATCAGAATTCATCTTAAAATATGTATGGCTATATTTTGTCTCATATGAATCAATTATAGCATCTATATCAAGTTCATCTACTTTTCGTGTGATTTCATCTAAAATTTGTTCATATGATGTATCTTCAAAAAATAAATCAATGGTTTCTGCCAATTTATTACGAGGAAATTTTAGTTCTAATGCCTTTTTGTCCTGTGGATTATAATTAATATTCACATGATCTCCTTCTGAAATAAATATTACACTGGGCGATATGAACTCTACATATTCATGAACATTTGTAGGTGTGAACCACAATTCTAATTCAATGTCCGTCAATTCTCTCTTATAATAGGTGAAATCGTTAAAACACCAAATATCACCGTTCCTTAAGACGACACCTTTTTTATATGGTTTCCACATCTGCTGCTCATTATCACGACAGTATTCTTTTATAGAATAATTACAGTCAGCTTCCCATCTGTGTCGCTCTTCTACCCATTTACCTTTAGGACAATGAGTACAATCTCCATGATTCCACCATTTTGTTTGATGGTCTATGGGTTCATACTGCATCCATTCATCATAAGAAATAAATTGGTTTTCCTTTAATAACTCAATTTTAAATGGAACGCTATGTAAATTAGTGCATCCTCCAAAGGCACCAAATCCAATTTCTTCAATATCATTACCTCCTGTGATTGTTCTTAATTTTGTACATCCTTCGAACAATCTTGTGGGCAGTTTTTTAAGTCCTTGAGGGATATGAACTACTTCTAATTCCTTATTATAAGCCATACCATAAGGCTCCAACTGTAATTCGCCATTCGTTTCAAGGATATTTATTCTCTTTATGGTACTGTTTCTTAATGTAATATTTTTAATGTTAGAGCCGAAAACTATTTCTTCAAGTTTTGGACAATCGCTTAAGTTTGAGCCTCCTCTATAGTCTGTTCGAGTTTCATTGTTAAACGTATTGAGTCCCAGCCCGACAATTTTATTTAACTCTTGAAGACCGCGTATCATTGGCATATTTTCTAATCTGTTAGGAAGAATTATTTCCTTGACAAGAGAAAGACTTTCATATTTATTTGTACGTATCTTTCCTCCATAACCAAATTCAGAACATTGATTAAGACCTAACTTTAAGTGACTATAAGAACTTGATGATTTAAGTTCACTCAAATCAAAAATGTCTATTTTCCCTTTAAATGCGTTATAGAATTTCTTGTCAAACACCACACTTTTGAAGTTAATTGTACCAATCACTTTAACGCAGTTGGTGTCCGCTGGAATATCACACATAATCGATACTTCTTTCAAAAAAGTAGTATGATAAACCAATCTAGCAGATGCAGTATCGGAAAGATCTAATGTGTAAGTTTTCATCTTATATCAATAACTTATTAAAATAATAATTAACTATGTTTCTCGGACGTAACTATAGTTCTTGATTCAAGAATTCCTTAACCTTTTCTGCGTACATCTCGCCAGTATACGATGGTTCTAAACAATGTTCCTTTATTAGCATATCTAGTATTTTTTGATATTTTCTACAAACCTCAATAGTTTTTGTCCTATTTTTTATGAAAAAAATATCACCTTTGCAGTACATGCTTTAGCTGAGTACGTTAAACTAAGTCAAAAGTGTTAAATGTGAAGGCTTTGAAAGTTGTACTTCAAAACTCTACCATATTTGTACCGTTTAATATATAAATACCTGATGTTCAATAATTTACATTTTCTGCATCGGCAAATAATTTCGGTATTTTTGTAGGTTTTTCCAGAAAACATTTCGGTATTTTCGTAGGTTTTTATCAAAAACATTTGCGTAATCCACACCCATGCCATTTGTTGCCACTGGATAAATGACCTCAATTGGTTCAATTCCTAGAATTGGCAAGAGAGTCAAAGTGGGCGTTGGCGGGGGTAGGTAGTTTCGGTGAAAAGTTGTACCTTTGCAGCATGTATCAATTTTTTTTATAATATCGTATCATGAAGAAAGTATTGGTTATCGCGGGGAGCCCTCGCAAGAATGGTAATTCAGATCTGTTGGCTCAACAGTTTGCCAAGGGTGCCCAAGAGAGTGGTCATGAGGTGGAAATCGTCTATCTGCGCGACTTGAAGATCAATTACTGCCAGGGTTGCCTGGTTTGCCTCAAGCGGGGTGAGTGCTTCCAGCAAGATGACGCTAACGCGCTGCTGCCCAAGATGCTTGAAGCCGATGTGGTGTGCTGGTGCTGTCCCGTTTATTACTACTCGGTGACTGGTCAGATGAAGACGTTCATCGACCGTATGAATCCGCTATATGGCAAGATGAGAGACAAGGACTTCTACTACATGCTGACGGCAGCCGAGGAGAGCCATGAGCAAATGGATCGTGCGTTTGACGTGTTTGACGGTTTTGCCGACTGCTTTGAGGACATTCGCCGATGTGGCCGAGTCTATGGAGGCGGTGCCGATGCCAAAGGCTCCATCCAGGAGTTGGCAGCCTATAACGAGGCCCATGAGTTAGGCTCTAGGGTTTAATCAGTTAGCATCTTCATTCCCAGAACAATGACGGCACAGGAGATCATCGTGCAGATGGAGTCACTGCGAGACGAGCAGCAACGACGTGAGTTGGTGCGCTTTTTCAAGACGGGTCCAGGACAGTATGGCGAGGGCGACGAGTTTCTGGGGTTGAAAGTGCCGCAGACTCGTCAAGTGGTCAAGACCATAGCGCGCAATCTGCCCCTTGACGAAGTGCCCACGCTACTGATGTCATCGTGGCACGAAGTGAGGCTGTGTGGATTACTGGTGCTGGTTGAACGCTTCGCCAAGTATGCAGCCAAGCGCATGGGAAACAACGAGCAAGCCATAGGCGAGCGCGACCATATCGTGAACATGTACCTGCAACATGCCCATCGCGCCAACAACTGGGATTTGGTCGATTTATCTGCGCCCAAGATATTGGGGCACTGGTTGCTGTTACCCACACGACTGGGCGACAAACAGGCCATCGTTGATGACCTTGCCACGAGTGAGAGCCTGTGGCTGCAGCGCATGAGCATGGTGTGCACGTGGACGACGACCCGAGCCGGTGACCCATCGTGGTGCCTGCGCTATGCCATCATCCATCTACACCATCGCCATGACCTGATGCACAAGGCCGTGGGATGGATGCTGCGTGAGTTGGGTAAGCATGGTGGCATCGACCTGCTGCGGCAATTCCTTGCCGATCACGCCCATGACATGCCCCGCACAACCCTGCGCTATGCAATCGAAAAGATGACGCCCGAAGAGCGCCACTACTGGATGAACCTGCCTCACCGGGAGGGGTGATTGAATCAATCCCCTGTGATTGATAGAGACTGGCTATTCGGCCGCTGGTTGTGCTAGATTCAGGACAGCACGGCCAGCATCGGTCATCAGTCCCCGCTGCTCCAAGTCCCGGCATCGCTGCTTGTTCAATTCGGTCCAGTGGCTGCCCTTGCGACGCGGCGATAGCCGTTGCGCCAACCGGCCATCGGGCAGTTTTTTGTTAGTAGAATCGATCCACCCGAAGCACAGAGCTTCCTCTACCACGTCAACATAGGGCAAGGCTGGCCAATCAGGCCTGTTCTTGCGATACACGACGACCCAGCATTCCCTGACCGTAGCATGGTTAGCCAACAGCCAGTCACGCAACTCCTCACGATTGGTCAGTTCCAGTAGATTGACGACCTCCATGGAGAACGGTTCAATCTATTGACTTGATAAAGCGAGCAGGTACACCTCCAACAATGGTGCGGGGGGCGACGTCACGCGTCACAACGGCACCAGCAGCAACAATAGCACCATCGCCAATGGTCACTCCAGCCAGGACTGTGGCATTTGCTCCAATCCACACATTACGGCCGATGTGTATGGGGGCGTGGGTCATGCCAGCACGCTGGTCGGGATCCATCAGGTGATTGAGCGTGGCCAACACGACATTGTGGCCGATGAGCGCTCCCTCATCGATTGTGATGCCGCCCTGGTCCTGGAACTTGCAGCCCATATTGATAAACACACGCTCTCCAACGACAGTATTCTTGCCACAATCGGTATAGAACGGCGGAAACATGCCCACCGAACGCGGCACTTCCCTACCCCACAATTTCTCTAACAAGTCATGCAACTGCTCGGGCGTGTGATAGCTACCATTGATCTCGGCGGTGATTTTTAACGCTTCCTGTGACAGCTGGTGAAACATCATGTGGACAGGCGAGCCGCCCCCTATCGGTTTTCCCGACGCCATGTAATCTCTAAATTCCTGTATTGTCATATCTTGATGGTATTAATAGATTTCCTCCAGAGCCCCGGTCACCGAGTCAATGATAAAGCCCCGCACCACGATGCCTGTCGGAACCAGTGGATGACTCTTGATGGTAGCGACCGTCTTGCGCACCGACTCGGGTGTGTCCTTGAAACCCTCGAGCCAGGCATCGAGGTCGATACCGCAGTGGCGGATGGTGGCAAGAGTGTCGTCGGTCACACCACGCGCAATCATCTCGTCATGGAAATGGGCATAGCTCATGTGGCAGGCGCCACAGTTGCTGTGAGCCACCACCATGATCTGCTCGACGCCCAGTTCATAGATGGCGATTATGAGGCTGCGCATGGCCGAGTCAAAGGGCGATATTACCAGTCCGCCAGCGTTCTTGATGATTTTGGCATCCCCGTTTTTCAGTCCCAGTGCCGCGGGCAGCAATTCGGTCAGACGTGTGTCCATGCAGCTGAGCACGGCTAAGCGTTTGTCAGGGTACTTGTCTGCAATATACTGCTCATAGCGCTGCTCGGCCACAAATTTCTTGTTGAAATCAATAATCTGGTCAATCATATCGTTTTTTTCGGCAAATATACAATTTTTCCTTGAAACGATAATAAAGCCGTCCAGCAATACATCGACTCGACGGAGAACTACAACGTCAACAGGGCGCTGTTATCACTCCCAGTCGGCGACCTGGCACTGGTGCTTGGGGAGGGCGCTAGGAAAGGTGATTCCAGTGCGCCGCTCGACCTCGGCAACCGTGACGGCATACTTGGAGATGGCACCGGGACATGGACTATTGGGATAAATAAAGCCTATGGCACGGCCCTGGCTGGGAGCGTAAATGACCTTGAAAAAGGCATCGGGCACAGCGATGTTAGCCTTGTTCTTGCCAATCTTCTTGGGACTCTTGCCCATGATGGGACCGGTATAGACAATCAGGCGCTTGTCGCGTTTGGCCCAACGGTGCACCTTCTCCTCGAGGTTGCGCCAGTGGTCATTGTTGAGCTTAATGTCCTGGGGACACATATTGGTCATGTAGAAGCACTGGGCCATCGCCGTCTTGTCCCAGCGCATGTCCATCGCGGGCGCCATGTGGCCGCGACTGTAACCGCTGCCGCGGTATTCCCAGTTCTCGGGACAAGCCTTGACCGATGCGTCACGGGCGTAGTTATAACTCTTGCGGCTCTCATGCCCCGGGGCGTCGGCCATATCCACCATCGTCGCCGTCAACTCATAGGCCACACAGTTGGGGATCCTGAAAGAGGGATTGAAGTTTACCCTGATGGACTGATAGTTGATCACCTGGTTGGAGACACCCCTAGGGATGCTCACGGCGATCAGGGAACTGCTGGACTTACCCGACGGGCTGGATTGGTAGGAATTACTGTACAGGCTGGATTTAGCGGGCAGGGAGGCTTTTTCCCTTTTGCTTTTGCTTTTGCTTTTGTTCTTGTGTTTGTTTTTGTGTTTCTTTTTCTTGGATTTGGCCTGGGCACTCCATTGGGTAGTAATCGCATTGTCACCAACCAGCTGCGGTGGCAGGGCTCCACCCATGACCATCGCTGCCACAAGAATCCAGATTTTCAAGAAATGCTTCATTGATCTATACAAATTGATTAAAGTTGACGGTTAATTGATCCAGACTGCGAGATTCACCTTGCTCTCGAGGCGGCGCTGCTCATCGGGGAGTAAGAGTGGGAAGAAATCCAACCCCGTCCTGCGCTCCACCTCGTCGACGCTCACGGCATGCTGTCGCAAGGGGGCGGCGCTGCTGCCGTTGGGATAGATAAAGGCGATGACGCGGCGCGGTCTCACACAAGGGGCCATAATGATCTTGTAGTAGGCACCCGGCACCTTGACGTGCCCACTGGCCAGAGTCGTGTCACGGTCGCAGATGACGGGGCCCGTAAACACCAGCAGGGCACTGTCGCGTGCCGCCCACTCGCGCACTTTTTCTTCCAGTTTGGCCCAGTTACCCTCGTTGAGGCCCTTGTGCATGGGGGCTACATTGGTAAGAAAAAATGACTGTCTCATGGCCATAGCATTCCACTTGAGGTCGGCCGCGGGCACCAGGTGGCCCCGATCCATGCCGCTGCCGGCATAATCGGCAGGCGCTGGGCAGCCCTCGACGGCAACATCCTGCATGAACTCGCCGGCGCGCTCGGCCTGGCCCAGCAGTTCATCGGGCAACAACTCATAGGCCGCACAGTTAGCAATGCCCCTGCAACCATTGAAGTGCACGGCAAATGCCTCATAGCCGATCAACGTGTCACACAACCCGCGCGGCACAGCAACCGTCATCAGGCTGTCGCGTCCCTCGCCCGTCAACGGCAAGTAATATTGAGTATGCTGCCTCACGATGACCTTAGACAGCAAAAAGCATACCAAAATCACCGTCATCGTCCAAAAGGCAAACTTTATGGTCTCACGCCATTGTTTATTCCCCATGTCGCCATTGTATTGATTGATAATCGCACTGCAAAAATACGTTTTTCTCATGAAAAGGCCAAAGTGAAGGGGCAGACCACATGCCACATTTTGGAAAAAAAAGAGTGCTCGTTCCAGAGTAAATTACTATTTTTGCAAGGTAATAATAAATGGTAAAGATATAGCCGTTGGCTGCCCCGCGTGAGCGGGACTAAGGCCAATTACGCTAATTTGGGCAATCAGTAGCGAATATATCAATCCGCATGATTGGCTTGATGAGCGAAATTGACGTTATAATCATTACTGGCCAACCGCTATATCGGCACAAAAAAATGTTCATAAACAATATGACCAAAATGACCAAGAAGTTTCTTTTGATGATTGCCCTGTGGCTGTCTCTGACATCACTGACCACATTAAATGCCTGTGGCACCCAAGCCAGCAGCACCGGTGGCACCGCTGCAAGCACCGAGCGACAAGCCAACCCATCGAGTGCCGCAGCTGCCAGTGGCCAGGTGGTAGTGGGAGCCGCACGGACGAGTGAATATGTCCCGCTGCTCAAGGGCAAGCGCGTGGCACTGCTGAGCAACCAGACGGGCATGGTGGGCGACAAGCACACGCTGGACCTGATGCTCGACAGCGGCGTGAACGTGGTGACCATCTTCTCGCCCGAGCACGGATTCCGCGGCAATGCCGATGCCGGCGAGCACGTGTCGAGCAGCGTCGACGAGAAGACGGGTGTGCCCATCGCATCGCTCTATGACGGCAAGTCGCCGATGCCCAGCCGCGAGGTGATGAGCGGCATCGACGTGATTGTGACCGACATCCAGGACGTGGGACTGCGGTTCTACACCTACTATGTGACGATGATCAACCTGATGGACGCGGCAGTGACCTATGACAAACAATTCATGGTACTTGACCGTCCCAACCCCAACGGAATGACCGTCGATGGTCCCATCCTGGACATGACGCTCAAGTCGGGAGTGGGCCGCTTGCCCATCCCCACAGTGCATGGCCTGACCCTGGGCGAGATGGCACAGATGGCTAATGGCGAGGGGTGGCTCAAGGACGGCAAGAAATGTGACTTGACGGTCATTCCCTGCCAGAATTATACCCACCAGACGCGCTACACGCTGCCCATTGCTCCGAGTCCCAACCTGCCTAACATGCTGGCCATCTATCTGTATCCCTCGATGTGCTACTTCGAGGGGACAACGGTGAGCCTGGGCCGCGGCACTGACTGGCCATTCCAGGTGTATGGCCACCCTGACATGACGGGGTATGAGTTTGAGTTCACCCCCACGAGCCGCCCCGGAGCCAAGACGCCGCCACAAATGGGCAAGTTATGCCACGGTGTGGACCTTCACAAGATGGATCCCGAGGAAGTGATTGCCAAGGGCATCAATCTGGAATACGTCATCGATGCTTACCGCAATCTGACCAAGAACGGCCAGCAGTTCTACTTGAAAAGCAACTTCTTTGACCTGCTGATGGGTACCAAGCGCGTGCGCGAGATGATTGCTCAAGGCAAGAACGCCGACGAGATCAAGGCGACGTGGCGGGACGATGTGGAGCTGTTCAAGGCACAACGCCGCCCCTATCTGCTCTATGAAGAATAAATAACTGTTAAGAGATAACTCCTAATTTCTAACTCCTACTTAAGATATGACTCCCTGGATTGTACTTGCCACGATTGTTGGCTACTTCATCTTGTTGTTTATCATCTCATGGGCCGCATCGCGCAAGAGCGACACGGCAACCGCCCTGAGCGGCGGCCGCCAGGCTCCGTGGTTCATTGTCGCCATCGCCATGCTGGGCGCGCCCATCTCGGGTGTGACCTTTATCTCGGTACCAGGCATGGTGGTCACCAAGGGCTTCAGCTACATGCAGATGGCGCTAGGCTTTATTGTGGGCTACTTTGTGATTGCCTATGTGCTCATCCCGCTGTTCTACAAGCGTAACCTGGTGTCAATCTACGGCTACCTGGAGCAACGCTTTGGCGGCAGCACCCACAAGAGCGGCGCGTGGTTCTTCTTCATCAGTAAGATGCTGGGCGCGGCCGTGCGCTTCTATGTCGTGTGCGTGACCTTGCAGTTGCTCGTGTTCTCGCCGTTGCACATCCCCTTTGTCATCAACGTCATCGTCACCATCGCCCTCATTTTCCTGTACACGCTACAGGGCGGTGTGAAGACCGTTATCTGGACCGACACGTTGAAGAGTTTCTGCCTTATCCTGTCGGTGGTGCTGAGCATCTACTTTGTTGCTAAGGGGCTTGGCTATGACCTGGCAGGTTTGTGCAGCGCGGTGGCTGGAGATGAGAGTTCACGCATCTTCTTCTTTGACAACCCCAAGGAGGGGACCTACTTCTGGAAGCAGTTCATCGCCGGCATCTTTATGGTTATCGCCACTACAGGCCTTGACCAAGACCTGATGCAGCGCAGCCTGGCCTGCAAGAACGCCAGCGAGTCGGCCAAGAATCTGATCGTGAGCGTGTTCCTGCAGGTGATTGTCATTGCGCTGTTCCTAGTGCTGGGCACACTGCTCACCCTGCACGTCAAGGCCCACGGCATCGCCATGCCCGAGAAGACCGATGAGCTGTTTGGCACGGTAGCCTTTAGTGATGGCATGCCGGTGCTGCTGGGGGTCGTATTCATCATTGGTCTGATTGCCGCTGCCTACTCGGCTGCCGGATCGGCATTGACCTCGTTGACAACCTCGTTTACCGTCGATATCCTGGGTGCCGACAAGAAGCAAGACGAGGCCACCCTGGGCCGCACACGCCGCATGGTACACATCGCGATGGCAGCGGGAATGGGCCTGGTAATCCTCATTTTCTATGCCATCAGCAACAGCGACGCCATCAGCGCCGTTTATACGCTTGCCAGCTACACTTACGGTCCCATCCTTGGCCTGTTTGCCTTCGGCATGATGTGCAAGAGTCCCGTGCGTGACCGCCTAGTTCCGGTGGTGTGCATCGCAGCGCCAGTCATCAGTTTCTTTATCCAGATGTGGCTCGACAAGCAGTACCAGTACACGCTGGGCTTTGAGTTGCTGCTGCTGAATGCCGCCTTGACCATGATTGGGCTCGTCCTGCTCATCAAGCGAGGTAAATAAGAGATAAGCGGTATGGCCCGAAACCTGATTAATCGATATGTGTGGCTGGTGGACACCATCAACAGCTATGGTCGCATCACGCTCAAGGATCTGAATGACGCGTGGCTGTCAAGCGAGATCAGTGAGGGGAAACCGCTAGCTCGCCGCACCTTCTTCCATTACCGCGACGGCATTGAGGAAATGTTTGACATCGACATCAAGTGTGACAAGTCCACCTTTGAGTACTACATTGACGACACAGGAAGCGAGAACAACGCCCGGTTGCGATCATGGCTGATGGACTCGATATCGATGAGTGGCATGTTGAGTGGGGCCCACGACATCATCGAGCGCATCATGCTCGAGAACGTGCCGTCGGCCCGCGAGCATCTGCCTGTCATCATCGATGCGATGAAGCAAAACCGCCGCATACGGTTTTCCTACAAGAGTTACACGCGCTCGTTGCCTACCGACGACATCATCGTCGAGCCCTATTTTGTCAAGATTTTCAAGCAACTGTGGTATGTCATTGGTCTTAACGTGAAGGATGGCCTGATCAAGACCTACTCGCTCGACCGCATGAGTAACCTGAATCTGCTCAGGGACAGTTTCATCATGCCAGAGCACATCAAGCCGTCGGAATTCTTCAAGGACTGTTTCGGTATCATCACCAACCGCAACAGCCCCAAGCGCATCGTCCTGCGGGTAGAGCCCACCCAGGCCAAGTACTTCAGGGCGCTACCGTTGCACAGCTCCCAGCAGGAAGACGTGCATGACCAGTACTCCATTTTCTCCTACTGGATGCGCATCACATACGACCTCAAGGAGGAACTCATGTCCCATGGTTCCAGCATCGAGGTGCTGGAACCACCGGAGCTGAAAGCCCTGATACGCACCGAACTTGAACAAGCGTTAAAGAATTATCAATGAGCATGAAACATAGATTTTTACTATTGCTGGCGCTGCTGCCGCTGCTATTGGCGGCACAAGTGGGCGACCTGCCCCGTAGCATCCCTGCCCGCGAGGGCGTGAGCACCCAGGCTGTCATCGACATGATGGACTCACTCATGGCCCTGCCCGATTGTGAGATCCACCACGTGATGGTCGTGCGCCACGGCCGCGTGATTGCCGAGATGCACCCGGCGCCGTTCCGCGCCGAGGACAGCCACACGCTCTACTCGGCCAGCAAAACGTTCACCTCGCTGGCGGTGGGCATCGCCATTGACGAGAACCTGTTGCGCCTCGACGACCGAGTGGTGACTTTCTTCCCCGACAAGCGGCCCGACACCATCAGCGACAACCTCGCGGCCATGACGGTGCGCGACCTGCTGATTATGGCCGCGGGCATCAAGCCCGACTGGACCATGCGCAATCTAGAGGGCGCCGACTGGATCAAGGAGTGGCTGGCCAAGCCGTGTGACGAGGCGCCCGGAAGCCACTTCCAGTATGACTCGATGTGTACCTTCATGCTCAGCGCCATCGTGCAGCATGTGACGGGGCGCACCCTGCTCGACTACCTGAACCAGAGACTGTTCGGCCCCATGCACATCACCCAAGCGGATTGGGAAATGAGCCCCGACGGCATCAGCACCGGCGGCTGGGGACTGCGTGTCCAAGCCGAGACGATGGCCAAGCTGGGCCTGCTGCTGTTGAACAAGGGCCAGTGGGATGGTCAGCAGCTCGTGAGCCAAGCCTATCTTGAAGAGGCTTGTTCGCCCCTCATCTACTACAAGGGCAGGAAAGAGACCGATGCGCCCACCGACGGTAACCAGGGCTACGGCTTCCAGATCTGGCGATGCAAGTGGCCTGGGGCCATAAGGGCCGACGGTGCTTTCGGCCAGTACTCGGTGGCCGTGCCCCAAGAGGATCTCGTGGTCGTCATCTTGGGCATAATTCCCAATGGTCATCCCGAACTAGCCTGCATCTGGAATCAGTTAATGCCTGGTATCAAGAGCAACGACCCCTTGAAGCCCGAGAAGAAACTACAGGAGCGCCTGAACAAAATGTGCCATACTGCATCGCTACCGTTCCCGCAGGGCATGCAACAGACCCGAAAGGGAGAGCAGATTGCTGGCATGGTCATGCAGTTAGATGCTAACCAGCATGGCTTCAGAGGCCTCACCATTACCTATGACGGCTCATTGTTAATCACCTATAACGATGGCACTCAAGATCTCTTGAGCAGTGGCTACGGCAAATGGCGTTATACCGAGATGAGAGGCTTCCCGCCCTACTCCCTCCAGGCCGTGAACCGCATGCGCGACCTCAGACATGACTTTGTGGCCGCGGCCACCCATGCCTGGACGTCGCCCACAACGCTCGAGGTGCGCGTCCACTATGTTAACTGGATCAGCGGCTCGACGTTTGTGTTCGACTTCGAGAAGAGCGAGGTAACCATTTGTGACAATTTCCCCAACTCCAAGGCCGAGACAGTCCATTTCGTGGGCATGAGATCCTGAATGATAAAGGGGGGTGGATGCGATGAGATACCAGCTGACTGTTTTGAGCGTGCTTTTGGCCATATGCCTGACCTCATGGGGCCAGACGGGTGAACTGCCACGTTCCACACCCGAGTCCCAAGGAGTTGCCACCAATATACTCCATCACTTTCACGAGGTGATGGCAACCTCGCCCGACATGGACATCCACCACATTATGATCCTGCGCCACGGCAAGGTCATCAGCGAGTATCATGCCCATCCCTATCGGCCTGAAGACCCGCACCTGCTCTACAGCGCAAGCAAAACCGTTACTGCCCTGGCCGTGGGTCTGGCTGTGGACGACGGACTGCTAACGGTAGATGATAAGGTGTCACGCTACCTGCGCGACAAGATGCCCACCACGTTGTCGCCAGCGCTCGACAGCCTCACCGTGCGACACCTGCTCACTATGACAGCCGGGCGAGAACAGGACTTCAGCATCTTTGAGGGTAAGGATGACTGGCTGGAGTGCTGGTTCAAGGGCTCATTCAGTGGTGTGGGACAAGTCTCCAACTATGACTCGATGTGTACCCATGCCCTGGCCACTATTGTCACCCGGGTCACGGGGCAGCAGATGCTCGATTACGTCAACAAACGCATTTTCAAGCCGTTACACATCACCCAGGCTGACTGGGAGCTAGCTCCCGATAGTATTGAGATCGCTGGGTGGGGAATGCGCCTGCAAGCCGAAAGCCAAGCCAAACTAGGGCAGCTCATGCTGCAAAGAGGCAACTGGCACGGGCAGCAACTAGTGAATTCACAGTGGATCGATGACATGAGCCAGATGCACCTCCGCGACAAGGTGCAAAAGCCCGTATTGACACTATGGCAAAGCATGGTGCGCGCCCTTCGCCGCGCATGGCACACGGTGCGCAGCTGGTTCACGGGATATGATGTTGACGACTACTATAAGGGATATGGCTATCAGACCCGGATATTGCACCAGCCACTAGCCGAATCATACTTTGCAGCAGGCTACGGCGGCCAGATCATCGATGTCGTGCGCCGACTCGACATGGTGGTGGTCGTCAATGGCCGGGCTGCCGATTATGGCGATATCATGAACAACATCTACTACCACTTGATTGTCCCCATCATCAACAACGATAAGGATTACAGTGTTCAAGAGGCAATCTCATACGACATCAGAATCCCGCAGGGCAATGCCAGTCACGCTCGGGAAAAACAACTGTTTGCCTCGCGCATCACACTGGATGACAACCGGTTGGGACTGAGCCAAATCGAGGTAAATCCACATGGAAGAGATCGCGAGTTTGTCATGACCGACAAGCGTGGCCCCTTGCACGCAATCGCCGCCTGTGGAGCATGGCGGCTCACTACCAACGATGAGCGTCCCATCTACATCATGGAGGCTCTTGAGCCACTGGTGGGCACCCGTCGCCCGTTCACGAGCGCGGCAGCCTATGCCTGGCAAGGCGACACGCTAGCCATGCGACTCGACTGGCTCGACGGAGGGGACAACCGCCGCATGAGAATAGCCTTAGCAGGTGACAGCGTCAAGGTGCTCGTCATCGACAATTATGACCATCTGTTGACCGACACCATCAACGGCACCATTGAAGCACGACAATGAGAGACATCAGTGACATAGCAGACGTGAAGAAGCGATTCCTGGGATATCTGACCCTGGAAAAAGGCATGAGCGCAAATACCGCCGAGGCCTACAGTGACGACGTGGACAAACTCACGCGCTATCTAGCCGATGCCGGCGTGGGCATTGAACGCGCTACGACCGACGACCTGGAGCGGTTTGTGTGTACCTTGCAGGACGTGGGCATCCAACCCCGCAGCCAGGCTCGCATCATCAGCGGCGTGAAGAATTTCTATAAGTTCCTGAGGATGGAAGGTTACATGGAGGCCGACCCAACCGAATTGCTGCTCACGCCCAAAATAGGCCGCCACCTGCCCGAGGTGCTCACTGTCGCCGAGATTGATGCCATGATCGGCTGCATCGACATGTCCAAGCCCGAAGGGCAGCGCAACCGCGCCATCATCGAGACGCTGTACGGTTGCGGCCTGCGCGTGAGCGAGCTGGTGACACTGCGCCTGTCGCAGCTGTTCCTAGAGGAGCATTACGTCATCATTCAGGGCAAGGGCAACAAGCAACGCCTGGTACCCATCTCGCCCGTCGCGATTGAGCAGATCAACCTCTACCTGGAGCAGACGCGCTCCCACCAAGTGCCCAAACGCGGCAGCGAGGACATCCTGTTCCTGAACCGCCGGGGAGCGATGCTCACGCGCCAGATGATTTTCCACATCGTCAAGCAGCTGTGTGAGTTGGCTGGTGTGCGCAAGGTCATCAGTCCCCACACCCTGCGCCACAGCTTTGCCACCCATCTGCTCGAGGGCGGCGCCAACCTGCGCGCCATCCAGCAGATGCTGGGCCACGAGAGCATCACCACGACCGAAATATATGTCCACATCGACCGCACCCGCCTGCGTGACGAGATCCTGCGCTACCATCCGCGCAACAACCGCTCGCACGAAACACGCTCCAACGACGCTGGTTCTTGACCGCTACAACAAAACCTCTCGCCAAGAGGCGCTAACACGACAAGCTATTGTTTTATTTTCTTTTTTATTGTAATTTTGCAGTAATGATATTTATTCCTAAACGAAAATGAGAAAACTAAACATGAAAAAAGCGCTAATACTCATATTGGCATTACTGGCAACGACTGGAGTGGCCCATGCCGGATGGTGGTGGGATAATTACCCTCCTGACAACACCGACGTGCGCCTTACCGTGACCAACCTGCCCATCGTGTGGCTGGATGTTGACGGCAACTATATCGACCAGGAAGAGCGCATCACCGCCCGCATGAAAATCATCCACAACGGCGACGGCGAACTCAACTATGCCGACACTGTGGCCCATCCTGGCCAGCGCATTGACTATGAGGGATATGTGGCATTGCGCTACCGGGGCAACTCGTCGTTCTCGTTGAGCGACAAGAAGCCCTACTCGTTCCGGCCGCTGGACAAGCCCCTCGAGGATGGCGGCACCAAGAAAAAGGTGAACATCCTGGGCATGGGCAAGGACAACAACTGGGCACTACTCGCCCCCTATAACGACAAGAGCATGATGAGGGACCTGCTGGCCTTTGAGGTGTCGCGGCCGTGGATGGAATACACCCCCAAGGGGAAATATTGTGAACTCTTTCTTGACGGCATCTATTATGGCGTGTTTATCATGACCGAGGTGGTGTCGAACGGCAAATACAGGCTGAACCTTCCTGATCCCGGCAGCGAGGGAGATGAACTCACGGGCGGTTACCTGATGGAGATTGACCGCAATGACGAGGAGAACTACATCTCCAAGTATCACCCCGTGAACAATAACGGCACCCCCTACAACAATCAATACATTCACATCCAGTACAAGTCTCCCGATTATGAGGACATGACCTCGGAGCAGATCAAATACATCACTGGGCAGATCGACAAGATGGAGACCGCCCTGTGGAACTATCATCCCGGACAGACGCCAACCTATCAAGAATACCTGGATGAGACCAACTTCATTGATTACCAGATCGCTATGGAACTGGGCCACAACGTGGACGGATACCGACTGAGCGCCAAGTTCTTCAAGCGACGTGACAGCGAAGATCCCCGTTTCAAGATGGTCGTGTGGGACATGAACATTGCCTACGGTAACTCCAACTACTATGCTGGCTCCCGAACCGACAACTGGTTTTATACCACCAACAATACACTCAATAACGAGGGCGACCCCCAGTTGGTCCCCTTCTGGTGGTATAAACTGAACACCAATCCCGCCTATACCGAGGGGTTCAAGAATCGATGGGCACAATACCGCCGCACCAATCTGCGCAGCGACCGCGTCATGGCCACCATCGACTCCCTGGTCAACGTATTGACCTCGCATGGCGCCGAGCAACGCAATAGCCAGGCGTGGCCACGATGGGGTGAATATGTTTGGCCCAACTACTATGTCGCTTCCAGTTTCAGCGATGAAATCACATACTTGAAGGATTGGCTCACAAGACGCATCAAGTGGATGGACAATCAACTGGGCTTTGATCCTAATGCGGTAGTGCGCGGCGACGTGAATATCGACGGCATGGTTAACATCAGCGATGTGACCGCCCTGATAGACTACCTGCTGACCAATTCAGTAACAGCCATCGATGTAGATGCTGCCGACTGTGACGGGGATGGCAAAGTCAGCATCGCCGATGTGACCATCCTCATCGACTACCTGCTGACCGGTAAGTGGTAGGCTTACACTAGAACAATTGACAACATAACCAAAACGACGTTTAACGACCAACTGCATTAATGGCACAATGAAACAGTTCCTGAAAAAAATCAAGTCGATAGTACCCAATGATAGGGTCTATACCGACGAATTGCGCACTTTGGCGTGGGGTACTGATGCGAGTTTTTATCGCATGACCCCACAAGTTGTCGTGCGAGCACAGGATGAAGGCGAAGTGTCGAGAATCATTAAATTGGCTAACGAATGCGGGGTGCCGTTCACCTTTCGAGCCGCGGGCACGTCGCTTTCGGGGCAGAGCGTGAGTGACAGCATCCTCATCGTGGCTGGTAAGCACTGGGAGGATTATAGCATCGCCCCCGACGGCGAGAGCATCACCCTGCAGCCCGGCATTGTTGGCGGCAGGGTCAATCAGCTATTGAAGCCACTGGGGCGCGTCTTTCCGCCCGATCCCGCCAGCATCGGCTCGGCCATGGTGGGCGGCATCGTGGCCAACAATGCCTCGGGCATGAACTGCGGCACCCATGCCAACAGCGACCGCATGCTCCTGTCGGCACGCCTGGTGCTGCCCGACGGCACCGTGCTCGACACCGGCGACGAGGCCAGTCGGGAGGCCTTCAGGAAAAGTCATCCCGATTTCATCGCCCGTATCGAGGCGCTGCGCGACCGCATCCGCGCCAATGGGCCCCTGCGTGACCGCATCAGCAAGAAATACAGTATCAAGAACGTTACTGGCTTGAACCTGCGGCCATTTATCGCCTATGACGACCCCTTTGACATCATCGCCCATTGCATTGTGGGCAGCGAGGGCACCCTGGCCTTCCTGAGCCAAGTGACCATGCGCACGTTGCACGACTACCCGTGCAAGGCGTCGGCCATGCTCTACTTCTACACCATGCGCGAGAGCTGCGAGGCGGTGGTGGCCCTCAAGCGACTCAAGTCAACCGACGAGGACATTGCCATGAGTGCCGAGGACCTCATGGTCAAGAGCGCCGAGATGCTCGACTACCTGTCGCTGGCCTCGGTCAATGACCCGGTGTACCTGCAGTACAAGCAGGACGTGGATGCCGGCCGAATCGAGGGCGTGGAGCCTGGCGACTACCACAACCTCACCGCCATCCTCACCGAGACCAAGGCCATGACGGCCGATGACCTGCAGCACCGCATCGACACGATTACCTCGTGCCTGTCACAGTTCAAGACCTATATTCCTGTCGAATTCACGACCGACCCTGCCGTCTATGGCAAGTACTGGGCCATTCGCTCGGGCATTTTCCCCAGCGTGGGCGGTGCGCGTCCTGTGGGCACTTCGTGTCTGATCGAGGACGTGGCTTTTGCCGTCGAGGACCTACCCGAGGCTACCGTCAAGTTGCAACGCCTCATTGCCGACCACGGTTATCATGATGCCTGCATCTATGGGCATGCCTTTGAGGGCAATTACCACTTCATCATCAACCAGCTCTTCAGCGACGAGAGCGAGGTGCAGCGCTATGCCGCGATGATGCGCGACGTGGCGCGCCTCGTGGTCGAGGAATATGACGGCTCGCTGAAGGCCGAGCACGGCACGGGCCGCAACATGGCACCGTTTGTCGAGTATGAGTGGGGCAAGGAGGCTTTTGCCGCCATGCGGGAACTCAAGGAGATTTTTGACCCCCACTACCTGCTCAATCCAGGCGTGATCTTCAATAACGACCCCGAATGCTTCATCAAGCACTTCAAGCCCTTGCCCGAACTCAAGATGCCAGGCCTGGATGTCCTGGCTGCTAACGTGAACAAGTGCATTGAGTGCGGCTTCTGTGAGGTGAACTGCGTGAGCTGCGGCTTGACGCTCTCATCGCGACAGCGCATCGTCATCCAGCGCGAGATATCCCACCTGCGGGAGACCGGCAGTGACCCTGCACGCCTAGCCACACTCGTCAAGCAGTACCGCTACCAGGGTGACCAGACGTGTGCTGGCGACGGCCTGTGCGCTACATCCTGCCCAATGAAAATCAACGTCGCCGACTTAACCCACCTCGTACGACAGCAAGCATTGCCGCCAGGCAGCTTGGGCTACAGGACCGGCGACTGGGCGGCACGGCATTTCGCGGGCGTCAAGAGCGGATTGCGCCTCGTGCTCGACACGGCGCGGATGGGGCACAACATGCTGGGAACACCGGCCATGAAGGGCATCGCCGGAACCATGCACCGGGTGGGGTTGCCCCTGTGGACGCCTGCCATGCCAGGCAAGGGGCGACAACCCCGTGCGGGCAATTCTGGCAAGAGCGATCTCAAGGTCGTCTATTTCCCCTCGTGCATCAATCAGACGATGGGCCTGGCAAAGGGAGCGCCTGTCAAGAATACACTTGTCGACGAGATGGTGCAACTATGCCGCAAGGCGGGCTATGAAGTGATATTCCCTGATGGGCTGGAAAAAATGTGCTGCGGCACCATCTGGGAGTCGAAGGGTATGCTCGACATCGCCGACCGCAAGACGGCCGAACTCGAGCAGGCCCTGTGGCAAGCCAGCGAGCAGGGCAAGTATCCTGTCGTGTGTGACCAGAGCCCCTGCCTGCACCGCATGAGCAAGTGCATCACGTCCATGCGCCTGTATGAACCCGTGGAGTTCATCTGGGAGTACCTGCGCGACCGCCTCGTGTTCACCCCCATCGACCGACACATCGCCCTGCACATCACCTGCTCGACGCGCGAGATGGGGCTGGTAGATACAATGACCCAGCTGGCACGGCTATGCAGCAATCACGTGTACCTGCCCGAGGGCGTTGGCTGTTGCGGCTTTGCCGGCGACCGTGGCTGGACGCACCCCGAACTCAACCGCTGGGCACTGCGCCACTTGCGCCGTCAGATTGAGGAACACAGCATCGAGATGGGCTACAGCAACAGCCGCACCTGCGAGGTGGGCCTCGAGACCCACGGCGGCATCCCCTATCAGAGCATCGTCTACCTCGTCAACGAGGTCACCCGCGCTGCCGTCCCCGACAAACCCTAGCCTGTACTAACTGACG
The DNA here is from genome assembly GCA_946406035.1 of uncultured Prevotellaceae bacterium. Lineage (GTDB taxonomy): Bacteria > Bacteroidota > Bacteroidia > Bacteroidales > Muribaculaceae > Sodaliphilus. The sequence continues at coordinate 22,583 of CAMJJG010000035.1, forward strand.
CATAACAACCGAAACTGATGCCATAATTCGATCAATTCGGATAATTCTCGGTGTAATGGTCATTTTGCAGGATGAAAAAGCCATATAGTGGTTCTATTGGTCAT
>CAMJJG010000036.1 GCA_946406035.1 uncultured Prevotellaceae bacterium
CTGATGCCCAGCAGGGCGTTCTTTAATTCTTTTACTGTCATAATTCGATATGTTTAATTGATGAATAATCGTTTGCAGCGCCAAATCCCCTTCCGAAGGTTTGACGCTGCAAAATTATATCGAATCAAAAAACCGACCAACGATTCTTAGTCGGTTAAATTGGACGATACCGTCGGGAAAACTTGACAACCCATATTTGCCGCAAAATGATTACGGATTATCAGATAATCTTAATCACTGACATTGTCACATAGTTGACCTTGCGACCCTTGTAGTCATGCTGTTCGGCTAGTGCGGCCAAGCGGCTCGAGCCTTGACTGCCATCGGAGTACCAATGGTACTTTTGCTCGCTGATTACCTCATCGAATTCATCGGTCGTGCCACCAACGTAATGGACACGGAACTTCACATGATAGTTTCCCATCTTTGTTCTTCATTTATTAGTTGAATGCCTACGTCCTTTCAAGCGATTCGGCAACCTCTTTTTTGTTTCAACAAAAATACATCATTCTTGAAAAACATATGCAGAGCTTCCACTCTTTTTTACGCTTCACTGGTATCATCACCAAGATAACTTTGCCTTAAAGACCCTTCAAAGTCAACGATGTAATCGTTTTGGATCTCAATCCACATGGACAATCGTCGATGGGAGTCCTTCATCAATTTGTTTTTGTAGGTATTCTCGGTTATATAGTCCACAGGCAGACTGATGGACCAACGAGAACCATCTTGCTTGAAGTTCAACTTATCGTCCATGAACATGAGAGTAAAATCTTTAAGCCAAGCTAGTTTCCTGGCCCGAGCATCAAGCCATGCCCGATAGGCTTCATAGAGAGACTCGGGATTGTTCAGCCATTCCAAAATAGTATTGTGGTCATTGTCGTTAAGCACATCAGGCATGTGTGCCTTGAGAAAACTCAAGATGTCCTCACCCCAATCTGCTAAAAACAACTGGCGCGTCTGCCTGTAGGACTGGCGGTTGTCGTCAACAAGGGCAAAATGGATTTGCTCATGCCATGCACCGAAAGGCTTGATGGTTGTGTCATGATACTCTGGAACATTGGTATAATTGTTGATCGTTTGGAGTACCCTGCAATAAGCGAACACCTTCTTGCCAGTAACTTGGGCCAAAGAAACCAAAAAACGGAAGTCATTGTCACCACTCGGGCTCACCACTTGGATAATGGGGTGCGGCATGGCCTTTACAATTTGGACCATATCATCGTCACTCTTTCCCTTCTTGCGTTCATCTATCAGGTCGAGCTTATGCACTTTTCCAATGCCAAGCTCAGCATCGGCAACATTATTAATCACACTTGTTTGTGCAGCCCAGTCGTTTGTATAGATAACTAGGGGCTTGTGATGCTCAGTCATGACAAACTCTTCGGCCAGTTCATAATACATCTCCCAGTCGAGAACATGCAGCTTGTCCTCGGGCATCAGCATCTCGAAGCGTTCCTTGATTACGCTCTCGTCCTCCTCATCAGCGACAACACCCCCATTTTTAATATGTTTAGAATATTCCATGAAAAAGTCGCGCCCCAGCACACCCTGAATCTTTATCAAGCGGTCGGTATTGATGTTATCCTTCTTGAAAATGTCATACACAGCCTGCGGCGTGAGGCAGATCTCATCAGCCAACCACCTGGCCGACTTCCCCTGAGCGCGCAATTCCTTCTCAATCTCATGTCCAACGTGATATTTTTCTGCCATATCTCTATTTAATTAAAATTATTACCTTCGACAAATATACAAATTCTTTTCCAATAAAGCAACTGCTCCTTAAAAAGACACTGCAAAAGTAAGACGAATCTTTCGTTCCGTCCCACACAATTCTGTCGGTAAAACTTGGCAACACGTCGGAAAAACTGGACGGCGGTGTTTTAGTACTACTTCAGTTTTGGAATGTTGACTATTACTTCCTCTAACCAGCCCTTATCAATACAGTCTTTCAATATCTTATAGTCTTTGGAACAAGTAGCATAATTAAAACCCAATATAAAGGCCTTACGAGCTTTGTTATAAAGTAACTGTGCATCATCTTCATCGGGAACAACAATATCACTCCAGTCATCATTTAGCCGAAAACCATGCTCTAAAAGAGTATAATACTTTTGTGTCGTGTTATCCGATAATTGATTATTATCGTCATTTAATAAAACAAGTTCAATCTTAATACTGTTCTCAGTTTTTGATAGCTCTTGTAATTCTTTGATTAATTTGTTCTTGGAGCAAGCAAAGGCCCTCTCTTTTTCTACTATTTTTTTCTTATTCTTCTCAATTATATCCTCATCACTCACCTGTTCCTTTGCTGCTTTTTGTGCTCTCTTTAGAGCATTTTTTGCTCTATCAACCTTCTTTTTTGCTTCTATTATGGTTTCTTGACTTTTAAACAGTTCCTTAATCTCTTTCTTAACCAATTCTTTGAAATAATGCTTGAAGAAATTGTCTTGAATTTCTTGCTCGTTACTGTTAATGCTCGTACTGACAAAATACTTGATACCTGCTTTAAATGAATCAATCTGGATCTGAGTATTGTCTAGAGCATTTATAAGGGTGTTGTACATTCGGTTCCACCAGCCTTTTATCTCATCGTTAATGATTAACCTATGGGAATTATTACGTTCTTCTTGTTCATTAGTGGGTAAACCAAGGTCTTTACAATAATTTTCCAACCGACTTCTTAACGGATTATCAGAAGCCATATATTTAAACCAGCGTTTTGCACCTTTCTTTTGGTTACATTCAGCACAGCAAGGAACCAGATTGGCCGATTCGGTAAAATAACCGGTAGGCTGCTTATCCTCTATAAAGGGAAACAGATGGTCGAGATTGGTCGCTGGTTGTCCACAATAGACGCAATTTAATTCTTTTATGTTTTTAGGAATTTCTATATTCTTGTCGTCTTTCCCTAATGATAACCTTACAATATTACGTCTTTCATCTTCAGTTGCGCCAATTCTAGGCATTAGAGTTGAAGCCATCGCTCTAGCAATGGTTGAACTCCTTGATCCAATTTTATCCGAAGACGGATAATCGGTTCTATACGACTTTTTATCTTGTCCTTTACCGAATTCGCATATTTTACATGGGCGAGACAGCTTTTGTGCCTTTTTCTGATTCTCTTGATTATTCGTCTTTTCCATCATACAAAATATTTTTTCTAGTTAAACATTATCATTGAAAAATTCCCAGATAAAGACCATGGCCATGGTGTCGAGTTCGCAGTAGCGGAGCAGGGCTTCGCGTAGGGCATCGCTCATGGTGCTGTCGCAGAACATCAGTTTGTTATAGGCCGTGAGGGCCGCGCCACCGTTGGCGATGGTCATGTCTTCGTCATCACGCTCGAGGATGTCGTCAGTGATGCCATCAAGTTCCAGTATCTCGCTCACCGATGGCAACAGGTGATAGGGGTTCTCGACATGCCCCATTGCATCGAACTTGATCCAGGCGAGGGGATCGGACGCAGGGATGTTGCAGCTGGAGATCACCGTGCCGTAGATGGGCTTGGAGTACTTGTTCTTGAGGAACTTAGAGGCATTAAGCACGGCAGGCAGTACGACCTTGATACTTGTGCGGCCTCGCATTTCTTTGGGTTCATAGAAGTAGCGTTTCACTACATCCCACAGGTCTACCATGTCGCGTGGGCCACCTTTTCTCTCGGCGTCTGAGTCATGAGTGATAGCGTCAATAAATCTTATCAAATCGTCCTTATCTCTCTCATTGCCATTCAGCAACTGCCGGCGGATAGCGTTCAGGATAGTATTCTCATGATTAGAGTAGCGGAATATCGTGCCTTCATCGTGGTCCAGTTGTTCTCGCAAGGCCCTAACGAACTCGAAGTTGGAGAACTTGGTCACATCCTGGTTGAGGTACTGCCCCGCGTGACGGATGGTGTAGCCGCCGTCTTCGGTCTTCTCGATGATGTGGTGCGAAAACTGGAACGCCACCTGCTCGTAGGGTCGCATCCCCTCGTAATAAGGCAACGCCACGGCAGTTGTCTCGAAGTCAATCATGTGTAACGGATATTTCCACTTGGCCATCTCGGCCTTGAGGCCCTCAATGTCGAGATAAACCCCGTCATGAATGTCGGAAGCATAGTCGCTGAGCACCTCTTGGTTGCCAGTCATCATGGCGATTTGCAGCCACTTGCGCTCCAGATAGTCCAGGCCGGGGCCATTGTCTCCATTTCTATGGCGGCCCAGCAAGTCCTCAGTGATGTCTGCCATCTTATATATGCCGTCCTTGATCCACTTGTCTCGCTTGTTTGATAGACTATCAGCATTTAGATCCTTAACCAACGGCTCGTCGAAGTCTCTGTCAGTGAACTTGGCCGCCTTGCGCCAGCACTCTTTGTAGCCGTCTTTTAATCCGGGATTGCTGCCATCGCTTTGGAATTGACACTTAAAACACTTTTGACTCAGTGTGATGTCAGGAAATGGCTTGTTGTCGCAGTAATACTTCGACATCGCCTCAACATAATCCTTGAACTTCCAGCCGAGCATATAATCCACCTTCCCCTGTTCGCTGGTTTTCCCAGCTATCACACGGTCGCACAAATCGTCCACGTCAAACGCAGTCAGCACCTTGACATGGGACTGAGCTAGTACTTGATCAATGTCGTCGGCCCGCTCAACCTTGGCTTGATTACCTACCTTTTTGATTTTGAACATTTGGTTCAGTCCATTGATATCAGCAGTCTTGCTTTTGTCTGCCATCATCAAACGGGCACGCACTTTAAAGGTTTCTCCAGGATACAACTCCTTTAACGCTTGAGTGACGACATACTTCTGGAAAGCCACGTCATAGACATAAGACCTAATGCAGCTCCTGACGCATCCCTTGGTGTCAACAAACGAATCTTCATTAGGTTCCCACGACTTAGCCTTGACCTCAATCAAGTCAATCACATGACCGTCTCTCTTGAGAATATCCACCCTCACAAACAGGTTGCCATAGCGGAAGGCCGCCTCAGCTATGTTCACCAGCTCTTGCTGCATCAGCTCCTGGGTGCGACACAACGCGGAGTTGTAGTCCAGTTCCTCGATGTCGTTCTCAGGAGGTACCTCGCAATAGATTTTGGCAAGTTCACCCACCTGGAAACCACCTTCAGCCAACGCCTGCAGGAACTCATCCTCCACATCCGCATTGGCATACAGGTCCGGATTACGGTAGTAATATAACTTGCGCGGACACTCAAGTGCGATCTTGAATGCCGACTTGGTAAACAATTTCTCTTTCATGCTAATTCCGTTCATAAAGGCAATAGATTTTCCTGCAAAGTTAATCAAAAATGATGGTATGCCACCAACAATTCAACACTTTTATACTGTTGACCTAACAAGAAAAAGACAATTTTGATTCTCAATCGAGTAGGTCGGGGAGCGAGAGTTTTGGCTTTCGTTTCCTTTCCTCTCACACCACCGTACGTGCCGTTTGGCATACGGCGGTTTGGTTTGCCTTCAAAGATCTCTTTGCAGGCCATCTCCCATCGTTCTTGATTTCTGCTGCCGACTGATTGTACCTATCTCTACTGTGATAGCATTATGAACGTTTCTGCCTTTGCACCTCATCAGTAACTCATACCGGAACATACATCTTCGATTGATGTTACAGGCCATTTGGCCCTTCGCCTTGTTCTGCACGAGAACGGCTACTTAGGCCTCTGCTGACTTCTCGGCATTCGTCGGTGACTATGCCCCGAGTGGACTTTCACCACAGATGTATGACATGCCCGTCGTTCCGAAAAAAATTCCCCTCGCCTGTGAAAGCGAGGGGAATTACTGTGGAGCTGGAAGGGTTGTTTTACCATGACGTGGTATAACCGAAACGGAATTCACCTAATTGCATGTGGCAAAACGAATGATTATCGTACGTGTCGAGAACCTCGAAGCGGAAGAACTTCATACCTTTAGGCTCCGTGCGGTTGAAGAAGTACTCCTTCTCTTGCAGATTCCCTTGTGGCAGGGCCGAGACGCTCCCACTGGTTGTCTCTCTCACATCCAGCACTGTCCAGGGATCACTTTCAGCCTTCTTGCCCAGGAGTACCCAATTCTTGGGTCGGCCGTTGGGGTTGCTGCTATTGTTGCTTGCAGTGGTGAGCGTGTAATTAAAGGGACTGACGGGGAAGTTGGTCTTGAACTCTACAAAGAGGCATTTCTTGCTGCTATTGTAGACGGATCTATCTTCAGCCCAACTTTTGCGATTGTATTTAGTATTATAGGCATTTACATCTGACCATATGACATCCCATCTGGTGCTCACGTCACCGTCAATAAGGTTAGTGCACGTGTACTTGGGGTCACCGCAGACAGTGCGCGTTCCGTTAGCGTTGGACTGCAAGGTGCGGCGAGTCCAAGTCCGGATGTCACGGATATGGGTCATCTGCTGGGCTAAGACCTCGGGGACATAGTTAGCTGGTCTCATCTGGGTAATATCAGTGGGATTAAGGCTCGGCATATTGGCCACAGGCATAAACTTGTACTGGGGCAGATAGGTGCGAGTGTAGACGATGGGCTTGCCGTTGTGCTCCACTATCAGGGTGACCGTCACCTCATAGGTGGGCATATAGGTGCGCTCGGCTTGATCACCACCAAACAGGGGCATGGGCTCGAGGAAATAGCTTTTATGATCACGTTTCTCAATAGATTGTGATAGTTCTAAGGTTACTTTTCTCTCTATTATATAGTAACATTTTTAAAACTAAAGAATATGACTAAAGAAGAAATCAAGAGCTTGCTCTGGGTGCCTGATAAAGATGGCGTCTACAGGCGTTTTATGGTGGATGGTCGCTATGTACAATCCCTGCGTTCCAAGGCCTGCATCGGTATCTGGTGCTATGCTAATCTTTTTGCCGAGCAATATAACCTTCATGGCCTTTTCTCGGGAATGATTATCTCGGAGTTGCAGGAGGCGATTGACAACGGCATCACAACAAGCAAGGAGAAAATTGACGTGGAAATGGTGAAATTCATTCAGCGTCTGAGAGACTGTATTGACCAATATTGGCTGAAGGATACTCCCATGAGAATGAAGGATTTGGACGATGTCCAGTCCGAATTGACCACTTTCAATTACAGCAATCTGTACTACTTTGAGTAACATGAGATACGTTCAGTTTTCTGAGACAGGTCCACGACAGAATAACGAGGATTGTTGCTGCATCGTGGAGGTGACGGACAAGAGGACCTTGTTTGTCGTGTGTGATGGCATGGGCGGGCACTTCGGTGGTGAGGTGGCAAGCCGAACGGTTTGTGATGCGTTCACTGCCTATTGGCAGGGACATGATGAACCCGATTCATGCCAGAAGGTGATCAATGCATCCAAGGATGCAAGCGCCGCCCTTAACGAGAAATCGGGTTTGAGTGCGATGGGTACGACCCTTGTCATGTCAAGTGTTGAGGGTAATCAGGCCACTATAGCCCATGCGGGTGATAGTCGCTGCTACGTCATTGACATCAAGGGTAATGTGAAATACCGCACCATCGACCATGTGGATGGCAACCCTTTTGGTCACTCCGAGATCACCCGAGCCTTCTTCACGGGCCATCCCGAGAGCGCCGTTCCCGATGTGCAGACGGTGCAGTTGGAGCCGCTCGACCGTATCCTGCTTTGCACCGATGGACTGTATAATGCCATCGATGATGAAACCTTGCTGCACACGCTGCAATGCGCCAGAGATGTCGAGCAGGTTGCAGAAAAATACTTGAAAATTTGCAATGAGAGGGCCACAGACAACTATTCTGGCATAATTATTGAGATAGACTAATTGAACACAATAAACCGATTAATACAACAAACAGATGATGAACAAGAAACATATCATCATGACGATTGGCATTGTGGGATTGCTCACCGCAGTGCTGTGTGCCATCAATCCAAATAACAAGGGGAAAGTTGAGCCCGTGGCGGACGAGTGGGCAACCCAATTGGTTGAGGAGGAACCGACTGAAGATAGTACCGGAGTCGTGGACAATGTCGATGATGAGTATATGTCGGTGACCATTGATGTGCCCAAGGCCTTAAACTCAATCGTTAAGGGGGCTTCATGGTCGGCCGAGCATTTTTGCACAGCAGGCGACAAAGTCTATTACCTCGCCGAGGATGAGCACCTGTTCACGACAGCCCTCTTTGCTGGCGACAAGGTCTTTGTAGAAGATCCCTCGTTCTATTACGTCAATCTGGACACCACCATGCAGAAATACTCCATCTCGGTGGGCGAGAGAAGCATTGTGGTGGATTTCACTGACCCCAAGAGCGTCAATCAACTCTCGAAACTCAACTTTGGCACCTTGCCTGGCTTCGAACGCAAGCGCTGGGGCAATAAGGCGGATTTCCACGATTATGTGAGATGCCCCCTCGAGATCGACCGCCCCACGTCTTCAATCGCCAACAGCCAGCACATCAGCCGATGGATTGCTAATGTCGCGCTGGCCTCGGTCTCTGGCCCGGCACGGGTCGCCCTGTCGCGCCCTTATTTCACCACAGCCATGAGGAACCGCAGCGGCTACAAGGGCAACATCAGCGATTGGGATGCCATCAACAAGTTTATCTCGACCAAGTATTTTGACGGTGTTATCGAGGAATGGGGAACCGACAAGGGCAACTATCCACCAGCGCTCTATTCCGGCCTGAGCCTGCGGGCACGTTATCTCACCAGCCGTTATGTGACCTATCAGATGGTGGATTACGGCTATGGTGGCGGTGCTCACGGTTACTCTGATGTTGAGTTGATTTCTTACGACCACGAGAACCAGCAGGAGATAGGCTGGACTTACCTCTTCAAGCCAGGCTGCGAGGAGAAAGTGCTGAATTTATTCGAGCAGGTGGCCCAGACCAATGAGCAATACCGTCACTGGGATGCCTACCTGTGGGCAGGAGTCCGCCTCACCGACAAGGACGGCAACCAGACAGGCGAGATGCTGCTGCCGCGACCCGCCTTGACCCCAGCTGGCGTGACCATCTCATTCCAGCCATACGTCATCGCCTGCCACGCAGCCGGCACCTTCCACTTCACAGTCCCCTACAGCCAACTGAAGCCCTACCTCACCGACCGCGCCAAGCGCTGCATCGGCATGTAATAACATTTTTACGGTTCAGTCAGGTCAAAATGAAAAGGAATAATTGAAACAAGTTTCCATTTTCCCAAGCGATACCTACTTAACAGCTAAGATGAGCCGCATTTCTTTGTGAATATCGAAGAAGCGGCCAAGTGTGTATCAGAGACACCACCCTGACATCCTTCACAGTCTCTGACAGCACCTGTATCAGTTTGTTGTGGTGTTCGCTAAAACTTTTTATGTGCTAAAAAAGTTTAGCGGACACCCTAATAAATGATTATCATCCAACAATCAGGTTATTAAAGGTGTAATCCTATTACAATGCGAGTCGAAAGCCCTCACCTGTACCCCCAACGGTTGGAGGATAAGTATGTCGAACACCAGACACACGACTATATTGAGCATTGTTATTCCAACATCCTCCGCGATGAACTTTGCTAGATCCCGATGAAGGACCTGTGGGATTTGTTTGAGATTCGCTACTGTATGTACCATACCAGTCCTGCGTCCATTCCCAGACATTTCCATTCATGTCATAAAAATGCCATGCATCAGTGCCACCTGTGCAGACGCTGTGAGGCAGGGAATAAACAGGGTAATTATAAGTAGAAAATATGTCGTATCGGTTTATTCCTATTTGGTCATATTATTCAAACAATGAAGTGTCAGACGGCGCTTGAGTTCGCCGGGGTTCAAAGATGTGCGTACAAAGCACTTGGAGGGTACACCCGGCAACAGGTCGAAATAGTTGTTGCTGAACCAGCAGTCTTCCGATCCGTCGATAGTGAGGGCAAGGGCACGAACGAACTTGTCAGCCTTGGCGGTGATAAGGCAACCGCCCTCTGCTGCCTCAACACTCACCTTGGGCTGAACAGGTGTCAATCGCAGGTCTTTCTGCAGGCAAAGGAAGCAATCGGCCTGATAGCTCGCACCAGAAGATGCGAAGAGCTGCATACTGACCACCACATCCTCACGCTGACGGCCTTTCAACAATTCGGATAAAGACTGCTCCAGAACCAGCGTGGATGTATTGGCAGGAATGGTAACAGTCTTGGTAAGCGAGTTTACCGTCTGCCCGTCGAGTGAATAGACGGTCAGTGTCAACTTGCCCTGCTGGCTGCGCAACAGGTCGCTAACGGCAAAGACGAGCATGAAGACAACGATACTTGGTGTAGCTTCCACGAGTTCATCGAGGATAGAGAAGGCTGAAACTGCAAGTAAGATGTAGAGTAAACATGAGAAAAGACGGCAATAATTGCCATCTTTCTTTTTCATTCATCCTCGCGTCACCGATGAACGTGGCGCGAGTTATGCCTGAAGAGGGCGTTGGCATAATATCCAATATCATTCCCATAACAAAATTATGGTTGGAATTGGCAATAGAATTGATAGAATGATATAGATAAAGATCAGCCATCCTTTTAATTTCCGATGCTTTTCATTTTTATATTTCTTGTCCAATTGCATATATAACTCATCATTAGGCCATATAAGAATACAAATAATTGCAAGTGGAATCAACACGTATAGAATACTAAACTTTATTGTATCTTGATTGTTGGCAGGAATATCAAACATCCAATATCGAACAAGCATCGAAATCACCAGAATATTTGAATATACGCTTCCTACCAAATATGAAATTGCGTATGTATCATGATGAAATCTTGTCCAAGAATCCTTGGCATGACTGAGAGCATGTGCAATTCGATAGTACATGTATCTGAAGAGTTCCAGTATCATGTCATTAAGATGATAAAAGTTTCATCGACAAAGTTAGCAAATAATTTACGCTAAACACTCATTTTTTAGATTTCGGTGATTTGGATAGAACATTCTCGATCGGCAATGTTCATGCAAGCACGGCATTGCTCACACTTTGTCACGATTTTATTTGTTGATAAACATCAGGACTTGCTGTGCAATTGACCTCATTCCTTTTACCGTGGGATGATTACATTTCTTGTCAATATCTTTTAACTCGATATATGGAATATCGTAATGGTTACAAATGACTTTGGTCGATTCCTTAAAATCTTTATCCAATATGTCATTGATGAGAAAGAAGATTCCGACATTGGGATACCTCTCCTTTGCCTGCTGTAACAGGTTAGCCAATGCAGGACGATAGGTGTAGAAGTCGGCCTGAGTGAAATTATCATATTGATAATTGCCCAATTCTGCCCCAGCCCAGTCGTCATTGGTGGCTCCAAAGATGAAAATCACATCAGGGCTGCCCAGGCGCGGCAATCGGGTGACAAACGACCTGTAACTGTAATCTTCATTGTTGTATCCGTGGTTGCTGACCGTTGCACCGCTGTAAGAGTCAATTTTCTCGATGAGGCAGCCAGCCTGATTGATGACCTGCCACCACCATGTCTGAGTGACATTGTCCACATCGGTTAATGAAGTGTCGGCTGGGGTATAGTACCATGTCTCGTTTCCCTGGGGTATATACCCCTGAAAAGTCGAGTAAGAGTCACCCAAAACGGAAACTCTTAGCCGATTCTGTGCACCGGCGAACAGCGGAATCATCAGAATGAGAAGCAATATTTTTCTCATAACTAGTAAAGATTGATGTTATTAAAAACACAAATGTAGCGACTAATTTTGGCAAAACATTCATTCTCTCTTATTTTCCGATTAATTTGGATGCGCCTTAACCATTAAAGCCAGCTTTATGGTCTTCGGCTTTCACAAATTTTCGGTGATTTGGAGAAATCGTTATCGGTCAAGGGTGTCAATTCTGGGAGTCGAGCACGGCACGCACGGTAAACCCAACATGGCGGTATTCGCTTAAGATGTACCAGTGGTCGCCCCAGATGCCGACATATTGCAAGCCAGAGAAGAAGCGTAGGCCAACGGAGGAAATCGATTCGTACCAGAGGAGTGTGCGCGACCAATAGTAACCGCCCGGAGCATCGTAGCCGCTGGGGGAATCATCCTTGGAGCCTGTTGAGGGCAAGAATATGGAGTTACCATTGGGACCAGTTACCAACATGCCGTTTACACCATTAAGCTGGGTCCACTGCCAAGTGCAACTGTCACACAGCTCTTGAATTTGCTCCCACGAAGGCATGCGGCCACCAGGATAATGGGCACAGGCGGCATCGTCCTCGGGATCCAACTCCGTCTTGTTGTCCACAAAACCGTTGAAACCAAGCGTACTTTCGTTGCAGTACTTCGTCAGCGTTTCCTCGTCGCCGTTGCACCACTTGTAGGTGCTCCAGTCATAGTGGTCCTTGGGCTCGGTCTCGCCCCAGGCGAAGTAGTCACCAAATTCCTCGGGTGCGCTTGCGCCCACGTTGCACGTTGCCCACAGCGTGCCGCTAGGCAGTCCCAGGTCAACATATCCATCTAAGTTAGCAGATACCACGAAGGACTGCTCAACGGTCTCACTATTTTGCATACCGTCGCCAAAGCCATAACCCGATACCACGATGGTCTGTTGCTGATAAGTTTGGGTAACTGTATAGGGCAGTGTTATCTCCTCACCGTTAATAAATGCCTTGTAACTGTTAGGGCAGGTTGCGGTGATTGTGAAGCTATCGTTCATATCGAAGACAGGTGCCTTGGCCACAGGCATTGGCTCATCATTTCCACATGATGTAAGACATGCCAGCCCTGCAGCAAATGACAATAATATAATAAACAGCTTAATCGTTTTCATTGTATGAATCATTAAATTATAAATTGTGAATTCTAATCAAGTAATATCTTGTTTATTTATTATTTTGCAAATGTATAAAAACTTATTAAAAAACACTTCATTTTAACAGTTTTTAGGTGATTAGGATAAATCGTTCTCGTTCGGCATTGCTCATGCAGGCATGGCATTTCTCTCCTGGGCAATCACTTGCGGCTTGCATTTTGCCAAATTAAAGATAAATAACGTCTGATTTGCGGGATTTCTCGGAATTTTATGGTAAATTTGTCCGATTATCGTGTAACCAAAATGAAAAGAACCATACAACTGTTTATGATGACGGCATTTGCACTGTTTGCCCTTGTGGCACAGGCTGCTGTCAAGACCGAAGGCAACTTCGTGACAATCGACATCGAGAATGCTCAGACAGGTGCCGCCCGCGTGGTACGCCTGCAAGTGGTGAATGATAACATCATGCGCGTGCAGGCCACCTGCGAGGCACAGCTGCCGGCTAAGCCAGCCAGCCTGATGATTGTGCCCCAGACGGCCAAGCCCAAGTTCACGGTCACCGACAATGGTGACAGCTATTGCGTCAAGGCCAAAAACGTGACGGCAACCGTCAACAAGTCCGACGGCCGCATCAAGTTTACCGACGGGGGTGGCAAGGTTCTGGCGACCGAGGCTGTGGGCGGTAAGTCGTTCAAGCCATTCAAGGTGCCCGAGCGCGAAATCGGCGTCGGCACCCTGACCGACGAGCAGAGCAAGGGCTTGACCTGGACGCTCAAGTTCGAGAACCAAGATGAGGCGCTCTATGGTCTGGGGCAACACCAGTCGGGCGAACTCAACATGAAGGGCAAGAACGAGGACCTGTTCCAGTACAACACCAAGGTGAGCGTGCCCATGGTGCTGAGCACCAACGGCTACGGCATCCTGTGGGACAGCTACAGCTATTGCCGCTTTGGCAACCCCGAGGACTACCTGCAGCTCAACCGTGCCTTCAACCTCTACGACAAGCATGGCAAGAAAGGCAGCCTGACGGGCACCTATACCGACAAGAACGGCCGACGCCTGGTGCGCGGCGAGGACTCCCTCTATTTTGAGTTTGACATGCCTGCGGGTTCGGAACTGGGCAAGTTGACCGAGCCCGGCGGCATCAAGAACCTGCCGAAGGGCTTTGCCCTGAACGGCGCGACGGTGGTCTATGAAGGCTTCATCGAGCCTAAAGGGCGCGTGAGCGAGACGCTGCGGCAGTTCATCCTCTACTATGCCGGCTACGTCAAGGTGTACATTGGTGGCGAGGAAGTGGTTCCCGAGCGCTGGCGCACGGCATGGAACCCCAACGCATGGAAATTCACCGCCCCGGTGCCTTCAGGCAAAAAGACACAGTTGCGCATCGAGTGGCAACCCGACGGCGACGTGTCATATTGCGGACTGCGCGTGTCGGCACCCCGCAGCGCCGCCGAGCGCGGGCAACTCACCGTGTGGAGCGAGATGAGCCGCGACATGGACTACTACTTCATCGCCGGGGAGAACTTTGATGAAATCATCTCGGGCTACCGCACCCTCACGGGCAAGGCCTCGTTGTATCCCAAGTGGGTGCTGGGCTTCTGGCAGAGTCGCGAGCGCTACAAGAGTTCGCAAGACATCGAGCAGACGCTTGCCGAGTTCCGCAAGCGCCGCATCCCCGTCGACAACATTGTGCAGGACTGGAACTACTGGAAACTGGAGAACTGGGGCGACCACACCTTTGAGGCCTCGCGCTACCCCAACCCACAGGCCATGCTCGACTCGGTACACGCCATGGGCGGCCGGTTCATGATCAGCGTCTGGCCCAAGTTCTATGAGACCGTGGACAATTACAAGGCGCTGGATGACAAGGGCTGGATTTACAAGCAAGCCATCGTTGACGACATCCATGACTGGCTGGGATTCCGCGGTTCGTTCTATGATGCCTATGACGCAGGTGCCCGCAAACTGTTCTGGAAACAGATGAACGACAACCTGTACAAGAAATACGACTATGCCATCGATGCCTGGTGGATGGATGCCAGCGAACCCAACATACGCGACTGCACACCCATGTGGTATCGCAAGGCTCTGTCCGGTCCCACGGCCCTGGGTTCGTCGACCGAATATTTCAACGCCTACTCTATCGTCAACGCAGACGCTATCTATACCGGCCAGCGTGCCACGGGCAACAACAAGCGCGTTTTCCTGCTGACCCGCAGTGGTTTTGCCGGCGAACAGCGCTACTCGACCGCCACTTGGAGTGGCGACATCGGCACCCGCTGGGAGGACATGCGTGCCCAGATGACGGCCGGCCTCAACTTCTCGATGTCGGGCATCCCCTTCTGGGGCATGGACCAGGGCGGCTTCTGCGTCGAGAACCGCTATGTGGCCGCTCAGCAAGAGTTTGACCAAACGGGCCACGAGAACAGCGACCTGACCGAGTGGCGCGAGCTGCAAGCCCGCTGGAACCAGTTCGGTTGCTTCATCCCTCTGTACCGTGCCCACGGCCAGTGGCCGCTGCGCGAAGTGTGGAACATCGCACCCGAGGGTCATCCCGCCTATGAGAGCATCGTCTATTATCACAAGCTGCGCTACCGCATGATGCCCTACCTCTACTCGATGGCCGGTTGGGCACACTTCAAGGACTACACACTCATGCGCGCACTAGTGATGGACTTTGCCGACGACAAGAACGTGCTCGACATCCCCGACCAGTGGATGTTCGGCCCCGCCTTTATGGCTTGCCCTGTCGCCACCTACAAGGCCCGCAACCGCCAAGTTTACTTCCCCGAGCAGTGCGGCTGGTATGACCTGTACAGCGGCGAATATATCAACGGAGGCCAAAAGCTCATCGTCGATGCCCCCTATGGCCGCATTCCCGTCTATGTGCGTGAGGGCAGCATCATCCCCTTTGGTCCCGAGATGCAGTGGAGCGACGAGAAGCCTGCCGAGCTCATCAACCTGTATATCTACACAGGTGCCGACGGCCAGTTCCAGCTCTACGAGGACGAGGGCACCAACTATAACTACGAAAAAGGCAAATATGCCACCATCGACTTCAACTACGACGAAGCCACGCGCACGCTCACCATTGGCCAACGCAAGGGCAACTTCAATGGCATGCTCAAGCAGCGCCGCTTCAACGTGGTGGTAGTCAGCCGCGACCACGCCCGCGAACTCGACCTCGAGAATCCCGCAGGACAGATGGTAGAGTACAACGGCAAGCAAGTGACCGTCAAACTATAATGTGTGAACTCATAACTAAAGGCGATAACCACAAACCAAAACACGTGATAATGAAAAGATTCTTTTCGACCATTGCCATTGTCCTGATGCTGGCAACGACCACCGTATCGGCACAAAAAACGAAACCGATTTACCTGGATAACAATGCACCCATCGAACAACGCGTTGAGGACGCGCTGTCGCGCATGACACTGCATGAGAAAATCCAAGTGATCCATGCCCAGAGCAAATTCACCAGCGCCGGTGTGCCCCGCCTGGGCATCCGTCAACTCAATATGGACGACGGCCCTCACGGCGTGCGCGAGGAACTGGAATGGAACACCTGGTCACCTGCCAAGTGGACCAACGACAGCATTGTCGCTTTCCCGTCGCTCACCTGCCTGGCAGCGACATGGAACCGTGACTTGGCAGCGCTCTACGGCAACGCCCTGAGCGAGGAGTTCGCCTTTCGCGGCAAGGACATCTTGCTGGGTCCCGGCGTGAACATGGCCCGCATGCCGCTCAACGGCCGCGCCTTTGAATACATGGGCGAAGACCCCTATCTGGCCGGCGAAATGGTAGTGCCCTACATCAAGGCCGCCCAGGCCAACGGCGTGGCATGCTGCATCAAGCACTTCTTCATGAACAACCAGGAGGTGGACCGCTTTACCGCTAACGTCAACGCCAGCGAGCGTGCCATCAACGAGATCTATCTGCCCGCCTTCAAGAAGGCCGTCGAGGAGGCCCACGTGTGGTGCGTCATGGGCAGTTACAACCTGTGGCAAGGCATCCACTGCTGCCACAACGACTCGCTGCTCAACGGCATCCTGAAGCGTCAGTGGGGATTTGACGGAGCCGTCATCAGCGACTGGGGCGGCACGACCGACACCTGGCAAGCCGCCACGGGAGGCCTCGACATCGAGATGGGCTCCTTTACCGACGGCAAGATCAAAGAATCGGAATTTACCTACGACGACTACTATATGGCCCGCCCGATGGAGACGCTCATCAAGGAAGGCAAACTCGACGTGTCCTATCTCGACGACAAGGTTCGCCGCGTGCTGCGCACCATGTTCCGCACCTGCATGAACCCCGATAAGGCCATCGGCAAGCAGTGCAGCGAGGACCACTACGAGGCCTGCCAAGCCATCGGCGAGGAAGGCATCACGCTGCTGCGCAACGAGAAGAACATCCTGCCCATCGCCCCCGAGCGTTACAAGAAGATTCTCGTTGTGGGCGAGAACGCCACCCGCAGCCTCACCCAGGGCGGCGGCTCATCGGAGCTCAAGACCCTGCGCGACATCAGTCCGCTCGAAGCCATCAAGAAACTCTATGGCAACAAGGTGGATTATGCCCAGGGTTATCTCTCGGGCCGCGCCTTGTATGACCAAGTGGACGAAGTCATCCCCTCGGAGCGCGTGCGCTTGAGAGAAGAGGCCCTGCGCAAGGCCAAAGAGGCCGACCTCATCATCTACATCGGCGGTCTGAACAAGAACCACAAGGAGGACTGCGAAAACGGCGACCGCTTGGGCTACGATCTGTCATTTGAACAGAACGAGCTCATCCAGGGCCTGGCCAAAATCCAGAAGAATATGATTGTCATTACCTTTGGAGGCAACCCCTATGCGATGCCGTGGCTCAAAAACATCAAGGGCCTGCTTCATTGCTGGTACCTGGGTTCGATGGGCGGTGACGCGCTGGCCGGTGTGCTTAGTGGCAAGGTCAACCCCAGCGGCAAGTTGCCTGTCACCTTTGCCAAGTCGCTGGAAGACTATCCCTACTATCAATATGGCAAGAAGGCCTATCCAGGCGTGAACAAGCAGGTTTACTACAGCGAAGGCATCTACATCGGCTACCGCCACTTTGACACCCGCAAGGTTGAGCCACAGTTCCCCTTTGGCTATGGTCTGAGTTACACCTCCTTCAAGTATGGCAAACCCATGCTCTCCTCGCCCAGCATCACCAACGACGCCCCCATCACGGTGAGCGTTCCCGTGACCAACACGGGCAAGGTGTCAGGCAAGGAAATCGTCCAGCTATACATTGGCGACATGGAGTGCAGCGTTGACCGCCCGCGCAAGGAACTCAAGAACTTCGTCAAACTCGACCTTGCCCCCGGCGAAACCCGGATGGCCGAGTTCACCATCACGCTCGATGACCTGAAATACTATAGCGAAGCCATCCACGACTGGACCGTCGAGCCCGGCACTTTCCGGGCCTACCTGAGCACCAACTCCAGCGACGAGGGCTGCTATGTTGAATTCAACTATTGATTCCCAATCAAGCGCCAAATGAAACTGCAACGATTGATCTGGCTTGCGGCAAGTGTCATCACTGCCTTGCAACTCACGGCACAGCCTGCAGGAGCCTTTCTGAATCCTGTCATACCGGGCTTCAACCCCGACCCGTCGATTTGCCGCGTCGGTAACGACTACTATGTCGTCAACTCCACATTCCAGTACTTTCCCGGCGTGCCCATCTATCACAGCACCGACCTGGTGAACTGGGAGCAAATCGGCAACGTGCTCACCCGCGAATCACAGTTGCCGCTCAACCAAGCCTCGTCGTGGCTGGGCATCTATGCCACCACCATTCGCTATCACGAGGGCACTTTCTACATGATCACGACCAACGTGGGCAACGGCGGCAACTTCATGGTCACCGCCACCGACCCGCGCGGCCCGTGGAGTGAACCCATCTGGCTCAAGCAGCAAGGCATCGACCCGTCGCTCTACTGGGAAGACGGCCATTGCTACATGGTGAGCAACCCCGGCGACAAAATATGGCTGTGCGAGATAGATGACAAAACGGGCGAACAACTCACCGAGAGCGTTGCCCTGTGGTGTGGCGACGGCGGCCGTTATCCCGAGGCGCCGCACATCTACAAAAAAGACGGCTACTATTATCTGCTCATCTCGGAGGGCGGCACCGAACTGGCCCACTCGCTCACGATAGCCCGCAGCAAGAACATCGAGGGTCCCTACATCTCCAATCCCGCCAATCCCATCATGACCAACTGCAGCCAGAAGGGCCAAGTCCTGCAGGTGCAGGGCACGGGACACGGCGACTTTGTGCAGGCCCCCGACGGCTCGTGGTGGGTGGCCTTCCTTGCCTACCGCAACTTTGGCGGCAGTTATCACCACCTGGGCCGCGAGACCTATCTGGCTCCCGTGCAATGGCCAGAGGGCGGCTGGCCCGTTGTGAACGGCGGTGAGCCCATCGACACGCTGATGCAAGCCAACCAGGGCGGCACGCCAGTGCGCAGGCTGCGCACGGTCACCCACGAGGATCTCATGGCCTGGCCCGAGCGCCCCATGTGGATGCACATGCAGAGCCCCATTGTGGCCAACTATGAACGCACCGACGGCCGCCTGCGCCTGCATGCCGGACAACCCGTTGCCAAGACCGACCATCCAACCTTCATCGGCATGCGTCAGACAAGCGAACGCATGACCGTACAAGTCGATGTGGATGCGGCCCATATCAACGAGGGCGACGAAGCCGGAATCATCGTCTATCAGATTGAAGACGGATGGCAATCGCTCTCATGCACCCGCCAGAATGGCGAACTGATCGTGAAACTGGATTGCCGCCTCAAGACGATGAGCGACATCAAGACCCACAAACTTGACCAATCCAAGGCGAGGTTGCGCATTTCAAGCGACGGCCTCACCTACCGATATGAATGCTCGACCGACGGCGGCAAGACCTGGCACGAACTGGGCAGCCAGAGTTGCACCCTGTTGAGCACCGAGATGGCTGGAGGCTTCACGGGCGTTGTCCTGGCCTTGTACGCGCAAGGCTCCAAGGACTCCTATGCCGACTTCACCAACTTTGGCTACCAAGAGTATTGAACCAGGTTAATGAACCAGAAAAGACAAGACGATGAAATCCGACACTAAAGTTCTGCACGAAATCATGCCGCTGGGCGACAGGGACTTCATGTATGTCGCCGACCGCTACAAGAGCGAGTTCAACTATCCCATCCACTGTCATGACATGATGAACATCATGGAACTGAACTTTGTGGAAAATGCGGCAGGCTGCCTGCGCGTGGTGGGCGACAGCAACGAGGTGATAGGCCCCTATGACCTCGTGCTCATCACCAGTCCAGAGTTGGAACACGCTTGGGAGCAGAATGGACGCCCTGCAACCGACATTCACGAAATCACGATTCAGTTCCGCCTTGATTTTGACCGCAAGGACAGCGCATTCTTGACCAACCCGTTCGACTCCATCTACAAGATGCTGGTGCGGGCTCGCAAAGGTCTGGCATTCCCCATGTCATCCATCATGCGGGTTTATCGCCAACTCACCAATCTGTCGAGCATTAAAGAGGGCTTTGTGGCCGTGCTGGAACTGCTCGACATCCTGTATGAACTATCCAAGGGCGAAGCCACCGAACTCTCGTCGTCGGCCTTTGCCCAGGTACCCGTGACCAGCGACTCGCGCCGTGTGCTCAAGGTGAAAAACTACATCGACGCTCACTACATGGAGCCGCTACGCCTCACGCAGTTGTGCGACATGGCCGGCATGACGCCGAGTGCATTCTCGCGATTCTTCAAACTGCGCACGGGCAAGACGCTCAACGAGTACATCATCGACGTGCGCTTGGGCTATGCCACCCGCATGCTTGTCGACACCACGAGCACCATTGCCGAAATCAGTTACAGTTGCGGTTTCAACACATTGAGCAACTTCAACCGCCAGTTCAAGAAAGGCAAGGGCTGCAGCCCGTCGGAGTTCCGCAAGAAATACCGCAAGACCAAAATCATCATCTAGTATATAACAAGAACTCAAGTAATCAACACAATGAAAAGAAACTTAAGTTTACTATTGCTTCTGGCATTATGGGCAACGGCCCAAGCGGCCATCAAACTGCCCGAAATCATCGGCAACGACATGGTGCTGCAACAACGCACCCAGGCCCGCTTGTGGGGCAAGGCCGATGCCGATGCCACCGTGAGCGCCGATGCCGACTGGCTGGGCCAGCCGGTGACTACCCGAGCCGACAAGAACGGCAACTGGTCACTGATGCTGCCCACACCCGCTGCCGCCAAACAGGAACACCGCATCACACTCCTGGAAAACGGCCATCAACAGGTTGTGCTGGAGCGCGTGCTCATCGGCGAGGTGTGGTTTGCCTCGGGACAATCCAACATGGAGATGCCCCTGAACGGATTCTGGAACTGCCCCGTTGAGAACTCCAACGAGGTCATCTCCACCGCGAGTGAGAACCGCTGGCTGCGCATCGCTCAGATCAGGCAGAACGGACAGACCAAGCCTGTCGAGGAAGTGTCCGGCAGTTGGCTGGTGCCCACGCCCGATACTGCACCGTGGATGAGCGCAACAGGTTTCTTCTTCGGCCAGATGCTGCAACGGGTGCTCGACATCCCCGTGGGCGTGATTGCCTGCGCTTGGGGTGGCTCGAAGGTCGAAGGCTGGATTCCCGAGGAAATCGTCAAGACCTATGACGACATCAACATCGCCAAGGAGCAAAAAGAAGGCTGGAACGGCACCAGGTGGAACTACTACACCCCCGTCATCATGTATAACGGCATGCTTCACCCCCTGCGCCATTACACCATCCGCGGCTTCATCTGGTATCAGGGTGAATCCAACGTGGGCAAGGAGCAGACCTATGCCCAGCGCATGAAAGACATGGTTGACTCGTGGCGCAAGGACTTTGGCGGCACGGCCCAGCAACTGCCGTTCTATCAGGTGGAAATCGCACCCTATGGCGGCTATGGCGAGTGGCTGAGTTCACCGCTGCTGCGTGAAGCCCAGCACAATGCCGCACACCTCATCGAGAACTGCGGCATCGTCTCGACCAACGACCTGGTGAAGCCCTACGAGTTCAACCAGATACACCCCGCCCAGAAGCGCGAGGTGGGCAACCGCCTGGCCTATATGGCCCTGAACCGCACCTATGGCTACAAGAACATCGCTTGCGAGTCACCCGAGTATGACCACATGCAAATCGAAGGCAGCAAAATCGAGGTATTCTTCAAGAATGCCGACGATGGCCTCTCGCCCTGGCAGAACATTGAGGGATTTGAGATTGCAGGGGCCGACGGCGTGTTCAAGACCGCCCAGGCCACACTCAACGAAGGCCACAAGTCGATCATGGTATCCTCGAGCGAGGTGCCCGACCCAGTGGCAGTGCGCTACTGCTTCAAGTCATTCCAAATTGGAAACCTCAAGAACATGCGCGGTCTGCCTGTTGTTCCTTTCCGAACCGACAAATAATCAAACAAGAATATAGCATTATGAACAAATTGTATTTTATCCGAATGATGGCTTCACCTCAGCATAGTGAAAACAAGTTTTCCCTCTGCGCTCGGCTCGCACATCAATTGAATTTTTTAGCATTCATCCTGCTGGCCGCATTGGCCCTCGGTTTCTCGGCCTGCAGCGGCAACGACGAGCCCAATGAACCCAAACAGGCAGCACCGGCCGTGGTCAGCACTTCGCCAGAAAATGGCTCGACGACTGTAGAACCTGGCGCCATCAGCGTGACCATCACCTACGACAAGACGATCACCATGACGGCCAGCGACATCAGCAAGATTCAGGCTACCGGAGCTACCATCAGCAACGTGCGCACCATGAGCGCCGCCCTGATGCTCACCGCAACCTGTGCCCAAGAGGGCCAGGCCGTGACCATCACCATCCCCGCCGGAGTCATCA
>CAMJJG010000037.1 GCA_946406035.1 uncultured Prevotellaceae bacterium
CTAGCGGCAAGGGGCGGAGCCCCGACGAGCGTTTCACGGTGCAAACATAATATCTTTTGTTGAGAATCGATCACCTGCACCGGGGATCGGTCGAGCGCAATTTTTTTGCGCCTCCCAAAAATTTTAGGCAATGATATGGCAGTTGGCACGCCCTCAGCGGGGCTAATCCGATTTTCACGAAGAAATTAGTAATATTTATTACATATAGTTTTAAGCATTTTTTGTGAAACACATTTTTTCTTGTCGAAATCAGCATTTAGTACCAACATCTAGATCATTGCTTAAAATTTTGCTAGTAGATAATGTCAATTCAGAATAATAATGTACCTTTGCGCTTATTAATTCATGTTATTATGAGAAGAAAACAATCATTTTTTGCTTTACTTGTGTTTGCTTCCATGATGTCGGCAATGGGCCACATGAACGCCCATGCTCAGACCCGGGAAGCTCCCGACTGGAGAAAACTCCATTACTTGTCGGCTGAGGAAATGCAAACTCCCGTGAGAGCGAGCATCAACTTTACCGAGACACCCGCGCCAACCGAGGCTCCCCGCTTTGTGGCTGAATTTGAGCCCATGCAGGGTGTGGCGATTGCCTATCCGCTGGGCATACCGCTCAGCCTTGTAAAACAGCTGGCCGAGAACTGCCAGGTGTACTGCATCGTGACCCAGAGCCAGCAGTCGGCGGCACAGTCGCGTTTCAGTAGTGCGGGGGTGAACATGGATCGAGTCACATTTGTGAACGCGAGAACCGATTCCTACTGGGTGCGCGACTACGGCCCCTGGTATATTTTTGCCGGCAAGACTCCAGCCATCGTCGACAACGTGTATAATCGTCCGCGGCAGAACGACGATGCCATTCCATCGGCTTTTGCCTCGTTCTGGGATATCCCCCTCTATAGCATGAACCTGACGCACACCGGAGGCAACATGATGGAGGACGGACGTGGACACGCCGTTAGCGATGATTTGGTCGTTTTGGAGAACAACAATGACGAGGCCACCGTGCGCCAAAAGATGCACGACTACCTGGGCATCGACAACTACCACATCACCATCGACCCCCAGAACGACTACATTGCCCATGTCGATTGCTGGGGAAAATACCTGGCCCCTGATAAAATCCTGATAGCAAAGCTGCCGAAGTCCGACAGCCGATATGAGAACTATGAGGAAGTGGCCAACTATTTTGCCACGACCAATTGCTGCTGGGGCTATCCCTACAAGGTGTACCGTGTCGAGGAACCTGGTGGCAGCACTGTTGCTCCTTATACCAACAGCCTTATCCTCAACCACCACGTCTATGTGCCGATGGGCAGCAACAGCACCTATAACGAACTTGCCCTCCAGGTCTATCGCGATGCCATGCCTGGCTATGAGGTGACGGGCGTGTATAACACAGACAGTGGCATCCAGTGGCTCAACACCGACGCGCTGCACTGCCGCACGCGTGGGGTGATGGACTTTGACATGCTGTTTGTTGACCACAGGGACGTGCTCCACGGCACACAACAGTGCGAGGACTCCATCGCCGTCACCAGCAAGTTCATCGCCTATAGCGGCAAGCCATTGAAGACCGACTCGCTGCTGGTCTATTACAGCATCGACGGCGGCCCCTACCAGGTTGCACACATGAGGGCCACTGGCGTCGCCGATGAATATGTGGGCTACATCAAGGGTTACCACCAAGCGTCAGAGGTTGACTACTACGTCTATGGTGCCGACGAGTCGGGACATCGCTATCAGCAACCCGTGTTCGGTGCACTTGATCCTCACCACTTCACTGTCAACATTTCCTTCATCCGCGGCGACGTGAACGATGACGGCAATGTGAACATCAGCGACGTGACAGCCCTGATCGACTACTTGCTCGGAGGCAATGCGTCGGGCATCAGCCTCAGTGCAGCCGACTGTGATGGCGACAGCACCGTGAACATCGCTGATGTTACCGCTCTGATCGACTATCTGCTGGTCGGCTCCTGGAATTAGAGTTCAAGCCGGGGTGGATATGCCCCTCGCGCTCACTGAATACTAAAGAGAAATGAACCCACACAACCAAGTGGGTTCATTTCTCTTTAAAAATAATGTGACGAGAATCGGTCAGATATCAAAAGTCTGATGCCGAAATTGTGGTGATAGTGCCATTTTCCTTAAACGAATAGCCGAAGACTTGTCTTCTGTCTTGTCCTGAAATAGGTTGACAAAACCATCGGTGACTCATGCTCCTAATCTTTTTTAGGTATTGTTGGGGCGTGTGATTACGGGTAATTTTGTTCTCCTGTAATTATTGTAATGCAAGAGATAAGACAATTCATATTGGCGTTAATGGTGCTGGTCATGCAAGTGGCTAGTGCCCAGCAGTTTTTGAGTGGTGTCGTCCTCGATGCCGAGACACTGGAGCCCGTCGTGGGCGCGACCATTGCCGATGCCAATCGGGGAAAAGTCATTACAGTCACCGGCACCGACGGCACATTTGGCCTACCTAAAAATGATGAGGCCATGCAGTTGAGAATTACCTCCATCGGCTACAAGACCCTGGTGACCAAGCCAACCCCCGGAGGCCGCTATCTGTTGCACGCCGAGGTGAGCCAACTGGGCGAGGTCGTGGTCACCGCCCAGGAAAACCGAGGATTGACCACTTCGTCAAGGATAGAAAAACACGCCATGGAGCATCTGCAGCCGTCGAGCTTTTCTGACCTGCTGGAACTGATACCTGGCGGCCGCAGCCACGACCCGTCGCTGAGCGCTCCCAACAACATCCACATCCGTGAGATATCAACCGGCGGCAGCAACTATGCCACTTCGTCGTTGGGCACCAGCTTTGTCATTGACGGCGCACCCATCTCGACCAATGCCAACATGCAGTATCTGGCAGGAGCCTGGGATGATGTGGCCACCAGTCGAGACAACACTAACGCTGGAGTTGACATGCGTGGAATCTCGACCGACGATATCGAGAGCGTGGAAATCGTCCGCGGCATTCCGTCGGTGGAATATGGTGACTTGACCAGTGGACTGGTAAAGATTGAACGGCGCCGGGGCGGACACGATCTGAAATTCCGCCTCAAGGCCGACATGGGTTCCAAGCTACTGTATGGTGCCAAAGATTTTGAATGGGAAAAGCACCACTTGACTCTGAACGTGAGCGCCGATTACCTGGATGCCAAGGCAGACCCTCGTAACCGACTGGAGAACTACAAGCGAGTGACACTCTCCTCCCGATTGGGGAAGAAATGGGAGACCAAGGATTACAGCCTTACCCTTTCAACCAATCTTGACTTCTCCAGTTCAATCGACAACGACAAGCAGGACATCGATCAGACTTATAGCGCTGAGGACTCTTATCGGTCGAGCTACAACCGTTACGCCCTCTTGAACGCTCTGCAATACAAGAGCAAGCGGGGTGCATGGCTCAAGTCGGCCGAGGTGACTGTGTCGGCATCGCTTGAAAACGACCGGATAGAACGCACGCGCCTGGTGCAACTGTCGCGCATGACCGTCGCCCCACTGTCTAAGGAGGAGGGCGAAAATGATGCCTATATATTACCATTTAAATATACCGGGCACCACGAGGTAGAAGGCATGCCGCTCAACGTCTATGCCAAATTGAATGCCCGTGTGCAGATTCCCAACAACCACTTATCCAATACACTGCTGATGGGCGTGGACTGGAATTTGGACAAGAATGTGGGGCGCGGACAGGTGTTTGATCCCCACACGCCAGTATATCCCGGCATCTCGTCAAGGGCCCGATCGCTCAAGCAGATTCCTGCCAACCATCGCTTGTCGGCCTATGCCGAGGAGAGCCTCAAGTGGCCCACTGCAATCGGCTCGTTCGAAGTAGCCGCAGGCATCCGCGCCACAACACTGCTGAACCTTAATGCCGACTACACGATGAGCGGTAAGCTCTATTGGGATCCGCGCGTCAACATGGGCTACACGTTGCCCAAGCTGACCGTCTTCGGCCAGCCGACCTTCATCCGCATCGCGGGCGGCATTGGCCAGCACACCAAGATGCCCACCATGGAGCAGCTGTTTCCCGACCTGCTCTACATCGATTTCATCCAGCTGAACTATTATCACGATAATCCCGACTACCGCCGCATCAACCTGATGACCTATGTCGTCAATCCCCGCAACACAGCTCTGGAACCTGCCCGCAACCTCAAGAAGGAGTTGTCGTTAGATATCAACATCGGCGGCAACCGCCTGTCGGTCACGGCATTCCGCGAGAGGATGACCTCGGGATTCCGCATGCAGTCCTACTACCGGACTTTTCAGTACAAGCAATATGACGCCAGTGGCATCGATGCCGTGAGCCTGACGGCACAGCCCCGTCTCGAGGACCTTCCCTTCACGGTCATCAACGAGCTCGCTGGCTATGGCAACTACACCAACGGCAGCATGACGTTGAAGGAAGGCATTGAATATACCCTCGAGACCAAGCGTTTTCCCGTCGTTCTGACCCGCTTGACCATCAACGGTGCCTACTTCCGCACGACCTACAACAACTCGATTGTTGACTCTTACCGTCCCAGTCAGGTGATTGACAACCGCCAGATTCAATACGTTGGACTATATGAGAGCGATGATGGCTCGGTGAGTGAGGCTTTTAACACCAATTTCACGCTCGATACCGACGTGCCGCGCATCAAGTTGGGTTTTTCCCTGTCGGCCCAGTGCCTGTGGTTCTCCACCTCGCAGCGCAAACCGGTGAGCAACTATCCCGTTCAGTATATTGCCCCCGACGGCAGCATCCATGACTGGCAGGACAGCGATGCCAGCGACATGTACCTGCGCTGGCTGGTGCGGGACTACACGCCCTCGTTGTTCGAGAAAAACCGTGTTCCGTTTGCTATGAATGTCAACATGAAGGTCACCAAGAAGCTGTTTGACGACCGGCTGCACGTCGCCATGTTCTGCAACAAGTTGTGGGACTACACGCCCGACTATGATAGCCGCGGCACGACCATCCGCCGCCATGTTACCCCCTACTTTGGCATCGAAATGAATATCAAGTTATGAAACAAAGCATCATCCTATTCTCATTACTGATAGCCCTAGCGATGTCGTTTACCGCCTGTGCCCCGGTAGAAGACGACATTTTCACCACTGCACGCATCACTGTTAGCGGCGAGGGCGATGTGCCCATTACCAGCGTGCAGGCACAGGCTAAGTTGACCAATGTGAACACGCGCCAGGTCATAACGACCGCCGACTTTGATGGCACCAGTGCAACAGTGGAGCTCCTGCGTGGAGCCTATCAGATAGATATAGAGGGTGTTGCCACCTGCCCATCGGGCAACAGCGCTGTCCGCATGCGCCAGTTCCGCTGCCAGAGCGATTATGTGGAATTTGTCCAGCATGGCGTCAACGAGGTTACATTAAAAACCATCTTCCTTGATTGACATGAAAGGCCAATTATTGTTTATATTCATCTTCATGACCGTTTGGACAGTAGCGGTAGCATCCAATGCCGACACGGCACTGGTCGAACACACGTCGTTAGAGCGATTGACCACGTTAGAGGCCATGCGCAATCCGGCCCTGCATGGCCTGGGCTATCACACCTCATTCTCACAACTGGCACTGGGCATTGATGTGCAACACCAGTCCCAGGCCTTCGTTCCCGAGAAGGGGAGTGGCTACGTCCTGCCTTACCTCGGTGTGAGCACTTTCCATCATTTGAGTCGGCATTCAACCGTGTGGGGCGAAGCTTCCTACATGACAGGCCGACAGCGTGACGTCAGGTGGAACTCTACCAGTGACTATGACCTGCTGCAGCCTTACGTCCTGGCCGACACCCTGGGCGGTGACACAAGACGTGAACGTTACAGCATCTCGGGAGGGCTTGCCACGAGCATCAACCATTGGCAACTTGGCACCGAGATACTTGTCCGCGCCGAGCAGGAATACCGTGGCCATGACCCGCGCATGAGAGGTATTGTCACCGACTTGACCGTGCGTCTGGGAGGCGGATATGAGCTCAAGCATTATCGCCTTGGCGCTGCCGTTGAGGGCAATATCTATAAGCAGACCAACAGTGTCGCCTTCTACCGCGAGGAGGGTGTTATCCCCGAGTATCAGATGACGGGACTGGGCACTCAATACAGCCGCTTCTCGGGTGACAAGCGAAGCCTCTATTATGATGGGGGAGGGCTGGCGGTCACGCTTCATGCCTCGCCCATTGATCGGAGTGGTCTCTATGCTGACGTTCAGCTCGAAGAGCACCGTTATCACCGCAAACTCGCTGAATATAACTCCATGCCGCTTACCGACTTGTACAACGAACATGCCTCGGCGACGATAGGGTGGAGACGGGGACAGGATTACGATCTAGCCGTTTACGGACATGTTGACTACTCGAGGCGGACGGGAAACGAGCACATTGGCGGCACGTCCGATGCACGCTACTTTCCTGTCATTGCCTGTCTGACGATGTACAAGAGTCATATTCTGGAAACCTATGCCGGAGCACTCTATGGCCGTCGTGGCTGGCACATCAGCATGACAGGGGGATACCGGGAAGTGAACGAGCAGTACGTCTACCCACACCGGCAAATGGATGCGGGCCACGTTTATGGCCGGCTGCAAGGGCAATGCTTCATCAGGCCGTCAGACAAATGGCTGCTGACAGTGAACGCCCACGCATCCTACCATGCCAGCACTGGTGACAAGCTGCAAATGCCGCTGGCCAACATGGATGCGGCCTTTATCAGCCTGATTGACCACAAACACCAGTTCATGAGTGCCAATTATACCGACTTGGGCGCTATGGTGCGAGCCGATTTCGCCTTGAAGCAGTCCCGCTATGGACTATTTGCCGAAGTGGGGGGGGGTATGACCCTGTGCTCGGTGGGCGAGCATCAGACGGCATTTCACAGTTCAATAGGAATTACATTTTAATAACAAACTAAATAATTATCAATTCATTCACACTAAAAAAAGAAACATGAAAAAGTTTATCTTGAAGAGCGTCATGATGATGCTCACCGCAGCCCTGTGTTTAACTTCGTGCAGCAGCGATGACCCGATTCCCGTCATCCCCACCTCGATGGTTACCCTTGAGGTTCCTGCTAACTTAGAGAACACGGTCCTCAGCAACGCAGCCGCTACACTGACCAATGTCGAGACCAAACAGGTTACCACCATCGATGGTGCCAATTTTGTCAAGGACGGCAATGGCTACAAAATCATGTGCAATGACCTGCAAGCCGGTACCTATAACATCATTGTGACAGGTCATCTCGACTTCACCCTCAACAGCATTGCCGGACAGAAGGACTTTGAGGTAACGACCGACAATGTGGCCCTAAGCGAGACATCTCACGACTTGAAGATGGTCATCTCCACATTTACGGCCCAGGGCGGTTTTGTCATCAGTGAGATTTTCTATACCGGCACCAGCACACCCGAGGGTAAATCCTATAGCGGTGACCAGTACATCATTATCACCAACAACTCGGACGTCACCCTGTATGCCGACAGCATCGCCGTGCTCGAGTCGGCCTTCTTGACAACGACCAAGGAGGACTACACCCCCGACATCATGTCCACTCACTTCTCGGTGCAGGCTTGCTACATGATTCCCGGCGACGGTAAGAGTGTTCCCGTTGAGCCTGGCCAGAGCCTCAAACTGGCCGTCAACGCCATCAACCACAAGACCGAGCAGCCCAACTCCATCGACCTGAGCGACGCCGACTTTGAGTTCTATGACGAAACGTCCAACCCCAATTTCACTGATCCCGATGGAGAGGCACCCAACCTGGACAAGTGGTACTGCTACACCGCAACCATCTACCAGTTCCACAGCCGCGGCTTCAACTCGATGGCGATTGCCAAGATGAAGACCAGCAAGGAAGACTGGCTGCTGAACAACGTGTATGACGCTACCTATCTGTTTGTGTTTGGTGACTTCTCCAGGGAGATGACCAAGAGTGGCATCTACAAGGTGCCCAACGAGTGGATTCTTGATGGCGTGAACCTGAGTGTTGAGTCGGTGCGCGAGTGGAATGTGCTCGATGCCTCGATTGACGCTGGCTGGACCTACTGTGGCAAGGTAGACCGTGACGAGACCCGCTTCAACAAGTCGGTAATCCGCAAGCAGGATGCCAATGGCAAGTACATCGACACCAACAACTCTACCAACGACTTCATCCCCGAGGCTCCCGCTTCATTGCTCAACAAATAACAATGAAGAAATACCTATTATCTCTTGTAGCACTAGTGCTGCTGCCCATGTGGGCGGCAGCACAGTTGCCTCAAGACCCGAGTGTGCGTCAAGGCACCCTCAAGAACGGAATGACCTATTACATCCGTCATAATGCCAAGGAAAAAGGCCTTGCCGACTTCTACATCGCCCAGCGGGTGGGGTCGATTCTCGAGGAACCCCGCCAGCGGGGCCTTGCCCACTTCCTGGAGCACATGGCGTTTAACGGCACCAAGCATTTCCCCGGCAAGAACGGCAAGCCCGGCATCGTTCCTTGGTGTGAGAGCATCGGCGTCAAGTTTGGTGCCAACCTCAACGCCTATACCTCTATCGACCAGACGGTCTATCACATCGGTTCGGCGCCCCTCAAGCGAGAAGGCATCATCGATTCCTGCCTGCTGGTGCTGCATGACTGGAGCCACTACCTGCTGCTCGAGGACGAGGAGATCGACAAGGAGCGCGGTGTCATCCACGAGGAGTGGCGCACCCGCCGTGCGGGAATGGCCGTTCAACGCATGCAGGAAGATGTATTGCCCATCATCTACAAGGGGACAAAATATGAGGACTGCATGCCCATCGGTTCGATGGACATCGTGGACCATTTCCCCTATCAGGACCTGCGCGACTACTACAACAAGTGGTACCGGCCCGACCTGCAAGCCATCGTGGTGGTGGGTGACATCGATGTTGACAAGATGGAGAAGAAAATCAAGAAGGTGTTCTCTTCCATCCCCATGCCCAAGAAACCTGCCGAGCGCATTTATTACCCCGTGAGTGACAACGAGAAGATGATTGTCGCCATCGAGAAGGATGCCGAGCAGCCCATCGTCCTGTGCCACATCTACCAGAAGCGTGATGCGCCCCCCGATGCCCAGAAGAATAGCGAGGATTACTTGCGCGGCAGCTACATCGACGACCTCATCAGCACCATGCTCAACGATCGGTTTGCCGAGTTGCGCCAGCAGCCTGGATCGCCAGTACAGAGTGCATCGGGCCGCGCCTCGACGTTCTTCATCAGCCGCACCAAGGAGGCCTTTGCCATGAGCATCAGCTGCAAGCAGGAAAATATCCTGGGTGGCATCATTGCTGCCGTCGGTGTGGCCGAGCAGGCCCGCCAGCATGGCTTTACCCAGAGCGAATTGGACCGTGCCAAGAAACTCTTCCTCAATGCCGCCGAGCGTCGTTACAACATGCGTGACGATTACCGCAACTCTCACTATGTCAACGCCTGTGTGAGCCATTTCCTGAACAGAGAGCCGCTTGTGTCGGTGGAATTTGAACTGGAAAACACCCGCAAGTTGCACAACGCAGTGACCCTTGAAGAAGTCAATGCCGCCACGCGTGAGCTGATTACCGACCGCAACCAAGTCGTGGTCATGTATGCCCCCGACAAGGAAGACGTGGTCCTGCCCAGCGAGGGCCAGATTGAGCAGATCATCACTGCCGCCCAGCGGTTGTCCTATGCGCCCTACACCGAGCCGCAGTTGGCCGACGATCTGATGAATCAGCTTCCCCAGCCTGGCTCCATTGTCAGCGAGACGCCTTATAAGCACAGTTTCACCGAGTTCACGCTGTCCAACGGCATGAAAGTCTATGCCCGCAAGACCGACTTTAACGCCGACGCCGTTTCGCTGGAAATGCAGGCCGAGGGCGGCACCTCGCTCTATGACGATGAGGATATTCCCAACTTCAGCATCATCTCCAGCAGCGTGAGCGAGGCTGGCGTTGGCGAATTTGATGCCATCACGTTGCGCAAGATGCTCACGGGTAAGTCGGTTCGCGTCAGTCCGTCGGTTGGCTCCCGGGGTCAGAGCATCTATGGCTCATCATCGGTCAAGGACATGAAGACCATGTTTGAGCTGGCTCACCTGTACTTCACGTCTCCACGGCGCGACACCACGGCCTTCAATGAGTTCATCAGCCGCAACCGGTCTTTCCTCACCAACAGGAATGCCTCGCCCAAGGTGGACTACAACGATTCCATCCGTGCCATTCTCTACGATCACCATCCCCGCATGGCGCCTGTCGTGCAATCAACGCTTGACCACGTGAGCTATGACCGCATCATGGAGATCTACAAGGAGCGCTTCAGCGACGCATCCAATTTCAAGACGGTCATCATCGGCAACTATGACGAGAAGGAACTGCGCCAACTGTTGTGCCAATATCTGGCAACACTGCCTGCAACGGGCAAGCATGAGCAGACCAACTACGACAATGTGCCGCAAATCGTCCCAGGCAAGGTCGTTCACAAGTTCACCAAGAAGATGGCCACTCCACTGGCCAACGTCAGCATCTATTACACGGCCGACGTGCCCTTCACGGCACAGAGCGACCTGGAACTGGACTTCCTCAAGCGCTGCCTGTCCATCGCCTACACCGACTCGGTGCGTGAGGAGAAAGGAGGCACCTACGGCGTGAGTGTGGACTTTGACCTGGCCCGTGATGACAAGCCCAATGCCACGTTCAGGATTTCATATAATGCCGATCCTGAACGCTACGGCGAACTCAATCCAATCATCTACAAGCAGCTGCAGGTCATCGCGGATAAAGGCCCGCTCGAGTCGAGCATGTCCAAGGTCAAGCAATACTTGACCAAGCAGTATGACCAGATGGTCATCACCAATGACTACTGGAGCTACATCATCTGGCACGAGTTGGATGATGATACCGACTTTGACCAGGACTACTGCAAGATGGTGCAGGACATGACCGCTCGCGATGTTCAGCGCATGGCTCAGCGCCTGATTGCTGCGGGACGTTGCATCGAGGTCACCATGCTCTCGGAGTAAGCCATCCACTGGCATGGCCCAGCCTGTATGCAATATTAAAGAATGTCCCCATTATTTTTGGGGGCATTCTTTGTCTTAAATACCTAATTATGAGGATTGCACCACAAGACCATTATGGCTAATTTTGCATCATCATGCTTAATCGCATCACCATCTATTATGAAAGAACAGAAGATATATGAGGCCGATGACAAGATGATTTCACTCATTGGCGATAATTACAATCTGCTGCAGGCTCTGGGTGCATTCGGCATCAGTTTGGGTTTCGGCGACAAGACGGTGAGGGAGACCTGCGAGGCCGGTGGCGTGGACACGCACACCTTTCTGGCGGTGGTCAACTATGCCATCAATGGCATCGAGGTGGGCAACGACCAGCACATCTCGGTAGCCACACTGCTCCAGTATCTTGATGCTAGTCATGCCTATTTTATTGATTTCCAGCTTCCTTACATCCGTCGCGAGCTCGAGGAGTCGCTCAGCGAGGGAAACTCCCTGGCACAGCTCATCATGAGACTCTATGACGAGTATGCCTGCGAGATACGCCGTCACATGAACTATGAGCAGCAGACGCTATTCCCCTATGTCAAGGCTTTGCTTGATGGCCAGCAAGCCAGCGACTACAATGTGGAGACCTTCTCCAAGCATCATGATGCTGTAGACCAGCGGTTGCATGAACTCAAGATTCTTATTATCAAGTATCTGCCACAAGACGGGATGCACAACAACCAGTTGATGGCTGCCTTGCACGACATCTACGAGAATGAGGTGTGGATACGCCAGCACGTGATGGTTGAGGAGCATATATTTGTCCCCGCAGTACGCCGCCTGGAGCATCAGACGAAGCGAGGTAACGTAACCCGCAACATTTCCAAAATGGTCTTTAAGGATGGGGCCAAAGCGCCCCAGGCTCTCTCCAGCCGCGAGAAAGATATCATCATAGCCCTGGTTCAAGGAATGGCCAATAAGGAGATAGCGGCACACCTGGGCATCTCGACCAACACCGTCATCACCCACCGCCGCAATATCGCCCAGAAGCTACAGATCCACAGTCCATCGGGCCTCACCATCTATGCCATCGTCAACGGTCTGATCGACATTAACTCGGTGAACATCGACAACAAGCAATAACGCAATGATATGGTTGTTGGTCCATCGGGCAATTAAACAGGATATCGCATAACCCAATGACTCTTTTTTAGAATCGGCCTAACGGACTAGAGATCAAATAAAATCAATCTTTATTTAAATTTTATTTATAATTTTACTTGATTTCTCGGGCAAAGCTCAATCTTCTTTTCGTCGCTTGATTTATGCAAGCCCCACTTTAATCCCCGATGGGTAATGTCTATATCATTACCGGAAAGAACTTCAAGGGCCTACTGCTATATCGATTCCCAAAATAATGCTTACCTTTGTGGTAATGATTGAACAAGGAAATGACTGCGCATTGTTTCATGCGGTGAAGGACGGCGTGCTGCCGACTAGTTTTTTGGGTGTGGGACACGTCCATATTGTCGTGTCCTGTGGTGAACTGTCATTCTATGACGGCAAGCATTCGCATCGCGCCCAGGCCGACGACCTGGTCATCTGGCAGATGTCTAACACCATTTCCCGGGTCGAGTGCTCCAGCGATTTTGATGCCGATATCCTGGTTGTCTCGCCAGGCTTCCTGCAAGAGTTCAACCCCGAAATGGTGTGGGCGTCCAAGGGTTTCATCTTCATCAAGGCGAATCCCGTTTTCCATCTTGACAGTGCCAGCAAGCGGCTGATAACAAGTGACTTTGGTCTGCTCAAAACGAGAATTGCCGATGAGGGTACGATGTTCAAGAGGGAGATTCTGGGACGCATCATGCAGATCTTTCTTTTTGACCTGTAGTCGGTTTTTCGCCACCACATGTCGGCGATGGAGGCCAGCGACAACGCTTCTCGCATTTTCCTGCAGTTCCTTGCCCTGGTTCAGCAGCATTGCCGTTGCCAGCGCGATGTGGCCTTCTATGCCCAACGGTTGTGCATCACTCCCAAGTATCTGTCCCAGGTGAGTAAATCGGTTTCGGGCCTGCCCGCCTCGGAGTGGATCTCGTTCTATTCGGCCTATGAACTTGTCACCCTGCTCAACGACCAATCCAAGACGCTGACCGAAGTCGCCGACTTGATGCACTTCGAGACGCTGTCGCATTTCTCACGATACACCAAAAAACTGTTGGGGAAATCGCCCACCGAGTACCGTAAAAACTGAAATCGGCAATTTTTGAAAGTTACACTCCATTTTAGGTAACATCGACCTGAAAAACTTGCCGTACCTTTGCAGCAGATTAATCACTTAATTTCAGCAAAGATATGGAAGCATTTGTAGTAGATCCCAGCAAGACCACCCCCGAGGAGATGGCTCGTGGCATGAGAGACGTGAAACTGTTGTTCGGCATTAACCACACGATGCCTTACACCGAAGAATTCAATCATCTGGTAAAAGAACTCTTTGGCGACAACCTGGGTGATGGTGTTACGTTGATGCCGCCGCTCAAGGGTGTGTGCTTCGACAGGGTGAAGATTGGCAACAATGTGATGATTATGCCCGACTGCCTGATGATGTCGCGTGGCGGCATCACTATCGATGACGATGTGATGATTGCTGCCAATGTGCAGCTCATCGCCAACAATCACGACCTGCACAATCACCAGTTACTGTTGTGCAAGCCGGTGCACATCTGCCGCAACGCGTGGATCGGAGCCGGGGCGACCATCTTGCCCGGTGTGACCGTGGGCGAGAATGCCGTCGTGGCGGCCGGCGCAGTGGTGACCAAAGACGTGGAGGCTAACACCATCGTCGGCGGCAATCCCGCCAAGTTCATTAAAAATATAGATTAACTCACGCAAAACAAGTAACGACTATGATATTCGATAGAAACGACCAGAAAGCAGTTGTGGCACTCCTGGGTGCCGGTAGTATGGGTACCGCCATCGTGCGCCGCATCGGTGCGGGCAAGAAAATTCTCTTGGGCGACATCAGCGAGACGGCGCTGGAGCGCGTCGGCGAGGACTTTCGCCGCTGTGGTTATGACGTGGTCACAATGCAAGTAAACGCATTGGAGAAAGCTAACGTCGTGGCCTTTGCACAACGTGCGGCAGAACTGGGTCCTGTGATGTATTTTATTGACACCGCTGGCGCATCGCCCAATCAGGCCAGTCCCGAGCACATTGTGAACCTCGACATGGTGGGTACGGGTTATGCCGTGGACGCTTTTGGCGAAGTAATGGGGGTGGGGGGTGCCGGACTCATTATCTCCAGCCAGGCCGCCTATATGTATCCCATTCCCAATGACATTGAATTGCAGCTGGTCAACACGCCCACCGACGAGTTGAAGAATGTGAAGTTCATCCAGGAGGTGGCCATGCAGAACAGCGGCATTGCCTACATGATTGCCAAGCGCATGAACCACCTGCAGGCCCAGCGTGCGGCGGCAACAACATGGAACAAGCGTCGCGCCCGCATCAATACCATCTCGCCCGGTGTCATCGTCACCCCCCTGGCCTACGATGAATTCAACGCCAACGGCGACGGCTATCAGGCCATGATAGACGCAAGTGCCGCCCGACGCACGGGTACCAGCGACGAGATTGCCGAGGCAGCCGCTTTCCTGCTCGGTGAGCATGCACGCTTCATCACCGGTACCGACCTGCTCATCGACGGCGGTGTCATCGCAAGCATCCGCACGGGTGATTTCAAGCTCGGGTAATAGTTTCTATTGGTGTCCGCTGAAGCTTAAATAGCAATAAACCTCCCGTCCGCAATGCCGATAAACTGGCGTTGCGGATGTTTTCTCAAAAAAAGTAAGCCCCTTAATCGAGAAAAACGGGGAAAAGGGTGGGCTCCGGTGGCTCCTCGGCCAGCATGGCCCGCCGAAGACGATAAAAGAAAAAGACGGCAGCTGTTTTTTTTCTGTTTTACCTGGCCATCGCTGGCAAAGCATCACTAGAATCATTCATTTTGCAGCCTATTCGGGAAAGTATTTGTATCTCACTCGCAGCCAATGACATAATTGTTATATATTTGTATCAAAATATTACTGAATTATGAAACAAGTGTTAACATTCGCCATTGCAGCCTTGACGGCCATCACGTTGACTGCCCAGAGCGAAAGCATCCGAATCAATCAAGTTGCATTTTATCCGCAACAGTCCAAAATTGCAGTCATCGAGGGCTCTAAAGCCCAAAAGATGACCATCAAAAGCACGGCATACGGCAAACGCATGGGCAAAGTCAAGGCCTTGAGGACCAACACCTCGCCGTGGTCGAACAAGAAACGCACCATCGTCGAAATCACGGGTATTACCGCCCCTGGCTCCTATGAGTTGAGCGTCGATGGCCAGAAGACCCACTTTGACGTGCAACCTCACGCATTGAACAACATTGCTCGTGCTGCGTTAAAGGCCTTCTATCTCAACCGCTCGGGCATCGCCATTGACGGCAAATATGCCGGTGTTTATGCCCGTCCCTTAGGACATCCCGACACAAAGGTCATGATTCATCCATCGGCAGTTTCGCCTGGCCGCCCTGCAGGCACCATCATAGCGTCGCCACTGGGCTGGTATGATGCAGGCGACTACAACAAGTATATCGTCAACTCATCCTATTCGGTGGGACTGATGCTCATGGCCTATGAGCAGAACCCAGAGTATTTCAACCGTCTCATCACCGACATTCCCGAGAGCGGCAACAACACTGCAGACCTGCTTGACGAGCTCATGTTTAATCTCAAGTGGATGATCACCATGCAGGATCCCTATGACGGAGGCGTTTACCACAAATTGACAACTCCCAAATTCGAAGGTTTTGTCATGCCCTCCGATTGTCACCAACAGCGCTATGTGGTGCAAAAGAGTGTGACCACCAGCTACGACTTTGCTGCTGTAATGGCACTTGCCGCACGCATCTACAAGGGCAACAAAGATTATCCTGCATTTGCCGAGCAGGCCCAAAAAGCCGCTTTGGCTGCTTATAACTGGGCCGAACTCAATCCCGAGGCCGTCTATGACCAAGACAAGATGAACAAGGAGTTTGACCCTGATGTGACCACAGGCACCTACGGCGACAACGATGCCAGCGACGAACATTTGTGGGCTGCTACCGAGTTGTTCCTGCTCACGGGCGACGAGTTCTTCCTTAAAGCCGCCCAGCCTTTGCGTGAGCGCGGATTCTCACAGCCCGGTTGGGGAAATGTCACCGGACTTGCCATGTATTCATGGATTATCTGCAGCGACGACAAAACCGGCATGCATGACCTCATGCAGGGCAAGTTGTTGGGCTTCTGCGACTATCAGTTGTCGACCATGAAGGCCTCGTCGTTCAATACACCCGTCGGTAATCATGCCAATGACTACGGTTGGGGCTGCCTGTCCGAGAG
Organism: uncultured Prevotellaceae bacterium; assembly: GCA_946406035.1. Taxonomy (GTDB): domain Bacteria; phylum Bacteroidota; class Bacteroidia; order Bacteroidales; family Muribaculaceae; genus Sodaliphilus. Next base: position 16,403 of record CAMJJG010000037.1, read on the forward strand.
TTTCTGCACCAGCGGTCTTGCTCATCTGTACTGCTACCGTGCCACGGGCGACAAGAAATATCTTGAAGCAGCCCTCCAGAATGCCGATTATGTTTTAGGCCGTAATGCCACCGGCTACTGCTATGTGACCGGCTATGGCCACAAGCCCCCCAAGAACATCCACCATCGCATTTCGTCGGCCGACGGCATTGATGCCCCCATGCCCGGCCTGCTCGCCGGCGGCCCCAATCCTGGTCAACAGGACAACGACGACGGCAGTCTGCCTTACCCGTCCAAGCAACCCGATGAGTCCTACATCGACGCTACGGGCTCCTATGCCAGCAACGAAATTGCCATCAACTGGAATGCTTCGTTGGTATCGCTTCTGGGCTGGATTGATGCCGAGATGAAATGACCCACCGATTAAAGTAAAAGGCGATTAGGGTGCCCGGTAAAAACGCATTGATGCAGAATCTGCATGCATGTAGGGCCACACCAAGGCGAGGATCTGCAGCATCAGCAGCTATAGGTAGGCCCATGTGATTGAAATCCTGCTAAACTAAATATAAATCAACGCATCGTGACACTTTGCAAATTCTTCTACGGACAATAATAGTTTATTTATGATAAATCACTATCTTTGCGGGTGGAAAAAACCATAATTAACCAACTAAATCGGTAGCATTATGACGAAATTTAGCTCATTTATAGTTGTATTATTGTTAATGTCGGTCTCATTTACAGCACATGCACAAGGGTATCCACGTGGTGATGTTGACAGAGATGGAGCAGTCACTATTTCAGATGTGACCTGCTTGATAGACAATCTGTTGAATGGTGTTCCTGATGGTGACGTGGACCAAGATGGAACAGTCAATATTTCAGATGTGACAAGCCTGATAGATTACTTGTTAAAGGGTTCATGGAGTGATGATCCCGTGCCCCCACCCGATAGTCACGACTGGGTTGACCTGGGTCTGCCCAGCGGCACGATATGGGCCACGCGCAACGTGGGTGCCAGTTCTCCTGAGGATTACGGCGACTACTTCGCCTGGGGCGAGACCGCGCCCAAGGATTACTACGACTCGAGCACCTACAAGTGGTATCAAGAATATGAAGATGCTAATGGTGTTTGGCATTACGGTTACACGAAGTACTGCACCTTCAGCCCTGAAGGTCTTGACGGTTTTGTGGATAACAAGACGGAGTTGGATCCGTCTGACGATGCGGCCTATGTCAACTGGGGCCCTTCGTGGCGCATGCCCACGACCGAGCAGCAGCGTGAACTTTACGAGAACTGTTCTCGGCAGTGGACTCAGCGCAATGGCGTGAACGGTCTGTTGGTCACCGGTCCCAATGGAAATACCATGTTCTTGCCCGCCGCGGGCGGCCGCTGGCGCGGGTCGCTCGACGGCGTGGGCTTGCGCGGCTACTATTTGTCGCGCACGCTCAACTCCAACAACAACAGCGCCTACCACCTCTACTTCAACTCGGGCCTTTGGGGCTACTGGTTCGTCGAATACCGCGGCTACGGCCTCACTGTGCGGGCCGTGCGCGTCTCGTAGAATTTAGCACCCTCTTCAGGAATAACTCGCACCACGTTCATCGGTGGCGCGAGGACGAATGAAAAAGAAAGACGACAAATTTTGCCGTCTTTTCTCATGTTCACTCTACATAGTCTCATGTTGTATCAGCCTTCTCGGTCCTCGATGAACTCGTGGAAGCTGTACCAGGTGTCGTTGTCCTCATGTATCTCCAGGTAGTCGTCGAGGGCCTGGTCAATGGCTTTGACGTTTGGATCCACTGGATGACCTACAATATCTGACACACACTTGGCCGCGTCTTCAATGGTTTCAAAGTATAGCGGTTCATCATAACTGTCCAACAGGTATCGTTCGGGGAAGTGCTCAAAGCTGTTGGTCGCGAATAACCCACACCCTCAAAAAACAGTTCTCATAGACTCAATAAAAAAACGCAGGCAACTGAAAATCGTTGCCAGCCCCCCTGTACCTGAGGCACTTTCGAGCGGCATTTCAAGAGTCGTTATTGTACGTTAAAATATTGTGATTATGTGATTTATGAACGGTTGCCATCCCGTAATAATTGTCGAAAACCCCTGTTATACCACAAAAGGGGGGTACATTGTATCCCCCCAATAATCCACTGTTTATCAAGCGAAATTAACAGCTCTAGCACGATATCATCCAACACATATAAAGTGTCATGTCGTATCATAATAACTCATATCGTCCCACAGGGGAGACCGTGCCCTCAAGACGGCATAATCAAACCGACATCGAGTCTGGAAAAGAAGTAACGAGGCTAACACCGAAGAGGTGCTGGTCTCGCCTTCTTTTTTTCGGTTATTGTTTTTATTGTTGTGGAAAAATGTTTGATTTTTGTTTTTTATTACTAACTTTGCCCACGGAAAACCATAATAAACTATTTAAAAAATCAATAACATCATGAAGAAATTTAGCTCTTTTTTAATCGTATTATTGTTGATGCTGGCCTCATTTACCGCTGGCATCGAGTATCCCCGTGGTGATGTGAGTCAGGATGGCCAAGTAAACATTTCGGATGTGACCTGTTTAATTGACTATTTGTTGACTGGGACCTGGCCTGAAGAGCCCGTAACTCCTCCCGACACCCATGAGTATGTTGACCTGGGTCTGCCCAGTGGCACTCTGTGGGCGACCTGCAACGTGGGTGCAACCGCTCCCGAGGAGTATGGCGACTACTTCGCCTGGGGCGAGACTGAGCCCAAAGAGGAATATACGTGGGAAAACTATCAGTGGTGCAACGGCACCTGCAATACGCTGACGAAGTATTGCTTCACAAGCTCTTGTGGCTACGATGGCTTTGTTGACGACAAGTTGGAATTGGATCCTGAGGACGATGCGGCCTACGTCAACTGGGGTCCATCGTGGCGCATGCCGACGGTCGAGCAGGTGAATGAACTGATTAACAACTGCTCTTGGACGTGGACAACTCTCAACGACGTTTACGGTCGCTTGTTCACCGGTCCAAACGGGAACACTTTGTTCTTGCCCGCTGGGAACTTCATTGGGGTCAACATGCTCAGGTCAGCGAACTCGGACGGCCTTTATTGGACGCGCGGGCTCGGCGGCGGCGAGTCGTACTACGCTTTATGCATCCATTTCTTCTCGGACGGCAAGCAGTGGTGGAACTTCAGACGCCACTGCGGCCTCTCCGTGCGTGCCGTGCGTGTCCCGTAGAATTTAGCACCCTCTACCGGTATAACTCGCGACACGTTCATCGGTGACGCGAGGACAAATGAAAAAGAAAGACGGCAAAATTGCCGTCTTTTTTAATGTTCACATTACATCGTCTCACGTTGTATCAGCCTTCTCGATCCTCGATGAACTCGTGGAAGCTGTACCAGGTGGTGTCGTTCTTTGTGGCCCAGCGCTTAATGGTCTTTCCGATATCGATCAGTGCCATGAGCTGAGCCGCGTAATTCATAAATTTCAAAAGTCGTCTCATAATGTTGTTGTTATTGTAATTAGTTGTTAATAAAAATGTTAGTTAAATCTCAGTATATATATAAGGCGACTACGGGAGATGGGAAATGGGCAAACCGATGATGAGAATTGGAAAAAATTATTATCTTTGTGGTCAACACCTCGCAAGATACTCCGAATCGCCAAATTATTATACTTAACCAATAAAACCTGATACGACTATGAGCAAGAAACTACTTTTCAGACTCGCCGTCCTCGTGACGGCCATGATGTGTGCTCTCGGCGCCAGCGCCCACGACTTCGAGTATGGGGGCTATTACTACACTATCTTGACTGACAGCACTGTAGCCATCACTCACCCGACTGGCCAATATGGCGTTTACAGCGGCAATGTGACCATCCCCGAAGGTGTTCAGAACCCCAGCACTTACAAATACTATTACGTTACGCAAATCTACTTCAGTACGTTCGAAGAGTGCACGGGTTTGATAAGCGTGACAATTCCTAACACAATCACCGAGATACAGTCACGTTCTTTTAAAGGCTGCACTTCGCTGCGAACCGTCGTAATGGGCAAGAATTGCTCATTTTATAATCCAGCATCTAATGGATATGCGTCCCGGGTCTTTGAGGATTGTCCGAATCTTACTTCCATCACTTGCTGGATGTTTAATCCAGATAAGTGGGTTGAACTTGATGGTTACTATAATTTTGACCAGTCGGTACTCAACAACGCAACTTTGTATGTGCCCCGCGGTGCCGCACCCAACTATCAGGCTACAGAGGGCTGGAGGCTCTTTGCCCACATCCAGGAAGCTCCAGGTGACTACAACTATGACTTCTATCAGGACGGCATCTTCTATAAAATTAGGGGGAGTGGTCAAGTGAAGGTCACCTACAGGGACGAGGATTATAACAACTACCGTGGCACGGTTACTGTCCCTGCGACGGTGAATTATAACAATACGAACTACACGGTGAAGGGCATCGGCGATTATGCCTTCAGGGATTGTGGCAACCTGACGAAAGTGAACCTGCCTGCCACGATAGATTCCATCGGCTCTTATGCCTTTACGTACTGTTCCAAACTCACCGAGATTGACATCCCCAACGGAGTGACTTATATCGCCGATGGCGCTTTCGCGAGCTGCAGCACACTCAAATCCATCATGTTCCCTGCTGGCGTGACTAAGATCTACGGCAGCACCTGTCGCAGTTGCTATGCGCTTGAAACCGTCTGGTTCCCCGTCAATCTCACCAATATCTATGCCGGTTCGTTCTCGTACTGTAACGCTATAAAGACTATCATCAGCCTGAACGAGATTGCACCAAGCCTGTACAACTCGTATATTTTCAGCAGTACAGTCTATGAAAACGCAACGCTTTATATCCCCGAGGATGCCTACGCCAACACCTACACATCAACAAATGGCTACTGGAAGAATTTCGCTACTCAGAAGCCCTACGACCAGTATCTGTCTGCTGCCATCAACGCCGCTGGCACCGACATCACGTTCTCCACGCCATCGACCGACAATTACCCCTGGTTGGTCAAGACCAACGCAGGCCGCACCTGTGCCCAGTCGGGCAACACAGGCATCCACAGCAGCGCATCGGTCATGACAGCCACCGTAGCGGGTCCCGGCAGCCTCTCGTTCGATTTCAAGGCCTGGGGTGAGGCCTCCTTTTATGACGTGTGCAAATTCTATGTCGATGGCGTGGAAAAGTTCCGCTATGACGCCCGCGACAACGACTGGGAGACCTATACGGTGGAACTGGGCAACGGCACCCACACGCTCACCTGGAGTTACACCAAGGACGGCAGCGTCAATGCGTCGGGCGACTACTTCGCCGTCAGCAATGTCCGCTTCACATCCTATGCCCCTGAGGCTTATGCCTGCTACACGCCGTCGAACACGACGCTGACGTTCTACTACGACAACCAGCGCAGCAGCCGCACGGGCACGACCTACGACTTGAACACGGGCGACAACAATACCGGTTGGGAGAACGACGGTACCAATGCCAATGTGACTCAGGTGGTCTTTGACCCCTCGTTCGCCAATGCCCGCCCGACGACTACCTATAGTTGGTTCTACAACATGAGGAATCTTCAATCCATCACGGGCCTGAGTTACCTGAACACCAGCGAGGTGACCAATATGGGTTGGATGTTTACGAATTGTAATCAACTTACGAGCCTTGATGTAAGCCACTTCAACACGTCCAAGGTGATATATATGAATCAATTGTTCTCTGGCTGCACTGGCTTAACGAGCCTTGATTTGAGCAGTTTCAACACGTCCAACGTGACCATAAAGATGAGTAGCATGTTCTATAACTGCTACAATCTGCGGACCATTTATGTGGGCAGTGGTTGGAGCACTGCGGCTGTGACGTCCTCGACTAATATGTTCCTTAACTGCTCGAGCCTGGTGGGCGGCCAGGGCACGACCTGGAACGAATCCAACCCGACGGACAAGACCTATGCCCACATCGACGGCGGCACGAGCAACCCGGGCTACTTCAGCGAGAAGGGTGGTACCTTCCTGCGTGGTGACGTGAACGGCGACGGCAGTGTGAACATCAGCGACGTGACCGCCCTGATCGACTACCTGCTCAGCGG
>CAMJJG010000038.1 GCA_946406035.1 uncultured Prevotellaceae bacterium
GAAGTTTGATAAGAACCTGATGATCAACTTGGAGCAGTCACTGCCCAAGGAGATGCTGCGCACCAACCAATCGGGGGCCTACCACTGCACCACCATCGTGGGCTGCAATACCCGCAAGCAGCACGGCCTGCTGGTCATTCCGGTTCCAGAGCTCGACGACAACAACCACGTGCTGCTGTCAACGCTCGACGAGACTGTTATCCAGCACGGAGCCCCGTTCAATCTGGGCCTGCACCGCTACAAGGGAGACACTTACAGCCCCAACGGCCACAAGTACATCCGCGAGTATGACTGCGAGCGCGTTCCCACCACCACATATCGTGTGGGCGGCGTGATACTGAAGAAGGAGAAGATTTTCATCACCCACGAGAACCGCATCCTCATCCGCTACACGCTGGTAGATGCCCACTCGGCCACGACGCTGCAGTTCAGGCCGTTCCTTGCCTTTCGCAACGCCAACGACCTGTGTGTCGAGAACGCCGTCGCCAGTCGCGATTACCAGGAAGTATCCAACGGCATCGCCACTTGCATGTATGACGGCTATCCCACGCTCTACATGCAGTTGAACCACAAACCGCGCTTTGTCTTCGACCCCCACTGGTACAAGAACATCGAGTATATCAAGGACCAGGAGCGAGGCATCCCCTATAGCGAGGACCTGTATGTGCCCGGCTACTTCGAGGTCGAGATCAAAAAGGGCGAGCCGCTCATCTTCTCGGCTGGTGTCGAGGAGGTCAACACCCGCACACTCACCAAGATGTATGAGGACGAAATCAAGCCCCGCACGCCGCGCACCAGCTTCTACAACTGCATGAAGAACAGCGCCAAGCAGTTCTACATCACCAACAACGAGGGACACTACCTGCTGGCCGGCTACCCGTGGTTCAAGATTCGCGCCCGCGACGAGTTCATCGCCCTGCCGGGCTGCACGCTGTCGGTACACCACCGCCAAGACTTCGAGCTCATCATGGACACAGCCCAACGCGCCCTCAACGACTGGATGCGTGACGGCACACTCGACAAGCACCTCGACGGCCTGGAATTGCCAGATATTCCCCTATGGGCCATCTGGACCGTTCAGCGCTATGCCCACGACCTCAATGCTGACGCCGCCCGCGAGCGTTACGGCCAACTGGTCAAGGACCTCATCAACTTCATCGCCGACGGCCATCACCCTAACCTCAAGCTCGATGACAACGGCCTGGTGCTCACCGACGGCACCCAGCGTCCCGTCTCGTGGATGAACAGCACGCACCCCGACGGCTCGCCGCTGATCCCGCGCACGGGCTATCTGGTAGAATTTAATGCCCTGTGGTACAACGCTCTGCGTTTTGCCGTGGAGGAGCTGTTCAACGGGCGTGACGAGGAGAAGGACTTCATCGAACGCTGCACCGCGATTGCCGACAAATGCAAGCCCGCCTTTATCGACACGTTCATGACCGACTACGGTTACCTCTATGACTATGTGAACGGCAGCTACACCGACTTGAGCGTGCGCCCCAACATGATCATCGCCGCAGCCGCAGACTACAGCCCGCTGGACCGCCGTCAACGCAAGCGCGTGCTCGACATCACCACCCGCGAGTTGTTGACCCCCAAGGGACTGCGCACCCTTAGCCCCAACAGCTATGGCTACATCCCCTGGTACCTGGGCACCCCCGAGGAGCGCCAGACGGCCTACTACGCCGGTAGCGCCCGCCCCTGGCTGATGGACTTCTACAGCAAGGCCTACATCCGCGTGTTCGGCCTGAACAGCATCTCGTTCATCGAGCGCATGATGATCGGCTTTGAGGACGAGATGAAGGAGGGCTGCATCGGCTCGCTGAGCGAACTCTATGACGGCAACCCGCCCTTCATCGGCCGCGGCGCCGTCAGTTTCGCCCCCAACGTGGGCGGCATCCTGCGTGTGTTGCGCACCTTCAAGAACCTGCACATCATCGACGAATAACCATAGAGAGGAGGAAACAGAGATATGAAAGCATTAATGTTTGGCTGGGAATTTCCGCCTCACATCCTGGGAGGACTGGGAACAGCAAGTTACGGACTCACCAAGGGCATGTGGGAGAATGGTGACATGGACATCACCTTTGTCATCCCCAAGCCCTGGGGCGACGAGCCCAAGGATTTTGCCCACATCATCGGCGCCAACAGCACGCCTGTTGCATGGCGAGACGTGAACTGGGACTATGTGCAGAGCCGCATCGGCGGCGTGATGGATCCGCAGATGTACTTCAACCTGCGGGATCACATCTACGGTGATTTCAACTACATGAGCACCAACGACCTGGGCTGCATCGAGTTCTCGGGCCGCTACCCCGACAACCTGCTCGAGGAGATCAACAACTACAGCATCGTGGCAGGCGTCATCGCCCGCACGATCGACTGCGACATCATCCACAGCCACGACTGGCTCACCTATCCTGCCGGCATCCACGCCAAGCAGGTGACGGGCAAGCCGCTGGTCATCCACGTGCACGCCACCGATTTTGACCGCTCGCGCGGCAACGTCAACCCCACGGTGTTCAGCATCGAGAAGGACGGCATGAACCATGCCGACCACATCATCACCGTGAGCAACCTCACGCGGCGCACGGTCATCGAGAAGTATGGCATCAGCCCCGACAAGGTGACCACAGTGCACAATGCCGTGGAGCCGCTCAGCCAGGAGTTGCTCGACCTGCCCGTGCCGCCAGGCAAGCAGAACAAGGTCGTTACCTTCCTGGGACGCATCACGATGCAGAAGGGGCCCGAATACTTTGTCGAAGCCGCAGCCCAAGTGCTGCACAAGGTCAGCGACGTGCAGTTTGTCATGGCCGGCAGTGGTGACATGATGAACAAGATGATACGTCTGGCTGCCAAGCGTGACATCGCCGACCGCTTCCACTTCACCGGCTTCCTCAAGGGCAAGCAGGTCTATGAGATGCTCAAGGCCAGCGACGTGTACATCATGCCGTCGGTGAGCGAGCCCTTCGGCATCTCGCCCCTCGAGGCGATGCAGATGGGCGTGCCGTCGATCATCAGCAAGCAGAGCGGCTGTGCCGAGATTCTGGACAACGTCATCAAGACCGACTACTGGGACATCAACGCCATGGCCGACGCCATCTACAGCATCATCAAGTATCCGGCGATGTACAACGAGCTGCGCGAACAGGGCCTGGCCGAGGTGGCCAAGATCACCTGGGACAAGGCCGGCGCCAAGGTCATCAACATCTACCGCCGACTGATTAACCGCTAAAAACTAACAACTAAAAACTAAGAACTAAAAACTCAAGATATATGAGAGCGATTTGTTTTTATTTCCAGATTCATCAGCCGTTCCGCTTGAAGCATTACCGCTTCTTTGACATCGGCAACGACCATTATTACTACGATGACTTTGCCGACGACGACATCATCACGCGCATCGCCCAGCGGTCCTACTTGCCCGCCAACGAGATGCTGCTCGAGATGATCCGCGAAAACGGCAAGAAGTTCAAGGTGGCATTCTCCATCAGTGGCACAGCACTGGAGCAGCTGGAGCAGTATGTGCCCGAGTTCATCGACTCGATGAAGGAACTGGCCCAGACGGGCTGCGTTGAGTTCCTGAGCGAGACCTATGCCCACAGCCTGTCGGCCCTGTACGACCCCGACGAGTTTGTGGCCCAGGTCAAGGCCCACGACGAGAAGATCTACCAGCTCTTCGGCCAGCGGCCCAAGGTGTTCCGCAACACCGAGCTCATCTATGATGATGACATCGCCTCGATGGTATATGCCATGGGCTTCAAGGCCGCCATCACTGCCGATGCCAAGCATGTGCTGGGCTGGCGGTCGCCCAATTTCCTGTACAGCAGCGCCTCGGCTCCCAAGCTCAAGCTGTTGTTAAAGAATGGCAAGCTGAGCGACGACATCTCGTTCCGCTTCAGCAACCCCGAGTGGGCCTCCTATCCCTTGACTGCCGACAAGTACATCCACTGGATCAACGAGTTGCCCCAAGAGGAACAACTGGTAAACCTGTTCATGAACTATGACGCCCTGGGCGAGCTGCAACCTCGCGAGAGCGGCATCTTTGAGTTCATGAGGGCGCTGCCGCGCTATGCCGCCGAGAGCGACATCCAGTTTTGGACTCCAAGTGAGGTAGTTTCCAAGTTCAAGCCCGTTGCCGAACTCGCCGTCCCCTACCCCATGTCGTGGACCGACGAGGCACGCGACACGAGCGCCTGGCTGGGTAACACCCTGCAGCAAGAGGCCGTCAAGAAACTGTACAGTATCGGCGAGCGCGTGCGCCTGTGCACCGACCGCCGCATCAAGCAGGACTGGAACTACCTGCAGGCCAGCGACCACTTCTTCTACATGTCCACCAAGCACAACGACGACGGCTCGGTACACAGCCACTACAGCCCCTATGACTCGCCCTACACCGCGTTCACCAACTACATGAACGTGCTGAGCGACTTCATGACACGTGTCGAGGAGCAGTACCCCACCAGCATCGACAATGAGGAGCTGAACTCCCTGTTGTTGACCATCCGCAACCAGGAGCAGGAAATCGAGAAACTGCACCGCGAGGTCGAGATGATGCGCAACAACATCGTCAAGGACACTACCGGTGACTTCCCCGTCGACAAGGCGCCCGAGCCCCAAGTGGAGAAGAAGCCCGCCGCCCCCAAGAAGAAGTCTCCCGCCAAGAAGCCCGCGGCCAAGAAAACGACCGCCAAAAAAACAAAATAAAGGCTGGGTGTTGCAAAACTCAAGCGACAAAATGAAGCAATCTATATCTAAGACTGAAATAAAGATTGATTTTGCTAAGTTTTTATACTTTTTTAATCTCTCGGCCATTGGGCCGCATTTAAACAAGAGGCATTGAGTTTTTCAACATCTTCTACACACTTCCAGCAGTAGGAACGTGACTTAATGAAGTGGACCTCAACATCAGGGGTCCACTTCAGTTTTACCTGGTGATGCGTGCGCAAACATGAGCCACATTCACGTCTCGGCCGCCTAAGGGCATATCAGCCAGGAAATTGGAAAATAAACACCACTATTTTGGCGGCACCTCGACCATTAAAAACAAGTTTTCATGGCATTCAGTTTGCACAAAATTTGGCATTTCACTCAACTTGCAGTAATTTTGCAGCCAAAATTTAGTAAGTCAATATGCAAAACATCCGCAACGTAGCCATCATCGCTCACGTCGATCATGGCAAGACAACTCTGGTAGATAAGATGTTGGCGGCAGGAAACCTGTTCCGCGACAACCAAAACATGGGCACGCAGATCCTCGACAGCAATGACCTGGAACGCGAGCGCGGCATTACCATCCTGTCCAAGAATGTATCCATATCCTATAACGGCTACAAGATCAACATCATCGACACCCCGGGGCATAGCGACTTTGGCGGCGAGGTGGAGCGCGTGCTCAACATGGCCGATGGTTGCCTCTTGCTTGTGGATGCCTTTGAGGGCCCCATGCCACAAACTCGATTTGTGTTGCAGAAGGCCTTGCAACTCGGCCTCAAGCCCATCGTTGTCATCAACAAGGTGGATAAGCCCAACTGCCGTCCCGACGAGGTGCAGGAAATGGTCTTTGACCTGATGTGCAATCTGGACGCCACCGAGGACCAGCTCGACTTCCCCACAATCTTTGGCTCGGCCAAGGAGGGATGGATGAGCGACGACTGGCAGCAGCCCACCGACAATATCACCGCCGTGCTCGATGCCATCATCAAGTACATCCCCGAGCCCGAGATGATTGAGGGAGACCCGCAGATGCTGATCACATCGCTCGATTACAGCAGCTATGTGGGACGCATCGCCGTGGGGCGAGTGCACCGCGGCACGCTCAAGGACGGCATGGAGGTCGCCCTGTGCAAGCGCGACGGCGAGGTAGTGAAGCAGAAGATCAAGGAGTTGCGCACGTTTGAAGGCATGGGGCAAAAGCATGTCGAGAGCGTCAGTAGCGGCGACATTTGCGCCATCATTGGCCTCGACGGCTTTGAGATTGGCGACACGGTAACCATTCCAGCCAACCCCGAGGCTCTTCCCCGCATTGCTATTGACGAGCCGACGATGTCGATGCGTTTTTGCATCAACGACTCCCCATTCTTTGGCAAGGACGGCAAGTATGTGACCTCGCGCCACATCTGGGACCGCCTGCAGCGGGAACTCGACAAAAACCTGGCACTGCGCGTCGAGCGCACCGAGAACGAGGATGCCTGGAACGTCTTCGGTCGTGGCGTGTTGCACCTGTCGGTGCTCATCGAGGAGATGCGCCGCGAGGGTTACGAGCTCCAAGTGGGGCAACCACAGGTCATCATCAAGCAAATCGACGGCGTCAAGTGCGAGCCCATCGAGGAACTGAGCATCAACGTCCCCGAGGAGTACTCCAGCAAGATGATTGACATGGTCACCCGCCGCAAGGGTGAGATGACTATGATGGAGACCCAGAACGACCGCATCCACTTGCAATTCAAGATACCATCACGCGGCATCATCGGACTGCGCACCAACGTGCTCACAGCCAGTGCCGGCGAGGCCATCATGTCGCACCGATTCCTGGCCTATGAACCCTGGAAGGGCGAAATCTCTCGCCGCACCAATGGCTCACTGGTTGCCATGGAGGGTGGCACTGCCTACGCCTATGCCATCGACAAGCTGCAAGACCGCGGACGATTCTTCATCTTCCCCCAGGAGGAAGTCTATGGCGGACAGGTCGTGGGCGAGCACACCAAGGAGAAAGACCTGGTTATCAACGTCACTAAGTCCAAGAAATTGACCAACATGCGTGCCAGCGGCGCCGATGACAAGGTGAAAATCGTTCCCCCCGTCGTCTTCAGCCTCGAGGAGGCCCTGGAGTACATCAAGGCCGACGAATATGTGGAAATCACGCCCAATCACATCCGCATGCGCAAGATCGTCCTTGACGAGCTGGAGCGCAAGCGTATTGCCAAGGCCAACGGGCAGGACGAGGACTAATCACAACGCCCCCTGATCACCCCCCTCACTGTTCCGCCCATTACGGGAGAGCTTGGCCTTCAAGCGCTTCCAGCCCTCAACTCCCAGTATGGTTAGACCTCCATACTGAAACGTCTTGGCCAAGCCGAAAAAGACGAGCCACAGCACCCCCTTGGCCTGGGTGCTGATGGGTAAAGCCATCTGGGCAAACGAGAAAATATAGCACGGCACACACAGGGCAAGCACAATGACACCTGTGCGGAATGACAAGCGGCTCAACCACCGCTTGACCGTAGCCAACATGTGTTTGATTCTATTCATAATGCTGTTAACCAAATGCATTGCATCATTTTTAAAAAAGGACCGGAGCTTGTGTGCTCTGGTCCTCTATTTTTATCACCAACAGGGGGTTAATACAGCTACTGATTAAGCCTCCTCCTTCTTGATGATGCGACGCTCCTTGATGCGAGCCTTCTTACCGGTGAGACCACGCAGGTAATACAGCTTGGCGCGACGAACCTTACCATGCTTGTTGATGGTAATGCTGTCGATAAACGGAGACTCGAGCGGGAAAATACGCTCAACGCCGATGTTGTCACTGATCTTGCGCACGGTGAAACGCTTCTTCTCACCCTCGCCATTGATCTTAATTACCACACCACGGTACATCTGGATACGCTCCTTGTTACCCTCCTTGATGCGGTATGCTACCGTGATTGTGTCACCCGGGAAAAACTGCGGGTGCTGCTTGTTTGTAGCAAATGCTTGTTCTGCAACTTTAATCAAGTCCATTGTTGTATCTTTTAATTCGTTAATAATCACTTCGCAATATACACAAGCCACACGTTTTCTTGTCAGAGATTACGAAAAGCGGGGCAAAGGTAGTACATTTTTATGACCTGACAATAAAAATCTTGCGTTTTTTTCTTTAACCCGTCATTTTTCACTCCTCCAGCGACAGGAGCATGTCTATCAACATGGTGAGGTCCTTGATATTAATGGTTTGATTACCATCGATGTCGGCCTTTACCGTGTTGATGGCGGAACTGTCATCCTCGACACCGCCTATTGACAACAAGTAATCGATCAACAGGGTTGCATCCTTGATATTCAGAGCTCTATCAAAGTTAACGTCACCCATCGGATAAGGGATGAAGACGTTATTGTCAAGATAAGTGATGTGGCGCTCCCACCAGTCGCGCAGGTACTCCAGCTCATTGTCAAAGTCCAGCACACGCCCACCCAGGTCGCTGCCACGGCTCCAGCGGTTGAATTCGCGCCGATCGGCTCCACATGCCTTCATCTCATTAAAATAGGTCTGGTATCGGGCCACAATGCTGTCGGGGTTGAAAATGGAGCCACGCAAAGCCCAGTAGCGCTCGGTGGCCAGGCCGTGGAAACTGGGATCGGTCTCACACAGCCGGTTCAACACCTTGTGTTTAGACAGGCTTTGGCCCTTAAAGTCATACTCTGGGCCTACCTTCTCGTTGTGATAGTTGGTGCCCACATTGCTCCAGAACTGGCCTTGGGTGCAGTCGAGGTCCCACACAGCGATGGTCAGGCGCTTGTCGGTCGCGACATCATAGCACGCGTAGTAGAGATTCTTGCCCACGTTGTCGGGGGCGGTCAACAAGATGGTGAACAGGTAATAGTCACGAAAGACGGGAATGTCAAAATAATACCTCGCACTGTCCAGAAATGCGCTATCGCTCGCATTTATCGTGAAATCAATGGCGTCACGCAGGGTTCCGAAATTGGTCGGGCTCACGTCGTCGATGTTGGGATACTTCACATAGAATTGATCCCAGGACTTGGAGTTGGCGTTAACGGCTGTCGCGAGACTGCTGAATGTCGTCATTTCTGTCCACGACATCGGTTTCCATAATCCGCCATGAAATTCGCCCGTGCTGTAGTCATATTTCTTGAGTTTGAGCTGCTGGCGGTCCATGTGCTCGTTGAGGCTATAGATGCCCATATACTCATCATCGAGAAATACCTCGACAAAATCCCCGCGAACATAAGTGCGCACGGCCTTGGGCTCGATGGCCGCATAGTATGGCGGAGTGGCAAAATCGGCCCAGATGTCCTTGGCAACACGGTTGCGCACCCGCGAAAAATCGATCTGACCCGCATCCAGACGCCAGTGGAAGTCGCTGCGAAGGCCAAAGAAAGACTTCATCATCTTGCTCCCATCCTCGTTATAGAACTTGAGGTGAAAATTGTGCTTCTTGCGGTCGGTTCCCGCGGTGGAGCTGCCAGCCCAACGCACACGCGATGAGATTGTTTCCTGCATCAACGAGTCGGGACAGGTAATCACTACGGTACCGTTGTGATAAGGTCTCTTTACATAGGAGCCATAAATCTGAATGATTGGCCAGTAAGTGAACTGGATATCGGCATTGATGGTGTCGTTGCCTCTCACTGCCATCAGGTTGTAGGTTGCTCCAGGACTCACGTTGCTGAAGGTGAAACTATCGGTAACAGCGACACTGTCGATGGTGCACTGCGACACGCTGTCGTCAAGGGTCACCACAGCCCTGTAGTCCGACCCGAAGGCAGCCTCAGGCACACTGAGCAACCAAGTGCCAGTCAGATTGTCAATCGCAGCTTTTTTGCCGTTGAACAGTATCTGGGCATTGGCTTGCGCCACAAGCAGCAATAGGCTAAACAAAAGCACTTTTCTCATCATTTTTTCTTTATTCATTTAGATATTCCTTGATGTAGAGCTCACAGTTAGCGACGAGCTGGTCATACCATTGCTGGCCATAACGCTCAATGAGCGGCTCACGCAAGAACTGGTATAGGCGTATCTTCTCACGACGCCCCAGCACCTCGGCACACTTGCAGATTTTCCAGCGGTCAAAGTTCACCGCCTCATAGCCCGGATACTTCTTGATGCGCACGGGATACAGATAACAGGACATGGGTTTGCGCCACTTGACGCGCCCTTCACGATAAGCCTTCTCGATCGCACACAGGCACATGCCGCCGCGCTCATAGGTGGTAAAGACGCAATTGGCACCTCCCACGAGTTGGGTGACCAGTTCGCCCTCAACATCGACAAATGCCACACCATGCTCCTGGATCTGCTGCTGGGCCTGTGGCAACAGGTCGTTCCACACCTCGGGCAGGATTTCCTTGAGCAGCTGGTATTCCTGCTCGGTCAAGGGTGCGCCCGAGTCCCCCTCGATGCAACATGCTCCCAGACAAGTGTCCAGGTCACAGCAGAAAAAACGCTCTACCAGGTCGAGACTAACAAGAGTTCCGTCGATATCAAACATAAGCGTTAGGCGTAATTATTCTTTTTCAACAAGTGCCGACAGGGCGTGTTCCAGGTCGGTACTCGACAAGTTCAAGTGCAATTCACCCTTGTGGGCATAAGAGATGCGTCCCGTCTCCTCGCTCACAACGATGGCAATGGCGTCGGTAGCCTGGGCAATACCCTTGGCCGAGCGGTGACGCAAACCCAAGTAGCGAGGGATGTTGGTGTCGTGAGAGACGGGCAGAATGCAACCGGCGCTCATGATCTTGCTGCCGGCGATAATCAGTGCTCCGTCATGCAGAGGGCTGTTCTTAAAGAAGATATTCTCGATCAAGCGGGAATTGATGTCGGCCTTGATCACGTCGCCCGTGCGCTCATAGTCGGTGAGCGGGATGTCTTGCTGGACGACGATGAGGGCGCCGGTCTTGGTCTTGGCCATATTCATGCAGGCGTACACCACTGGCATGATCCATTTCTTCTCGTCCTCGATCTCGGTCTTGCTCTTGAAGATTTTCTCAAACACCTTCAGGCCTCGTCTGGAGCCCAACTCGGTGAGAAAACGCTTGATCTCGTCCTGGAAGAGTATCACGAGCACAAACAGGCCGATGTCGATGAACTTGTCCATGATGGTGCCGATGAGCCTCATGTCCATGATCTTGTACATCACCACCCATGCCACCACAAAGGCCAGCACGCCCACAAAGATGTCGAGCGAACCCGAATCCTTCATCATACGGTAGAGATAGAACAGCAATGTCGCCACCAGCAGGATGTCTATCAAATCCTTGATACTGAAAAGAGTAAAAATTGATGTTGCCATTATCGTGTTGTCTTTTATTTTGGGTTAACTGAGGCTTGACGCAACAGGCTGGTGAGTTGCACAGCCTCGACTGCGGCCTTGACGTCATGCACTCGCAGGATGTGGGCTCCTTGCAGCAGGGCCATAGTATTGATGACGGTCGTGCCGTTGAGCGCACCATCGGCATCGCAACCCAGGGCGCTGTATATCATCCGCTTGCGGGACACGCCCACCAGCAATGGGGCGTCCAGAGCATGAAATGCCTCTAGACGGGCCAGCAACTGGTAGTTTTGCTCAAGGGTCTTAGCAAATCCGAATCCCGGGTCGGCAATGACGTCGGCGACGCCCATCTGGCGTAAACAATCGATGCGACGAGCCATCCATTCAAGCACATCGGCGGCAACGTTGTCATAGTCGGTGAGCGAGGCCATCGTTTCGGGAGTACCGCGGGTGTGCATCATCACATAGGGGACCCTTAGACTCGCAACCGTGCCAAACATCTCGCTGTCGAGCGTTCCGCCCGAGATGTCGTTAATGATGTCCGCCCCCCAGTCCTGCACACAGTGCTGCGCGACAACAGCACGATAGGTGTCGACCGACAGGATCACATCAGGCAACTCGCGACGAATGGCCGCCAGCGCCCATTGTAGCCTTGACATCTCCTGCTCGGCATCCACCTGGCCACTGCCGGGACGCGTCGAGCAGGCACCCACGTCTATCACATCGGCACCATTAGCCACCATCTGGCCCACCCGCTCGATGAGCTGACGCTCGTCGGCGACACGGCTGCCGCTGTAGAACGAGTCGGGCGTGACATTGACAATGCCCATCACCCAGGGGCGGTCGATGGTCACCAGCCAGCCGTGCAGGTTCAGGCTATATGGTTTGAAAGGCTGCATCATTGGTCCAATTGCACATTTAACTCGCAAAGTTACACATTAATTTCTGTAAATGGATTACCTTTGCAGATAAATTAACCTAGTAGTATGGCAACAATGACACAAAGCAATGACAGCGAGCGCGCACCCATCGGGGTGTTTGACTCGGGTTTCGGCGGATTGACCATCCTGCGCGACATCAGGAAGGTGCTGCCGCAATATGACTACCTGTTTGTTGGCGATAACGCACGTGCCCCCTATGGCACGCGGTCGCGCGAACTGGTCTATGAGTTCACTCTCCAAGCGGTAAAACACCTGTTTGCCCAGGGTTGCCATCTCATCATCCTGGCATGTAACACGGCGTCGGCCGAGGCGCTGCGTACCATCCAGCAGCAAGACCTCCCCACCCTGGCCCCCGACCGCCGCGTGCTGGGTGTCGTCAGGCCCACTGTCGAAAAGGTGGGCGAACTCACGCACACAGGACACATCGGGGTCTTCGGCACGCCGGGCACCATCGACAGCCGCAGCTACAACATCGAGATCGAGGGAATGTATCCCGGCTACCGTGTTCACGGCCATGCCTGCCCCATGTGGGTGCCGCTGGTCGAGAACCGCGAGAGCGGTGGCGACGGAGCCGACTACTTCGTCAAGAAGGACATTGACCTGCTCATGAGCGAATGCCCCGACATCGACACGGTCATCCTGGGCTGTACACACTATCCGCTGCTCATCGACAAGATCAACCAGTACAGGCCACAGGGCGTGAACATCATCCAGCAGGGGCCTATCGTGGCCGACAGCCTGGCCGATTACCTGCAACGCCATCCCGAGATCGAGCGTCACTGCAGCACGGGCGGCTCATGCCGGTACTTCACGACCGAGGACCCCGATCATTTTTCACCACTGGCCAGCGTGTTTGTCAATGAGCCCGTCAATGCACAGCGCATCATCCTGTAGCGCTTCTCCAGCCACAGTTCACAAAGCCGTCGCCCGATAATCAGAAAACCAATGGCATCCACACAGCCTTGAGTGCGGATGCCATTCATGATTCCTCATGTCAAATCAATTGGGCCAGTTTCCACTCAGCAGGTAGTCGATTAATGGTTGAACAAAAGCCATCGCCCGTGAGCTGGCTCATCACTTCACGGGCGATGGCCAATTTCTTTCTAACGAATATGCAAAAATAACAATAATCCTCTGAAAAGCACACATTTGAGCAAAAAAAAATCATCATTATATCTAAAAAATTCAAGTTCCAAATGTGGTAAACACATCTGGAACTTGAATTAAAATATGGGATTTAACCCGATGAACGGCTATCGGCGATTGGTGCGCAACTGGAAGGAGCGCATGGTGTAGAGCTTGTCGCCGTCCGAAAAGCCAATCGAGAAGTCGGCAGAGCCGTTCTTGAGCTTGCGGGTAGCTATGACCTCGCTCTGGTAACGCACAGCCTTACCGGGAGCCAACTCCTTGATGATGGCTGTGGGTGAGAGATAAATTTCCTTGGTGCCACTGACGGTGATCACCGGGGCGATGTCATAGACGTAGTCCCGGCCAGTGTTACGGATGATGAACACGAGACGGGCATGCTCCTCGGCATCCAGGGCGTGATTATTATTGTCGTCAGCAAAGCGCAGCTCCTCAATATCAAGGCTGGCATAGGGGCTGTATCCATTGTTCTGGCGGTAATCATCCGTGCCGTAGTCATAGTAGTAGTCACTGGAGCGGTAGTTGCCGTCATCGGTCTTGGGGGCCGTGGCTGCAGCGCCAATCATGCCGCCCACAGCCATACCGACAACTGTGCCCAGGTTATGTCCACGCGGGCCGTCGGCGATACCGCCGATTGCCGAACCAAACATGCCTCCCAGCGACGCGCCGGTCGTGGCGCCATAGAATTGACTCATCGACTGGCAACTCGACATCATCACCAGTGAAGCGGCCACGAGGGCTACACAAACAGTCTTCTTCATCTTCTTGATCATCTATTTAGAAATTTCACGTTGCTAAATTACTCATTTGCAAGAACTGTGCCAAAATTTTTCGACCAAAACAGCAATAACCTCTACTAATAGCACCGATAGCAACAACTCCCACAACCGCTAGAGGCCGTGAGAGTTGTTTTTAGGTTCTGGACGTGTGGCGGCTTAGCCGTAGGTCTCGACCAGGAACTTGATGAAGTTGGGGTCGTTGAAGTTGACAGTGCCCTCGTCGCTCTGGTTCATCTCGGCGATGCGCTGGATGTCGACTGGCGTGAGGTTGAAGTCAAAGATGTCCAGATTCTGAGCCATGCGGTCGCGGTGGGTGCTCTTAGGGATGGCGACAATGCCGCGCTGGGTGAGCCAGCGCAGGGCCACCTGGGCAGGCGACTTGCCATATTGGGCGCCGATCTCGGCAAGCAGTGGATCGGCAAACAGGTTGTTGCGTCCCTGCCCCAGCGGAGCCCAGGCCATCTGCATCGTGCCAAACTCGGCCAGCCACGGCAGGATATCGTTCTGCTGCGAGAACACATTGGTCTCGAGCTGGTTGACCATGGGCTTGACATCGGCCTTGAGTGCCAAGTCCACAAAGCGCCCCGCCTGGAAGTTGGATACACCGATGGCCCTCACCTTGCCCTGCTCGAGGGCCTTCTCCATGGCGCGGTAGGTGCCATAATAGTCGCCATAGGCCTGATGAATGAGCAGCAGGTCGATATAGTCGGTCTGCAGCTTGCGCAGCGACTCGTCGATAGAGTTTGCCGCCTTCTGCTCGCCGGCATTTGAGATCCACACCTTGGTGGTAATGAACAATTCGCTGCGGGGCACGCCGCTCTTGGCAATGGCGTTGCCCACACCCTCCTCGTTGAAATAGGCCTGGGCGGTGTCAATGAGACGGTAACCCACATCGATGGCATCGCTCACACAACGCTCACACTCCTCTGGACTGACCTGGAAAACGCCGTAACCCAGCACGGGCATCTCCACTCCGTTAGCTAACTTGATTGTTTCCATTATTTACTACTGTTAATAACCGATTTACATCTGTAAACAACTACTCAGAATCCTAAACCTTTAAGCCACTTCTCGACCATGTTGCGCCCCGAGCGCACCTCGTGCCCGTAGATGGCGAACCCCGCCTTGACATCGGCATTAGGATAGGCCTCGCGCACGTCCTCGACACAGCTGGCCAGGCCGCTTCCCTCATGGGTAGTGAACGGGATAATGGTCTTGCCGTTGAGGTCATAGTCGCGGAAGAAGGTAAACATCACCTGGGGATAGGTGCCCCACCACACGGGCCCGCCGATGAACACGGTATCGTACTGGTCCACATTCTCCAGTTTGCCCACCATTGCCGGCAGTTCGCCATTGTTGGCTTCCTGCTTGGCAACCTCGATGAGTTGCATGTAGGGCATGTCATAGTCCTTGTCGGCCACAATCTCAAACTGGTCGGCACCGGTCATTTCACTGATGTAATCAGCAACAATCTTGGTATTGCCCACCTTGATGTTACCCACACTGTAATTCTCCCCTGCATGAGAGAAGAAAACCACTAGAGTCTTTCCTTTTTTGTCCATGTTCATCTGGTTTTGATTATTATTGATCTGTTGATTAGCATTGGCGTTGCAGCCGATGGTCACCAGGGCCATGATGGCCGCTAGAATGGATTTAATTCGTTTCATTGCAGTAACTGTTTTTTAATTTCACGCTGCAAAATAACTATAATAAATTGATGCAGAGGTTACACTTTTGGCGGCAGGAATTTCACTTTTTGGCCAAAATGATGTATATTTGCACCAGATTATGGATTTTGACCGCAATAATATAATTATTGAGAACGACTTGCACGATCTGGCCTCGGACAAGCTCAAGAACTATGTGGCCCATGTGCTGTGTTATGAGGGGCAGTGCGAATTCACCTTCAATCTGGGTCACTTTCACCTCACGGCCCATAACACGATGATCGTGCGCGAGGGTCGCATGGTCGAGGGCATCACCACGAGCGAGGATTTCAAGGTCAAGGTCATCTATGTCGAGGAGCGATTTATCGAGTTGGCCACACCTCAGAGCAACTATGGCATGCAAGGCACACTATCGCTCTTTCTCAATCCCGTCATGCCTCTTACCGACAGCCGTTTTAACATCCTCAGGCAAGACTTTGACAACATCGAGATGCGCTTGAACTGGGATGTCAGCCTTTTCCATAACGACGTGATGCTGAATGCCGTGCAGACCATGATTATCGACTACTTTGAAATCCATGCACACATCTATAATGAGCGCGAGCAAAGCACTCAGACGACCAAGGTCATGAGCGACTTTCTTGCTCTGCTCGAGCGTGGCGATTACCACGAGCACCGCGACATTGCCTACTATGCCGACCAGTTATGCGTCACGCCCAAGTACCTGTCTGAGGTCAGCAAGAAATCGAGCGGCAAGGCAGCCAACTTCTGGATCAACCGCTTTACCATCCTCGAAATTTCCCGGCTGTTGCGCGACAGGAGTTTGACGTTTACCCAAATCAGCGACATGTTCAACTTCTCATCCACATCCTACTTTAGCCGCTATGTCATGAACTACCTGGGAGTCTCACCGTCTTCCTACCGCGGGTAACAGACACCGCACCAGCTAAGCCACCAGTGTATTTGATAAAGATGATAGCCCATCGGGGGATTGAACCGCCCTTGCGGGCCCGTGCCCTATTTCTATGGAGCAAATGGACAGAAGTCCCCTGTCACTTATTGAAGTCGTTGGGCCGCAAGGTGATGAGCGCCGTCTGGTCATCACCCTTGGGGCGCAGGTTGAGGATGACTCGGCAATCGGCCTCGACCACAAGGTCAACAAGGCGTTTCCACCTATCGCCGCACTGCGAGAGTTCCTTGATCCACAACTGCTTCACATTATTGTTATTTCCCGTCAACGAGGATAAGAACATCGACAGGCTGGAGGGCACCATGACATCGACCAGCACATAGCGATCTCCCACCATCGTGAAGGAATTGAATCCCCAGTCATCTCGAAAACTGATGGGGCTCTGGGAATTGAGATCCTCGACATAGGCGCCAACGTCCACAGTCGTGCTATCCTGACCGGAGCACACCGCAGGCATCGACATAACCGCCACTACGAGGAATGACAACACTTGCTTTCTCGTCATCATCATTGCCCAACTATAAAACAGGTTACTCTTGTGACGCAGCACCTTCTCTCTCAAGGCTATCAATGACTCCTGCAATCATTCCATCGACGATAACGCTGCGATAGCCCAGTGCCATTGCATAGAGTTTGCAGATGCCCATCTCATGCTCGTCAAGTTCACCGTCGATCATCATCATGGCCACCATGTCGCGCAGGTAGGCCAGTTTGGTATCCTCGTCCTCGGGAAGCACGATATTGACACTGTCGGGGTCGTCCATCACGCGATTGAAGTCCTCGGGAGAGATGTTCTCACGCGATGCTACCGCCAGCAACACGGCCATTTCCGAGTCGGTGAAGCGCTCATCGGCCGAGGCCAGCATGACGAGATTCTTGAGTTGTCCCAAGCGTTGTTGTTCCTGGGCATTGTTTTCTCTGTTGTTCATCTTATTGTAGTATTTTTATTGTTGGTGAATATTGTTCTTGTGAGTGCCATGTCCACCCCAACCCTGCCCAATGGTCCTGCCGATGCTTTGGATCTTGAGGCCGATACAGGTGCGGCAATGCAGAGGCGTGTCGTTGACACAGATTTTGCCCGGATACAACTCATACAGGCGGCGGTACTCCCCCTCGGTGACATTGGGCATGACCACATTGGCACCAGCTTGCAGCGCCATGATGCGTCCCTTGGGGTGCAGGCTCTCCATAGCAGTGGTGGCAGGGATGTTGATGTCGGGCAGCAACAGGCGCATGACAGCCATCGTGCGCAGGGCCAGCTCGAGCGTGCCGCCTTGCTCGTGGGCCAGCGGTGTGGCTGGATGAGGAATGAAAGGCCCTATGCCCGCCATATCCACACCGATGTCCTTGAGGTAAAGCAAGTCATCGGCGATTGACTCAACGGTCTGGCCCGGCAAACCAACCATGATACCCGAGCCCAACTCATAGCCCAGTTCTCGTATCATCAACAGGCACTCGTGGCGGTGTTGCCAACTCATGCCCGGATTAAGACGATGGTACAGGTCGACGTCGGTTGTCTCGATGCGCATCAGGTAGCGATCGGCTCCCGCATTGCGGAAGTCCCGGTAATCGGCATACTCCCGTTCCCCGATGCTTAGCGTCAGAGCCACATCCATAGCCTTGATGCGCTCAATGATGTGACACATGCGGTCGGCGTCATAGTGCAGGTCCTCGCCCGATTGTAGCACAATCGTCTGGAAACCCATGTCAACGGCTCGACGGGCAATATCGACCAACTGGTCATCATCCATGCGGTAACGCTCCACAGCATGGTTGCCACGACGAATGCCGCAGTACAAACAATTATTGCGGCAGATGTTGGAGAACTCTATCAGTCCGCGCAGGTGCACATCGCTGCCCACCGCGGCCTGCCGCACCTGGTCGGCACTGGCATAGACCTCGCTGGCAGGCACTGTCGACAACATGTCAACGATGCCGGCACGAGTGAACTCGACGCTATTCAAGGACTGACTTTTCAAGACAAAATCATGATTTTATTGCCACAAAGGTAACGTTTTTTCACGCACAATGGTTAATTTTGCAACCAGAATTATGAAAACCATCCAAGAAATAAAGGATATGCTCTCGCGCAGCGAGGGTGAACAGGCGCTCAATGCCGCCAACGAAATTGTCGAGGACAAGACCGTGAGCCGCGACACGCTCGCCATGGCCTACTACCTGCGCGGCAATGCCTACCGCCAGCAGGGTAATGTGCGCTTGGCACTCAACAGCTACCTCGAGTCGATGGAACTCGACCCCAATGGCCCTGCAGCCGAAGCCTACCGCCACATCCAAGAACTGCTCGACTTCTACAACAAGGACTATTACAATCCTTGATTGAGATAAGAGATAACGTTTAACTTTTAACGGTTCATTGCTTGCGGCTGTTTTTCATGTGGGTCTTGAGGAGTTTTACTGCTTGGCCGTAGGGGCTAGTGGTGACACTGACAAAATAGGCCGCCATCGTTGTGGTGTAGGTGTTCTTGTAATAGCCCTTAGTGAAAAGTTCCTCATCGGTGAAACTGTCGGCGAGGCTTAGCATCTCCTCGTGAGATTCGCGCAACAGGCGGGCGGCATCCTCCAGCGGGGTGCCTTGATGCTTCTCGACCAGCATCTTGTCCATCTCGTGGTAGTTGCGGCGGTATTCATCTGGCAGGTAGTCGCGGGGATGGCCTTCACGGATGTTTTGCACAAACTCGCGCATGAGCACCTGCCACTCGTGCAGGTGAATGAGCAGGTCACGCAGGCATCGGTCATACTCCCATCGCACGCCACACTTCTTGGGGTCGGCAGTGAAGTCAAACGGCGCCAACTTTTCCTCACCATTCATCTTTGCGATTTGAACACACAACTTGGCATATCCATCGATGATAGATGCCAATAATTCCTGCTTATTCTTCGGGTTAGCCATGATTATCTATGTATAGTTTGTGATATTATGAATTGGCTCATGCTCAGAGGTGCATGACTAGACATGGGCACTGTCGACAACATGTCAACGATGCCGGCACGAGTGAACTCGACGCTATTCAAGGACTGACTTTTCAAGACAAAATCATGATTTTATTGCCACAAAGGTAACGTTTTTTCACGTACAATAGTTAATTTTGCAACCAGAATTATGAAAACCATCCAAGAAATAAAAGAAATGCTGTCCCGCAGCGAGGGACAACAGGCCCTTGAGGCAGCCAACGAGATTGTGGACAATAAGGCCACCAGTCGCGAAACGCTGGCTATGGCCTACTACCTGCGCGGCAATGCCTACCGCCAGCAGGGTAATGTGCGCCTTGCGCTCAACAGTTACCTCGAGTCGATGGAGCTCGACCCCGATGGTCCAGCCGCCGAGGCCTACCGTCACGTGCAGGAACTGCTCGACTTCTACAACAAGGATTACTACAACCCGTAAACTTTTAGATCCATAGGTTATTACCAATAAAATCGGTGACACCCTCCCTATCTCGAGGGCGCCACCGATAAAATCGTTATGATCAGTGTAGATTATTCCTGGGAAACACGCACGGCACGCACCGGGAAGCCGCAATTGCGATCAGCTGAGTTCCACGTCAGTCCAGCATCAGTAAGGTAAATCTTATATGCAGCGGTCGGGAACGAAACGGTCTCATTAACGACATAGAGCGAGCGTGACCAATAGTTGCCGGCCACACCCAAATTGAATATACTCGTTCCCATACGCTCACCAACTGCAGGCAAGAACATCGTGTTCCCGTTGGGACCCGTAATCAGTTGACCGTTCACGCCGTTCAACTGAGCCCACTCCCAAGTGCAATTTTCAATCAATTCATCGATTTCTGCCTTGGACGGCATACGCCACTCTGAGCCCATGTTAACATAAGCGGCATCGTCTTCAGGATCCAACTCAATCTTGTTGTCAACGGGACCATAATTGCTCTTGGTATTGTACTTGGAAATACGCTTTTGACCATCCTCTACATACAACCACGCAGTGTTCTCCCACTCATAGCTGGCCTTAGGAGCAGTCTCGCCCCAAGCGAAGAAGTCACCCAATTCCTCGGGGTTATTGGCACCCACGTTGTGTGTTGCCCACAGCGTGCCGTTGGGCAAGCCCAGATCGACGTATTCCACAACGGGATCGGGATCGGGCCATACGTTCGTCAGCAGGTAGTCGATCAAGGCGGTCACATCGGCGATGTTCACGGCACCACTCTGGTTTACGTCGCCACGCTCATAATCGCTCATCGGCACATCTTGTGAAGCATATACAGGACGCACCGTGCAACCTTGGTTGCGCGCGCCAGAAATTGTTTGCTTAGATGATTTGCCAAAGTATAACTTGAAAGCACTGTTAGGCTTAACGGCAGTTGTTGTGGCATAGAGTTCGCGCGACCAATAGTTACCGTTCGAGCCCTGGCCGCTGAGGCTAGCTGCCGAGCGCTGACCTGATGCAGGCAAGAAGATGGAGTTACCGTTAGGACCGGTGAGCTTTTGACCGGGCACACCGTTCACCTCAGTCCACTCCCAAGTGCATTGTGTGCGCAATTCATTGAATTGTGCAGCGGTCGGCATACGCCACTCAGGTCCCCAGTTGACATAGGCAGCATCGTCTTCAGGATCCAACTCGGTTTTGTTGTCAATTTCGCCATATTGGCTGTCGGTGTTGTACTTGCTGAAGCGAAGAGAGCCATTGTCATAAAACGCCCATGCGGTGGTTGCCCACGTATAGGTAGTATCCTTAGGTACAGTCTCGCCCCAAGCAAAGAAGTCACCGTAACCCTCGGGGGTTGTAGCGCCAACGTTGGTCGTTGCCCACAGCGTACCGCTGGCCAGGCCCAAATCAACGAACTCATAAGCGGTCACAGACGGAGTCGGCCATTCATTTGTCAGCAGATAGTCGATCAAGGTGGTCACGTCGGCGATGTTCACGTCGCCGCTCTGGTTCACGTCACCGCGCTCGTACACAGCACTGGCGCTCATGGGAAATGCTATTGCCAGCACAAACATCAAGATTGTTAGTTTTTTCATAATAATATAACGGGTCCTAAAAATTATCTCACAGCCTTCCAGAGGGCAGAACCCATTTACACCTCTGTCAGGCCCAGTTATTTATAAAAAATATTCTCATTCAAGCAAGTCGTCATAGGTCTGGAAGAGGAAGTCGTTGTAGGGGAAGCGGGCAGTGTGGACGGCCTTGGCCTTGTTGTAGAGCAGGCGCTTGAGGCCGTCGATATTTTGCTGCCGCTTGGCGCTGATGAAGACGCAGTTCTCGCCCATGCGCGACATCCAAGTTTCCCGCAGCTCCTCGAGGGGGATGTTCTCGCGCTGGCGGGGTGTGAGGTCGTCCTCGTCCTTGGGGACATAGGTGAACTGGTCAATCTTGTTGAACACCATGATCATCTCCTTGTCGCCGGCATCGCACACCTCCTGGAGCGTGCGGTTCACGACCTCGATCTGCTCCTCGAACTGGGGATGCGAGATATCGACCACATGGACTAGGATGTCGCTGTCGCGCACCTCGTCCAGAGTGCTCTTGAAGGACTCCACCAGGTGGGTGGGCAGCTTGCGGATGAAGCCCACGGTGTCGGTCAACAGGAAGGGAAGGTTGGAAATGACGACCTTGCGCACTGTGGTGTCGAGCGTAGCAAAGAGCTTGTTCTCGGCAAACACCTCGCTCTTGCTCAGCACGTTCATCAGCGTGGATTTGC
>CAMJJG010000039.1 GCA_946406035.1 uncultured Prevotellaceae bacterium
CTAGCGGCAAGGGGCGGAGCCCCGACGAGCGTTTCACGGTGCAAACATAATATCTAATGATGCGGTAAGCGAAGCGGCGCTATCAGTTAGAACCGTCCCAATGATGCACCGCCCTCGCCGCTGTCACCATAACCAGAGAATCTCACAAGTGTAATTACCATCACTTCTCTGCTTTAATGTCGGACTTTACTTTGCGCCTTAGCGTGAACTTTACAGCCACGCCAAGGCGAGGCCCTACTGTGCGACCCCTCTAAACCCTAAAACTGCTCTTTATCTTCCCAAAACCGATAAAAAATACTGTGTTTTGGGAAAATAGAGCATTTTATTTCCCCAACCCCCTTTTTGTTATGCTATATTTGTACATTCATAAACTAAATCATAACCGCTATGAAAAAGAGAACCATTATTATCATCATTCTGCTTGTTATCGCGCTGGCGCTGATAGGCCTGTATGCGCTGGGAAGGAACAGCAATAACAAAGAGTTTGGCGAAGGTCCCCTGACCTGCTATATCGAGGGCGAACTGTTGACCGACAAGTTTGGCAACGAAATCGTAATTGCCGAATACCATATGGACCCTCAGGCGGTAGCGGCAGATCGTTCGCTGCGCGTAAGAGCCGTTGATGGCAAGTTCTACTACACGATTCATGGCGAGCATGTCAAGAAGTACATTATCGAGCCTTTTGAACAAGCATCAGCCGGTCTGCAACGTGGCGATGGAAGAATTCTATCAGAGAACGCTCATGTGAAAATTAAGATCTATGATGACAGCATTGTCGTGCGTAGCGATGGTGAAGAAAATCGCAAACTCGAAGTGTTAGATAGCCTTGAGACGGTACTATTCTGGAATCAATATGTCGTATTAGCTAACGAACTGAATGACCCGTCACGCGAAAAGGAATTCTACAAACCTGAGTTGCTCTGGGCACGTAAAGAGAGCAATAGCTGGTATGAGGACAATAAAACGCCGACACTGGCCATCGAGGATTCTGTAATGAGAATATTCGCAAACCATAGCAGAGACTATAAAGGATTTACCGATGCCGGCCTGAAAATTCAACTTCAACTTGATAGCATCAGATGCGAACGAGAGGCATTTCGCATCAATTACTATGCCGAGCATCCCATGGTGAATGCGCTCTACGATATATATGACGCTGCATACAGTATAAGGAATTTCGACCCATCTTATAAGGATCCAATCATAGAGTATTATGACTTATACATGAGACTCTACAGTGAAAAACTATCCCAGCAGAGCTGCCCTGGACATCCCATACATGCAAGAATCGCAGAAATTGTCAAATTACACCCTGGTCAACCCTATTCGTACTATGACCTGCATACTGCCGACGGCAAAGTTGTCCCCATCGCGTCGCTCATCAAGGGCAAAGTTGCCCTCATCGACCTCTGGGCTTCATGGTGTGGTGCATGCCGCGAGCATAGCAAAGCCATGATTCCTATCTATGAGAAATACAAGGACAAGGGATTCATCGTTGTCGCCATAGCCCGTGAACGGAATCGCCGCGCTATGGAGAAAGCCATGGAGAAAGACGGTTACCGATGGCCAAGTTATCTGGAACCGATAAATGACGAAAACGGCGTGTGGAGCCGTCATGGCGTACATGGCGGTGGTGGAGCCTTCGTTCTTGTTGACCGCGACGGCACCATTCTCTCGACCTCGACCGAGGCGTCAGAACTCGAGCCGCTCATCCGCAAGGCCCTGGGCCTTGAACAATAGAACTGAAGACAATAAGTAATAAATACAACTGGCATCCGCTTGATGTAAAGCGGATGCCATATTAACTCTTTGCGACTTAGCGTCTTAGCGTGGGGCTCCCGAATGCGGATGCCTTCAGAAAAATCCGTAGTTTTTTAAGAGTGCAGATGCCCCTCTAAACTCTAAACTGCGAGCGTTAGCGAGCATTAAAGCGTGACGACGGTGCCGATGGGTTCGCCGCTCATCACCTTCTTGAGGTTGCCGTACACATCCATGTTGAACACGTGGATGGGTAGCTTGTTGTCGCGGGCCATGACGGTGGCGGTCATATCCATGACCTTGAGGCCGCGGTTGTAGATCTCGTCGTAAGTGATGCGGTCAAACTTGGTTGCCGTGGGATCCTTTTCGGGATCGGCGGTGTAGATGCCGTCCACGCGGGTACCCTTGAGCATGACGTCGGCCTCGACCTCGATGGCACGCAGTGTGCTGCCCGTGTCGGTGGTGAAGAAGGGGCTGCCCGTGCCACAGGAGCAGATTGCGACCTTGCCGGCCTGCATGGCCTCGATGGCGCGCCACTTGCTGTAGGGCTCGCCGATGGGGAACATGCCGATGGCGGTGAATACCTGGGCAGGTTGGCCGATGGCCTCGAGTGCCGATGAGAGTGCCAGCGCGTTGATGACCGTGGCGAGCATGCCCATCTGGTCGCCCTTGACGCGGTCAAAGCCCTGGGCGGCACCCTTGAGGCCGCGGAAGATGTTGCCGCCGCCCACGACGATGGCGACCTGGACGCCAGCCTCGACGATTTCCTTGATCTGGGTGGCATAGTCGGCCACGCGCTGCGGGTCGATGCCGCTGCTCTGCTCGGCTGCGAGCGACTCGCCGCTGAGCTTGAGTAATATGCGATGATAGATTGGTTTCATGTCATTAAAGTGGTTTTAAAAAAAAGGTTGGTACAAAACAACGTTTTGTCCAACCCTTTATTCAGTGATTCATTATGTTCGGTAATTACTTGCCGGCAAGAGCGTTGGCACGCTCCAGATACTTCTCTACACTGAAGCCGGTCATCTGGCTGTAGTTAGGATAGTTGTCCTTGATGGTCTGGTAGATAGCAGCCTCGTCGGCATACTTCTTCTGCTCATGCAGGATGGTGGCCTTCTTGATCATGAATGCCGGAACATAGTTCTCGTTACCATCGGCCAAGCTGATAGCCTTGTCAAATGCGCTCAATGCCTTGTCATATTTCTTGAGGTTGACATAGCAGTCACCCAGCAGCGACTGTGAGGCGGGGCCAATCAAAGTGCCGTTGGCACCAAAACTCTCGATGTGCTTGGCAGCCTTCTCATATTCACCCTTAGAATAGAGCAGGATTGCAGCGTTCAAGTGTGCGCGCTCGCCCGTCTTGTTGCCGAACTCGTCAGCGACCTTCTCATAAGCCTTCAAGGCCTCGTCTTCCTGTCCTTGCAGCAGAGCGATGTCGGCTTTACCGATATCTTGCTTAGCGTCGGCGAGACTCTTGTTGCGCAGATAGATCCATCCTCCAGCGATCAAGGCAATCACTGCAATAGCGATGAGAGCCCAGTTGATGTACTTCTTGTTGTCTTCGATGCGTTGTGCCGCAGTGGTCAGTGACTCATTCACCTCTTCAAGGGTTGTGCGGGCACCTTGGTCTTGTTTCTTTGCCATTTTATTGCGTTGTTTTAATGTTTTCTACAGTTTTGCGGCTGCAAAAGTAATAGATATTCTTAACATTAAAAAGCAAAAAGGCAACATTTTTTCTATTTTTAGCATTTTTGACCTTCTCATTAGGTTGGATTTATGATGGTGATGCATTTTTTATTTGGAGTTTTGATAGCAAAGCATTAACTTTGCACCCCAGTTCAAGTATCAATCGATTGTATGGAACTCAAGTGTCCACAGTGCGGAAAATTGTTGACAGTGTCACAAGAGGAGCTCGTGATACACGGCAGCCAGGTCGTGTGTCCGCAGTGTCTTGCTGTGTGCCGCTATGAGGGAAATCAACTGGTCGTGCACGATGACTCGGATGCCCCTTACCGCCGCACCACCGTGGTCGATAAGGTGGCCGACAGTACCAAGTTTTGCCATCGCTGTGGCAAGCAGCTGCCAGGAGGCATCAGTTTCTGTCCCTACTGCGGTGCCGACCTTGCAGCACCATTTGACCAGCCCAAGGCCGCACCAACCAAGCCAACCAAGCCAGCAGAGGTGCAGCAACCGGCCAAGCCCAAGCCGGCTCCCGAAAGACCCGCTCGCGTCGAGCGGCCCAAACCCGATACCCATGTCGAGGACAAGTTGCGTGCCGTCTCGCGCCGTTACAACGCGGTGCACCCACAGTTGCATCAACACGGCACCATGCCTAGTCGCAAGTTCAAGCTGGTGGCCTATGCCATCATCGCCTTGCTGGTCATCCTGTTTGTGTGCATCATTATCGCAGGCGTCAACATCGACACGAGCGTTGGCGACAGTCTCTAGCCCGCTGCGTTGGATGTCGCATCAGCATTGATGACGGTCGCTTGCTCCCCCCCTTCTTCTTTTTTCTTGTCAGTTTACAAAGTTGACCGAAACGCCCACTTGTAGGCGCGCTGGGTTCAATGGGTAGTGTGGTGTGGCAAAGTAGGCGTCGCCGCTGTGAATTTTCTGGTTAAAGTGGGTCCAGGCGACAAAGAAACGCGCTTGTTTCATCTTGAAGTTGGCATACAGGTTCATCATCGGGAAACCGCCGCACTCCATATCCTGCTGGCTGTGGAAGGTCATGGTCGCGGGATTGTAGACTGGCGCGTAATACTTGGTGTAGAAGTTGCCGTCAACGCCCAGCTGCACGTGGAGCACGCGGGCGATGGTAAAGGAGGCGTACAGGTTGCTGTACAGGGCCAACTTGGGCAATGGCAGCACCTGCTGGTTGCTGCTGGTTTGCAGCGTGACCCGGTTCTCCCAGTTGAAGGCCTTGAAGTGCAGTCCCTGGTGCCACCTGGCGCTGAGGACGTGGACCGCACCGCTGTGCTGGCTGGGCATGCCGTTGGCGTCCCAGTAGATGTAATCGTTCAGTGTTTCATATCCCACGTTGATGTTGGTCCACGAGAAGGGTATGTCCAGCTCGCCGCCCACGCGCACGCGCTTGGTCTTGGCAAAGTCGTTGTGCCAGGCAAAGTGGTTGGAAACGAAGTTCTGTAGCAGATAGGGTACCGAGAGGTTCTTGAAATAGCCGTAGCCCTTGATGCTGACGGTGTCGCCCAGCAGGCGGAAGCGAGTGGTCACATCGCCCGTGACGTCGATCTCGCCGGCAGCGTCGCCCACCACTCCAAATTGTGCCGTCGCGTTGTAGCGCAGCAGCGATCCCTGCTGCTTGGTTAACTGCCCGCCCAGCCACAGGAGGTGCTGGGTCGTGCTATGAGGCACAGTAACCGGCAAAGCCTCGAGTCCTGCAGGCAAGGTCGTGCCCGTGACACTGTCGGTGACTTGGGTATAACGTCTCACCTCGTGGGTGCCATAGACGGCAAACCCGAACTTGGCATACTTGTTAAATCCCTCGAGCATCGACACGCCCACCGTGTTGCGCAGCCGCCAGTAGCGGGTGTTCTCGTCGGTGCCTCCCAGGCCCAGGTAGGTGTGGTCAAAGAAAGTGGTGTCTTCCCTGCCGGACTTGTTGAGGAACTGGTGCTTGCTGTGCTTGAAGTCAAGGGTCCAGATGAAACTTGTCACGGGAACATAGGTGCGGTCAATCACGGTGTCGGTAACGCTGTCACGGCGATAGCGGTAGAAGCCCACCTTGTAGCGCTGGTTCAAGTACAGCTGGCTCCCCTCCAGGTGGTTGTGTGTATTGCTCAGCAGGGTAGGGATGCTCTTGTTGTCGACGCGTGTCTCTCCGCCCTGAACCTCGGCGGGATCGGTGATGTAGCGGTCGTCGGTGATGCCACCGCTCTCCTTGGTGGTGTAGTTATAGTGGTTGAAGAAGGCCTGCATCTCGTAGCGGTCTCCCACATGAGAACCGAACAAGCGCCAGGTGAAGTCCTTGTCGGCCTGCATGTCATACGAGCCCTTGCTGTAGATGTAGTCGATGCCGCCGCCCAGCTGGGTGCGTCGGTTCACGTTGCCCGAGAATTCCAGCTGAGTGCGGTCCAGGTTGCTGTACTTGTCGCCACCGGTCGAGTGGGCAAGCAGTGTCATGGGGATGCGGGTGTTGTAGAATCGCATCGTCCCCGTGTCATGTAGCCATGCGGCGATGGCGTCTTCCATAAAGAATTCCCCTGTCAACGGCCTGTCAAAGAAGATCTGGTTCTGTCCTGGTGCGCCATAGTTTCCCGTCGTGAGCCACGCGTCGCTCACCATCGATGGAACCATGGTCTGGTGGTAATCGATGTGTAGGGTGTCGATGGTCGAGGGGTAGTGCAGCCCCAGCGGCTCACTCACGCTCCACGCAAACGAAGGCTCAACACGTTGCTTATTGCCCTTGGTGGTCTTGGGGCGCTCCTGTGTAAACTGTTGGGCCACCACATCCTGTGTCGTTGCAATGGCCAGCATCAAGGTCAGTATGACAAGAATATTCTTCATTGAGTTAAATTGAGAAAGGCTTGGGTCAGATGGTGCGCTCGACGGGTAGTACAAAGGCGCGTAAACCCAGTTTGGGCGTCGCCACATCCATCTGGTGCAACTCGTCCAGGACGATATCGACACGTCGGTCGTCAACGACAGTCAGGATAGCCGAGGCAATCGAGGGCCAAGCGTGGGTGGCATAGTGGGGCTCACCTGTCTTGCTGCCACGGCCTTGAACCTCGCGCCAGCCAGTAAAACC
This sequence comes from uncultured Prevotellaceae bacterium, assembly GCA_946406035.1. Lineage (GTDB taxonomy): Bacteria > Bacteroidota > Bacteroidia > Bacteroidales > Muribaculaceae > Sodaliphilus. The sequence continues at coordinate 6,524 of CAMJJG010000039.1, forward strand.
GCGGCAGTTGAGCAGTTGCAACTTCTCGACAATGCGCTCATAGTAGGCCTCGTCAAAGGCAATAAATATCGCTTTCATCTTCTTATTCTTGTGATAAACTCTCAGAGTTCCGGGTTGATATTTAACTGCCGATTGCGCAAGTCTAACGGGTTGATCGCGCCATTTGCGCAATCGGCAGTCCATAAAAGGCTATTTTTTATTTATTTTTTTTATTGTGTAATTTCTTGCGATTGCGCTTCACGCCGTTGTAGGCAAAGATGGTGTACATCGTGGGCACAAACAGCAGTGTCATTATTGTGGACATCGTCAAACCGCCAATCACGGCCGTACCCATGGGTCGCCACATCTCGCTACCCACACCAGTGCCAATGGCCATGGGCACCATACCCAGGATGGTCGTCAATGACGTCATCAGCACGGGACGCAGACGCGAGTGTCCACCGTTGATTACCGAGCGGCGGATGCTCATGCCGCGTTCGCGGTTCAGGTTGATGTAGTCGATGAGCACAATACCGTTTTTCACCACAATACCGATCAGCATGATAGCACCGATCATCGACATCACGTTCAGGCTCGTGCCCGTGAGCAGCAGTATGATCACGATACCCGAGAACGCAAACATGATCGAAGTCATGATGATACCAGGATAGGTAAAGGACTCGAACTGGCCAGCCATCACCATATACACAAGCATGATGATCAACAGACCCAGTGTTCCCAGGTCGCCGAACGAATCCTGCTGGTCCTCGTAGCTACCACTCAGGTCGATAGTTACCTCGGCCGGTTTTTCCATCTTGTCGATGAGCGGTTGGGCCTCGGCGATGACATCACTCATGGGGCGGTTCTGGACAACGGTCGACACGGTGATGACGCGCTCGCGGTCCTTGCGCTCGATCGTCGGCGGATAGAAACGCTCGACAACGGTGCCTACCTCCTTGAGGCGGACGCCCTGTCCCATCGTGTTATAGAGCATGATGTTCTCGATATCGCTGATGCTGCGACGATGCTCGGGGTCATACATGACCTTGATGTCATACTCCATACCATCCTCGCGGAAGTAGCTCGCCGTGGTGCCGTTGATGCGGTTGCGCAGGGCGTTGGCGGCGGTGCTCAGGTTCAGGCCGTAGAGGGCCAGCTTCTCGCGGTCAAAGTCAACATGGTACTCGGGCTGGTAGTCGCTGCGGCTGATGTTGATGTCGGCAGCGCCAGGAATGTTCTCGAGGATGCGCTTCAAGCGTTGGGCAACGCTGTCGGTCTTGGTGAAGTCGTAGCCATAGATCTCGTAGTTGAGCGTGGACTGGCCGCTCATGCCGCCACCACGCTGGCCGCCCACGTTTACCAGGGCTTTCTTCAACTCGGGATACTGCTTGAGGTCTTCACGCATCATGCCGGCAATCTCGGTGATGCTGCGGTCACGCTTGTCGGCATCGGTCAGCGTGATGTTCATCGAGATGATGTGCGAGCCGTTGTTCTGCATCGAGGCAAAGGTGTTGTCGCTGCTGGCCTGGCCCACGGTGTAGTTAAACACCTTGATTTCTGGATACTTAGCGGTCCATTCCTTGTACAGCCGCTGGCTGACGTCCTTGGCCAGTTCAACGCGTGAGCCGATGGGTAACTCCAGCGAGACGCCCAGGCGGCCGTTATCGTTGACGGGGAAGAACTCGGTGCCGATGAACTTCATCAGGAACATCGAGGCGACAAAGATACCCAGGGCTGTCGCCGAGGTGATCCAGCGATGGGCCACACACTTGTCAAGCACCTTGGCATAGAAATCGTCGATCTTGTCAAGCACCTTCAAGATGGGGCCATACACCTTCTTGAAGATGGCGGTGTCGGTCACGTTGAGGCGCAGCAGGCGGCTGCACAGCATCGGCGTCAGCATCAGCGCGCAGATGAGCGACAGCACCATCATGATGGTCACCATCCAGCCCAACTGCTTGAACAGCACACCAGTCATACCCTTGACCAGCGTCAGCGGGAAGAACACGGCAATCAGCGTCAGCGTCGATGCCATTACCGACAGGGCCACCTCGTTGGTGCCGTTGACGGCGGCCTGCATGGGCGCCGAGCCGCGCTCGATGTGGGTCGTCACGTTCTCGAGCACCACAATGGCGTCATCGACCACCATACCGATGGCGATGGACAGGGCCGAGAGCGACACGATGTTCAATGAGTTACCCGTTACATACAGGTAGATGAACGAGGCGATCAGCGAGATGGGGATGGTCACCAGCACAATGACGGTAGCGCGCCAGCGTCCCAGGAACACAAACACCACGATACCCACAAACAGCAACGCGAACAGCACGGTCTCGACCAGCGAGCCGATGGTGTTGCGGATGTTGTCGCTCGTGTCCACGATGTAACCCAACTTGATGTCGCTGGGCAGGTTCTTCTGGATCTTGGGCAACTCCTGGGCAATCTTGGTCGAAATCTGCACCGAGTTGGCACCCGACTGCTTCTGCACGATGATCATCGCACCCTTCTGGCCATTGCTATAACTCTCCTGGGCGCGCTCCTCGAGTGAGTCGTCGATGCGGGCCACGTCGCTCAAGTGGATAACACCGCCGGCGGGCGACATGCCCACGACCATGTTACCCATCTGTTGCGGGTCGCTGAACTCACCCTGCACGCGCAGGGGGTAGGTCTCGTTACCGATGTCAAACGTACCGCCGGGAATGTTGCGGTTCTCAGCACCGACAAGGGCGGCGACGGTCTCGACACTCAGGTTGTAGGCCTCCATGCGCAGGGGGTCCAGATAGATGTGGACCTCACGCTTGGGGGCACCGGCAATAGATACCGAACCGACACCATCGACACGGGCCAGCGGGTTGGCCACGTTCTCATCCAGGATCTTGTACAAGCCAGGCATACTCTGTGTGGCCTGTACCGAGAGCAGCACGATGGGGATCATGTCGCTGCTGAACTTGAAGATGATGGGCGTGTTGGCATCGTCGGGCAGCATGCTCGACACCATGTCGAGCTTGTCGCGCACATCGTTGGTCAACGCGTCGATGTCATATCCGTATTCAAACTCCAGGGTGACAATCGAGATGTTCTCTCTACTGTTGCTGGTGATGTGCTTGAGGTGCTCTACCGAGTTGAGGGTGTTCTCGAGCGGGCGTGTGACGTTCTGCTCAATGTCTGACGCACTCGTGCCGGCGTAGCTTGTCATCACCATGATGGTGTTGGTGTCCACGTCGGGGAACAGGTCGATGGGCAGGTTCTTGAGCGAGAACAGACCCAACACGATCAGTGCCACGAACACAAGGCTCACGGTCACCGGTCGTTTTACTGAACTGGAATATAAACTCATGGCTGTGGAGTGTCTTATTTCTTGAGTTGTACTTTAGCGCCATCGGTCAAGCGCGATGCGCCGGCTATTACGACCTGGCTGCCGGCGGCCAGACCACCCTTGATCTCGTAGCGGTCCTCCATGCGCTGGCCCAGCTCGACCTCGCGCAGCTCGACCTCACCACCCTGGTAAACCCACACGTAGCGCACTCCGGAGCCGACCTGCTTCTGCACGGCGCGGTCGGGAACAACAACGTTGTGGCTCGTGCCGTAGTTGAAGTTCACGCGGGCAAACATGCCGGTGCGCACCTTGTCTCCACGGTTGGTGATGGTCACCTCGACCTGGAAGGTGCGGCTCGTGGCGTCAACTGTCGGGTGTATCAGGTAAACCTGGCCCTGGAACACCTCGTCGCCATAGGTGTCAAACTTTACCGTCACGGGCATGCCGCGCTTTACCTTGGGATACTCGGTCTCGTTGACGTTGACCACGACCTTGAGCGGCTGCTGCTGCTCGATGGTGAGCACGGGCAGTCCGGCGGGCAGGTCGCCGGCGTCATAGTTCTTGGCGGTGACCACGCCGCTCACGGGCGAGGTGAGCACGGTGTTCTCCTGCATCGTGCGTATGGCGCGCGCGTTGGCGTCATACTGAGCCTGGAGCTGATCTACTTGCTGCTGGGTGCCGCCACCGATTTTCACCAGTTCCCTGGCACGATCGAGCTCTCGCTTGAGGTTGGCCAGTGCGATCTGCTGCTGGGCAATGTTCACGTCATCGAGGATCACCAGTCGCTGCCCCTTGGCCACTCGAGAGCCCACATCGACCAGGATGCGCTTGATGCGCGCGCCGCTGTTCGACGAGATGTTGTTGGTCTTGAACGCCTCGACAGTGCCAGTGTACTCACTGGTCTGCTTCACGGCCTCCTCGGCGATGGTCACTACCTCCACGATGGGCAGCTCTTCTTTGACCTCGGTTGGCTTTTTCTCATCTTTGCTGGAACAGGATGCCAGTGCCAGGACGAGCATCACGATCGGTAAAAATCTCTTTGTCTTCATTGTCAATTATTTATTGTAGTTGTTATCACTTATACACTTATATTTCATTTTATCTCACATAGTGGGTGTTGCCCAACACATACTCGAGGTCGCTCTCGGCAACCAGGTAATTGTAGATTGCCTGGTAATAGGCCAGTCGGGCTGCCATCAGGGCATCCTCGGTGTCGCGCAGCTGGATGAATGATGCGGCTCCGATCTTGAAGCTCTGCTGCATGATGTCGTTGGCCTTCTGGGCCATCTGCACTCCGCCCTCGTTGCTCTCAATCTGCTTGAGGCTCTTGGCGATGGCGTCGTTTTGTGTCTCGACCTGCATGTGCAGGCTGCGTTCCAGGTTCTCGCGCTGCCATTTCATCTCCTCGACAGCGATCTGGGCCTGTTTCTGCTTGTAATATCGCTGGCCCCCCTGGAAGATGGGAAATGCCAGAGTCAGGCCCACGTTGGAGGCACGGCTCCAGCGCAGTCCCGAGAAGGGGCTGCCGTTGTTCATCGAGTGCCACATCAGGCTGGCGCTTCCCGTCAGGGTGGGGTACCAGGCCATCTTCTGCACGTCGAGCGCCTTCTTCAGGTAGTCGGTCTGCAGGTCGAGCGCCTTCAACGATGTGTTGTTGGCCAGTGTGGTGTCGCTGCCCAGCGTGTTACTGAGCGCGCGGGCATACATCTCGCCCCTGAAGTCGCTCAGCTGCTGGCTGGGAGCAATCTCGGTGCGCACGTCCATACCCATGAGCACCTTTAACTGCAGCATCAGGGCATTGATGGAGTTCTCGGCCTCAAGGATCGAGGGTTCCAGGTTGGTAACGGCGACGTTGGCGCGCAGCACGTCATACTCGCTGGCGGCACCCAGGTCATATTTCTTCTGGTAGATATCGGCATTCAACTTGGCTGTGGCATGGTTCTCCTCGATCACGCGCTTGCTGTCCTGAGCCAGCAACAGGGCATAATAGGCCTTTTCTACTTGGTTGACAAGCGACAGCTTGTTGGCGCGTGCAGCTTCCACATTCTGCAATATCTGGTTCTCGCTGAGTTTGATGGATTTCCACAATTGTGGAACAACCAGCGGAATCTGGGCCTGAAAACCTCCCGCATGGGTGTTGTCGCTACCCATCTTGATGGCCATGGTGCCATTGGGCGTGTCCATGTACATCGTCTGCAACGACAGGTTGCGTGTGTACTGTCCTGCCAGGTTGATTGTGGGCAGCAACTGCCCGAGCACCTCCTTGCGGCTGTAGTCAACGCGGGTGATTTCCATTTCCTTCACCTTGATGGTAGGATTCTCGTTCAAGGCGATCCTGATGCACTCGTCGAGCGAAAGCGTCAGTTGGGCCTGTCCGCTCATGACACCGCCCATTAACATTAATAAAATAATGTAAAGACTCTTTTTGTTGAACATTTGTATATTTATTTTTGTGATTGATTGTGCTGTCGTTTCTCGAGATACTCGATTATCTCAATGCCCTTGATTGTGGCCACGCCGCGCAGGAAGCTGATGAAGACGTGCTCGAACAGGTCGGCCTGCTTGAAGCCATATTGCTCCCCTCGATTGGACTTGTGCAGCTCGCGCATCGACACCACAAACAGGTAGGCTGCAATATCGGGATTGATGCGCTTGATGACAAGCCCCTCATCCTGGGCCTTGCGCAACACGGCGGCTAAGCCGTTGACGGTGACTTTCTCGTTGTTGATGTGTTGTTCAAAAATGTCGGGATATAACCGCTTGATGTCGTTGATAAAAGCAACCGACGTGTTGTCATACATCGCCCTGGCCCGCGAGTAAACATTGAACATCGCCTCAAAGCAGTTGTCGGCGTTGTCAAAGATTTCCTTCACCTCGGCATTCTTGGCCTCGTGATGGCGGTGCAGGCACTCCTCGATGAGGGTGCGCTTGTCGGGAAATGTCTCATACAGGGTGCGCTTGGAAATGCCGCACGCGTGGGCCACATTGTCCATCGTCATCGACGCGGGCCCCATGCTCATCAGCATCCTGTTGCTTTCGGTTATGATGCGCTCTTTTATGTCCATCCTAGTAGTCGTTGTTTTACTATATCTGATTTTTGAGGGTGCAAAATTAGAGAAAACTTTTAAAACTCCAAAAGTTTTCTTGGTTTTACCCCGTGTTTTAACTACTTTTGCACAAAATATCCAACCAATAGACCAATAATTACGATGAAATCATCCAGCAACATACGCCAAATCATGGAATTCCTGCGGCAGCTAGCCGTCAACAACGACCGCACCTGGTTCAAGTCCCGCAAGGCGCAGTATGACGCCCTGCGCTCCCCGTGGGAGCATGACATGGAGCGCCTCATCGGCCTGGTCGCCAACTATGATTCCCAGGCTCGAGGCCTGTCGGTCAAGGACAGCGTTTTCCGCATCTATCGCGACATCCGCTTCTCCCATGACAAGAGCCCCTATAAGACTTACTTCTCGGGCGTTATCGGGCGCGGTGGTCGCCATGCGGTGCAGTCTTGCTACTATGTCCACATGGGTGTGCAGGAGATGATGCTGTGTGGCGGCATCTGGTGGCCCGAGAAGGCCGTTCTCGACCAGTTGCGCGGCCTCATTGACGCCGAGCCCCAGGAGTTTCTCGACATCGTCACCAGCCCGGCCATCACGTCCCGTTACCAGTGGATGTCGCAGTCGCTCAAGTCGATGCCCAAGGGCTATGCCAAGGACCACCCGATGGCACAGTACCTGAAAATGAAGGAATATGTGCTGGTGATGCGCGTCGACGAGGATTACTTTGACTGCGAGGATTGGGTCGAGCGCGTTGCCGGCGACTTACAACCTCTAAAACCTCTGCACGATTTCCTTAATTATGTGTTTGAATAATGCGTGCAAAGTTATAAACTGTAATTAATGAATTTGCCACATTTTTGGCAAAAGAATCGGCAATTTGCCATATAAAAAGGGTAAAAACCGATTCTTTTGCCATCTTTTTTGCTCTTTTTGCGACTTGAAACAGTTTTTTTTAGACCCCAAACTGTTAATTTCTTAATAAAATTACACCTATTAAAAAAAATGGTACTATCTTTGTGCCCGATTTCAGCGATGAGGTCACGTGAAAACCGAAGTATTAAATCATTCAACATCAATAAACACAAGTAATTTTTTTAGAGTAAATCTATGAAGAAATTCTTAATTCTCCTGATGGCGCTAGCGACAAGCCTGGGCTTGAGCGCCAGCGAAGCCGACTTGGTGATGCCACAGTCGCTGCACGACCTCAGTTTCCTGCACTGGGGATTCCTGGTGTGCATTCTGGGAATGCTCTTCGGCCTCTATCATTTCATCAAGACCAAGAGCCTGCCCGTACACCCCGCCATGCGCGAGATTGGCGAGGTGATTTATAAAACTTGCTCGACCTACCTCAAGCAGCAGGGCCGTTTCCTGGCTATCCTGTTTGTCTTCATCGGCGTGGTGGTGGCCTTCTACTTTGGCGGCCTGAGTCACATGTCGGTGGGCGAGGTGCTCGTCATCCTCTTGTCGACCGTGATCGGTATGCTCGGCTCCTATGCCGTCGCAGCTTACGGTATCCGCATGAACACCTATGCCAACGCGCGCATGGCCTTTGCTTCGCTGCGTCGTGACCCGCTGCGCCTGCTCAACATCCCCTTGAATGCAGGAATGAGCATCGGCGTGATGCTGGTGTGCGTCGAGTTGATTATCATGCTTGTCATTTTGCTCTATGTGCCCTGTGACCTGGCTGGTGTCTGCCTGATTGGTTTTGCCATCGGTGAGAGCCTCGGTGCCAGTGCACTGCGCATTGCTGGTGGTATCTTCACCAAGATTGCCGACATCGGTAGTGACCTGATGAAGGTGGTCTTCAAGATCGGTGAGGATGACCCCCGCAACCCTGGTGTGATTGCCGACTGTACCGGTGACAACGCTGGTGACAGCGTTGGCCCCACCGCCGACGGTTTTGAGACCTACGGTGTGACCGGTGTCGCCCTGGTATCGTTCATCCTGCTCGCTGTCGTGGATCCCGAGATGCAGAAGAACCTGCTCGTGTGGATCTTCTCGATGCGTATCCTCATGGTCATCACCAGCGTCGTTGCCTACTGGATCAACAAGGCCTACTGCAAGGCTCTTTACGCCGGCAAGGACAGCCTCGACTTTGAGAAGCCGCTGACTTCGCTCGTGTGGATTGCCAGTGTGCTCAGCATCGTTGTGACCTATGTCGTTTCCTACATGCAACTTGGTGCTATCGACGGCCAGCCCAACCTGTGGTGGCAGTTGGCCAGCATCATCTCGATGGGTACCCTGGGCGCCGCCCTCATCCCCGAGATCACCAAGATCTTCACTTCGCCCAAGAGTGGCCACGTCCTGGAGGTCGTTAAGGCTTCTCACCACGGTGGCGCTTCGCTGAATATCCTCAGCGGCTTTGTTGCTGGTAACTTCTCTGGTTTCTGGACCGGTCTGGCATTCGTGCTGTTGATGTTCGTCGGCTATGCCTTCTCCATCGACATCCCCGAGACCCTGATGTCCTATCCCGCCATCTTTGCCTTCGGTCTGGTGGCCTTCGGTATGCTGGGTATGGGTCCTGTGACCATCGCTGTTGACAGTTACGGTCCCGTGACCGACAATGCCCAGAGCGTCTATGAGCTCTCCCTCATCGAGGAAGTTCCCAACAAGGACGAAGAGATCGAGAAGGAGTTTGGCTTCAAGCCCGACTGGGAGAAGTCCAAGCACTACCTCGAGGAGAACGACGGTGCCGGCAATACCTTCAAGGCTACTGCCAAGCCCGTGCTCATCGGTACCGCAGTCGTTGGTGCCACCACGATGATCTTCTCCATCATTCTCGTGATCCAGAAGACCCTCGGCGTGGATCCCGCCAGCCTGTTGAACCTGTTGAATCCCTACACCATCATCGGCTTCCTGCTGGGTGGCTGCGTCATCTACTGGTTCACCGGTGCTTCGACCCAGGCCGTAACCGTCGGTGCCAACCGTGCCGTTGCCTTCATTAAGGACCACATCAAACTCGATCCTAACGCTCCCAAGAAGGCCGACACCAAGTCGTCGGTAGAGGTAGTTAAGATCTGCACCCAGTATGCCCAGAAGGGTATGTTCAACATCTTCCTGGCCATCTTCTTCTTCGCCCTTGGCTTCGCTTGCCTGGCTTCGCCCGGCAGCATCGGTGGCGACAATGCCGTCTCGCTCTTTGTTTCCTACCTCATCTCGATTGCCCTGTTCGGTCTGTTCCAGGCCGTATTCATGGCCAACGCCGGTGGCAGTTGGGATAACAGCAAGAAGGTCGTTGAGGTTGACCTAGACCTGAAGGGCACCGACCTGCACGACGCATCGGTTGTGGGTGACACCGTTGGCGATCCCTTCAAGGACACCTCGTCGGTATCGTTGAACCCCATCATCAAGTTTACCACCCTGTTCGGTCTGCTGGCTATGGAGATGGCAATCAGCGAGAACTTCCGTGAGTATGCTCCCTGGATTGGCATCATCTTCGTCCTCGTGGCTATCTTCTTCGTATGGCGCTCCTTCTACAAGATGCGCATCGACGACAGCATCGAGAACGTCATCAACGCCTACAAGAAGTAAAAAACGATTTTGACCCATCAAGGGCTTGATTGCGAGCCCCCGTCAAAACTTGTGCAAGCCGAATGCAATGATGCTTGCATCAATTGATGAGGCGCAGCCAAGTTTATCAAATAGTCAAGGCGGCTGGATACAACATGCGTCCAGCCGCCTTGCATTTTTAATTTCCACAGGGGATGAAAAAGTTCTCCTGTTCCTTAGTGTGCTGTTGGGGTTTTGCCCTGCGCATCCACTGGGACATCATACCCGAGTTTCTTTAACTCCTCTTCATAGACTCTGAAGACTTGCTCGATTTTTTCATCCTGGGTCATCTCGGCCTCACGGTGGAATATCGACTCATTGGTAAGAATCCGGTTGAGAAGTAGGTCCTTGGCTCTTTCTTTTTCCCCGATGCGCAGCAAGAACTCAATAGTGGTTTCAATATCATTGTTCTTGACGAGTTGTTGCTTGATGCTGCTGACATCATTGCACATGAACCATAACTTGTATAGTAAGACAATAACGAAAAAGGCAGCGACAAGAAAAACGCCCCAATAGATAATTGATAACAACCAAGCAAATATTTCCATAATTACAACAATTTAAAAGGTTAATAATGATACCATTCAGCAACAATACAACAAACGAGATGAAACTATGTCTGCAAGAACAGGTTGAGTTGGTTACCTTTCAGGAGTGACAATCTGTAATGGCACGATGTATCTGTCAATGTCACCACTCATTGGGTTTTCATTGCCGTCAAGAACTTCGAGTTGCTGACTCAAGGCCTCAGAGAAACGGTTATTCTCGACCTGATAGTTGACCATTCTTGTGCCGTTAAGCGCAAAACGTACATTTACAATTCTGCCTTGGATGATTTCATTGATTTGTTCACGAGAAACCATGAAGGTGAGGTCATCATCAATGCCGTGGGATGGTGAATTGTTGACTTCTTTAATGCCAGTGCCAACAGTATTAAATTCCAACACTTTACCATTACTCAATGTCAGTAAAATGGGCTGTGGCTCTACCAGAAGCAGCCTCCTGTCGGATTTGGCGCGAAGCCCTGACAATCTGATGGCATACAGTTGATCATTACCTTGGCTCTTATCTATTAAATGTACCTCCAAGTTAAGCGTGTTTTCTGTAAGCACATTTTCAATAGATTCTGGAGAAATGGCTATATTTGAGGTCATTGGCCTTTTAATATCCGCGTTGCTGGATTTGCTTTGAGAGAACAAGGCAAATGGCATCAATGAGGTGAGAAGAAATACAATCGTTTTCATAATACAATGCTTTTATAATGATTTTTCGCAAAGATATCAAGAATAATAATGAATTCGCACTATTTTAATGGTATTTATACTTTGTTTTAACTTTATAACAATTATCATTAGAGTCGCCAATAACTCAAGTATTCGTCCAAAAAAATGTTGACTTTGTGTTGTTGAACGTCCAAAAAAATGTAAAAACCGATTTTGTCAGTGTCAGTGGTCAATTCATTTTTAAATGTGGATTATCATTTAGTGAGTTTAAGGGCCTGAGAATATCAATGAAACCATATCAAGATGAGGGTTGGATGGAAAACATCCCGCTTTATGCTATATCAGCTTATTTCAGCAAAAAATCATCATTTGTTGGTAAATAATCATACATTTTTGCTTGTCATGTCCCCAAAAAGAAGTATTTTTGCGGTAATCGTAAGACTAACTATTTATAACCTTTAAACTATATCTAAATTTATGGCAAAAATTCATGGAGCCGTAGTAGTGAATACGGAACGATGCAAGGGATGCCGCCTGTGTGTTGTGGCATGCCCATGCAATGTGCTGAACCTCAAAGAAAAAGAGGTGAATGACCGCGGATATCATTTCGCTTATATGGAGCAACCCGAGGCTTGTATCGCTTGCCAGAGTTGTGCACTTGTTTGTCCCGATGCATGCATCGAGGTCTATCGCGTAATGGAGAAATAATAGTGACTAACCATTTAAACTACTGTCGAACAATATGAACGATAAAGTAACATTGATGAAGGGTAACGAAGCCCTCGCCATGGCGATGATCCGCTACGGCGCCGACGGATATTTCGGATACCCGATCACTCCGCAGAGTGAGGTGCTTGAGAAACTCGAGGAAGAAATGCCTTGGGACACTACTGGTATGGTCGTGCTGCAGGCCGAGAGTGAGGTTGCTGCCATCAACATGGTGTATGGCGGCGCCATGACCGGCAAGGCCGTTTGCACGTCAACCTCCAGCCCTGGCTTCAGCCTGATGCAGGAGGGTGTGTCCTATCTCGCTGCCAGCGAGGTTCCCGCCCTGCTGATCAACGTGCAGCGCGGTGGCCCCGGCCTGGGTACCATCCATGCCTCGCAGGCCGACTACTTCCAGGCTTGCAAGGGCGGTGGTCACGGTGACTACCACATGATCGTGCTTGCTCCCAGCAGCGTGCAGGAGATGGCCGACATGGTTGCGCTGGGCTTTGACTTGGCTTTCAAGTATCGCTGCGTGTCGATGATTCTCGCCGATGGTACCATCGGCCAGCTGATGGAGAAGGTCGTGCTGCCCGAGCAGCGTCCGCGCCGCACCGAGGAGCAGATCCGCGAGCAGTGCCCGTGGGCCGTTAACGGCCGCAAGGGCATGCGCCCCAGCAACGTTGTTACCAGCCTGGAGCTCGATGACGACAAGATGGAGGAGAACAACTGGCGTTTCCAGGCCTGCTACCGCGAGATCGAGAAGAACGAGACCCGTTGCGAGCTCATCGACGTTGAGGACTGCGACTACCTGATCACCGCTTTTGGCACGACTGCCCGCATCGCCATGAAGACGATGGAGCTGGCCCGCGCCGAGGGCATCAAGGTGGGCATGTTCCGTCCCATCACTCTGTGGCCCTTCCCCGAGAAGCAGCTGCGCGAGGCTGCCAAGAACGTTAAGGGCATCCTGTGCGTTGAGCTCAACGCCGGCCAGATGGTCGAGGATGTGAAGCTTGCCGTTGAGTGCAAGATGCCGGTTGAGCACTATGGCCGCTTCGGTGGCAACGTGCCCACTCCCGACGAACTGTTGAACGTACTGAAAGAGAAACTCATTAATAAGTAATAACGCAATGGAACTGAACGATATCATTAAACCTGAGAATAAAGTTTATTCTGCACCTGCGCTGCTGAACCAAGTTCACATGCACTATTGCCCTGGTTGCAGCCATGGCGTTGTACACAAACTCGTTGCCCAGGTCATCGAGGAAATGGGTGTTGCTGAAAAGACCGTCGGCGTGTCGCCCGTGGGCTGCGCCGTGTTTGCCTACAACTACATCGACGTTGACTGGGAAGAGGCTCCCCACGGCCGTGCTACCGCACTGGCAACCGCTGTTAAGCGCCTCTGGCCCGAGAACCTGGTGTTCACCTACCAGGGCGACGGTGACTTCTCGGCAATCGGTACCTGCGAGTCGATTCACGCTTGCAACCGTGGCGAGAACATCGCTATTATCTTCATCAACAATGCTATCTACGGTATGACCGGTGGACAGATGGCTCCCACGACCCTGCTGGGCCAGAAGACCGCTACCTGCCCCTATGGCCGCCGTCCGGACCTCAATGGTTATCCCCTGGCCATCACCCCGTTGCTGGCTCAACTCGACGGCACCTGCTATGTGACCCGTCAGAGCGTGCACACTGCCGCCAACGTGCGCAAGGCTAAAGCCGCCCTGCGCAAGGCCTTTGAGAACAGCATCAACTGCAAGGGCACCTCGGTTGTCGAGATCGTGAGCGCCTGCAACACTGGTTGGAAACTCACGCCCGAGAAGGCCAACAAGTGGATGGAAGAGAACATGTTCGCCAAGTATCCCCTGGGAGACCTGAAGAACTTAGAAGATGGTATTCAACGCTAAAAATTTTTAGAAGACACTATTATGATCAACGAAATAGTTATTGCCGGATTCGGCGGACAGGGTGTATTGTCAATGGGTAAGATCCTGGCCTACTCGGGTCTGATGGAAGACAAGGAGGTGTGCTGGCTCCCCTCTTACGGTCCCGAGCAGCGCGGTGGTACAGCCAACGTTACGGTCATCGTGAGCGATGAGCGCATCAGCTCGCCCGTCCTGAACACCTACGATGTAGTGGTTGTCCTCAACCAGCAGTCGCTCGACAAGTTCGAGAGCAAGGTAAAGCCCGGTGGCATCCTGATGTATGACACCTATGGCATCCACAAGAAACCCACCCGCACCGACATCACCGTCTATCCCATCGACGCTACCGAGAAGTCGATCGAGATGAAGAACTCCAAGACCTTCAACATGATTGTGCTGGGCGCTATGCTCAAGGTGCGCCCCATGGTCACCATCGACAGCGTGCTCAAGGCCCTGAAGAAGACCCTGCCCGAGCGCCACTGGCACCTGATCCCCCTCAACGAGGAGGCCCTGCAGCAGGGTGGCAACCTGATCAAGGAGTAATCAATTAATTCCCCCTATTATCCACAAGCGGTTGATCATCGTGGTCAACCGCTTGTGTGTGTCATGTTGCTAGCTATCCAGTCAAGGGGTATCGAGGTGAATCTACATCGGGCGGGCTCATACTTTATGGTAAAAATAAGCATTGAAGAGTCTCCTGTTTTCCGCAATGAGACACCCAAATTAAGATTTAGCGATTTCGACGAGCAA
>CAMJJG010000040.1 GCA_946406035.1 uncultured Prevotellaceae bacterium
ACGACCTGACGTTCGGCGACCACGGCATCATCTACTTCTACATCAAGCGTGAAGATCTGCAGGCAAGACGCTTTGACAGCATAAAATTTGCCATGCAAAGCTATTAACCCGCCATCGCACCGATAGCGAGACGGGATTCTGTAGTGTATGGCACACCGTCAACGACACGATGGACGGCATCAGCGCCACGACACTCGGCGAGGTGGGCCAAACGCTGATCAACGTCATCTCCGAGCTCGAGAAATAGGGACATCCCAACTCGGGGACATCACAGAAAAGGCATTGGTTTAGATGTTGGCCCATCGGGTGATCGGGCCAGGTGTTGCAAGAATCAATGCCCCCTTCTTTCAATCAACCTAACAGCTTGGAAATTAAGATCCGCGTTTAATTAACGGAACGATACCTGATATCGTTCCCCAAGAAGAAAAACACCGCAGGGGGCCAGGATGGATCCCTGCGGTGTTTTTAGGTACGCTTATAGGCGGGAAAAACCGATTATTTCTTGACGGGTGCCTCCTCGAGGGCCTTGACGAGCAGTTTCCAGAACGGCTCGGCAGCGGGGATGTAGGCACGCTCGATGGTGGTGTGCGGGCTGCGCAGCGTGGGACCGAAGCTCACGACATCCATGTGCGGATATTTGCCTAGGATGATCGAGCACTCCAGGCCGGCATGGTCAACTTGCACGATGCCCTCCTCATTGAAGAGCTGCTTGTACAGGTCGAGCAGCATGTGCAGGGCCTCGCTGTCAGGATTGGGATCCCAGCCGATGTAGTCACCGCCGGTCTCTACCTTGAAGTCGGCCAAGTGGAAGCAGGTCTGCAGCATCTTCACGATATAGTCCTTCATGTCCTCGCGGGCCGAGCGGGCCAGGATCTGTACGGCAGCCTTGCCGTCCTCGATGTCGATGATGGCAAGATTGCTCGAGGTCTCCACCACGTTGGGATAAGCGGGAATGAAGCGCACCACGCCGTCGTGGCAGGCATACAGCGCCCTGAGGATCGTCGTCTGGTCATCCAGCGCCATCTTCATCTTGGGACGGTCGATAGCCTTGAGCGACAGGTCCACGCCATCCTCGATGAACTTGAACTCGCTCTCGAACTGGGCCTTCATCGTCTTGACGAGCTTCTTCAGGCCCTTGAGGTTATCTTCGGGCAGAACCATCACGGTCTCGGCCTTGAAGGGGATAGCGTTGCGCATGTTGCCGCCGTGCCAGCTCACGAGGCGGGCCTTGTGGTCCACGATGGCGAACTGCACCAGACGTGCCATGAGCTTGTTGGCGTTAGCACGGCCCTCGTGAATCTCGAGGCCGCTGTGGCCTCCCTTCAGGCCCTTCAGGGTGATGCGCACGGCGGTCTCGCCGCTGGCGGTCTTCACCTCGTTATACTTGCGGGTGCAGGTCACGTCGATGCCACCGGCGCTGCCAATGACAAACTTGCCCCACGTCTCGCTGTCCAGGTTGAACAGGATGTCGCCCTTCATCTGGCCCTTGGGCAGGTCGTTGGCGCCATACATGCCCGTCTCCTCGTCCTTGGTGATCAGACCCTCGATGGGACCATGCTTGAGGGTGTTGTCCTCCATCACAGCCATGATGGCGGCTACGCCCAGGCCGTCGTCGGCTCCCAGCGTGGTGCCGCGGGCCTTGATCCACTCGCCGTCGATATAGGGCTCAATCGGGTCGGTCTCAAAGTTGTGCTTACTCTCGGGCGTCTTCTGGGGCACCATGTCCATGTGGGCCTGCATGGTGATGCACTTGCGGTTCTCCATGCCGGGAGTGGCGGGCTTGCGCATCACGATGTTGCCGGCGGGATCCTGGAAGGCCTCGACGCCGATTTTCTTAGCAAAGTCGAGCAGGAACTGCTGCACTTTCTCAACGTGTCCCGAGGGACGGGGAACCTGCGTCAGCGCATAGAAGTTGCGCCAGATGCATGACGGTTGCAATTTTTCGATTTCGTTCATAGTCTTGATTCTTCTGTTAATGTCTTACAGGTTTAAAAGAATTATAGTTTTACGGCTGCAAATATAGTGAAAAAGTTTTTAGTTTCTAGTACATAGCCTTTTTTTTAGACAACAAGGACAAAAGTATTAGACAATAGTATAACCTTTTGCTTTGGCATCCGCATAGGCCAGTAGGGTTATATTGCGATGATGGCGTGACGTGGCTGACGTGACCGCCCGTTTTGCGTCAAAAAGCAATATGGCGTTTATGGCACTTCTTTTTCAACCCGTTGGTTTTCAGTGATGTTTTTCCTCGTTGCACAAGCAATGGGGTGAGGGGGAATTGATAACGAATGTTAAAATCACTTTTACCTCTCCGCGACAAAGGTACAATCCACCTCCTCAAGAAGTCAATACCAAAAAGCATGTATACTACGAATTACACGAATCGAACTAATTCTTGGCATCCTCGCTTTTTTTATGCGAATTACACGAATGACGGCAAATCAAGCATAAAACATTTACCGACATTTAAGGCTATTTAATGTCAATTACAGTAAACACTTGAACGGCTTGAACATCTACTCAATGTAAGCTTTTAATTAATCAGTTCTTTCAATAATTGTCTATATCGATTATATGCCGCATCCATTTTCTGTGATAATTTAGAAATCTTTTGGATATCATCTTTTGATGGTAATTCCAGTTTTATGCGTGATAACCATTCGAGTTTTAAGTCCGCTCTAGCTCCTCCTAAGCAATAGTCATTTATTATAACTTTATATTCAGCCAACTTAAGCAATCTCAGAAGATAGTAATTTGGGATTTCATTAATATTTATAATTCTGAAAACAGGATAGATACTTGATACATACATGTTGTTAGCAAGTTGAGGCACAATTCCAATACTTCCAACATTTATACGGTGAGGGTTATAGGTAAAATCTCCAGCATAGACGCGTTTATATTTTCGAGATTTAGCATTTAACTCGGCTGCCGTTAGCTCCTCACCGATATAAATACCATTTTTGGTCACAGATAAGATAACGCATTCTTCTGAATCATCGTTAAATATATCAAGATCAAACTTTTCAGTACGTTCTTCAATGTATTCTCCAATAGTTTTTAATGAAGATGGATTCTTCACAGTTGGAAAATGTTCCATATATACGAACGGGAACAAATTATAATCATGTTCAAGTATCATATCGTATGAAACATTTACAGAATTAGGAGCTTCAACAATACGTAGTTCTTTATCGAAATCATAATCCATTAAAAACTTATTGCAGTCCGATTGACCACTAAGAGGTCGTCTTCTTGCTCCTAATTCAAAACCATCATTTCTGATGACGTACATTGAAATATCAGCGGATTTGCTTGATTGCTTAAAATTTTGTTTTTTATAAGCAAATAATACACTGGTCTTTGTTGGTGTGTAAGGATTAAATACGCCTCTTGGAAGTGAAACAACGATAATTCTTGTACTTTCATCAACAATTTTCTTTCTTATATCATAAGTGTCAGTCCCGTATAAAAACGTATCGGGAACAACAACAGCAATTCTTCCTCCTTTTTTAACAGCTTTCCAAATGTGTTGCATAAATAAACTGTCTCCATTATTGGTTGGATAATCATAGAAAGCACCATGTTCTACTTTCTGAGAATAAGGAATATTCGAAACAACAATATTGAACTTCTCTCTTACAACTTCAGAAAGACAGTCCATTTGGCGGATATGATTATAACCATCGCCAAAAAGAATCATATTCATCTTGGCAATTCTTGCAGTTGAAGTTATTTCACGACCATAAACACTTTCTTCTCTAATAATCTTACGTTTCTTTTTCTTCTCTTCCTTAACTTCTTCAGAATCAGATGGATATTCTTTTACATCCGTGTAGTCCCTTAAATGTTTATAGCACTCTAAAAGGAAACCACCTGTACCACAGCATGGATCATAAATCTTTTCACCATAAATGGGATTTATTAGTTTAACTATCATCTTAACAATGTGGCGTGGTGTGTAATATTCACCTAAATCTTTATTTCCATTAGTGACGTTACGGAGGAAAAACTCAAAGGCATCGCCTTTTACATCAGTATCAACATCTTTAAAAGGAATACTTTCAATTAATTCAATGAGATCAATCAAAATTTTTTCATCGTTAATATTTAATGATGATTCAAAGACATCTCCATATGCGTCTTTTAATTTTTTCTTAATTGTATCCTCTAAATAAGATTTCACCTCAGATTCTTCAATATTAAAACTGGGGCCTATTACAGATGGAGTTTTTTCAATCAGTTTACGCCAGTTACAAGATTTGTCAAGAGTATCTGAACCAGATAGTTCACCGATTTCATCAAAATCATTTTTTAATTTTAAAAACATCAAATCCGAGAAGACAGAGAAACGCTCGTAGCCGTCTCTTAAACCTGCTTTCCTCAATAAGTTATTTGCCTTCTTAAATTTAGTCAACAAATCGGCACGTGAAATAGAAAAACCTGATGGTACACTCTCAATATCAAAGTTACCCTCTATTAAACGCAGTAAAGTGTTCTCATCAATAAAATCATTTAGCTCAATTCCATCAATTTTAATAGCACCTTTATCCTTGGTGCATGCGTAGAATGAGCCTGAATTATAAACAAAAATAATTGGAATATTTAACGGATTAGCGTAAAAGTTAATTGCTTGATTTATTGCGATTTCAAGAGGCACATTCGGCCTTTTTGCCTCAATTACAGCCAGTATTTGACCTGATCCCTGTTTATAGACTAAAAAATCGGGATTTTTACCATTTAGAGCATCATCTTGGTTTTGATACTTTGCACGCTCTCGATAGATATTACAATTAATATCAGTTTCATCCATATTATATCCAAGGGCACGTAATCTATCCTCAATCTTTGTCCTTGTAAACACCTCAAGATGTTCCTTAATTGAATATTTAGACTTTTCCATCACAATCAAATATACTGGGTGTATTCTAATCACTTCAATCTGATAATTGAAACGAATATAATTTTGGTTGTGGCTCTCGGCAACCAGGTGGTTAATGATTAGAGGTGATACATATAAATACAAAACGTGGAGCCAAGTCTGCTGCTCAGTTCCACACCTCAAAGGCTCTAGCATTGCCCAGTTAGTCAGAACGAGCAACGACGAAGCCCCACGAAGATGTGTATATCAAATCTCTCAAGCAACCAAAGGGGAAGCATGAGGGAAGGATATAGTACATCCATAGGGGCGTTCACGTTGCTTTGTTTTTGACTAACTGTTTTGAATTTGCTAGATTCTTGAGGTGTCAAAACCAAAGCGTTACAGTAAACGCCTGTATCTAATATGTCATCATTGGCGGTTGGTTGTTGTGGTCGCCGCTGCGGCCGGATCCGTCAATGAATTGCTGCAAATTTAGTTGTTTTTGAAGGATTGAGCAAGAATATTGCCCTAGTAATTTACTTTTTTGCACACGTTCTGCACGATAATGCTATCGCTCAGTGGGTGAGCAGCATGTCGATAAGCTCTGTCACATCGGCGATGGCCACGTCGCCATCGCCATCCACGTCGGCGCCAGCCAGATTCACGCCTGCACTGTTGCCACTGAGCAGATAGTCGATCAGCGCGGTAACGTCGCTGATGGCCACATTGCCGTCGCCATCAACGTCGCCACGCAGCGCCTCGCGGTTGGGATACAGGTCGACGTACATCCCCTGCCAGTCGTCAAACGACAGTTTGCCCACAGTGAGCGTGGCGATGTCATAGTAGCCGTCCTGCTGGCCATGCCAGCCCCAGTTGACGTGTACCAGACCGTTCTCGTCATAGCCGTCGATGATGAAATTGTGTCCCACCAGGATGCCCACCTCAAAGTTGATGTCCTTGCCCGAGTAGAGCACTGGATGACCCTTAGAGAGCGACTCATAGATCATTTCCACCCACGTGACGTCGTCATACAAGGGCCTATTGAGGACGCGGGCCGAATCAGTGTAGTTGAAGTGCTCGATGAAGGCGTTGAGGATATCGCTGTCAAATGTGGACCCGCCCAGGCTGTTCCAGTTGGCCTTGGCGGCGACAGCGGCATGATAGCACAGCTGTGCCGCCGCCTCGCCCTGCTTGTCGGTATAGCCGTCGCTATAATCCTCGAGCATGTTGTCCCAGTCATAGGTTGCCGCCTCAAAATCCACCGTCAGCGTCACGTTGGCCTGGTCATACTTCACCACTACCGAGCGGCTGCCCTTGCCGTGGTCAGGGAAACGGTAGAAATACATGTACTGGGCCATCGCTGCCGGTCCGCACCCCACGGCATTGTGGGTCGTGTCGGGCAGATAGACGCCATATTTACTCAGGTCGGGCTCATAGCTCAGGAACGGGCACATGTAGCGGAAGGGCTCATTCTGCCCCCACTTGGTCTTGATCAAGGGCGCTACCGACGAGGGGAAACGCCCGGGATCGGGCAGAATGGGGTCGCGATGAGCTGCCCCCTTGATGGCGCCCAGCCACCAATTGAATCCGGGGTTATCGCTTGACGGGTCAAATCGGCCGTCGGGCGAGTAGGCCAGCACGGCAGGAGCTTTCTCGTCGCTGGAAACGATGGCAAAGCCGCCGCCGGCACGATTATAGACCGCCATTCGCTCATAATCGGCTACTTTGGTAACTTGACCAGCGCCCCCCAGGGCTTGCCTGGCAACGGCTCGCATCTGACTGTCAGAGTGGTTCGTCGCCCACGCGGGTAGGATCAACATCGTTGCTACCCCAAGAACTAGTAAAAATCTTAATCTGAACATAATATGGTAATTATTGAAAAAATGATAGCAATTCAGGTTCCTAGTCTTAAGCTAAGGCCAAAACCGACTGATATTCGTGTATTTATACACAAAATGAGCTTGTGAGTCTTGATTATTGCAAAGATAATACAATCACTGGAATATCGCCACTAAAACCTGCATATTAACACTTATTTTGACCGAAAAATTTGATTTTGATGACAAAAACGGTATCGAGGATTTATTTTTACTGGTTTCCGGGGAAAGTTTAGCAGGTCATGCGACCTGCCCGCCTGACAAAGTAAGCCCCTTCACACATAACCTCCATAGCAGCATTGATATCGACGTTTTTATGCGGCCTTGGCATTTTTCCCCCGGACACCTATAGTTTATCTTATAACTTTTGAGAAATGATATGAATCAGCCGCCCCTGGGGAAACGCCTCTACTGCTAACCATGCTATCGCACGAGAAATTATAAATAAAACAAAAATAAAGATTGATTTTGCTTTGATTTTTATGCATTTTTGATTTCTCAGCCGTTAGGCCGATTAAATAGAGGCATTGAGTTTTGCGACACTATCTTCAATCACCTGATGGGCCAACAACTATATCATTACCTTATTGTAGTATCGCTACTGGCAAGCCCGATAAAGAAATATCTTTTTGGCATTGACACTCCTGGTTGTGGGTCGTACCTTTGTATCGCGGGCCGGCAAAAACATGCTTTTGACAATCATTAAGAATTCCGCCCCACCTCAATTCATTTGCAGCAAATAATGAAATCTCTGAAAACCAGTTGAATAGATAATAGTGCCTATATTTTGCCCATTGCTTTTTGACGTTTTTCGGTATCCAGTAGATGTTGGTGATTATTGGGGTGGGGGAATCCTGGGTGCGGTTCCTCACGGGTGCAATCCGTCAATTTTGGTGCGATTGCTCTTGTGCTTTCTTTTTTGCAGTGTGGTTTCGGTTGTTTTTTGTACCTTTGTGCTCTGTGATGAAAATTGTTTAACAAGAATTTAGTATATATGAAGAAGTTCTTTTCTATCGTTTTGATTGCCTTCTTGAGTACAATGGCCAGTGCAGCATTGCCTGCGGGCGCTGGTCAGGGCAATAATGAGATCATTCTCCACGCGTGGTCGTGGTCGTTCAACACCATCAGGGAGCACCTGCCCGAGATCAAGGATGCGGGCTACACGATTGTGCAGACCTCGCCCATCAACGAGTGCGTCGTGGGTGAGGGTGGCGGTCGCCAGTTGTTTGGCCACGGCAAGTGGTATTACCACTATCAGCCGACGGACTGGACCATCGGCAACTATCAGCTGGGCACGCGCGACGAGTTCAAGGCGATGTGCGCCGAGGCCAAGCGCCTGGGCTTGCGTGTGATTGTGGACGTGCTGCCCAACCACACCGTCATTGACCGCACGCAGATCAATGCGCGACTGGACAGTGCTGTCAACGGCCGCGAGAACCTGTTCCACGCCAACGGCCTGTGGCCCATCAAGGACTACAGCGACCGTTACCAGTGCACCACGGGCGAGATGGGTACTCTGCCCGACGTCAACACCGAGAACCCTGACTTCCAGTACTACTACATGCAGTTTGTCAACGACGTGCTGGCCTGCGGAGCGAGCGGTTTCCGCTATGACACGGCCAAGCACATCGGCCTGCCAGGCGAGATGCGAGACCCCAAGTCGCCCCAGAACGACTTTTGGGACGTGGCAATGGGCCGCAAGGCCGTCAAGGGCCTCAGGCTGGCTGTGCCGCGCGAGCAGCTGTTCATCTACGGCGAGGTGCTGCAGGACCGCAACGTGCCCGAGCAGGGCTATGCCGAGTATATGGACCTCACGGCCAGCAACTACGGCTGGGTGCTGCGCAACGTGCTCAACAAGCACGATGCCCGTGCCGACAACCTCTTGACATGGCACCACTCGGTTGATCCTGCCCACCTAGTGACCTGGGTCGAGTCTCATGACACTTATTGCAACGACCACGCCTCGGCAGGCATGAGCGACGAGCTCATCCGCCTGGGATGGGTCTTCCTGACCGCCCGCCAGTATGGCACGCCGCTGTTCTATTCACGTCCTCACGGCAGCACCCGCGACAACTACTGGGGTGACAACGAGATCGGCAAGGTGGGCAACGACGAGTTCAAGCACCCTGTGGTGAAGGCTGTCAACGAGTTCCGTCACCGCAACATCGGCCAGCCCGAGAACATCATCTACAGCGACAACGGCAAGCAGATCATCGTGGAGCGAGGCAACCGCAGCGCCGTGGTCATCAACCTCGACGAGCAGCAGGCCCAGGTGGCGATCCCCGTCACGCTGCAGGGTGGCAAGTACCGCGACGCTGTGACCAGGCAGCGCTTCCAGGTCAAGAAAGGCGTCCTCAAGGCCACACTGGCCCCGATGACGGCCTATGTGCTCTACAAGTAATCGGGAGAATCAACAACAAATCACGCGAGTTTAACGAAATGGCCTTCGTTGTAGGGCCTTCGTTAAACTCGCGTGATGAGTAGTTTAAACGGTAGATTAGCTGGTGGGCTTTGCTCCCAGCAGGCGCAGTGTTGCCTCGATGCAACGCCTGTGGTCGCCACGCACGATGACGTGGTGGTTGCCGATGCTGCGCTCCAGGAAGTAGTCCAGCGACTCGTCGAGGCGCAGGTGCAGCTGCGTGCGGCACATGTTGGGATTGGTCGTGCACTCCAGCAGGCGGGCCTTGCTGATGAAATAGTGTTCCATGCCCCTGCCGCCGCACTTGACCACAGTCACGTCGGTCGGGTCAAAGATGCCCTCGACGGCCACGCCGCTCAGCGACTCGTAGTGGTCGCGGATGATGTAACGGTCGGTCATCGCCGGGGCGATGGTGCAGTGGGCAAACACCATCTCATGGGCAGCATTGTCTAGAATCTTGGACGGATTGGCCATGAACGTCATCTCGCCTGTGACGGCTTGCACGGCCAGCATGGTGAGCAGCGTCTGCTCGTCGCCCTCACAGCCGGCGGGAATGCCCTCCTGGTTGAGCAGGGCCAGCGCCACGCAGCCCGTGGTGTGCGTTGTGGGTATGAGGTCAAAACAGTTGAGCGTGAAGGCATTCAAGCTGTAGCGCTCAACGATGCCCTTGACCGATCGGTACAGGCGCATGGCCTTGACCACCTCGTCACGCGAGGGCTCCAGGATGCCGTTGGCGTGGGCCATAAACTCGTCGGTAATACCTTGTACCTCGTCGTCGAGGATGGCCTCGTAACCCTTGACCACCTCGTCGAGGGGAATGTCTACCATCTCAATGCCCCAGCGCTCGCTCATCAAGCGATAGTCCACATTGCTGGCGATGAGCCATCCCGAGGGCTTGCCGATGACGCCTACACGCATGCCGCGCAACCGGGCTACCGCCTCGTTGGCAAGGGCATAGTCGTCAATGCCCTGCAAGATGAAGTCGATGGGGCCATGCAGCACTCGCCCCTGGCGGTTGTTGAGGCGCATCCATGACAAGATCTCGAGCGACGCGGCCAGCGAGTTCTTCAAGCCGTCGGCGATGAGCACAACATAGGGCGGCAAGCGGTCGATGCTGGCCTTGACCATCTCTTCGACGCCACCGCTGCCCACGAGCACCATTGTGGCATCGCCGGGCAGTGGTTCATCCAGCTGCTCGGGGAAAATGTACTGCACGTCATATTTTGCGCCGATGGCATCAAGCAGCTCGTGATGGTCGGTGAATATCGACTCGCGAGAGGCCAGTGACGAGGCAAAGGTGATCAGGTTGAGTTTCAGCATGATGAATGTGGTTGTTGAGAAGGATGTCAGAACCTGCAGCGCACGCCAGCCAGGGCAACACCCTGTTCGCCCACACCAAGCTCGATAAAGCCACGCACGTGATCACCGCCGGCCTCAATGCCGATGAGCGAAGCCTGGAAGTTGAACATCAGGTCATTGACGGTCCTCTTCTCACCGGTTTTCTTGCCGTTGTCATCATAGTCATCCTGGCTGAAGCGGATGTATGTTCCGCCTGCTGCCAACTTGGAGTACAACCCCCAATTGTGCTTACGCAGCCAGTTTAACTTTACCGACGGCATAACGGTGAAGTATGTCCTGGTGGTGTGTGAGCTCTGTACGTCCTTCATGAATCCGTTCTGGTGATTGGTGGCAAGCACGGCAACAGCGCCCACGCCGACCAGCGGACTGGTGTGGTAGTAGTACTCTAAACCGATAGGGCCGACGTATTTCTCGCCGTCCAGCTTCTCGCCGAACTCGGCCTTGATGACATCAGTGAACATATCAATCCAGAAGGTATTGGGCTCAACGCCATAACTGATGGCAATCTCATGACGGATTTCATCATCATCTTGGGCTTGAACCGGGGCACTAACGAATGCCATTAATGCTAATGCTGCTAATAAATTCTTGATTCTCATAGTTCTAAACTGAATTTTTATGGTGTGACAATCTTAATAAAGTGCAAAATTAATAAATACATTTCATTTGACGACACATCATGACCTTATTATATTTTGTTTCTCGAGTGTTCAAGTATTGTTGCTGCTACAACGACTTAAACCTGAATGAGTCCAGAGCACACTGGTTTTGGGCTAGCGACTAGGGGAGGAAAACACCATCTGATTTATCCAGTTTCCCCATGATATCATAGCCGTCTTGGCAGGAAAAACTCACTCTAAAGTGCAAATGACCCGGTTTTTTGTGTACTTTTGTGAATCCTAAAAAAAACGATTAACTCAATATCAATCATCACAACAATGAACAAAGAAAGGATTTTACTCATGAGCAGTGCATTAATCACAGCGTCGGCTGTGACGACCCAAGCTCGCATCAACTACCCTGACACGCGACGCGTGGACACGGTGGACACCTACTTCGGCACCCAGGTGCCCGATCCTTACCGCTGGCTCGAGGATGACCGCAGCGCCGAGACCGAGGCCTGGGTCAACGCCCAGAACAAGGTCACCCAGAACTACCTGTCCAAAATCTCCTTCCGCAAGGACGTGAAGAAGCGCATCACCGAACTCGCCAACTACGAGAAGATGTCGGCACCCTTCAAGGTAAAGGACAAATTCTACTTCTACAAGAATGACGGCTTGCAGAACCAGAGCGTGCTCTATGAGTACAGCGCCGACGGCAACCACAAGATAGTGCTCGACCCCAACACGCTGAGCGACGACGGCACCGTGGCTTTGCAGCAACTGGACTTCTCTAACGACGGCCGCTACCTGGCCTACGTCATCACCCGCAACGGCAGTGACTGGAACGAGATCTACGTCAAGGACCTGCAGACCGGCAAGACGCTCGACGACCACATCGTGTGGGCCAAGTTTACCGACGCGCAGTGGCTGGGCGACGGTTTCTTCTACAGCGGCTATGACGCCCCCGAGGATGCCAAGTCGTCCAAGAACGAGTTCCAGAAGGTGTATTACCACAAGTTGGGCACACCCCAGAGCGAGGACTATGTGGAGTATGAGGACAAGAGCGAACCGTTGCACTTCCACCAGGTGAGCGTGAGCGACGACGAGCGCTACGTGTTCCTGTGGAAGAGCGATGCCGAGGGCAACGACATCTACGTCAAGGACCTCAAGGACCGCAATCCGCACTACGTGCAGCTCATTGGCGGCATGAAATATGAGCGCGGCATCATCGGCGTGGACCACGGCAAGATCTATGTCATGACCAACGAGAACGCCCCCAAGGGCAAGATCGTTACCTATGACGCCGAGCATCTCTCACCCTCGACCCTTGCCGAGTTCATCCCCGAGCAGGAGTCGGTGCTCACTGGTGCCACTATGGCCGATCACAAGTTCATCCTCACCTATGACAAGGATGCTTCGAGCCACCCCTACCTGTATGACCTGAACGGCAAGTTGATCCGCGAGATCCAGTTGCCCACTTACGGCTCGGTCGGCTTCAGCGCCAAGAAGAACGCCAAGGAGGTCTTCTACAGTTTCACCAGTTACACCTTCCCCGGTGCCATCTACAAGTATGACCTGGAGACGGGCAAGAGCGACCTCTTCTTCCAGCCCAAGGTCAACCTCAAGAGCGAGGACTACGTGACCGAGCAGGTGTTCTTCAACAGCAAGGACGGTGCCCGCATCCCTATGTTCCTGGTCTATAAGAAGGGCCTGAAGCGTGACGGTCAGCGTCCCACCTTCCTGTATGGCTACGGCGGCTTCAACGTGAGCCTCAACCCCGCCTTCACCTACACCCGCACCCTGTTTGCCATGCTCGACTGCGGTGGCATCTGCGCCTACGTCAACCTGCGTGGCGGTGGCGAGTATGGCGAGGAGTGGCACCAGGCCGGCACCAAGATGCAGAAGCAGAACGTCTTTGACGACTTCATCGCTGCTGCCGAGTGGCTCATCGACAACAAGTACACCAACCCCAATAAACTCGCCTGCAACGGTGCCAGCAACGGCGGTCTGCTCGTCGGCGCCGTGGTTAACCAGCGCCCCGACCTGTTCGCAGCCGCAGTGCCCCAGGTGGGCGTGATGGACATGCTGCGTTACCACGAGTTCACCATCGGCTGGAACTGGGCGCCCGACTATGGTCGCAGTGACGACAGCCCCGAGATGTTCAATTACCTGCGCAACTACTCTCCGTTGCACAATATCAAGAACGACGGCACTCGTTATCCGGCCATCCTCGTCACCACTGGCGATCATGACGACCGCGTGGTGCCCGCCCATAGCTTCAAGTATGCAGCCCAGCTGCAATACAGCAACACTGGCGACCAGCCCAAGCTCATCCGCATCGACAGCAAGGCTGGCCATGGCCACAGCAAGCCCATCAGCAAGATCATCGATGAGTATGCCGACATTCAGGCCTTCATCATGTATAACCTGGGCGTCAAGTACAAGTATCGCAAGAAGTAATCATTGCCAAGCGATATCGGCATTAACGGCATCAAGGCGGACCTCAATCGAGATCCGCCTTGATTATAGTTGGTGGTGATGGTGTCAATCCTTCTTTTCCTGCTGGGGTTGCTGATAGGGGTTGGACTTAACCAGCCCAGTGTCCAGTTCAATTCTGGTGACGACATGGCGGGAATTGCCGCGCCACAGTACTGTGCCCTTGTACTCGTCATAGGTGAGGATGACACGCTTGCCGTTCTGTGCCCACCGCATAGCGTCACGCGCCAGGCTGTCGGTGGGAATCGAGAATGTGAAGTCGCTGTGCATGGCGACAATGGTGTCCTCGATATATCCCTCGCTGATCATTTCGCCCTCATAGGTCTTGAACAGTGTGCCCTCGTTGGCCACATTCATGATCCAGCCTTTTTCCTGGCTCTGGCGGTAGGGATGGAAATAGTGTTGCCATATCCACCACCCCAGGAACAATGCCATGGCAAGAATGATGATGGCAAGCACTACCTTGACCGAGTTGCCGCGCCGCTCGATAGTGGCTTCCTTGATTTCTCGCTCCTCACGCTCCTGTGCTGTCTCCTGGTGAGCTTGTGGCTGCTCCTCGGGGACATTCTCGTCGGTGAAATAATCGTCAAAATTATCGTCCATAATACTTTTAGGTGTTAAGCTATAATATGATAATACAACTCTATAACTTGATTTCGTCGTTTGTGGTATCTACCACCGTCTTGCCGCTCTCGATGCGGCGGCGGTCAATCGTCATGCTGGCAAAGGCATAGATGCCCAGTGCGATGATCAGCACTTGCTGGAAGCCCCAAACGAGCATCGCGAACGCCGAGGCTCTGGGGTCAAAACTGCTGGGATCAAACACGCCCACGCCATATAGCGACAGGCCGAAGATCGTTGCCACATGCCAGGCTCCCAGGCCGCCGTTGGTGGGGATGCCCATGCCGATGCTGCTGAGCACAAACACCACGAGCACCGCCAGCACGCTCAGGCCGCTAGTAAAGGTGAACGCCTTGCAGGCCAGGTACAGCTGCAAGTAATAGCAGCCCCAGATGAGCAATGTCAACAGCAGGAACCACCACTTGCCCTTCATGCGTGTGATGGCGGCAAAGCCGTCCCACAGGTTGCGGGCCATGAGCTGTATCTTCTTGATGATCTTGTTCTCGGTCTTCATCACCAGCAGCCACCCGAATGCGATGATGGCGACGGCGGTGCCCAGCCAGATGCGAGCGTCGCTGGCGACGTTAAGGAAGTTCTCCTTCATCTGCGGATAGGTGTCAAAAAACGCCCCAAATGCGCCTTGTGCCACCAGAAAGGTCACTAGGGTCAGCAACAGTACGGTCGCGGTGTCGGTCAATCGATCGGCGACCATCGAGCCCATGACCTGGGTCACCGAGGCCTTCTGCCTGTTGGCGATGTAGCCGCAGCGCCACACCTCGCCAAGCCGGGGGAACACCAGATTGACGGCATAGGTGCCAAAGATGCTGTTCAACACCGCACTGAACGACGGCTTGACATCGATCGCATTGAGCTGCAAGCGCCAGCGCAGTGCCCTGAAGATGTGGCTCATGATGCTCACGATGGCTACGGGCAGGAACCACCAGTAGTCGACATCGGTCTTGAGTGTATCCATCATCGAGGTGATGTCGACGTTTTTATACAGGAAATACATCAGACCCACGCCGATGACTAGTGGGATGCCGTACTTCACTAAGTAGGAGATTGCTTTTTTCACGTTTTTTTGTTTGATGTAAAGTTAAATTGTCGCTCAGTGTGCCACAAACGCCAAAAAATGGCTATCTTTGCAAATTGCAAAGGGACGCGACCGAGCGTGCAAAGTTAACAATAAATGAACAAACATGCGGAATGTTAGAGCAAAAAAGTCACTGGGGCAGCATTTCTTGACCGATTTGTCTATTGCCGAACGCATTGCCCACACGCTGGATGATTTCAAGCACTTGCCTGTGCTTGAGGTCGGACCAGGCATGGGGATGCTCACCCAGTATCTGCTCGAGATGGGACTGGACTTGACCGTCGTCGAGCTCGACAACGAGAGTGTGAACTATCTCGAGGCTGCATTCCCGCAGTTGCACGGACGCATCATCGGCGAGGATTTCCTCAAGATGGACCTCAAGAGGCTGTATGGGGATTCCCCTTTCTGCGTCATCGGTAATTATCCCTACAATATTTCGACCCAGATATTCTTCAAAATTCTGGACTACCGCGACCAGGTGCGGTGCTGCAGCGGCATGTTGCAGCGCGAGGTGGCGCAGCGCATCGCCGAGCCGCCGGGCAGCAAGGCCTATGGCATTCTGTCGGTGCTGCTGCAGGCATGGTATGACATCGAGTACCTGTTCACCGTCGATGAGCACGTGTTCAATCCGCCACCCAAGGTCAAGAGCGGCGTTATACGCTTGACGCGCAACAGCGTGACCGACTTGGGTGTTGACGAGCGCGTGTTCAAGCGGGTGGTGAAAAACGCCTTCGGGCAGCGGCGCAAGATGTTGCGCAGCTCGTTGAAGTCAATGTTTGCCGCCGATCCCACGGTAATGGAGCGTGACGTGTTCCGACAACGCCCTGAGCAACTGGGCGTCCAAGACTTTGTCGCCCTCACGAGGCTGGCGATGGAACAGCAGCGATAGATACCATTATTTGAACCACTAAGACACTTGAAACGCAATGAAAGAATTTACCGAGCAATATCTGTCCAATCTCAACACGCTCATCGATAACAAGGACGAGCAACTGGTGCGCGAGCAGATCCAGGACCTGCACCCGGCCGATATCGCTGAACTTGTCGGTGACCTGGATGATCAGGAAGCCCTGTTCATCATGCTGCTGCTCGACGACGAGACGGCCGCCGATGTCCTCATCGAGCTCGACGAGGATCAGCGCCATGACTTGATGGAACTGATGCCCAACGAGGAAATCGCCAAGCAGGTCGAGCAGATGGATGCCAACGATGCCGTCGACGTGATCCAGGAGCTGGACGAGGAGGACCGCGAGGACGTCATCAGCCACATCGACGATGTGGAGCAGGCTGGCGACATCGTGGACCTGCTGCAATATGACGAGGATACCGCTGGTGGTTACATGTCCACCGAGATGATTGTCGTCAACGAGAACATGTCGATGCCCGACTGCATCAAGGCCATGCGCCAGCAGGCCGAAGACCTGGACGAGATCTATAACATCTATGTCGTCGATGATGATAATCGTTTGAAAGGCATCTTCCCGTTGAAGACCACTATCACCAACCCCTCGGCCAGCAAGATCAAGCACGTCATGGAGCCCGACCCGCTGAGCGTGCGCACCGACACCCACATCGAGGACGTTGCACTCGACTTCGAGAAGTATGACCTCGTGGCGATGCCGGTCGTGGATGGTATCGGGCGCCTGGTGGGCCGCATCACGGTCGATGACATCATCGACCGCGTGCGCGAGCAGGGCGAGGACGACTACCAGCTGGCATCTGGTATCTGGGGCGATATCGAGACCGATGACGGCATCTTCCGTCAGGTGCGCGCCCGCCTGCCGTGGCTGCTCATCGGACTGGTGGGCGGTATCATCAACGCTCTGATTTTGGGAGGTGGCGAGGGCGATGCCGACCTGCTGCGCATCCTGCCCGGACTGGCACTGTTCATCCCGCTCATCGGCGGCACGGGCGGTAATGTGGGTACTCAGTCGAGCGCTATCGTCGTGCAAGGTCTTGCCAACGGCAGCCTGGACATCAAGCACGTGGGCAAGCACCTGTTCAAGGAGTTCAGCACAGCGTTGATCAACGCGTTTGTCATGGGGCTTCTCATCTTTATTTACACACGATTCTTCCCGGTGGACGATGACCCCACCAAGTCCTATATCGCTACTGCTGCTGTGACGGCATCGCTGTTCCTGGTGGTGATGTTCGCTTCCCTCTTTGGCACGGTGGTGCCGCTGGTGCTCGAGAAGATGAAGATCGACCCTGCCATCGCGACTGGACCCTTTGTCACCGTGACCAACGACATCGTGGGCATTACCATCTACATGGCCATCAGCGGCTGGCTCATCCAGCTGTTCACCTCATTCATTGGATGATGAGTAACGGCATACCCCGCGCGCGCATGGGGTGAAGACAAGAAAGACAAGAAGGACAATTTTTTTGATTTTGTCTTTCTTGTCTCTTTTGGTGGGCGATTTTTCGGGAATATGCGTCGGGTGATTCTATTGAGGAGATGGTCTGAATTGTTGCGTGTCGGGGAAGCATGGGGACAGTGGAAAATCAGTGGGGCTGTCATGAGGTCGGAGACCTCAACAAGGCCAGCGACCTTGAATTATGGCAACCCTAGGGCGCACTGGCCGTAGGTCAGTGTGGCCTGGGGTACGAGAGCTACAATCGGACGGGCCTCGACGAGGGCGACTCACATCAGGCAAGACACCATTTGGCACTGTGTTGGTTTGTCTTATATTAGCCGTCTAATAACTTATTCAATATGAGTGCTATCACTGCCATCTACCATGTCGTCATCAACACCAACCGTAGGGAGATGACATAGCCCCTTACATCGTGAGACCAGCTGTATCGGTATATCGAACGAGTGGTGCAGAATTCCCAATCAACCCTTTTTGCCATCAACGGCATCAAGAACCAGCGTGTCCATCACTGTTGAGGACGAATACTGCAAGCACCAGGCGGCAAGCAAGAATAGAAGGATATGCTTAATGCTCTTTTTCATGATTTATTATCGCCGGATGTGAGTGCTCAGGCGTTTACCTAAGAAAAGAATGAGTATCAGCAAGCAGCATGCACCAAGCACGTAGAGCAGGATATAGTTAGTGCTCTTGTGATTAACGGTGTCGGCACTGCTGAACTCTCGCCCTGCGTCGTACTTTTTGACGAATGCTTCAGGGTCATTCAGGAACTCTTGCCGCAGGGCGTTGAAGTCGATATGGTTGGAACCGTCTGTTTCCAAGGAGATATAGGTGTCGACCAGATGCTCACAATACAGGAATCTTGAGAACTCGATGAGTTCGTCGCCCTGCTTCGCCTTAAAGGCGTCTCTAAGGGCGTATGCGGGTGAGTCCTTGATGGTCAAGTCCTGCAAAGAATCGTCTTCCATAGACATGTCGAGAAGATGTTCGGAGGTATCAGGCCACTCTATTACGATGTAATTGGAGCGGAGTCCAATATACTGATTGTGGAATTCTGCAAAGTTATCAAGTGTCTCGATGTCATAGAAATCGGCTGGGAAATCCTTGCGGAAACTGATGGTGAGGTTGCGACACTGTGGCATGAGTGCCTGAAGGCTGTCGAGGCGTTGAGCCTGGACCGCAGCGCAGCATTTGTCCCAGAATCTCACCAGTTCACGGCACTTGCCATCCTTTGGGCTCCAGCAGTAGGCCGCTATTGATCTAGTGCCAAAGGTGTATGTCGTGCCGTCGCAGCCCAATCGCTCGAACAGGAACGATGAGGCTTGAACCGAGGACTCGACCAGTCGGTAAAGAGCCTTCATGATGCTGTCGGGGACATGCAGGTCGGAGGTGGTCATTGAGACCTTGTGCTGCTGCGATGGCATGTCGCCGTAGGTGTTGAGGTCGAACTTCGCGTAGTGCAACGTGCCAGCGGTGTCGGCCGACAGGGCAAACTCGGTATCAAAGGAGGGTTGCGCAAGATAGTAAAACTGTGTCCCCCACGGGTCATCTCCGCCGACCAGCAAGTGCTTGAGCAGGAATTGGTCGTGTTCCGAAGCGCGTTCATAAAGCGGTGATGTGGGCACCAACCTGCCACCGGCTCTTGCAATAGACCCCAAAAAGGCTATCAGTAGCAGACAAACTAGGATCCGAGAAAGATTACTCTTTGTTTCGCTGTGATTCATCTCCATTGTTACATCAAATAATTCAGGTTATTGCCGTCTGCAAAGTTACATTGTTTTGAGATTGCGCCAAAATTTTTTGTGATTTTTGGCGCAATCTGTGTTTTTGCTGTGATTGCGCCAATTTTAATTGGCATTAGGGCTTATTGCTGGCTGTGAGGGTGGAGATCCAATAGGCGAGCAGGCCGATGTTGTCGCGGGACAGTTGCATGATGGTATCAGTTGCCGTTAACTTCTTCTTTAGCCGCTTCTTCGACTGCCTCGAGGGCGGCTTTGATTTGCTCATATTCCTCGGGAGTCATCTCTTCAGCGGGCTCCGATAGCTTAATCTGCCATGCCGTGATGCACTGCTCTACCTGCTCAATGGTCATCTTGCGCGGGTCAAGCCCCAGGGCGCACCGGACACCGCCCAGCCAGACGTCAAAGTCCTCAACCGCTCCCAAACTCCAAACCATGTAGGCATACATGAGACCGATATTGTAATTGTTGTATGCCTTTATCGCATGGACGATGCCTGTGGCATATCTGCGCTGCAGGGCGATGCTGTCGGGCCTGCCACTCAAGTCCTGATCGGTGATTCCGATTTGGTCGGGATACAGTGCCATCA
>CAMJJG010000041.1 GCA_946406035.1 uncultured Prevotellaceae bacterium
CAAATAAATATCATTATTCAACTGCCGCATTTTTTCATGCGGCATCTGTTTTTTTTCTCCCTCAAATCCTTGGCAAATCCAAAAACATTCATTAACTTTGCGGAATAAACAGTGCAAATTATGGAATCCAACGAAGATATAAACAAGGTTGCCTCATATTCCAGTGCTGATGGTGTCGAGGTGGGGGCAGATGCCGTGATGGAACCGGTGGCTACTTATGGTGCACCGGGCATCAAGGAATCGATACTCAGCCTTGTTTCCGCCATTGACGATGTGACACTTCTGCAACAAGTGCGAGAATATCTCCAATCGATATTGTCACGTCACTCGGGCGATAGCCTTGCACATGATTTGGATCAATTCTCGGGAGACTGGGGGGGAGATGAACCGGTTGAGGAATATGCCCGTGATCTTCGTTCATCGCTTGCTGAGAATCATCGAAACATCAGTGCATGGTGAGAAGATTTGCACCAATAATGCCGTCCATCTGCCAGTCCATGCTAAACCATAAACAGTTAGATGTTGTTTGAGTTGTTTTCAATTTCATCCTTTTTTCATCACTTTCCCGCCCAAACTTTTGGCAAATCCAAAAACATTCACTAACTTTGCAAATTGAATCAGGCATCACCTGAATCATTGATGGTGCGTCACGCAGATGCACCACATAAATGACATACAGAAAAGCGTTTATTGACGCTTTGTCTTTGGCTAGTTGAAGCCGTTCCAAAAATCAATGTTCAGTCAAAGCAAAGCAACAATAGATGCTCACGGATGTGTGAACATCCACCTCACGCCGCCAGCGGGCGGCTGTGGGTGGTTTTGCATATCGGCGTGGGGTCTAGCGTTGCTCGTGCTACTGAACAGGGCAATTGGAACGGCCTCAACTGGCGGGACGAGCACAATACAGGCTCCTCGCTTTTCTTTTTATCAAACATTCCCAACTTCAGGAGCCGGTTGCGATAGTGTTAACGAATCACTTGATGAGAAAAGACATATTTTTCCTGTTCGTGGCCATCTCGTGTTTCATACAGATGCATGCAGGTCTGCCCAAAGTGTGGGACTTGACGCTCAACAAGTCATCGATGGTGCTCTATGTGGGGCAGTCCGAGACCTTGGTCCCGTCTTACATGACAACCCTGAGCAGTGTCTCATTCACTTGGAAGTCGTCCAGCACCTACGTTGCCACTGTCGACCAGAATGGCAGGGTCACGGCGCAGTCGCCGGGCACCACACGGATTACATGCTCCTACTCCGATGGCGAGACCACCGTGTCTGCGACCTGCGATGTGGAGGTCAGGGCATACGTCAGTTCAATCACTTTCGACCGTTCCAGTGTGACGCTCAGTGTCGGCAAGTCAACCACTGTCACCGCCACTGTCAGTCCCTATAACGCCTACAACAAGACCCTGTCGTGGTCCTCGTCAAACTCTTCGGTGGCCACTGTCGACAGCAATGGCAAGATAACCGGGCTGCGTGCCGGCTATGCCACCATCACTGCCCGCGCCACCGATGGCAGCAACTGCAGTGCCAGCCTGTCGGTCGAGGTCACGCCGGTCTATGTCACCAACATCATACTGAGCTATTCCAGCTGGTCACTTTCGGTCGGCGAATCCTTCACGATTACCGCGACCATCTATCCCAGCGATGCCACCAACAAGACATTGTCATGGTCATCGAGCGACACAGGCGTGGCGACTGTCGACAGTAATGGCCGGGTGACCGCGCGTGCCACGGGCAGTGCAACCATCACCGCCCGCGCCATCGACGGCAGCAACTGCAGTTGCTCCTGTCAGGTGACTGTCAAGCCCACACTGGTGTCGAGCCTCACCCTATATCCAACCAATTTGTCACTGAGGATTGGCGACACCTATCAGCTGAACGCCTATGTCTCGCCCGGTGATGCCAACAACCAGACGCTGGCATGGTCATCGGCTAACGACGGCATCGCCAGGGTCGACAACAATGGTGTGGTCACGGCCGTCAGCGCGGGCACGGCCACCATCACCGCCCGAACAACCGACGGCAGCAATCTCAAAGCAACTTGCCAAGTGGTGGTGCAAAACCAGCAAATCACCTCGTTGAGCCTCTCCCCTAACCAGGTAGTGCTATATAGACAAGGTAACAACACCCCCAAGGCCGATGTGATGTCGGTCATCTATCCGCAGAACGCCACCACACAGTACTTGAACTGGGAGATTGCAGACAACAGTATAGCGTCCTTGTGGGTCAATGTCGCGCATACCAAAGCTTCGGTGTGGGGCAGCAGCAACGGGACGACAGTTGTCACGGCCCACACGACCGATGGCTCAAACCTGTCGGCGACCTGCACGGTCACGGTCAAGACATTGGCCAGCGACATCAGGCTGAACAGAGAGACTATGGTGATGGCTGTCGGAGGAACGGACTATTTGTTGGCAACCGTTTTGCCCAACACAACCTCCGACAAAAGTGTGACTTGGCGGTCCAGCTCACCGGCAGTGGCCACGGTATCCGGCGACGGCACCATCACTGCCCGAAGCGTCGGAACCACCATTATCACCGCCACGACAGCCGACGGCTCTAACCTGAGCGCGTCATGCACGGTGACAGTCAAGGCCGAAGACTATTCAGGTGTGTTCGTCCAAAATGGGTTCAAATTCACCGTGTTGGGCACCGGGGCATGCAAGCTCACATCCATCGCCCAGAAAATGACGGGAACAGTCAGCATACCATCGACTGCCACTTACAACGGCATGACGCTCAATGTTGTCGAGATTGAGAGTTTCGCCTCGCGTTACGGCTATGACGAGGAGCTCTCGCAAGGGGTGACAAGCATCATCATCCCAAGCACTGTCAAGGAGATTGACAACGGAGCATTCGGCGTTTATCTTGACAACTTGCGTTCTATCACCATCCCAAGTTCTGTGACACGCATCGGCACCAACGCATTTGCCGGCGAGACCAGTCTGCAAGAAGTCCACATCACCAACGTTGCCGCCTGGTGCAACATCGATTTTTCGCCCAGCTGGACCGACTCGGAGGAGGGCACGACCTGGTTCTCCAATCCCTTGCGTTATGCCCATAACTTATATGTCAACGGCACACGGGTGACACGCCTCGTCATCCCCGAGGGAGTCACTGAACTCAAGGAAGGCTGTTTCTTCGGCTGCAACGCGACTGCGGTGCAACTGCCGTCCACACTGAGGAAAATCGGGGCTTGCGCATTCCGCACATGCGCCGAGTTGACCGAAGTCACGCTGCCCGACAATCTCGAGACCGTTGAGCAGGGCGCATTCGACGGCTGCGAGAACTTGCAGCGGGTCAACATAGGGCGAGGCATCAAGCGCATCGAGTATGGCGCGTTCCACCTATGCACCAAGCTGTCGCAAGTCCATGTCGCAGACCTGAAGGCTTGGAGCGAGGTGAATATCGCAAGGCCGGTGGTTATGTACAGGGAGTTCGTTGGCTTTGGCGTGTATGGCGCGGGTAATGGCAACCCGGTGATGATGGCGAAAGGGCTTTATCACAACGGCTCGGAGGTCATCGACTTGAAGATTCCGCAAGGCACACGTTATGTTGGCCGATATGCGTTTGCCAACTGCAAGCACATCAAGTCGGTGACCATCCCCAACAGCGTGACCGATGTACTGGAGCTGGCGTTCACCGGCTGCTCCACCCTGCAGAAAGTCTATGTCGGCTCGGGGATAGAATATCTCGGCTTCGAGGACACGTCGCGGCCATTCATGACCAGCAAGCCTGGCTATGTGGGCGAGGTGTTCGCCGACTGCATGTTCCTGAGCGAGTTCCACATCATGCGGGCAACCCCTCCCTACACACAGTCAGAAACATTCGATGACTGCCCTGTGCAGTACTGCACGCTCTATGTGCCGCGGGGTGCGAAGGGCAACTATGAGGCCATCTACACATGGTCGCGTTTTGGCAACATCATCGAGGAGGAGTCGGCCATCGACAACCTCCACGAGGACAACTTGCAGGTTGTGGTCAAGGACGGCACGATAGTCCTCGATGGCGTGGGAGACGGCCCAGTCGAAGTCTTTGACCTCTCCGGCCGCATCGTCTACAGCGGCCACGCCCGGTCTATCCCCATCACCACCCCCGGCATCTACCTCATCCGCCTCAACGGCCATACCACCAAAGTGAAATTGTAAGTCAAGACATAAGAA
Source organism: uncultured Prevotellaceae bacterium (assembly GCA_946406035.1). GTDB lineage: Bacteria > Bacteroidota > Bacteroidia > Bacteroidales > Muribaculaceae > Sodaliphilus. The sequence continues at coordinate 4,164 of CAMJJG010000041.1, forward strand.
AAAGGGTATAATTCTTTCATTCGTGACAAAAAAGACAAAAGGACATAAGCAGAATTCGAAAATTCTCAAATTCGTGATAAAGACATAAGAACATAAGAGCATAAGCATGATTCGATAATTCTCAAATTCGTGACATAGACATAAGAACATAAGAGCATAAGCATGATTCGATAATTCTCAAATTCGTGACATAGACATAAGAACATAAGGACAAAAGCAGAATTCGATAATTCTCAAATTCGTGATAAAAAGAATCGTGAACAATTCGAAAATTCGTGATAAATTTTATAATTCTTGAAAGTGATGAAAAAGACTCTATTATTCATGACCTTGGCGGTGCTCGGCTTTGCGGCCCATGCCGTGGACTATGACCTGAACGGCGACGGGGTGGTCGACCGTCTTGACTACAACCTGCTGGCGGCCCGCATCGCCTCGACCACAGCGGGCTACGACTCCCGCTATGACCTGGACGGCAACGGCTCCATCGATGCCCATGATGCCAACTTGTTGCTTGATAATTATGGTGCCGTCACCACCTATACTATCACCTACACCGTGGGCGGCGTGTCGTTCAAGATGGTGGCCGTTGAGGGCGGCACTTTCACCATGGGTGCCACCCCCGAGCAGGGCAGCGATGCCAATGACTATGAGAAGCCCGCCCACCAGGTGACGCTCAGCGGCTACAGCATCGGGCAGACCGAGGTCACGCAGGAGCTGTGGCTGGCGGTGATGGGCAGCAACCCGAGCAATTTCACCGGCAACCTGCAGCGTCCCGTGGATCAGGTGAGCTGGAACGAGTGCCAGACGTTCATCAGCAAGCTGAACCAGATGACAGGTAAGAACTTCCGCTTGCCCACCGAGGCCGAGTGGGAGTATGCCGCCCGCGGTGGCAACCGCAGCCAGGGCTACAAGTACGCCGGCAGCAACAACATTGATGAGGTGGCGTGGTACACGAGCAACAGTGCTTCGACCACACACCCAGTTGCCACCAAGTCCCCGAACGAGCTGGGGCTGTACGACATGAGCGGCAACGTGGAGGAGTGGTGCCAGGACTGGTATGGCAGCTACAGCAGCGACGCACAGACTGACCCCAGCGGCCCGGCTTCGGGCTCCCTCCGCGTGTACCGTGGTGGCAGCTGGGACGGCCTCGCCAGGATCTGCCGCGTGTCCGACCGCGGCCACGACGCGCCGTCGCACACCCACGACTACCTTGGACTCCGCCTTGCCCTCTAGTTCCCACCCTTCTTGTCTTTCACAATTGAGGAATATAATCAGATAACCTTTTATTAGTATTATTTATGTTATATCATTATACCCCCCTTAACGCTTTGCTAGGGATATGTAGAAACAGAAAACTTGTATTTTGGGCAACAAGGTATAATTGTCTTAATGACCCATTGGAGTTTGCAATGTATAAAAAGCTTCAATCGTATGCCAAGGAGTTCTGTCTCGATAATGGTCTGCCTTATGATGCAGACTTTGAAGTTCATCCCTACATCATCTCATTTTGTAAAAAACGAGATGATTTGACTATGTGGCGTTTGTATGGCTCTGAAGGAAATGGGATTATGTTGTCGTTAGATTATGAGGTCTTGGAAAAAAGTCATTTTGCAGTTACCACGGACAACACTGGCCAACAGAAAAGGTTGCATAATGATTATTTAATGCCCGTAGAATATTATAATGAAGATACGGAGCTAGAGAAATACAATTTATGTCTTGAACATTTTGTGGCGAAATATTCATTAGATGCGCAGGACGCTTTACTGACTACATGCGCATTCATAAAACGGGATGATTATGAAATTGAGGGCGAATATAGATATGCAAGAATGAATTATAATGGATTTGAGGCGAATGGACCAGAGAATATGATTGATTATTCAGAAATGGGCATGGATGTTCTTTATCGGACAAGAGGGAATTCTATTGTACCCTATATTGAAGTTGAGTTGCCAACAAATGTACTTAAAGAAATCATTTTGGGATATCAGATGGACGATTCTAGTGTAGAGCAATTGAAAAATGTTCTACAAAACAGAGGTTATCGTGATGTCATTATTAGGTTTTCCAAATATACACAACGCTCCCCTCTGCCAATAGCATTATTATAATAATCTAAAAATAACACTATGACAACGAAACAAACAATCAGGACAATGGCCCTGTTGGCATGCCTACTGGTGGAGTGGGGCGCGTCGGCACAGGGCGTGGACTATGACCTGAACGGCGACGGGGTGGTCGACCGTCTTGACTACAACCTGCTGGCGGCCCGCATCGCCTCGACCACAGCGGGCTATGACTCGCGCTACGACCTGGACGGCAACGGCTCCATCGATGCCCACGATGCCAACCTTTTAATGTCTCAAATGTCAGTAACCTACACCGTCAATGGTGTGTCGTTCACGATGGTGGCCGTGCAGGGCGGCACCTTCATCATGGGTGCCACCGCCGAACAGGGCAGCGATGTTTCCGATGATGAGAAGCCCGCCCATCAGGTGACGCTCAGCAGCTACAGCATCGGACAGACCGAGGTCACCCAGGAACTGTGGCAGGCGGTGATGGGCAGCAACCCCAGCAACTTCCAAGCCTCAACCAATGCCAACTACGGCACCAATCTGCAACGTCCCGTGGAAAGGGTGAACTGGGACGCTTGCCAGACGTTCATAAGCAAGCTGAACCAGCTGACCGGCCAGAACTTCCGCTTGCCCACCGAGGCCGAGTGGGAGTACGCGGCCCGTGGCGGCAACCGCAGCCAGGGCTACAAATACGCTGGCAGCAACACCCTCGACGATGTGGCATGGTATTGGGACAACATCCCCTCGCAATCGAGAGGCACAGCCGGCTTCGGCACGCAGACTGTCGCCACCAAAGCTCCAAACGAGCTGGGTCTGTACGACATGACTGGCAACGTGAGTGAGTGGTGTCAGGACTGGTGGAGCAGATACAGCAGCGACGCACAGGTCAACCCCACCGGCCCCTCTACGGGCTTCAGCCGCATGGTCCGTGGTTGCAGCTGGTGCAACTACGCCAAGTACTGCCGCGTGTCCTACCGCAAATCCATTACGCCGTCTAGCCCGAACGACTGGCTTGGCTTGCGCCTCGCCCTCTAGTTACCACCCTTTGAACATATTGGCGTTAGCCTGTGATTCAAAATCAACCCTAATCAAAGAAGACTTTAGACGGTTTAAATTGCATGGAGTAGATGAATCGTGAAATCTATTTGTTATGAAACCTGATATAATCAAGGACATCACTCAATACAAGTCATTCCACCATAGTTTTTATCTTGGGGAAAGATTTACGAAGCACCATATTTGTAAGTACATAAATATGGATTTGGCAAGTACATTGCTTCGTGAAAATTCTATCAGATTTAGCGAACCAACCTCATGGCCTGATAAATATGAAGGTCGATTCTATCTGGCCAGTTATGAGTCTTTGAATGTAAGTGATGAAACAATTCCGAAGCTATATGCCCAATGTTTCACCATAAAGCAAATTAGTGAGGCTCAGACGAAGACATATATACAAACAGGAGGTCTTTCTGCTAGAGCTGTCATGTTCAAGATAAATCTAAGTCGATTCCGTAAAGCAATCCTTGAAAAAATTGATACAAGCAGACGTGACTTATATGAAGGACTCGTATGCTATGATTTGAAAGATAAAGAAATAAAAGAGCTACATCGCAAATCAAGTAAATATCATAATGACATAGTAAAGGATTTTGGTTTACATACTTATCTTTCCTTGTTGCTTATTAAGAGAAAAGCATTTGATTATGAAAATGAGTTTCGCTTTTTTATAGTAGACAGAACCGACTATACAGGCAAAGGGATTGACCAAAACAGTGCTAAATACTTAAGTATTGAAATAACTTGGTCTAGTGTGATAGATGGAATTCTGATTGATGACAATTGTACGCAAAATGAAGAAGAGCAATTCAAATCATTGTGCCGTGATTACGGTATAAATGATAGGATAATAAGGAGATTTCGCCTATATGAAATGGGCGATAATGTAGTAATGGAGAATTGAGTACTCTTTAAAATATATTTTAATATGGTCTTAAATAGAAAAATCAATTTGTTGGCTGCGGCAGTAGCAGTCATAATTTGTGCACCCATCATGGCTGGTTGTGGTAGCGATGAGCCATCGAATGGCAATTCAACTCAAACATCTGATCAAGAAGTTAAGACAACCACTTACACCGTGAGTGGTGTGTCGTTCACGATGGTGGCCGTGCAGGGCGGCACGTTCACCATGGGTGCCACCGCCGAGCAGGGAAGTGATGCCCACGACAGTGAGAAGCCCGCCCACCAGGTGACGCTCAGCAGCTTCAGCATCGGGCAGACCGAGGTCACCCAAGCACTGTGGCAGGCGGTGATGGGCAGCAACCCCAGCCAATTCACCGGCGACTTGCAGCGTCCGGTGGAGTATGTAAGCTGGAACGACTGCCAGACGTTCATCAGCAAGCTGAACCAGATGACAGGGAAGGACTTCCGCTTGCCCACCGAGGCCGAGTGGGAGTACGCCGCCCGCGGTGGCAACCGCAGCCAGGGCTACAAGTACGCCGGCAGCAATACCCTCGGCGATGTCGCGTGGTACGCGAGCAACAGAGGCTCGACCACCCATCCTGTTGCCACCAAGGCCCCGAACGAGTTGGGTCTGTACGACATGAGCGGCAACGTGTATGAGTGGTGTCAGGACTGGTCTGGCAGCTACAGCAGCAATGCGCAGACCAACCCCATCGGTCCTGCTACGGGCTCCAGCCGCGTGCACCGTGGTGGCTGCTGGGACAACCACGCCAGGTACTGCCGAGTGTCCAGCCGCGGCAGCGCGCCGTCGGGCGCGTACTTCGACTTCGGACTCCGCCTTGCTCTTTAGTTCCACCCTTCAAAAAAAGAAGAGTAACGGGTAAAGATTAACGAGAAAAGAAAAAAGATAACATTCGCCTGATGGCGTGAGTCTTCGGGGGCGAAAAGCCCCACAGGGCTCGCCCCGAAGCTCACGACATCGGCGCAATCAGGTAACATTATGGACGCAGTTCGTTTTTATTTTACTAAAAATGTATAGAGATGAAAGTAATTCAATTCAGAATAGGCACAATGGATACTTCTCATTCATTCAAGGTTATCACAGAATTAGGTGACCTTAACAATGAAGTTTAGCTAAAGGAAAAAGTCAATAATTTAGTTAAAGAACACATGCTGGTACATAGAATAAAAGGTGTCGCTACTGGTGTGAAATTAATATGTTCATTAGACTTAACTAAAATTCAACCAGATGATTAGTGATTTTATTATGACATATTGTAACCAATTGTCTATCGACTACATTGCCATACTTGTTGGTCTCATGGCTGCTTGTGCCACAGTGATTGTTGGCATACACATTTGCGACCATTGGACTATAAGAAAACTTCTAAAAAGGATGGATGATATAGACCGTAAGAATGCAGAATTGGAGCAGAAGCATAGAGAAATAAGATATTATGCAAAAATAACTCGTGCGTTCTCGGTAATGACCTATCAGCCATATTTTGCAGCTTTACTATTTTTGCAACTAATCAAAGATGCGATGGTGATGGGGATGGCATATACTGCCAGAAAGGCATAAAAGGTCTGATTAATATTTCCAAAATAATAAAGTGGGAAATAAAGCAAGAACGCACCGTGGTCAAGACTGGTCGTGATAAGTTAACAATGGAGATATTTGATTCTGTCAAGGGAAGTGAGATTTACCGATTGTTTAAGAATGATGTTGAAGAAAGAATTAATGCTATACTAAAAATTGAACAGGATGATACAACTGCCAAATAAGTCGCACTATAGTCCGTTGGGCATCATAGCAATCTTCGTAGTGTTTTGCGAAGGCTTTGTTATTTATGCTTTTGGTAAATCAGAAGATGTACTGCTATATCCGTGGCTTCAGATATTGATAGTGTTTTTCATGATTTTGTTTCCTGTTGCCGTCTTTTGTGTTTTTAAATGTCTGGTAATCAAATATTCACATCTTTTATATAGTCCTGCTGATTTCAAGGATGATAAATTATGGTATGCTGCTGTTATTGGAAACTCCAAGATTGAAATGGACAAGAAACAAAATTGCAAGTCAAAAATTGTAGTAAATGCAACTTTACCCTCTAGTCATGAATCTGGATGTTATGGGGAAAGCAAGGAGAATGTAGCTTCCAGAGCAATAGAAAATGAAGCATTGGCAAAGGCAGTATTACAAGAGTTATCTCAAAGGTATGATCTGTCGTTTATTGATGGTATATGTTTCGCCAGTAAGGATGGAAGGTCTATCCAAATAGATGGCTATGCTCAAGACGAAAACTGTTCTTATTTTGTCGAAACAAAGGTTGTAGGAAAGGGTAGGGAATTTAATTCTGTGGTCAAACAATTGCGGTATTTCTTAAGTGTTACAAAAGAAATTGGCAGACAAAGTCTGAAATCTTACCGAATTGTCGCATTGGTTGGTGATGCAAACATAATGGATGATTGCAATAAAATTATGATGAAATTAAAACAAATGGATTCAGATACTATTGTCTTATTTTTTGATGAGACTGTTTTGAGAGAGAAAGTCAGAAAAGCATTAATTGCAAATGCGAATGAAATAGAAGTGGGTTGTTGAAATAGTAAATTAATAAATAATAAAATCGATATGACAAAACTCAAACAACTGACGATGGCATTCCTGCTGATATGGATGGGATGCCTGACTGCGATGGGAGCGACGCTGTATAGCACCCTGAGCAGCTACCAAGTGTCGTGCGATGAGCTGACGATGCTGCCCGGCACCGAGCGGGAGGTCACGCTTTATCTGACCAACCCTGCCGAGATGAAACCGGCCTTCCAGTTCGACGTGTTCCTGCCCACAGGCATTGAGCCGACTTTTGTCGGCTCGGCACTGGACTATGCCCTGCCGGTGGGCAACGCCACAATCACCAGCACCTACAACGCGTCCATCCGCTGCCTGCGCATCCTCGTGACCGGCAACAACAACTGGGCGGCAAGCACCCGGCGGGCCGTGGCGACCATCAAGCTGCAAGCCACCAGCCAGTTTGTCGTGGCGGGTACGGTGAAGTTCACCAACTTCATCTTCACCCGCAAGAGCGACAACCGCGGCTACTATGGCTCGCCCGTCAACGTGAATGCCACGCCAGTAGTCTACGGCACGAGTATCGCCCTGAACCGCAGCAACGCCGACATGTATGTCAACGACCAGCTGCAGCTGGTGGCCAGCATCGCGCCCGCCACCGCCAGCCAGACGGTGGTGTGGAAGTCGAGTACGCCAGCCATCGCCTCGGTCGATGCCAGCGGCAAGGTGACCGCCCACAACATTGGCACCGCCACCATCACCGCCACCACCACCGACGGCTCAAACCTGAGTGCGTCGTGCGTGGTCAATGTGTTGGCCCCGCGGGCCACCTCGCTCACCTTTGAGCAAGAGGAGATGAGTGTGTTCATCGGCGACAATGTCAAAATCAATGCCATTGTCACCCCGTCGGACGCTTCGACACTGCTCAACTGGTCCAGCTCGCGGCCGGCGGTGGCCACCATCGATGCCACGGGCAACCTCCATGCCGTGGCCGAGGGTACGACCGTGATTGTGGCCACAACCACCGACGGCAGTAACCTCACTGCCACCTGCATCGTCACCGTCAAGCCCTGTGTGGCCACCGGCATCACACTCGACAAGACTGAATTGACGCTCGCCAAAGCCGAGACCACCACCCTGACGGCCATCGTGCAGCCCGACAACACCACCAACAAGGCCGTGACATGGCAGTCGAGCGACAACAACATCGCCACTGTCGATGCCGCTGGCACCGTGACCGCTGTGGCTCCCGGCACGGCCACCATCACTGCCACCACAGCCGACGGCTCGAACCTGAGCGCAAGCTGTCAAGTGACCGTATTGGAGGCATGGGTCAGCCAGATTGTGCTGGACAAGACACAAGCCACCGTCTATCTGGAGATGACCGACACCATACACGCCACCGTCCTGCCCGCTGAGGCCAGTATTCAAGGGCTGGCTTGGACCAGCAGCAATGAGGCCGTGGCCACTGTCGATGCCGAGGGTGTGGTGACCGCAGTGAGTGTGGGCAACGCCATCATCACCGCCACGGCCACCGACGGCAGCGGTGTCACCGCCACCTGCCGTGTGATGGTACCTGCCGCCGACGGCAACTACTTGAGCGCGGAGTCGTTCACCATCGTGCGTGGCAACGAGGTCATCGTGCCCATCGCCATGACCAACTCGAGCAAGATTACCGCCATGCAGTGCGAGCTGCGTCTGACGGGCGGCATCGAGGTGGCCGATGACGGATATGGCGACCCGGACATCTACCTGAGTGAGCGCGGCACCGACCACGAGCTGACGTGCACGCAGCGGCAGGACTTCATGCAGATTCTGGCGGCCTCGATCACCAGTTCGCCGTTCAAGAGCAACATGGGCACACTGTACTATATCCACCTTAAGGCCGACAAGGACCTGGAGGAGGGCACCTACATGATGGCCCTGCGCAACATCACCCTGTCGACAGTCGACGGCCAGCGCATCAAGCCCAACGATGTGGAGGTGACCATCGGACTCCAGCCCTACATGCTGGGCGATGCCAACGGCGACGCTCACGTTGACGTGGCCGACTTCCTGACCACGGCCAACTACATCCTCTACAAGGATCCGTTCCCGTTCTACTTCCGTGCGGCCGATGTCGATGCCAACGGTGCTATCGACGCCAACGACCTGACGGGCATCACCAACATCGGTCTGGACAAGGCCAGCGGTGTGGTCAACATGCCGGTCGCTGACCTTCCTGCCCGCGCACCGCGTGCTGCCGTGCAGAGCAGTGACAAGCTCTATATCGCCGACTTCGACCTTGTAGCCGGCCAGACCAAGACGTTGTCGATGGCACTGGACAACACGCTTACCTATGCCGGAATGCAGTGCGACCTGTCGCTGCCCGAGGGACTGACGTTGACCAAGGTGGAGAAGGGCACACGCTGCCGCAACCACACGTTGACGACCAACGTGCTGGACAACGGCAGTACGCGCCTGTGGCTCAGCTCGATGTCGTCACGCACCATCAGCGGCACCAGCGGCGAACTCATCAAGGTCACTGTCAAGGCCACGAGCGACTTCAGCGGCACGCACCAGCTGTGGCTGCGCAACGTCGTGGGTGCTCATGAGACCAACGATGCAAGCGGCGAGCGTGTGGAGCTGAGCGACAACAAGACCAGCATCAACCCCGGTGACCAGCTCACCGGCGACGTGACGGGTAACGGAGTTGTGGGCATCGAGGATGTCAACGCCATCATCAACATCATGCTTGGCAGGGCTCAGGCCAGCGACTACCCGGGCATCGCCGACGTGACGGGTAACGGCATTGTGGGCATCGAGGATGTCAACGCCGTGATCAACGCCATGCTGGGCAAGGAGTAGAAACCTGTTATTACTATTTCAAGTTCCTAAAGTGCACTTTAGGAACTTGAAGTAATTAACTTTTACTAGTTTGATATTATGCGAAGTTTATTTAGCAGGAGACAATTTTTTAAACGCAGTATTGACTCAATTCTTCCAATGATAGGGATGATTACTTTGAGTCCTTTTGTCATATCATGCGAACGTTCAGATGAACCAAAAATGGACTGTTCTTCTGAATGCAGTCACAATTGCAAGAGCACAGCAACAAATGATTGCTCCAGTTGTTTCGGCAGCTGTAAAGGAGACTGTTCGGGTAGTTGCAAAGGTTCTAGCTCGGGCTCGAGTGGTTGCAATGGATGTACTAATAGTTGTAGTGGTGGCTGCAGTGGTAGCTGTAGCGGTTCATCAACTGGAAGTGGATGCTCAAGCTGTTCGTCAAGTTGCAGTAGTTCCTGTTCTGGGGCTTGTAGTGGAGGATGTAGTGGCACTTGTCTAAGTTCTTGTTCTGGAGCATGCGACGGTACTTGCTTTACTGGTTGTAAAGGCACATGCAATACCACTTGTCAAGCTTTCTGTGCGGGCAGTTGTGACTCAACTTGTAGAAACACAAGCAGTAGTAGCTGCAGATGATGGTTCGGGAGGTTTTTAACGAGATGGTGCTGAAAGAGCAATCAGCTCCTTGGCAGGGTGGCATTGCCAAGAACATCACGTTTATTGTGACGAAGGACTGCCAGTTGGCTTGCAAGTATTGCTACCTGGTGGGCAAGAACGAGAAGGAGCGGATGTCGTGGGAGACGGCCAAGGCCGCCATCGACTATATCTTGGGGCACGAGGAGGACTTCCCCGAGCAGAGCGTGGTATGGGACTTTATCGGCGGCGAGCCGTTTCTGGAGATTGAGCTGATCGACAAGATTTGCGACTATCTCAAGACCGAGATGTTCAGGTTGAACCACCACTGGTTCGACAGCTACCGCTTCTCGTTCTCGACCAACGGCATCAACTATCACACCGACCGTGTACAGCAGTTCATCGCCAAGAACCACTCGCACCTGAGCATCGGCATCACCATCGACGGCACACGCCAGAAGCACGACCTGAACCGTATCTACAAGGGTGACGGCCCGCTGGAGCGCGGCAGTTATGACGACGTGGTGCGCAACATCCCGTTGTGGCTGGAGCAGTTCCCCGGTGCGGGCACCAAGGTCACTATCAGCAGTGCCGACATCCCCTACATCCGCGAGAGCGTGTTGCACCTCTATGGCCTGGGCATCCACGAGGTGAACATCAACTGTGTGTTCGAGGACGTGTGGCGCGAGGGCGATGACCGTCTCTTCGAGGAGCAGCTCATGCAGTTGGCCGACGACATCATCGACGGCGGTTGGTATCAGGACTATGCCTGCTCGTTCTTCAGCGAGCACATCGGCAAGCCGCTCGATGCCGAGCTGGAGAACCAGAACTGGTGCGGAGCGGGCAAGATGCTGGCGGTGGATGCGGCGGGGATGTTCTATCCCTGCACCCGCTTTGCCGCCTACTCGCTGCGCGAGAAGCGCCCCATCGTCATCGGCAATGTGCGTGACGGCATCGACAAGAACAAGCTGCGCCCCTTCCTGACACTCGACCGCACCACACAGAGCCCGGCCAAGTGCCTGGAGTGCGAGGTGGCCAGCGGCTGCGCATGGTGCCAAGGCGAGAACTACGATGCCGCCGACACCCCCACCGTCTACCAACGCTCCACCGCCATCTGCATGATGCACAAGGCACGGGTGCGCGCCAACAACTACTACTGGAACCGCCTGTTCCGTAAACTGGAGCTGGAGGGCGAGCGCGAGCGCGAGCAGTGGGAAGAGAACAAACCGAAGTCTAATGACACAATCTGTTGATGCCATGCTACAATATATGATTATTCTGCTGGATGACACCAGCACTTCGTTTTGCCACTATGATGTGAACAAAACCGTGCGGCGGCTCATCAGTCTGGACCACCTGCGCCGTGGCATCCGCTTTGCCATGGTCGAGAATCTCACCATCCAGATGGTCTATCCCGACTATGAGTTGCCTGCCGAGTATCACGAGGCCATCAACACCATCGACCACAGCGACATCGTCCCGTCGGCACTGGGGCGCGATGCTGATGTCATAGTGCTGGACGGCTGGGACGCGGTTCCGCCATCAGATGGTGTCGCCGTCATCCGCACATCGCTGGCCCACTTGCTGAACCATGCCGCTACCGTCAGCGACTGGTTGGCGCGGCTCACACGCCTGAACATCGTCATCACCGACCTTGAGCGCATGAGCGAGGCCGACTGCGACGAGTACCGGGCGTTCCTGTCGCAGGTGGGCACTGCCATCGAGCGGCTCTATGTCAACGGTCGCTCGCCGCAACTCAACACGCTCACCGACCGCATGATGCTCACCGCCATGAACAACTGCGGAGCCGGCGACACTTGCATCACTTTGGCATCCAACGGCAAGTTCTACGTCTGCCCGGCGTTCTATTACGAGAATGAGCAAGACTTTGTTGGCGACCTCGATACAGGACTCGACATCAAGAACAAGCAGCTTTACCGCCTGGACCATGCCCCCATCTGCCGCAAGTGCGATGCCTGGCAGTGCCGCCGGTGTGTGTGGCTCAACCGCAAGACCACGCTCGAGGTCAACACTCCCGGCCATGAGCAGTGTGTGGTGGCCCACCTGGAGCGCAACGCCTCGCGCGAGTTGCTGCAGCGCATCCGCCGGCAGGGCACCTTCCTGCCCGAACGGCCCGACATCCCCGAGATAGACTACCTCGACCCCTTTGAGGCAATGCACAATTCATAATTCATAATTCATAATTCATAATTCATAATTCATAAGGAATTGCCTTAACTCCTTTAACTTCTTAACTACTGAAATAATGAAGAAACTAGTGGGGCAGGTGACACCTGCCGAGCGCGACGTGATTCAGTCGCTGTTTGAACGCCGCAATGGCCTGAACGAACTGGCCAAAATACTTACCGCCGACAATGCCGAACTCTACGAGAAACTGGTCACTGACATGGGTGTGACAGGCACCAAGTTCCAGCACTGGTGGGACACCATGGCCCAGCACTATGGCTGGGAGAGCGCCGAGGGCGGCAACTGGGAGATTAACTTTGACACCTGCGAGATTTACCTGGTGACCCCTTGAATAACGAGAGTTTACGCTATCGGTCTAACTATGCCGCGACTCGTCGCGGCCATTAACAAAAAACACAAGGACACTACTGATGATAGGCACCACCGAGTTGCTGCTGGTCGGTGGATTGGCACTGCTGCTGTTCGGCGGCAAGAAGTTGCCCGAAATGATGCGTGGCCTGGGGCAGGGCGTGCGCGAGTTCAAGAAGGGGGTCAACGAAATCAACCCCGATGTTGAGTCTTCCGAGCCTTCCGAGAAGTCCGAGATTTCCAAGTCTTCCGAGCCCTCCGAGACTCCACAACAATGAGCAGCCCCGACAACGAGGGCATGATGACATTCGGTGGGCATCTCGAGGTCTTGCGCCAGATGCTCATCCGCATCGTCGTCGTCGCCCTGGTGACGGCGGTGGCCATCTTCTGTTTCAAGGCCGAGACATTCAGCGTGCTGCTCGCCCCGACCGACAGCCACTTTTTCACCTATCGGGCCATTGAGCGGCTGTGCGCCTTAGTGGGGCTGGACTTCCACTTCGAGGCATTCCGGGTCGCGCTCATCAACACCGAGCTGTCCAGTCAGTTCATGACCCACCTCACCACCTCGGTCTATCTGGCGTTGCTCTTCACCTCGCCCTACATTGTGGTCGAACTATTCCGCTTTATTACCCCTGCGCTCTACGACAACGAGCGGCGCTACAGTGTGCGCATCGCGCTGGCGGTCTACACCCTGTTTATCGCCGGGGTGATGATGAGCTATTTCGTGCTGTTCCCGTTTGCGCTCCGCTTTCTGGGCACCTATCAGGTGGATGCCAGTGTGGTCAACCAGATCAACCTGTCGTCCTACATCTCCACGTTCACCACGTTGACTTTCATGATGGGAGTCGTGTTTCAGATTCCGGTCATCTCGTTCTTTTTGGCCAAGATGGGGATTGTCGATGCCGACCTGATGGCGCACTATCGTCGCCATGCCATCGTCCTGATAGCGCTGGTGGCCGCCATCATCACCCCGCCCGACCTGTTGACCCTGGTGCTGGTGGCGGTGCCGATGTACGCCCTCTACGAGGTGAGCATCCGCATCGTCCGCCACGTCACCGTCGCCGAAGAATAAAAAAGGGTCACCTTTCCCATGTCGGGCGGTGACTGATGCCGGAGAGACGGTTTGGGTTACCTTTTTGTGTTGTTGATATTTATATGTTGTAACACAAAATTGGTTGAAAATGATTTCTAAATTAGGACATCTGTTTTCGCGCCGAAACGATAAGGAGATTCTGGACTCAGAAGAGCTCTTTCAACGTGCGAAACAATATCACAACGGTACTGGGGTGAAGCAAGACCTTGTCAAGGCGGTAAAGCTATACCAGCAGTCTGCTGACATGGGTAATATGAAGGCGAAGCACAATCTTGCATTGCTGCACATCGCGCAAGAAGGCGGCTTGACAGACAAAGAACAGGGCAGGCAGATGCTGGAAGAACTAATTGAGGCGGGCGTTGTTAATGCTATGTTTAATCTTGGTAAGTTACTGCAAGAAGGGGTATTGCTGGCAAAAGACATTGACCGGGGGACACAACTGCTGGAAGATGCGTCTCGTCAGGGATTCGGGGCAGCAAGTTGTCAACTCGGATTCTGTTATATAAATGAATTGAAAGACAGCGCTAAAGGATTAGAGTATCTAAAGTTGGCAGCAAAACAAGACTATGCGCTGGCGAACAGGATATTGGCAGATATGTACGAACAGGGTCAGTTTGTTGAAGTTGATTTCAAACAATCTTTCATGTATCTGCAGCGGGCTGCTGAGCTTGATGATCCTATTAGCCAATTAAAGTGGGGAATGATTTCCGTCGAAATGATGCATCAATTCAACACTGGCATAGCTTGGGTCAGAAAAGCTTTGAAACAGGGAGTAGGGGGCGCTTATGAGTTCCTGGATTCCCTTGGCTTGGTTGACGAGATGTCAAGTGACGAAAGAGTAGAACATTTTTTAGCAGACATTGCCGTTCCAACCGACCAGCAATCGCAAGAAGCATTGGATGCTGCACAGAAAAAGTTTGATCAGATGTATAAGTGCTGTGAGTATGGCGACCCTGTCGCTCAATTCCTCCTAGGCTTTATGGCACAATGGGGTATTGGGATGCCCAAGGATCAACAGCAGGCTGTAAAGTTGTTTCGATTGTCGGCCGAGCAGGGTCAACCTGAAGCGTTCAACTTCTTAGGAATGGCTCTTATTAATATGGGACAGTTTGATGAGGGCAATATGTATCTGAGCAAGGGAGCGGAAATGGGCAACCGTGAGGCGGTACACAATCTGGGAAACTCTTATTATTACGCTCGGGGTGTGGAGCAAGATGTCGAGAAGGCTGTGGAATTGTGGCAACGAGGTGCCGAGATGGGCAACCCTGACTCAATGCGTACGATTGGGAACTGTTATCTCCATGGGGTGGGGGTTGAGTGTGACGTGTCTAAAGGCATTGAATGGTTGACCAAGGCTGTTGAGTTGGGTTGTACAGAAGCTATCCCCACGCTGAATGATGCCATGAAAAAACTTAATAATCAGTCACGATGACTACTGGGTTCGAGTAATGACAATAGACACTATGCGACTGTTATGGAACCCATGGTTACCTCACAACCTCAATATTATATCAACAAAACTAGATTATGAAAAAGATTCTCGTAACAATAACCGCACTCCTGCTGCTGTGTGTAGGGTGTTACCTGGCCACAAAAACAGAGTCGTCAATCGACACAATCGACAGTGTGAAGTGCTA
>CAMJJG010000042.1 GCA_946406035.1 uncultured Prevotellaceae bacterium
TGTGGCTTTTTATCGGCTCGCTGCTTTTAAGGTTATTTCAAATCACCGATGTTGAGGTTCCACTGATGGTGATTTCTACCATGATATTAGTGCTGTTGATCGACTATCATCAATTGTTCGGTTATGGCTGGTGGGGCACAGCGTGGCGCATCGTTGCTGCGGTTATGATGATATCTTTCCTCCTCTATGTCATCGCATTGCCCTTGGCTCTTGTCGACAGGACCATCAATGGTGTGGAAATTCCATGGGTTAATGTAGTGCTCAGGACCATCGGTATAACTGGCTTGGGATTAGTGCTTCTGGGCGTAGTTCATGTCATCAATCGCAAGATGTGGAAACAGGTTATCAAGAACCAAAGGCAGTTAGCCTTCTGGATAGTGGTCCTGATTGCGATAATCATCGCTCTGGATGCTTGCTTTGGTTTTAAGGTGTTCTCGTCGATAATGAATTATTTTAAAGGCTTAACAAAGTTAGTGACCATCGAATAAAAAGTTTCTGTTGAAAAAATAACAGCGATGCACCTCTCGATAGAGAAAGGTGCATCGCTGTGTTGTCTTGCAATAACTGCCGTGAGCGCTCACGGCGTTGTTGGTGTCTTGTCGTCTTATTTCTTCTTGCGGTTGCCGTAGCGCTGCATGAACTTGTCCACGCGACCTGCGGTGTCGACGAGCTTCTGCTTGCCGGTGAAGAAGGGGTGCGAGGTGTTGGTGATCTCGAGCTTCACCAGGGGATAGGTCTTACCGTCGATGTCGATGGTCTCCTTGGTGTTAACGGTGCTGCGAGTGATGAAAACCTCCTCGTTAGACATGTCCTTGAAAGCAACCTCGCGATAGTTGCTGGGATGGATATCTTTCTTCATTTCTCTAGATATATCTTTAAAATGTTAAACTTACAATGTTGTGGCGGTGGTAAACGCCTCATTTTTTGTAATGGCGTGCAAAGGTACAATGATTTTTCTAAATAGGGCAAAATTTTTCCACTTTTTTTTGATTTTCAGTTATTTTTCCAGAACGACGGCGACAGAATGACCAGCACGGTGAATATCTCGAGTCTCCCCATCAGCATCAGGCCTGACAGGATCCATTTGACCAGGGGAGGCAAGATGCTCCATGACATCGTCGGCCCGATTTCGAGGCCGAGAGTGGGGCCCACGTTGCTGCCGCAGCTCAAAGCTATAGTGATGGAGTTGGTGCTGTCTACTCCTGCTAGAATCATAATGAAATAAGCTGTGAAGCACAGGGTGATGTAGGCAATGAAGAACGCCAGCAGCTTGATTTGGCTTGGGGTATGTACCGATGTGTTATTGACCTTGACGGGCAACAACGCTTTGGGGTGAACCATGCGCCGAACCTCGTTGCGCAGGATTTTCAGAGCGATAACCCCGCGTGCACATTTGAAGCCGCCAGCCGTGCTGCCGGCACATCCACCAAAGAACATGCACAGGCTCAGAACCACCCAGGTGATGTGGTGCCACTGTGCAGCATCCTCATTGAACATGCCCGTTGTGGTGATGAATGATACTACTTGGAATAGGGCATAACGGATGGCGTCACTCACAGTGTAATGATTGTAGCGCAACAAGAAATAGACAATCACTGCTGTCGCCGTCAGCGTCAATGCTGTGTAGAAACGGAACTCGGCATTCTTGAACAACTGCTTGGCCTTACCCTGAAATAGACTGGCGTAGAGCAAGGCGAAACTTACGCCCGAGAAGAACATGAATACTATCGCGGTGTAGTCGATGGCTACATTATTAAAATAGCCAGTGCTGGCATCATGGGTGGCAAAGCCGCCTGTTGCCGTCACTGTCATGGAGTAGTTCACAGCGTCAAACGGGCTCATACCGAAGATCCAGAAGCAAATGGCGCATAAGGCCGTCAACAGCAGATAAATGCCCCACAGCGCCTTGGCAGTGGTGGTCAGTCTCGGATGCATTTTGCTCTTGATGGGGCCAGTGGCCTCGGCGGCAAACACCTTGATTGATCCTCCCACAAACGATGGGATGATGGCGATGGTAAAGAACACGATCCCCAGGCCGCCGATCCATTGCGTCAGCGAGCGCCAGAAGAGTATCCCGTGCGGCAAGCCTTCTACCTGATCGATGATGGTAGCCCCCGTTGTCGTCAAGCCCGACATCGTCTCGAAAAAAGCGTCGGTCACATGGCCGATGTAGCCGCCGATGAGAAATGGCAGCATCCCGAAGGTGGCAAATGCGATCCACACCACGGCCACCAGCAGATATGCATCCCGGCGGCTCAATGTGTTTGTCGCGTGGCGCCCCATTAGCCTCAATACCGTGCCAGCCAGTATCGTGATGCCCACAGTGAGGGCAAAGCCCATGGCGTCGCCCTCCATATACAACAAGGCCAAAACGAGGCTCAGTGACATGAAAGCGGCCTCAATCCATAACAGAGTGCCTAGAATCTTGCATATTAACCGCTTGTTCAACATGGCAGAAACATCAAATGAAGAATTTCTCGATGCGGCTCATTTCGATCCCGTGGCAAAAGACCACAACAATATCCCCTGGCAGGATTTGGGTCTCACCATTGACGAGAACTCCCTTGCCGTCACGCACCAATCCGCCCAATTCGGCCTCACTCGGGAAATCCAGTTCCCCCACTTTCTTGCGGATTATGCGAGATCCGGGACGGGCAGTAAACTCGGCTACGTCGGCATTGACAATCATCAAGTTGCGCATGTTGCGCACATCCCCGTCGAGCAGCATCTGATAGATATGGCTGGCTGTCAGGGCCTGCTTGTTGATGATGGTACCGATGTCCACATTGCCGGCAATGTCCATATAGTCCAAATTCTCGATCATGGCGATAGTCTTGCGTACTCCCAATTGCTTGGCGGTGAGGCAAGCCAGGATGTTGGCTTCGGCGTTACCGGTCAGAGCGACAAAGGCCTGTGCCGCCTTGATGTTCTCCTCCATCAGGTTGGCAACCGAGCGTCCGTCGGCATTGATGACCATCACGTGGCTGGTGTCCACCAGGTCGATGAGTTCTTCACAGCGGCGCGGATCGCTCTCAAAGATTTTGGCCTTCACGTCATGAGTGAGCATGTTGACCACCCTGACGGCCGTCTTGCCGCCGCCCACGATGAAGACGTTCTTCACATCGGGGTAGTTATCCTTCCCCATGATGATTCTCATGTTGGGAACATAATCGCGTGTAGTCATGAAATAGACGAAGTCTCCTGGCAAGAGCCTGTCATCGCCCGATGGCATGATGGTTAAGTTATTGCGTTTGATGGCGACCACATGGTAGGGCGAATCGGGCTTGAAGATTTCCTTGAACGGATGTCCGAGAATCTTGCAGGACTCTCTCACCTTGATGCCCAACAATGTGAGCAGACCGCCATGCACGTCCCAGCGTTGCCGTGCCCAAGTCAGCTTCAAGCCATTCACGATGTCAAGAGCCGCCAGGTTGTCGGGATCTATGATGGACGAGATCCCGGCTGCCCTGAATGCGTCGATGATTTGAGGGTCACTAAGCTCGGCATTTTCGACTTTGGCCACGGTTTGCCGTGCGCCCATGGACTTGGCTAGCACACACAGGCTCAAGTTCAGATTCTCGTCACGGGTGACTGCGATGAACAGGTCCGCGCGGTTGACGTGTGCGTCCTTCAGGGACTGGATGGGCGTGTTGGCCGATGAGCGTATGGTCATCAAGTCGCTGTCGGCTTGGATGCGTTCTAGCTTCTCTTGATCCTCATCAATAACGATGATGTCTTGCCTGATTTTGGAAAACAGGTCGGCCAGATGAGCGCCAATGGCTCCAGCTCCCACAATAATCACCTTCATAGCTTAAAATATTAAGACAGATTCAACACAAATGCAGTGATGCAGATGCCGTAGCAAAGGTATGCACATTTCTCGATATTTCTGCGATAATCACTATTGTTTTTTTCATTATTTTTGTATATAACTGATTATGGCTCCATGCCAAAATGCTTGTGGGTATTACTGGATGAATTATATGTCGGTCTATTTCAGGTGCTTATGGCCAAAAAATGTGGGTTGGGCAACAT
Organism: uncultured Prevotellaceae bacterium; assembly: GCA_946406035.1. GTDB lineage: Bacteria > Bacteroidota > Bacteroidia > Bacteroidales > Muribaculaceae > Sodaliphilus. The sequence continues at coordinate 4,036 of CAMJJG010000042.1, forward strand.
TTGGTTTGTGGAATCCGTTTTAAAAGTGTAACTTTGCCGATTAGTCCCCCTTATATAGAGTGGGGCGAGGACATGTAAAATGGAGAAATCGACTTTAGCAATAGTTGTGCCTTGTTTCAACGAGGAGGCAGTGTTGCCGCAAACCAACGAGCGACTGCTGGCATTGCTCGATGCCATGATTGCTGCCCGCCTGGTTGGCCAGGGTAGCTATATCCTCTATGTTGACGATGGCTCGCATGACCGCACATGGCCGATTGTCGAGGGATGCTGTGGCACTCATGTGCGCGGATTGAAGCTCGCCGGCAATGTGGGCCACCAGAATGCGCTCATGGCTGGACTCGAGGCCGCTCGAGCCGATGCCGATGTGACGGTGTCGATCGACGCCGATCTGCAAGATGACATCAACGCCATTCCCGAGATGGTGAAAAAGTTTGACACGGGCTGCGACATCGTTTATGGTGTGCGGCGGTCGCGCAAGGCCGACTCATTCTTCAAGCGGACGTCGGCCCAAGCCTTCTACCGTTTCATGACCGATATGGGCGCAAAATCGGTGTATAATCATGCCGACTTCAGGTTAATGAGTCGCCGCGCGGTGGACGCCCTGTGCCAGTATGACGAGCGCAACCTGTACCTGCGTGGTCTGGTCCCCCTGCTTGGTTATCAGACCGATACGGTATATTATGACCGGAGCGAGCGCCAGATGGGAAAGAGCAAATATACCCTAGGCAAGATGATCTCATTTGCAGTCGATGGGATTACCTCGTTCAGCGTGAAGCCGTTGAGACTCATTTTCTACCTGGGCGCTGTGTTCTTGTTGATTAGCCTGGCGATTTTAGCCTATGTGATCGTCGCGCTGTGTCAGGGTAATGGCGTGCCAGGCTGGGCTTCGCTGATGCTCTCAATCTGGTTTGTGGGTGGATGTGTGTTGATGTGCCTAAGTGTTTTGGCGGCCTACGTTGGCCGCATCTACACCGAGGGTAAGCATCGCCCGCGTTATCATGTTGAGAAATATGTGAAATAGAATCAACGAGCAGGATAATAACACGCGAAAGATAAATCTAATAGAATCAAGATGGCAGAATCTCATAGCACCACTAGTGATAACAACACCTCGGCCCGAGTGCCTCGGCCGAGTGACATCAGATTGCTGCTGACCGATGTTGACGGCACGTTGACCGACGGCGGCATGTATTATGGCACCGATGGTACCGAATTCAAGAAATTCAATACCCGCGATGGCATGGGCCTGCAGTTGCTGCAGCGCACCGGTGTCAAGGTGGGTATCGTCACCAGTGAGAACACGCCCATCAACGTGAACCGGGCGCGCAAGTTGGGCCTTGATTACCTCAAGCAGAGTGCCCGCGATGGAGGCAAACTGGCCGCTGCGCGCGAGATATGCGATCAGTTGGGCATCACGCTGCAGCAGGTGGCCTACGTCGGCGACGATGTCAACTGCTATGACCTGCTGGCAGCGGTGGGTTGGGCTGCCTGTCCAGCCAATGCCTGCGAGAAAGTGAAAAACATACCCGGCATCCGCATCCTGTCACGGCGTGGCGGTGATGCCTGTGTGCGCGAGTGGATTGACATGATATTGAATCAGGGATGAGCGAGGAGAACGGCAACCAAACCTTAAAACAGAAAACTGCCCAAGGGTTGTTCTGGGGTGTCCTCAGCAGTGGGGGCATGCAGTTGCTCAACCTGGTCATCGGCATCTTCCTGGCACGCCTGCTCTCACCCGAGGAATACGGCATTGTGGGCATGCTGGCCATCTTCTCGCTCATTGCCGGCAATCTGCAGGAGAGCGGCTTCGGTGTAGCTCTGATTAATGTCAAGAACATCACCCACAACGATTATAACTCGGTATTCTGGTTTAACGTCTTGTCGAGCCTGTTCCTGTATGGCATCCTGTTCTTCTGTGCTCCGTTGATTGCGGCCTTCTTTCATCAGCCGTGCTTGACATCACTTTCCCGTTTTGTCTTTGTGGGCCTCATCTTTGCTGCTGTGGGCATCTCGCCCAATGCCGTGATGGTGCGCAGCCTCAAGATGAAGGAAAAGGCGATCATTTCGCTGTCGGCACTTGTGGTGTCGGGCACGGTGGGCGTGCTCATGGCTTTCAAGGGGTTTTCTTACTGGAGTCTGGCCACACAGCAGGTGCTCTACAATGTGGTCATCTGCATCGGCCGTTATTCATTCGCCCACTGGTGGCCCACATTCAAGGTGGATTTCACGCCGGTCAAGCGCATGTTTGCATTCAGTTACAAGGTGTTGATAACGGCCGTGTTGAGCACGATCAGCAACAATGTGCTGACGGTCATCTTTGGCCGCTTGTATCCGGCTCATGACGTGGGCAACTTCACCCAGGCCAACAAGTGGAACACGATGGCGAGTTCGCTCGTCACGGGCTCGGTGTCACAGATCACCCAACCCGTCATGGTTCAAGTCAATGATGACAATGAACGCCAGCGGCGTGTGTTCGGCAAGATGCTGCGTTTCACGGCTTTCCTGTCGTTTCCGGCGATGTTTGGCCTGTCGATGGTGGCGCCAGAGTTTATTTTGCTCGCCATTGGTGATAAATGGATCGACAGCATCTCGCCGCTGCAGATTCTCTGCATGGGCGGCGCCTTCCTGCCACTTTACAGCGTGTATCAAAACCTGCTGCTCAGTTTGGGCAAGTCTGATGTCTACATGTGGCTGAACATTGCCCAGATCGCCATCGTCATTACCGCAGTACTGGCCTGCCACTCGATAGGTTTCATTGCCATGGTGGCGGCGTTTGCTGCCATCAATGTGCTATGGCTGTTTGCATGGCAGTTCTTTGCCTCGCGCTTGATAGGCTACCGGCTGGTCACCATGTTGCGTGACATCATGCCATTCATGCTCATCAGCCTGGCTGTGATGCTGGTCACCAACCTGGCCACTGCCTTCATTACCGACTTGCGTCTGCTGCTGGTAGTACGGGTGGTGATGGCGGTGGTGCTCTATGGACTGGTAATGAAGTTGACCAGGGCCAAGATATTTGAGGATTGCATAGAGTTTATCCGCTCCCGTTTCAAGAAATAATAATTAAAATTAATATAAATAATATAAGGTATTCAGTTATGAAAGGAAAGATTTTGGTCACCGGCGGAACCGGCTTCATCGGTTCACACACAACGGTAGAGTTGCAACAGGCAGGCTATGAGGTCGTCATCATTGACAACCTGAGTAATAGCAATATCGAGGTACTGGATGGCATCGAGCACATTACTGGCAAGCGCCCGGTGTTTGTGCAGGGTGATTGCACCGACCGCACGGTGGTTAGACAACTGTTTGAGGACAATCCCGGCATTAACGGTATTATCAACTTTGCCGCCAGCAAGGCCGTTGGCGAGAGTGTGCAGAAACCCATCATGTACTACCGCAACAATCTCAACATCCTGCTCAACTTGCTGGAGTTGATGCCTGAGTTTGGCGTCAAGGGTTTTGTGTTCTCATCATCATGCACCGTCTATGGCGAGCCCGATCAAAACCCGATTACCGAGGACGCACCCACCAAAAAGGCCACCTCACCCTATGGCGCGACCAAGCAGATCTGTGAGGACATCATTGCCGACGTCATCCGCAGTGGCAGCCCCATCAAGGCCATCCTGCTGCGCTACTTCAACCCCATCGGCGCCCATCCAAGTGCCGAAATCGGTGAGTTGCCCAACGGTGTGCCCCAGAACCTGGTGCCCTATTTGACTCAGACGGCCATCGGTGTGCGCAAGGAGTTGAGTATCTTTGGCGACGACTATCCCACGCGTGACGGTTCCTGCATCCGTGACTTCATTAACGTCGTTGACCTGGCCAAGGCCCACGTCAAGGCTCTGGAGCGCATGCTCGAGGACAAGAGCGAGGAAGCGTTGGAAATCTTTAACATTGGTACCGGTAAAGGAGCTTCGGTTCTTGAACTGCTTCACTCGTTTGAACGCGCGACGGGCGTGAAGGTGCCCCACAAGATCGCGCCGCGTCGCCAGGGCGACATCGTGCAAATCTGGGCTGACCCCAAGCGGGCCAACGAGGTCCTGGGCTGGCATGCCGAGATCTCGCTCGACGACACGATGCTCAGTGCCTGGAACTGGCAGAAGAAGTTGCGTGAGCGCGGCATCATGTGATGATGCCTGCTACAAGAGGAAGAACAGGGACACGCCGATGACCGAGATGAAGGCACCCACCAGGCTCTTGGCAGTGATGGGTTGTTTGAAAATCCAGTAGGCGGGTAAAATGATGATAATGGGCGTCAGCGCCATCAGGGTGCTGGCGATGCCTGCAGCGGTATATTGCACGGCAAGCAGCGAGCAGCCCACACCGACAAACGGGCCGAAGATGGTCGTCAGCACAGCTGCCGCCATACCCTTGCGGTCATGCATGCCCTTGCGCAGCGGGGCAAACCCCTCGGTAAGGGCCATCAGCAGAGCAAAACCCACAATTCCCGCAACGCAGCGGAAGAAATTGGCGTGGAATGGTAACATCCACTCCTCTAGTTGTGTGGACAGTGAGGCCTCGTAATGGTTCATGCCTATCTTGCTCAACACGAGCCCAACGCCTTGACACACGGCGGCGCCGATGGCAAACAACACTCCCGACAGCGGCAACTTGAGCGATAGCTTGTGGTGGTCGCCACGCCCGAGCACGCTGATGGCGATACCCGCCAGTGTGACAGCCATGGCCAGCATGGATTGGGGTCGGATCTGCTGACCCAGTGTGAACCAGGCCGTGATGGCGGCGGCAATCGGGGCCAGCGTCATGAACAGCTGGCCGAACTTGGATCCGATGATGATGTAGCACTGGAACAGGCAATAGTCACCGATGACATAACCCACCAGCCCGGACAGCATCATCCACAGGTAGGCCTCGTTGCTTGCTCCCGCAGGGAGCGCTGAGCCAGTCATCATCCAGAACATGATGGCCGAGAATATGAGCGTGATGGCCATGCGAGTCAGGTTAAGCGTCAAGTTACCCATGCGCTTGCTGCCAAATTCACTGAGCAGTGCTGTGGCCGTCCAAGAGAACGCAACGCCTATTGAAATCAGTTCACCGATGTATTGCATGGCTGCAAAGGTACGATATATTGGAGAAAATCTTCAATAAGAATAAGAAAAATGCAAATCGAATAAGGATTTTTGATTAATTTTGCGAATTATATCATAGAGAACTATTGTATTGATGGCTCTAGAAGCAGGATTGTATTTGATTCCCTGCCAGTTGAGCGATGTGTCACTGGACAGGGTGTTGCCCGCACATAACATCGAGGTTGTGTGTGGAATACGGTTTTTTGTGGTCGAGAGCCTGCGCTCGGCCCGGCGTTTTCTCAAGAAATGTAATCGCGATATCGACATCGACGCGCTCACCTTTAATGAGCTCAATGAGCACTCCGACCTGAGCGACGTTGTCGCGCTCGAGGCTCTGTTAGACCCTATTGGGCGTGGCGAGCCTGTGGGGGTCATCAGCGATGCCGGCTGTCCTGCTGTTGCCGATCCAGGTGCCGACCTTGTTGCAATCGCTCAGCGCAAGGGCTACAAGGTATTCCCGCTGGTGGGGCCATCTAGCATCCTGATGAGTCTGATGGCATCGGGCTTCAATGGCCAGAGCTTTGCCTTCGAGGGCTATCTGCCCGTTGATTCCCGTGCGCGTCAAGTTCGGCTCAAGGAGTTGACCCGTCGCATCGAGCGCGAGCGCCAGACCCAGATTTTCATCGAGGCTCCCTATCGCAACAACCAGTTGATTGCCGACCTGGCGACGAGCTTGCCATCGGGCATGCGTCTGTGTGTCGCTAGCGATATTACGGGGGACAAACAGAGCATTGTTACCCGCACACTGGGCCAGTGGCGTCAATCCCCCTATGATTATCACAAGATACCCACGATTTTCCTCTTGTTTCAATAGCACACCGCGATATGTCAGGACACAAATATAAAGGATATACCAATGACGGGCGCCCGTTGAAGATCGCATTTGACGTGAATGGCGATGACACTCCCCCCATGCCTGCCCCTGGCGATAACCAGCCATCGTCGGCACCAGTTTATGCGGGTGTGGGCAAGGGGTTGTGCTTTATGAGCTTTGGCAGCGGCAGTAGTGGAAATTGCGCCTATCTGGGCACGCCGCGTGGTGGAGTCCTGATTGATGCCGGAATCAGAGAGCCGGTAAAGTATCACAGGAAGAAAAAGAACCCCGAGCATCAGGACGTTCTCACGCTCGATCAAGCCTTTGCCGAGCTGGAACGCAACGGCGTGTCGCCCGACATGGTCAAGGGTGTCTTGCTCACTCATGCCCACCAGGACCACATGCGCTGCCTCTATGATGCGGTGAAGCGTTGCCATTGCAGCGTCTATTGCACGATGGGAGTGATGGCCCAAATGTTGCAGCGCACCCGCATTTCGGGCCGCATAGCCGACTATCATGTGCCCATCTTCAAGGAGATACCATTCCGCATCCTGGATATGGAGATTACCCCCTTCGAGACATTGCACGACGTCAAGAGTGTGGGATTTAGCATCCAGTATGAGGGCGAGACCTTTGTCGTTGGGTCTGACATGGGATCAATCACCCCGCGCGCGGCCTACTACATGAGCCGAGCCAACTACCTGATGATCGAGTGTGACTATGACTTGAAGAAGCTGGAAGAAGGGGGCTATTCCGAGTTCCTCAAGGCGAGGGTGAAAAAGGAAAACGGCCACCTGGACAATGCCGTGGCAGCCGAGTTTGTCGCTCAAAATTACCATGAGGGATTACAATATGTGTTTCTGTGCCACTTGAGCGAGAAGAACAACTCGCCCGAGTTGGCGTTATCGGTCATGCGCGAGGCTCTAGAGGCCCGCGGACTCAGCGTTGGCGATGCCTCGAATGCCGCTTCGCAGCGTAACCGTAATATCCAGATCTATGCCTTGCCCCGCTATAACGCCTCCGATTGGTTCGTTTTGGCTTGAACCTGGGCTTGTAGGCTGGTCGCTTGTAATAGGATTTCCTTTTCTTTGTATATGAGCTCTTGGATTGGGTGACTGCGGGCTGCTTGGTGACCGCAGGCTGATTGTTGATGGGCTCGGGCTTGAGGGTCTCCTTGTATAGCCAGTAGCCGCCATTGTTTGCTTGTAGCTGCTTGAACTCGTTGGTGAAAAACGGCTCGGCCTTGTCATAGTCGATCAGAATCTCGATGGGCTCGTCATCGATAGAACCTTGCTTGAACATGAACAGGACTCCCTTCTTGCTGCAGCAGATGTCGGCAGGCACGTTAAGGGCGTGTTGCAGCCTCCTGTCGTCGCCGCGACGCTTGTTCAGGTCATCAATCTTGTCATTGATGACCTTGAGCAGCTGGTTCTCCTTGCTGGCGTCGGCAGCCAGGATGTCCACGCGAGAAAGCACACGCTGGTTCTGGCGGTCGTAGTGTACATAGCTGCTACTCTTGTCGGTCGAGTTGCCGTTATATTCCACCTTGTCAACCTCGATGACGAGCAGCCGCTGGGATGTCATGTAGGGAAAGACCAGCACCTGGCTCACGTTGCCATACACGGGATAGACCCGAGGGGCCTTGACGAGGGTGCGGTAATCATCGCCCACCGCGCTGGGATTGTTGAACACCGGCGAGTTGAGGTAGGCATATCGGGCGTCCTTCAACTGGGTGTGGCTCGAGCCAAAGGCCGTTTTGATCAGTTCCTTGTTCAGGTCGGTAAGTTCATCGTTGCCGTTCACCTTTTGGGGCCAGCGCACCTTCACGTGCTTGGTGCTCGTGTAGTAGGAGGTGTAGTCGCCGTCTTTCGACGCCTTATTGGCCGTGAAGTAGTAGGTGTTCTGGTGCGTTTTATCAAAAACGTCGGCTTGGGTCGTGCTGCTCATAGTGTCGGCCATGGCAATGTACTCGGTCGAGTCCCGTTGCCCAAACAGGCTCTGGCTCTTGCCGCTGGCCTCGATGCGTCGAGTAGCATACCATCCTGCCGCTACCAGGTCGATGACCGTGAGCAGGCAGATAATGATGATGAGGTTCTTTTTGGTCATGTCTGTTGATGGTTGTTGATAAACGATTGTTCCTCGTTGTTGCTCGTGTTGTCGATGAGCCGCTGCACGGCATCGCTCACGCGTTGCATGAGCCAGCGCGGGGTCGAGGTCGCCCCACAGATGCCGATGCGTTCCTTACCGGCGAGCCAGGCGGCGTCGATGTCGTCCTCGCTGCTGATGAGATGGGAATCGGCATTGGCGTCCTTGCACTCGGCAAACAGGATGCGCCCGTTACTGCTCTTGGCGCCGCTGACGAACAGGATGAGTTCGTGGCGGGCGGCAAACTCGCGGATCTGTGGGATGCGGTTGGCCACCGAGCGGCAGATGGTGTCAAAACTGCGGAAGGTCACACCACTGGCAACTCGTCGCTTGATTTCCTGGACGATGCGCTGAAACTCCTGTACGCTCTTGGTCGTCTGGGAGTACAGGTAGATGTCGCGCGAGTAGTCAATCTTGTCGATCTCGTCAATGTTCTCGATAACGGTGGCATGACCCTGGGTCTGTCCCACCAGGCCCAGAACCTCGGCATGTCCCCGCTTGCCGTAGATGACGATTTGTGGTGCCTCCATGCCCGTGTCGCTGCCATGATAGGTCGCATTGATGCGTTGCTGCAGTTTCAGCACCACGGGGCATGTGGCATCAATGATCTCGATGTTGTTGCGGCGGGCGGTCAGGTAGGTCTCGGGCGGCTCACCGTGGGCGCGCAGCAGGACTTTCACGTCATGGAGCTGTTCCAGCTGCTCATGGGTGATGGTCTCGAGGCCACGGCTTGCAAGGCGGTCCACCTCGGCCGTGTTGTGGACGATGTCACCCAGGCAGTACAGGTGGCCGCTCTCGTTGAGCTCCTCCTCGGCCTTGCGGATGGCTGTCGTCACTCCGAAGCAGAATCCAGATCCCTTATCTATCTCAATTATCGCCACGATCGTTAGTCTGTGTTGTGTGCGTGATGGGTGTCAGCCGTTCACTCGTGAGAGGTATAGCTGATAGAGCCACTCGTTCTGTTGCTCGAGGGTCATGTGTGAGTTGTCAAGCACCACGGCGTCATGGGCTTGGCGCAGCGGGCTCTCCTTGCGGGTGCTGTCGATGCGGTCACGCTCGGTGACATTGGCCAGCACCTGTTCAAGCGTCGTGGTGGTGTCGCCCTTGGCGCGCAGCTCGTCGTAGCGGCGCTGGGCGCGCACTTGGGCACTGGCTGTTGCAAAAACCTTCATCTCGGCATCAGGAAACACCACGGTGCCAATGTCGCGGCCATCCATCACCAGTCCCTTGTCCTTGCCCATGGCCTGCTGCTGCTTGACCATCGCCTTGCGCACGAAGCCGATGGCGGCAATGATGCTCACCACGTTGCTCACGCGCATCGAGCGGATGTATCGCTCCACGTTCTTGCCGTTGAGCACGGTCACGCTTTTGCCCTCGCGTGTGGGGCGGAAGGTGATGGTGATGTCACCGTGCCTCAAGTGCTCCTTGAGTGCCGGCTCGTCAACCTTGCCGCGTTTGATGAGCTTGTTGCGCAGGGCAAACAGCGTTACGGCACGATACATCGCGCCGGTGTCAACGTAGGCGTAACCGATGCGCTTGGCCAGCGCCTTGGCCATGGTGCTCTTGCCCGTTGATGAGTGGCCATCAATGGCAATGGTGATCTTCTTTTGTGTCATGTTCCCATTCAATGTTGATTAAATTGCCAGCAAAGGTAAATAAAAAAACTGTGATGTGACTAGCGTTGTTGCACCTATTACCTGATGTAATGAGGCATCTCTTGAGGAATGACCATCGAGATCTCCACCATGCCACACACCTTGCCGTCGCGGCGCCACGGCGTTTGGTAAATCATTTTCTTGACACCTTGTTTGTCAATCGTGTAGCAATTGACCGTGTCGGTCTCGATCATGTGGCGAATCTTCTCCTGTGACTTGGCGCTGTGGCAGGGCATCAGATTCTGGCCCAGCATCGTGCGTCCGTCCTTGTCAAAGGTTGCCCTTGACCGCTCGTTCATGAAGATTACTTTCCCTTCCAGGTCACACACGGTAATGGCACAATGTGTGCCCTCGGCCCAAGCAAGGGCCTCGTTGATGATATCTTGCTCGTTCATAGTGATGAAAAAAAGATTACTTGTTATTGACTACATTGACGGGCTGCCCGTCGATATAGGCGGCGACGTTCCTGGTGATGACATCCATCAGCCTCTCTCGAGCCTCAAAGCTCGTCCAGCCGATGTGTGGCGTGATATAGCAGTTGCGTGCCGTGAGCAGCGGGTGGTCGGCGGCGGGTGGCTCGACGCTGGTACAGTCAATAGCCGCGGCAAACAAGTGGCCGCTGTTCAGTGCGTCGGCCAGGTCTTTCTCGACAATGAGGGCACCACGCGCCATGTTGAGCACGATTGATCCCTGTTTCATCATCGCCAGTCGCTGGGCATTAATCATGCCGGTGGTGTCGGCATTGAGCGGGCAGTGCATGGAGAGCACGTCGCTCGTGCGCATCAGGTGCTCAAGGTTGTCGGCCTTGGTCACTCCGTCGGGCAACTGGTCGGGGCGCTTGCTGGTAAACGCCATCACGCTCATGTTCATCGCCAGGGCAATACGGGCTACAGCGGTGCCGATGTTGCCCAGTCCCACGATACCCATCTGCTTGCCTGCCAGCTCGATGAGTGGCGTGTTGAAGTAGGCATAGCTGCCGCAGTTGGTCCACTTCAGGTCATGGGCTTCGTCGGTATAGTGCTGGGGTTGCCAGCAGATGTTCAACAGGTGGGCAATGGTCAGTTGGGCCACGCTGTCGGTGCTATAGGCGGGGACGTTGGTAACCACGATGCCGCGGCGGGTGGCCTCGGCGACGTCAACCACGTTAAATCCAGTGGCCATGACGCCGATGTACTTCAACTCGGGCAGTTGGGCCATAGCGGCTGCGTCGATGGGTACCTTGTTGGTCAGCACCATCTCGGCGCCCTGGCAGCGCTCGACCACCGTGGCGGCGGTACCAAAGTCATGTATGTCACAGGGGGCCAATGCCTTCATCGGTTCCCAGGAGAGGTCGCCCGGATTACCGGCATATCCGTCAAGAATGACAATTTTTCTCATAATATAATGCGTTATAATAATGTTTTTTATCTCAACCGAAGGCTAATGAATTGACAAAATTAATTGAAAATCGCCAAATGACAAAAAATATCGCTAAATTTGCACTCTGATTTAGAAAGGTTTTCCTTATGGACAATAAAAAACTGGTGGAGATTGTCGCAGCCAATCTGGGACGCACAACGGCCGACGTGGACAAGCTGATGGATGCCCTTGCTGGCGTGTTGCAGGCCCGCTGTGGCGAGATGGATCGCGTGTATGTGCCTGGATTTGGCACGTTTGAGCCCAAGAAGCGCAACGAGCGCGTCATGGTGAATCCCAATACGGGAAAGAGAACGCTGGTGCCTCCCAGGGTGGTGCTCGGCTTCAAGGTGAGCAATGTGCTCAAGGCAAAACTCAAATAAGTAATAGGAGGATTGACGATGAACGCCAAAATCACATTTGTCGAGCTGGTTGAACTGATGGTCGAGGCTACCTCAACCTCCAAGCGGTTGTGCGACCTCTTCCTTAGGGAATTGTTTGCCACTGTATCCCAGGCGCTTATTGATGGGGAAAGTGTAAAAGTGAAGGGCATCGGTACCTTTAAGGTCACCGATGTTAAGTCGCGCAAGAGTGTGGATATCTCAACAGGCCATGAGGTGCAGATCAGTGGCTACAGGAAAGTGTCCTTTACTCCCGATAAGTCTCTCGCCGAGGCTGTGAACCAGCCTTTTGCACAATTCGAGTCGGTGATTCTTGACGACGCTGTCACCGACGAGGAGCTAGCTGCCATTGACAGGAAATACCCGTCAAACTTGTCGCCATCGCCCGTAAATTCCCAGAGCGAGGAATCAGCCGCCGCCGAGCCCCCCGTCAAGACCGAAACCATCAAGGAGGAGCCTCCCGTCGAGAAAGATGCTGGATCGCTTGCCCCGGGTGGTGGTGACTATCCCGAGCTCGAGGAATTGTTCCCCAACTCTGAGCCCGACGAGTTCTTTGTTCCTGAGCCATTGGGCTATACGCTGCCGTTTATGGAGGGGGCTATAGATCAGCCCGATACACCCGCGCCATCTCAAGAACCAGTCAAGGAGCAGCCCGCCAAACAGGATAATCCTCCTGCTGCAGCCCCCGAGCCGCAGGACAACTTCTATCGTCCTGAACCTCGAAACGCCTACACTCCCACCGCACAGCAACTCGCCAAGCGCCGCAAGTCCCTCAAGCTGCGTCCCTGGCTGTTCGTCGTGGCCCTGGCGGCAGTGGGCTTGTTGTCGTGGTTGTCGTGGCTGTTGTTGCGCGGCAGCGGCAATGGCAGCGATGCCTCATCGGGCCTAGCTATGAATGACAGCAGCGAAATGGTCGTAGAGGCGGCACCGGCTGTGATTACCGACACCGTCACCTCCAAGATCGTGTTGAGCACACTCTCTGACAGGTACTATGACAGCCCCTGGTTCTGGGTGTATATCTATGAGGAGAATAAGGATATTATATCCGACCCGAACAACGTGCGTCCCGGCACGATTGTCGTCATTCCACCAGCCGAGAAGTATGACATCGACGCCAGCAATCCAGCAAGCCTCAAGAAGGCTCAGCTCCTGTCGTGGAAGATCCTGAAAGGGAAATAACACAAAAAATCGGGATTGATATAGAAGCAATGCCTCCAACATCAGCGAAGCCAACAAGAGCATTAGTTGGCAAGTCGTCGGTGTTGGTGATGTTGCCTAGCACTTGGTGGTTATGTACTGCCTCCTGTTTTCTGCACAAGCGTTTAGCGAAAATAGACGATGTCTGATACTCAGTTGATTAGCATTTCTTTTAATGCTAAATAGCGTGTCCTGTGCTTCTTTTTCATGTCTAATAAGGTCGTAGACCTTGACAAGGCCAGCGG
>CAMJJG010000043.1 GCA_946406035.1 uncultured Prevotellaceae bacterium
GGTCGTCGTCAAAGATGACCAGGCTGATGTCGTTGTCCTCGACATAGGCCACAATCTCCTCGAGCTTACCCTTGCCCACATAGCTGGTGCTGTTAGGGCCGTCACAGCGCTGCAGGAAGGTGTGCACCGTCGTTGCCCCGGCGGTCTCGGCCAGGAACTCCAGTTCATCGAGATACTCGCGAGCCTTGGCCTCGCCCTGCTGGGGCGTGATCAGTCCCACGAGAATTGCACGTTCCTCGGTGAGTTCTATGTCGTTTACACGTTTTTTATCGTCAATCAGTCCCATATTCAGTTAGGATTTAGGAATGAGAAGTTAGGAGTTTGGTGTTACACAGTGGGTAGCGAGATGCCATCGAGCTGGCGGTAGAGGTTGAGGGCATACACGTCGGTCATCGCGCTGATGTGGTCGAGCACGGCCTGTACCTGCTCGAACAGCGTTGGCGCATGCACGTCATACTGCTGCGGAAACTTGTTCATCAACAGCTGCGAGTAGTTGCGCTCGGGGTGCATGACTGCCTCGATGAGCTTCTCGAGCAGCAAGTTGATGATGCGGTTACCTGCCAAATCAACGTCGACGACATAACTTGCCCTGTAGAGCCGTTGCTGGGCCAATGCGCTACAAGCCTGATAGGCTCGGGCTGGCAACGAGTCGATGTGGTCGATGAGGCTCCCCTCGAAGCACCCCTCCATGATCTCGTCCTCGTGGGCCGCAAAGACAGCTGCACACTGCTCGACCAGCAACCCCACGATGCATGAGCGCAGGTAGGCGATCTTCTCATTGGGGTCTGCCACACGCATCATGTGCTGGCGCAGGTGGGCCTGTCGCTCCTTGTCAAAGAAGCCCAGCAACAGGTCGATGGTCTCGTCGGTGCCAATGATCTTGAGTTTATGGCCGTCCTCAATGTCCATGATCTGGTAGCAGATGTCGTCGGCAGCCTCAACAATATACACGAGCGGATGCCGGCAATAGCGGTCCTCCTCCAGGCGAATGAGGCCCAACTCGTCGGCAATGCGCTTAAAGATTTCTTTCTCGGTAGTGAAAAAGCCGAACTTGCCCTTGGCGCCAGCATACATCGACGAGTAGGGATACTTGACTATTGATGCCAGCGTCGAGTAGGTCATCGCGAAACCGCCCGGACGCCGGCCGTTAAACTGGTGAACCAGCGTGCGCAACGAGTTGGCATTGCCCTCAAAGTGGATGAGGTCGTTCCACTGCTCAACAGTGAACTTGTCCTTGAACTCCAAGCCGCGCCCCTCGCTAAAGTAAGCCCCAATCGTCTTCTCTCCCGAATGGCCAAACGGAGGGTTACCCAAGTCATGAGCCAAACAGGCGGCAGCAACAATCTCGCTGATATCGCGCAGCTTCTCGACCCAGGGCTCATGCTGGTATCGCGGCATGAGGCGGATGGCCACCTCGCGAGCCATCGACTTGCCCACACTCGACACTTCCAGGCTGTGGGTCAATCGATTATGGACAAAGATGCTATCGGGTAGCGGGAAGACCTGTGTCTTATTCTGCAAGCGACGGAAGGGCGACGAGAACACCAGGCGGTCATAGTCGCGTTCAAAGTCGCTCCTGACACCACCTCCACTCTTATCATCATTGATATGCTCCAGACCCAGGCGTTTGTCCGATATCAATCGATTCCAATTCATTGGTTGCATCTTCCTCGTGTACTCCTCTTTTTTCAGTACAAAGATAACTCAAACTGCTATTACCACCAAAAACCATAATATTCACTGATGTTGAGAAATGGCTTCACATTTTGAGACATGCAAAATTACACATTTCTTGGCATATAAACAAATAACAGAGTTAATAACCCAGTAAAAAAAGGCTATTTCCCCATCCCCCACGAGTTCATGATGGCTCATCATGATAAAAATAAACGGCCTAAAGGGAAGAGGGAAGATTATTTTTTGTAATTTTGCAGATTGAACGAAAAATCTATATAGCTATGATACTATCGATGACCGGATTTGGCAAAGCGGTAAAAGTTTACAACAACAAGAAAATCACCGCCGAAGTTAAATCGTTGAACAGTAAACAACTTGATTTTGGGGTGCGCTCGCCCCAAAGCCATCGCATGATTGAGATGGAGCTGCGCAATATTGTATCACAGGCCCTGCTGCGTGGCAAGATCGACCTGTTTGTCTATTGTGAGCCCATCGAGGGCGCCCCTTCGGGCACCATCAACATCGCAATGCTGGAGCAATACAAGGCCCAGATCGAGGAGATGGCGACACGGCTGAATCTGCCCCAGCCCCAAGACTGGTATGCCACCCTGCTGCGCATGCCCGACGCGCTCAAGACCGACGCCAAGGCCACCGAGGCCGACGCCGAGGAACTGGCAGTAGTAAAAGAGGTGGTTACCCAAGCCACCCAACAGCTGATTGAATTCCGTCGTCAAGAAGGCGCGCGGTTGGAGACCTTCTTTGAGGAGACAATCGCCGCTATCCAGGCCCTCCTCAACGAGGTGCCAAAATATGAAGAGCCCCGCACCCAGAAAATCAAATCACGCCTCCTTGACTCGCTCTCCAAGATCAAGGAAGTGGATTATGACAAAAACCGTTTTGAGCAGGAACTCATCTATTATATAGAGAAACTGGATATAACCGAGGAGAAGATTCGCCTGCAGAACCACCTGAACTACTTCCTGGAAACGATGAAGAGTGACGAGCCCGGCCAAGGCAAGAAGCTGGGTTTCATCAGCCAGGAAATCGGGCGTGAAGTCAACACCATGGGTTCCAAGGCCAATCAGGCCGACCTGCAAAACCTGGTGGTGCGCATGAAGGACCATCTCGAGCAGATCAAGGAACAAGTCCTGAATGTGCTCTAACAGTATTAAGATATGGAACAAGGCAAATTGATTATTATATCAGCGCCATCGGGCTCGGGTAAATCGACCATCATCGGGCGCATCATGGAGGACAAATCGTTGAGACTCGCCTTCTCGGTATCGGCTACCACGCGCCCACGCCGGGGCGAGGAAGTTAACGGGGTGGACTACTATTACTTGACCCTCGAGGAGTTCCAGCGCAAGATCGCCAACGATGAGCTTGTCGAGTATCAAGAGGTGTATGAGGGGCGCTACTACGGCACGCTCAAGAGCGAGGTGGAACGCATCACCGGCATGGGAATGAATGTGGTACTCGACCTGGATGTCCTGGGCGGCGTCAATGTCAAGAAGATGTATGGCGACCGTGCGTTGGCCATCTTCATCCAGCCACCCAGTGTCGAAGTCCTGCGCCAGCGCCTGATCAAGCGAGGCACCGACAGCATGGAGGACATCAAGGCCCGCGTCGATAAAGCCGAGTTTGAGATCTCCATCGGCCCGCAGTTTGACCACACCGTCATCAACGACGACCTTGACACCGCTGTTGCCCAGGTGCATGACCTCATCACCAGTTTTATCACTGGAGCATAACTTAACAAAAACGACATTCACATAATCAACATAAAAACAGAATTTAAATATTATGGCAGATAAAACACCAACTCCGCACATCGGAGCCAAGCGTGGAGAGATTGCATCCACAGTGATCATGGCCGGCGACCCCCTGCGCGCCAAGATGATGGCCGAGCGTTACCTAGAGAACCCCGTGCTCTATAACCAGGTGCGTGGCATGCTGGGCTATACAGGCATGTACAAGGGCCAGCGCGTGTCAGTCCAGGGCCATGGTATGGGCATTCCCTCGATAGGCATCTACTCCTACGAGTTGTTCAACTTCTATGATGTGAAGACCATTATCCGCGTGGGCTCTGCAGGCTCGATGCATCCCGACCTGCACATCGGCGATCTGGTAATGGCCCAGGGTGCATGCACCAACAGCGCCTATGCCATGCAATTCCACTTGCCCGGCATCTATGCGCCGATTGCCGACTTTGGTCTGCTGCGTGCCGCTGTCGAGAAGGCCGAGGAACTGGGCTACCGCTACAAGGTGGGTAACGTATACTCGTCGGACACCTTCTATGACGACAGTCCCGACACCGACCAGTGGCAGAAGATGGGCGTGCTCGCTGTCGAGATGGAGGCACCAGCCCTGTATATGAACGCAGCCCGCAGCGGCGCCCGCGCCCTGTGCCTGTGCACCATCAGCGACTCGCTTGTAACCGGCGAGGTGACTACGGCCGAAGAGCGCCAGAACAACTTCACCCAGATGATGGATGTGGCTTTTGGTATCATCTAATCGACAAGAAAGGAGGACTTTACCATGGCCATGAAATCCAGAATCACCGAACTGTTTGATATCGACTATCCCATCATTGCTGGAGGCATGGTGTGGTGCAGCGGATGGGAACTCGCTGCCGCCGTGAGCAATGCGGGCGGACTGGGTCTGATAGGAGCAGGCTCGATGACTGCCGACGTGCTGCGCGAACACATTGTGAAGTGCCGCCAAGCGACCCCCTACCCCTTTGGGGTGAATGTGCCGCTGATGCGGCCACAAGCCGCTGAACTGATGGAAGTCATTGCCGACGAGAAGGTTCCCGTCGTTTTCACATCGGCAGGCAGCCCCAAGAAATGGACTGGCTGGCTGCACGAGCGCGGCATCAAGGTAGCTCACGTGGTCTCGTCATCGGCATTTGCGGCCAAGTGCGAGGCTGCTGGCGTTGACGCAGTTGTCGCCGAGGGCTTTGAGGCTGGCGGTCATAACGGTAAGGAAGAGACGACGACGATGTGCCTGATTCCTGCTGTGCGCCGTGCGACAAGCCTGCCGCTCATTGCCGCTGGAGGCATTGCCACTGGAGATGCCATGCTGGCCGTCGAAGCCATGGGCGCCGACGGAGTTCAGATCGGCACCCTGTTTGCTTTGACCCAAGAGAGTAGCGCCCATGAGGACTTCAAGCGCTACTGCCTGAACCTGAACGAGGGAGACACGATGCTTCACTTCAGGAAACTCTCTCCCACCCGTCTGGTCAAAAACGGCTTTCAAGCCATGGTACAAGAAGCCGAGGATCGTGGTGCAACGAGCGATGAGTTGCTCGACATCATCGGCATCGGCAAGACACGAGTCGGCATTTTTGAGGGCGACGTCCAGAACGGTGAGCTCGAGATAGGCCAGGCGACCGGGTTACTCAAGGGGCGCGACATTGAGCCCGTTGAAATGGTAATGACCCGATTTGTCGAGGAGTACTACACAGCACGCAAACAACTCATCAACCAAGCAATGGATGCTATGATTTCCAGGAGATCGCTCCTGTAAACCAGAATATCAACAAACACAAACATTTAAAAAACACTATAACAACAGAAGTTAAGGAACAATAATTATGTCACAATGGTTTGAATGCAAAGTAAAGTATGACCGCATGATCGAGAATGGCGGCCTAAAGACCGTTTCTGAATCTTATCTAGTTGACGCACTGTCGTTTACCGAGGCCGAGGCACGCATTACCGACAAAATGCAACCCTATATCTCTGGCGAATTCAGTGTCGATACCGTCAAGCGTGTCAAGCTGAGCGACATCTTTTATAATGAGGGCGGGGACCGCTGGTATAAGGTAAAAACCAACTTCATCACCATCGACGAGAAGACGGCCGTCGAGAAGCGCACCGCCAGTTTCCAGATGGTGCAGGCCAGCGACTTCAAGGGAGCCCTTGCCACCTTCATGGAAGGAATGCACGACACGATGGCCGACTTTGAAATCGCATCCATCACCGAGACTCCCCTGATGGACGTCTTCCCCGCTGACCTGGATGAGACACGCGCCGACCGTGAAGCGCGCCAAAAAGCTCAAGGGCAGAACGACTGATCGTCATGGCTAGCATTCAGGACAATCTCAAGAACGTAACCGCTCAACTGCCACAGGGCGTGCGGCTTGTCGCCGTGTCTAAATTCCATCCGGTTGAGGAATTGGCCGCCGCCTACGAGGCTGGCCAACGCCTGTTTGGCGAGAATCGTGCCCAAGAACTCGTTGCCAAGGCGCCTCAAATGCCCAGCGACGTCAGATGGCACTTTATCGGGCACCTACAGAAAAACAAGGTGCGTGCCATCATGCCCCACGTGAGTGTCATCGAGAGCGTTGACAGCGTTGAGTTACTCCAGCTCATTGAGAAGGAAGCCGCCCGCATTGACCGCACCGTTGACGTGCTGCTGCAACTGCATGTAGCCCAAGAGGAGACCAAGAGCGGCTTTAGCGTCGAGGAGTTGGTCCAGGCAGGCGAGCAAAATCTACTCACATGCTACCCCCACGTGCGCGTGTGCGGTTTGATGGCAATGGCCTCGCTCACCGACGACATGGAACAGGTGGCCCATGAATTTGACATCGTGAGGCGCACTTATCTCACCTTGAAGGACGGCCCGTTTGACGAGAGCGAACACTTCAACGAGTTGAGCATGGGCATGAGCGACGACTGGCAGGTGGCCGTCAAGTACGGCGCAACGCTAGTGCGCATTGGCACCGCCATATTCGGTCCACGGCGCTACTGATTTTTCAAGAAAAAAACACCCCAAATACGGCAATTTGAAAA
The DNA here is from genome assembly GCA_946406035.1 of uncultured Prevotellaceae bacterium. Lineage (GTDB taxonomy): Bacteria > Bacteroidota > Bacteroidia > Bacteroidales > Muribaculaceae > Sodaliphilus. Next base: position 6,474 of record CAMJJG010000043.1, read on the forward strand.
AATTGTCGTATTTTTGCCAAAAATAATCGCATAAAAATATTATTAATCAACATTTAGAATCAAAATGACAACAGAAAAGAAAAACGGAGCATTGGTATCGATTATCGCCATGATGTTCCTCTTTGCCATGATTGCGTTTGTCACCAACATGGCAGCGCCATTTGGCACGATTTGGGATGACCATTATAGCTGGGCCGGCATGATGGGCAACATGATGAACTTTGCCGCATATCTGTTTATGGGCATTCCCGCCGGCATCCTCATCACCAAGATTGGTTACAAGAAGACCGCCCTTGTTGCGCTGGCACTTGGCTTTATCGGCATGGCTATCCAGTACTTGTCGAGCACTATGAGCGCGACCCAGATCAGCACCTACATTATTTACCTGATCGGTGCTTTTATCTGTGGTTTCTGTGTCTGCATCCTCAACACCGTTGTCAACCCCATGCTCAACCAGCTGGGTGGTGGTGGCAACCGTGGCAACCAGCTCATTCAGACCGGTGGCACGCTCAACTCACTTGCAGCCACGCTCACCCCGATGCTCGTGGGCATGCTCATCGGCGAGACGACCGAGAAGACTTCCCTTGAAGTTGTACAGCCCCTGTTGTTTATTGCCATGGCCATCTTCGCCCTGTCGTTTGCCATCATCTACTTCACCAAGCTGCAAGAGCCCGAGACCGAGGCCCAAAACGTGATGAGCGGCGTGAAGGGAGCCCTGAGTTACCCACACCTGGTGCTGGGTATCATCGCCATCTTCTTCTATGTCGGCATTGAAGTGGGTATTCCCGGCCAGTTGTTGTTCTATCTGACCGAGCCCGTTGCCGAGGGCGGCGTGCTGGGCAGTGCTCCCATCGCTGGTACGATTGCCGGCATCTACTGGTTGCTCATGCTGGTGGGCCGTTTCAGCAGCTCGCTGATTTCGGGCAAGGTATCTCCCCGCCTGCAGCTCATCTGCACCTCAGCCCTTGCCATCATCCTGTTGCTGGTGGCTATATTCATGCCCGAGGACATGAAGATGGAGCTCAAGGGAGCAGAAGTCCCCGTGAAGGTGCTATTTATCATCCTGTGCGGTATCTGCACATCGGTAATGTGGGGTGTGATCTTCAACCTGGCAACCGAGGGTCTGGGCAAATTCACCGCCGCAGCCTCGGGTCTGTTCATGACCATGGTAGTGGGTGGTGGCGTGATGCCGCTCATCCAGAATTTCCTGGCCGAGAGCGTTGGAGACATTCAGAGCTACTGGCTGGTCATCGCCATGCTCGGTTACCTGTTGTTCTATGCCCTGGTGGGCAGCAAGCCTACCAAGCGGGCCGAATAACCGTCTAGATATAACCACTATCACCAAACGGTGGCACCATTACCAGGCGCCACCGTTTTTATGCCGTCAAATCAAAAAAAGTATTTTTATATCCTTGATTTGAAAAATTCGTTGTATTTTTGTGAGATACTAAGTATTTAAAACCTCAACTGATTATGATTGATTCCAAGCTGATGACACGCGCAGCGGACAACATCCGCATTCTGGCCGCCTCGATGGTAGAGCAGGCCAAGTCTGGACACCCTGGAGGCGCCATGGGCGGTGCCGACTATGTCAACGTCCTGTTTTCAAAATATCTTGTAACCGACCCCGATGACCCCAAGTGGTTTGCCCGCGACCGCTTTTTCTTGGATCCAGGCCACATGTCGCCCATGTTGTATAGCGTGCTCCACCTGGCAGGGCACTACACAACCCAGGACCTCAAAGACTTCCGTTCATGGGGAAGCATCACCCCTGGGCATCCCGAACTCGATGTTGAACATGGTGTCGAGAACACCTCGGGCCCCCTGGGACAAGGTCATGTCATGGCCGTGGGTTGTGCCATTGCCGAGCGTTTCATCGCCACACATTATAGTGAAGTGTTTGCCCATAAGACCTACGCCTTCATCAGCGACGGTGGCGTGCAGGAGGGCATTTCCCAGGAGGCCGCCCGCATTGCCGGCTATCTGGGCTTGAACAATCTGATCATGTTCTATGACAGCAACACGGTGCAGTTATCGACCGACTGCGACGCCGTGAGCAACGAGGACACAGCGATGAAGTACCGAGCCTGGAATTGGAACGTCATCGAGTGTGACGGCACTGATCCCGCCGCGCTGTGCGCCGCATTGGACAAGGCGCTAGCCGAGAACGAGCGCCCCACCATCATCATCGGCCGCACCATCATGGGTCGTGGTGCTGTCACCGCCGATGGCGAGAACTTTGAGGGCAAGTGCAGCACACACGGCAATCCGCTGAGCAAATCGGGCGCTGACTATGGCAAGACCATCGAGCACCTGGGAGGCGACCCCGAGAACCCATGGGTCGTTTTCCCCGAGGTTGCTGAGCTATACAACCAACGCGCCAACGAGCAACGCGCAATTGTCGCCCAACGCAAACGCGACATAGCGTCATGGGCACAACAGAACCCTGAGGCCATGAGCCAGCTGCAAGACTATATCGACGGCAAGGTGCCCAATGTGGACTATGCCGCGATTGAGCACAAGCCCAGTATCGCGACTCGCGCAGCCTCGGCCAACGTGCTTGCCACTCTCGCCCACGATGTCGAGAACATGATTGTGTCGTCGGCCGACCTGGCTAACAGCGACAAGACCGACGGTTTCCTCAAGGTGCGCGGTGCAATCAAGGCCCACGACTTCAAGGGAGCATTCCTGCATGCTGGCGTCTCAGAGCTCGCTATGGCAGCTATCATCAATGGCATCGCCCTGCATGGCGGCATGATTGCCGCTTGTGGCACATTCTTTGTCTTCAGTGACTATATCAAGCCAGCTGCACGCCTGTCGGCATTGATGGAGCTGCCCGTGAAATTCATCTGGACCCACGATGCCTTCCGCGTCGGCGAGGATGGCCCCACCCACGAGCCTGTCGAGCAAGAAGCCCAAATACGCCTGATGGAAGAGTTGAAAAACCATCATGGCCGCAACAGCATGCTGGTACTGCGCCCTGCCGACGCCGCCGAGACGTCGGTGGCATGGAAGATGGCGATGGAAAACAACCTCACGCCCACGGCACTTATCCTCTCGCGTCAGAACATTGACGACCTGCCCTCGGCATCGGGCAACCGCTACCAGGATGCCTTGGGGGCCGAGCGGGGTGGTTATGTTGTCATCAAGCAGGACAAACCCGACGTTGTTCTCGTGGGTAACGGATCAGAAGTCGCCACCCTTGTCGCCGCCGCTGGCATCATCAAGGAAAAGGGTATTAAGGCACAAGTGGTGTCGATACCGTCTATCGGTCTGTTCCTCAATCAGGAAACAAACTACCGCAATGCGGTCATTCCAATGGATGTACCCACATTTGGGCTGACATCTGGATTGCCCTCGACTTTGAGCCGCGTGGTACCTAACGGAACCATCTACGGGTTAGATCACTTTGGAGCCTCGGCTCCCTACAAGGTGCTTGACGAGAAATTCGGCTTCACCCCCGATCATATAGCCCACCAGATTATGGAATCCCTCTCGTAATACAGTTGAAATAAAATTTTTGGTTTTTTTCAGAATTATTTTCTTGTTTTGAAAAAATCCATTAATTTTGCCGAATATATCGGCTTAATGAGTTAAATTGCAACGTCAAAGATAATATAAATATACAAAAAATACAATAAAACATTAGTTTATTATGAAAAAGATTGTACTGTTTGCTCTTCTGTGTGTCGCGTATCTGGTACCGAACACGACAAGTGCGCAGGAGGTAGTTTATGTAGAGGATCCCTCACAAGGTTACCTGTTTAACCGCATGAGAGACAACTGGTTTATCGATGCCGAGGGTGGTCTTGGTTTCTTCATGTCACCCTATGATGCACACGCCCCCTTTGGCAAGCGTTTGGGCGCAAAGGTAAATTTGCATATCGGTAAGTGGTTCTCGCCGCTGATCGGTATCCGTTTTGGTGGTGACTTTGAGCAGCTGCGTGGTGCTACCTGGATTGGAAACAGTGCCGCTCTGGGTTATCGCAATGGCGGTGAACTGTATGAGGACGGCAAGTATGCCCCCACCCACTTCAACGATGCTGGTGTGACCGGCGACGTTCTGTTCAATGTATCCAACTGGCTGGCCGGCTACAAGCCTTACCGCTTCTACAACGCTATTTTCTACGTTGGTATGGACGCTAACTGGGTATATGCCCGCGAAGGCCAGAACCCTTGGGGTAGTGGCAAGTGGAAATATGGTGCCAATGATGATGAGGACCACAGCCGCAACTATAGCATTCATGCTGGTTTACTCAATAGTTTTGCTATTACCAAGAAGTTTGACCTGCTGCTCGACCTGCGCTTTGACTTCATGCAGGAGCATGCCGACGGCGCTGGCATGGGTTACCGCACCTGGAACGAGTATCCCAGTGTGATGATTGGTATGAGCTACAAGCTCGGCAAGAGCGAGTGGAACGCTCCCGTTACCGCCGTTTGCCCCGAGTGGAAGTACACCGACGCCGAGGGTGATGCCCTTGTTGCTGACCTGAACGATGCTAAGCGCAAGATTGCCGACCTCGAGAACCAGCTGCGCAAGTGCCTCGAGAAGAAGCCCGCCGCCTTGACCGAGGATGGCACTCCCATCGCCAATCCCGCCGCTCCCCTGGCAACCGTTTACTTCCCCATCAACCGCACCGACGTGCTTGGCGTTCAGCGCAATGTTGTTGACGCTGTTGCCGAGGTAATGAAGAACGAGAATTGTCAATACATGCTGACTGGCTGGGCCGACAACTACACTGGCAATGACAAAATCAATGTCCGTCTGCGTAAGGGTCGTGTTGCCACCGTTAAGAATGAGCTCGTGAAGAAGGGCGTTGCTGAGAATCGCCTCGAGACCGAGATCAACAATGGTGAGTTGACCAACTATGGTCCCAAGTGCGCTTCTCTCGATCGCGCTGTGACCATCCACCGCAAGTAATTTCTATCTTACAGACTTTTATCATAAAGATGTCCCGCCAATTTTGATGACGGGACATCTTTTTTGTGTACATTTGCACCCCAAATTGATATATCATCATTTTTCATGGCACAACAACCAGGCAAGGATCCACTGCTGCGGCTCATCCGTGAAGGGCAGCCGTTATCGTTCAGGCAACAGCTGGCGCTCACGTTCCAGTTGAGCATGCCAGCCATCCTTGCCAATGCATCGGCCATGGTGATGCAGTTTATCGATGCGTCGATGGTGGGGCAGCTAGGGGCCGATGATTCGGCGTCGATAGGCCTCATGGGAACCACATCGTGGCTGTTTGAAGGCGTGCTGAGCTCGTTTGCAGCAGGCTATGCTGTCCAGGTCGCCCATCTGCTAGGCGCTAAACGTGCCAGCCAGGCACGCCATGTCGTGCGGCAAGCCATTGTGGTGTGTGTGCTATTCAGCATCCTGCTGGCCATTTTCGGCGCTATTATCTGCAAGCCTTTACCTGCATGGCTAGGCGCCGAGCCCCACATCAGGGCTCATGCGACACTCTACTTCGGCACTTTCATGCTGTTTGTGCCATTCTTCATGATCGATGTGGTCGCCAGCTCCATGCTGCGCAGCAGTGGCAACATGCGCATTCCCAGTTTACTGAACATCGTGATGTGTGTGCTTGATGTCATCTTCAACTTTTTCCTCATCTTCCCCACACGCGCCCTCACGATAATGGGACACACGTTTACCATGCCAGGCGCTGGGCTAGGTGTGCTGGGTGCCGCACTGGGAACCGCCTGCGCTGGACTCATCGTCTCGCTATTCATGATGTATTACCTTGTCTTTCGTTCCAGTGAGCTAAGGCTAACCCAAGACAGAGGCTCTTTCAAGCCCACTTGGAACTACTTTAAGAAGGCCATAACCATCTCGGCTCCCATGGGAATACAGCACACGATGATGTGTGGTGCTTCAATCGTGATTACAGGTATCGTTGCCCCACTGGGCAGTATCGCTCTTGCCGCCAACTCATTTGGCATCACGGCCGAGAGCTTGTGCTACATGTCGGGCTATGGCATAGCCGATGCCGCCACCACCCTCATCGGGCAGAACCTGGGCGCTGGGCGCAAGCAACTCACCCGCAGTCTGGCTTGGATAACGGTATCGGCAGGCATGGTAATCATGGGAACGATGGCGATATTGATGTATGTGTTCGCTGCCGAATTGATGGGGCTCATGTCACCCGTCCCCGAGATTGTCGAACTGGGCGCGCGATGCCTGCGCGTCGAGGCCTGGGCCGAGCCGATGTTTGCTGCCGCCATTATCAGCTACGGCGTGTTTGTCGGAGCCGGCAACACTCTTGTTCCATGCGGTATCAACCTGGTTAGCCTCTGGATTGTGCGACTGGGCTTATCCATCCTGCTGGTCGGCTCTATGGGGCTTTATGGCGTTTGGTTGGCAATGGCTATTGAACTATGCTTTCGCGGCATCATCTATTTGCTTGCCTTGTCCTCCAAGCGATGGCTCAAGACCGTCATCGACTGAATCAGCCTCCCCATTAGCTGTGGGTTTACGCTTGAATTTCTCGGCAATGATCACGCCCGCTAGAATGAGCACACAGCCAACATAAGCAACAGGGGTCGTGCGCTCACCAAACCAGATGGCCGCTGCTATCATCGAGATGATGGGACTCAGGTAGAAATAGTTGCTCGCCCTGACGGCACCGATGCGCTTGACCGTTATGCCCCAGATAAAGTAGGCCGCCATGGAGCAAATCAATCCCAAGTAGAGCAGATTGCCCCACACGGCAGGCTGCCTGAATGATTCCCAATTGATCTGTGTATCCTCCAGGGCCAGGAATGGCAATGCCGACAGAACGCCATAGAAGAATAACTTGCGCGTGATGAACAACGTCGAGTAAGTGCGGTTGAGCTTCTTCAGGGCCATCGAGTAAAAAGCCCACACCAGCGCTGCCAGCATAGCTAACAGGTCACCCAACACGCTATCACCCCACACCAGACCATCCTTAAGAGCCAGCATCACCGACCCGACAAAGGCGATAATCATTCCCACACACGTCAGTAACGTGATGCGCTCGTCCCTATAGAAGATGGCCCCCATCAGGGCGGTTGTCAGCGGGGCTATACTAACCAGTACGGCCACATCGCTGATGAGAGTGAGTTGCAACGCAGTGTTCTCGGCAATAAAATAGGCCGATCCGCCTGCCACACCACACACGACAAACAGCAACTCGTCACGCCATCCCGTATAACGCACCTTGAAACGGCTGACGACAAGCAACGCAATATAGGCAATCGTGAAACGGGCAACAAAAATCTCGGTGGGCGTCAGCCCTGCGTCAAGCAGCACCCGGGTATTGAGAAACGAGATGCCCCACACCATAATCATGGCAAATGCCGCCACGTGATACCAAAAATCGCTATTCTTATTCACTTGTCCCATGAGAAATATGGCACAAAGGTACAACTAAGTTTTGAAAAAAACACTACCTTTGCCAGAGTGAATAAGGAAGATTTAGCACATATTATCTTCAGGCACGAGGAGACCGGAACCATCATGCGGCAACCCATTGTTGTCGCACTGAGCGGAGGAGCCGACTCGATGGCACTGTTGCGCGCGCTGCTACAGGTAGGATGCGACTGCCACGCGGCGCACTGCAATTTCCACTTGCGAGGCGAGGAATCGATGCGCGACGAGCGGTTTGTGCGCGAACAGTGTGACCGACTGAACGTCCCCTTAACCGTAAAGGATTTTGACATACCAGCCTATCAACAGGCCCATGGAGGCTCGGTCGAGATGGCTTGCCGAGCCCTGCGTTACGCTTGGTTTGAGCAAGAACGCGAACGGCTGGGAGCATCTGTCATCGCCGTTGCCCATCACGCCGACGACCAGATCGAGACCTTCTTCCTCAACCTCACGCGCGGCACAGGTATCAAGGGCCTGACGGGCATGGAACGCCTGAGTGGCAACATCTGGCGACCCATGCTAGCAGCGACACGCCAAGACATCCTCGATTACCTGGAAGTCATCGGCCAGGAATACGTGACCGACAGCACCAACGACGTCAACGAGTACCGCCGCAACCGCCTGCGCAACATCGTGTTGCCAGCCCTGGAGCAGCAATTTCCCCAAGCACGGCAGCGCATTCTCGACACGATGAGCAACCTGTCATGCGATCATGAACTGATGACATCACTAGTCAACGAGGCTATTCCCGACCCACGCCGCATATCAATAGACAAGTTGCAACATAACGCCAATGCCCCCACCCTGCTCTATCACCGCATCCGCCACTGGGGATTCAACCGCCATCAGTGCTCACAAGCCATCGAGGCGGCGCTCAACGGACATGCCGGACGCCAATTCGCGGGACATGGCTACACCCTTACCATCAACAGGCAAACAATTGATATTGAGCCCACTGGCAACAATAGTGCACAGGACCTGGAAATCCCCATAAATCTATCCACATCAGGTCTGCAGAGCCCCATTCACGTAAGCATCCTGCATAACAACGCCCCATTCTCGCCACTGATGTGCGACGGGAAAACCAAAGTCGCCTTCAACACCCGAATCCTGGACTGCCAGCGAGTAGTCCTGCGTCATTGGAGGCAGGGAGACCGCATCAAGCCATTCGGAATGAAAGGCTCCAAACTCGTCAGTGACCTATTTGCCGATTTCAAACTCGACAACGCAGCCAAGAAAAACACATGGCTACTCGAGGCCGACGGCACAATACTTTGGGTACTAGGGTATCGCGCCTCGGCAGAATATCCTGTCACCACAGCATCCCAGGACTATATTATTATTCAAATTTAACCCCATAATAACAAAAATCAGTCAAAAAACTTGCATAAGACGAAAGTTGGCAGTACCTTTGCACCCCAAATGGGCAAGTTCACATCAACTGGCTTGCTTTCGGAGAGATGGCAGAGTGGTCGATTGCGGCGGTCTTGAAAACCGTTGAGGCTAACTACCTCCAGGGGTTCGAATCCCTTTCTCTCCGCATTTTTTTGCCCTTTAGTGAGGCACAAAAACAGGGTATGGTCCTGTAGCTCAGCTGGATAGAGCAACAGCCTTCTAAGCTGTGGGTCCCGG
>CAMJJG010000044.1 GCA_946406035.1 uncultured Prevotellaceae bacterium
CATCAAGCAGAGCGACTTCCAGCGCTTCTCGGCCCGCATGAACTCGACCTACAAGCTGTTGCCCATCGGCGAGCGCAAGATCGTGACCGTGGGTGAGCACTTCACGGTAAACCGCACCAACGAGCTTCAAGCTCCTGGCGGTTTCCTGGAGAATGTGCTGCAGTTCAACCCCTCACTGCCCGTTTACACGACCGATGGCCAATATGCCGGTCCCGTGGGCGGTTATCCCGACCGTGAGAATCCCGTGGCTCGCCTTGACCGCAACAGCGACAACCGCTACACCTACTGGCGCATGTTTGGTGATGCCTTCATCAACATCAACCCCATTCAGGACCTGAACCTGAAGACGACCTTCGGTATCGACTATGCACAGAAACAGCAGCGCATCTTCACCTATCCCATTACCGAGGGTACCGTGGCCAATCCAACCAATGCCGTTGAGGCTAAGCAGGAGCACTGGACCAAGTGGATGTGGAATGCCATCGCTACCTATAACCTGGAGCGCGGCAACCACCGCGGTGACATCCTGGTCGGTACCGAGCTCAACCGCGAGGACGACTCTTGGCTGAGCGGTAAGGCATACGACTTTGCTGTCCTCAATCCCGACTATATGTGGCCCAATGCTGCAGTTGGTGAGGCAGAGGCTTACGGTTTTGGCGAAGGTTACACCCTGGTGTCGTTCTTCGGCAAATTGAATTACACCTACGCTGACCGCTACTTGGCCAGCTTGACTATGCGTTACGACGGTTCAAGCCGTTTCGGCCGCAATAACCGCTACGGTACCTTCCCCTCAGTCAGCCTTGGTTGGCGCATCAGTGAGGAACCCTTCATGAAGGGTCTAGAGTGGCTCGACAACCTCAAACTGCGTGCATCATGGGGTCAGACTGGTAACCAGGAGATTTCCAACATTGCCCGTTACACCATCTTTGAGAGCAACTATGGTGAGGCCGGTTTCGGTGGCCAGAGCTACGGTACCAGCTATGATATCGCCGGTACCAATGGCGGACAAACGCTCCCCAGCGGTTTCAAGCGCAATCAGTTGGGCAACGATAACCTCAAGTGGGAAACCACGACCCAAACCAACGTCGGTTTCGATTTCGGTATGCTGCGCAACGCGCTCTACGGTTCATTTGAGTGGTACTACAAGAAGACCACCGACATTTTAGTTTACATGCCCGGCATCGGTGTGATGGGTGAGGGTAGCAGCCAGTGGATCAACGCTGGTGAGATGACCAATAAGGGTATCGAGCTGAACGTGGGTTACCGCGGCAGCGTGGGCGATTTCCAGTATGATATCGCTGGCAACATCGGTACCTATCGCAACAAGGTGACCAAACTCCCCGAGACCCTGGCAGCTGCCGGCACTTTCGGCGGTAATGGCGTTGAGAGCGTTGTGGGCCATCCTATGGGTGCCCAGGTGGGCTATGTATATGACGGCATCTTCAAGAGCCAGGACGAGATTGACAACCATGCCGCACAGAATGGTGCCGGCCTGGGTCGCATCCGCTGGAAAGACCTGAACGAGGACGGTGTCATCAACGAGAAGGACCAGAAGTGGATTTATTCACCCGTTCCCGACTTCACTTGGGGTCTTAACATATATCTTGAATACAAGAACCTGGACTTCACCATGTTCTGGCAGGGCGTGCAGGGCGTTGACGTCATCAGCGACCTGAAGCGCGAGACTGACCTGTGGGCCGGTTTGAATATCACCAACCTGAACAAGGGCCGTCGCCTGCTCGACGCTTGGACTCCCAATAATCCCAGCTCCAACATTCCCGCTGTCAGCACGATGGACAATAACAACGAGAAGCGCGTGAGCAGCTACTTTGTGGAGAACGGTTCCTTCGCCAAGATGCGTAACATTCAGCTGGGTTACAACTTTGGCAGCAGCGTGTGTGACAAGTTGCACATCGCCCGCCTGCGCATGTATCTATCAGCCCAGAATCTGCTGACCATCAAGAGCAAGTCATTTACTGGTGTGGATCCCGAGAACCCCAACTTCGGCTATCCTATTCCTCTCAATGTCACCTATGGTCTTAATGTTTCATTCTAAAATTCAGGATTCACTATGAAAAAGATATTCAATATATTGTGTGTCGGTCTGGTTTGCTGCAGTGCCACCACTTTATTTACATCATGTGACGATTTTCTCAATGAGCACAAGCCTCAAGCCACCCTCAGTGACGAACAGGTAAAGTCGCCCGAGAACGCTGAGGCCATGGCCATCTCGGCCTACGCCATCTTCACTTCTGCCGAGGACATCAACTCATCATTCTCGATGTGGAACTTTGACGTCCGTAGTGATGACGCCTACAAGGGTGGTAACGGTACCAGCGACGGTGACGTTTTCCATCAGCTTGAGATCCAGCAGGGTGTACTCACCACTAACTGGAACATTAACGACATGTGGGTGAGGTTGTATAACAGCCTGTCACGCGTGAACAGTGCCATCGCCCTGCTCAAGGAGACTGATGACAGCTACGCGATGAAGGGTCAGCGCCTGGCCGAGATGAAGTTCTTGCGTGCCTATGGCCACTTCCTGCTCAAGCGCCTGTACAAGAACATCCCCTTTGTTGTCAATGAGAACTTGACCTATGAAGAGTATAATGAGTTGTCCAACACCCAGTACACCAACGATGAGGGCTGGCAGCTCATCATCGACGACCTGATGGAGGCTTATAACACTCTGCCTGAGGTTCAGCAGGACAAGGGACGTCCCACCCGCGCTGCCGCTGCCGCATTCCTGGCCAAGGTTTATCTCTACAAGGCCTATCGTCAGGATGACGCCAAGAGCAACCAGGTGACGAGCATCAACCAGGACGACCTGCAAAAGGTGATCGAGTTCACCAATCCCGCCCTGTATGCCAACTATGGTCTGGAGGATGATATCCACAATAACTTCCGTCCCGAGGAAGAATATGAGAACGGTATCGAGAGCATTTGGGCTATCCAGTACTCACGCAACGATGGTTCCACCTATGGTAACCTGAACTGGAGCTACGGCTTGATCCCGCCCAACATCCCCGGTGCTACCGATGGTGGCTGCGACTTCTACAAACCCTCGCAGAACCTGGTGAATGCCTACCGCACCGGTGCCGATGGCCTGCCCATGCTCGACACCTTCAACGAGCATGACTATGACATGGCTGCCGACAATGCCGACCCGCGCCTGTTCCTCACCGTGGGTATGCCTGGCTTGCCCTACATGTTCAACCGTAACTACATGATGGAGGAGACCAGCATCTGGAGCCGCAGCAACGGTCTGTATGGCTACTATGTTTCCCTCAAGCACAATGTTGACCCTGCGCTCATCGGCAGCTACCTCATCAAGGGTTCTTACTGGGCCAGCTCGATGAACCGCATCGTCTTCCGCTATGCCGACGTGCTGTTGATGCGCGCAGAGGCTTATGCCCAGATGGGTCAGGCCGACCAAGCCATCAATCTCGTGAACCAGCTGCGCTCTCGTGCGGCCACCAGCACCCAGATGATTTCCAGCTATCCCAACACCTATGGCGTGAAGATGTACATCAGCAACTATCGCGGCAGCTATTCTAAAGATCAGGCTGTGAAGATAGTGAAGATGGAACGCCGTCTGGAAATGGGTATGGAGAGTGAGCGTTTCTTTGACCTCGTGCGCTGGGGTGACGCCGCCACGGTGCTGAACAAGTACTTCTCGGAGGAAATCGGCCACTGTGCTATCTACAGTGCCGCTCATTTCACCGCCAACAAGGACGAGTACCTGCCCATCCCGTTCAGTCAGATTTCGGCCTCGAACGGCCATTACACACAGAACATTGGCAACTGGTAATCCCAGTAACATAGTTAAATTCCGATGAATAAAATAACAATGATTATGAAAGCTAAGATAATATATATATTCTGTGCGTGTCTTGCCTGCTGCGGACTCGCTCCAATGCTCAGTTCTTGCTCCGATGACAACATCAGTGACCTGGAGTTGGCGGGCAACTGCATGATTGATCAGCTCTCGCTGGACAACTTTGAGGGAATCATCGACTTGCCCTCAAGGTCGATTCTCGTCCGCTTGCCCGAGGTCTATGAGACATCGGCCATGACGGTCACTTCATTGAAGATGTCCGATGGCGCCGTGTGCAACATTAGCCAGGGCGAAACCATCAACATGGACGCCGCCAAGGTGCTGCATGTCAAGAATGGTGACGTCTTTATGGATTGGACGCTCTCAGTCCTCCACGATGAAGCTCGCATCACCAGCTTTGTGATCAACGACATCTACACGGGTAGCATCGATCAGGAGGCCAAGACGATTGTGGTCTATATTCCCGCAACTCTCGACATTACCAACCTGGTGCCCACTATTACTTACAGCGCTAATGCTACGATCACCCCGTCGTCGGGTGTAGCTCAGGACTTCTCTCAGCCCGTGACTTACACGGTGAAGAACAACTCGGCCGAGAGCGTCTATACCGTTAGAGTTATCGCCATCAGCAAGCCCAAGGCTCTCTTCCTGGGTTCCGCTCCCACGATGAGCGAACTTGATCCCGAGGCTCAGACTGCATGCCAGTGGATGCTTGGCAATGTTGAGAGCTCGCTGTATGCTTCATTTGCCGACCTGCGTGCCGGCACGCTCGACCTGTCTGAATGCAAGCTCATCTGGTGGCACTGGCACGTTGATGGCGGCGTTGACGGCCACGACAACTTTGTCGCCAAGGCTACCGACGCGATGAACACGCTGAACGAGCTGCGCCAGTTCTATGAGAACGGCGGTGCATTGCTGCTCACCCGCTATGCCGTTAACCTGCCGTCATTTATCGGCACCACTGGTGACGACGAGTGGACAACTCCCAACAACTGTTGGGGTCAAGACGAGGCTTATGCCGAGTTGTGCGGCGGTCCGTGGACCTTCCGCATCTTTGACGGTCAGAATGGCCATGCCCTCTATCAGAATCTCGTAACTGGTGATAACCCCAACGAGGTTTACTGCACCGATGCCGGCTACCACATCACCAACTCCACCGCCCAGTACCACATCGGTACCGATTGGGGTGGCTATGATAACTATGACGTTTGGACCGGCCGCACCGGCGGTAGGGTTCTCGGTGTCGGTGGTGATGGCGCTATCGTGCTCTGGGAGTATCCCGCCCATGACGGCAAGGGTGGCATCATCTGCATCGGTTCTGGCTGCTACGACTGGTATTCCTACACCTTCGAGGCTGGTTATACCGAGAAGTACCACAAGAACATTGAGATTATGACCAAGAATGCTATCAACTATTTAACCCATTAATTGACTCATGAAACAGTACAAGAATATATTCAGCACATTGCTGCTGTGTTGCTTTATGGTCGCTTCGTCGGCATGCAGCGAGGATGATTTCGGCCCCGATCCTTCTAAGGACTGGGACGGCACAACCGCATTCTTCAATTCGGTGGACGAGGCTGGTTTCCAGACCTACTACAATCCGGCCATTGGCCGTTGTGGTGACCCGATGCCTTTCTATGATGCCAAGGCAGGCCACTTCAAGGTGTTGTACCTGCAGGAGTTTGACAACAATGCCGCATTCAACTATCACCCCTTCTGGGGCGTGTCGACCGTTGATGGCGCTAACTATCAGTCTCTGGGCGAGGTGCTACCTACAGGCACATCTCCCGACGAGCAGGATGCTGCCCTGGGTACAGGCTGCTGTATCTATAATGATAGGGATGGATTATACTATATATATTACACGGGACATGACCGTTTTGGCCGCGAAGCCGTGATGAGGGCTACCTCAGCCGACTTCAAGGACTGGTCAAAGAATGCCGTGTGGATGTTGAAGGGTTCGGCCTATGGCTACTCGGACAACGACTTCCGCGACCCGCAGATCTTTGTTGCCGACGATGGTCTTTACCACATGGTCATATCCAGCAACCTGAAGTTTGCCGAGTTCAAGTCCAGCGACCTGAAGACGTGGGAACACGTCGGCAACTTCCCCATGATTTGGGACCGCATGTGTGAGTGCCCCGACATCTTCAAGATGGGCAACTACTGGTATCTGGTTTATAGTGAGGGCTATCGTGCCTCATGGAGCCGCAAGGTGAAGTACATGATGGCACCCACTTGGGAGGCCCTGAAGGCCTGCTTCAACGATCCTGGTGCCAACTGGCCCCGCGATGGTCATGAGGGCGTACTCGACACCCGCGCATTCTATGCCGGCAAGACGGCAAGCAACGGCCAGGACCGCTACATCTGGGGCTGGTGCCCCTACCGCACGGGTAACACCATCCACGACAAGAACGTCAATGTGGGTGCCGGTGGCGAACCCAACTGGTCGGGGGCACTGGTGTGCCACAAGATCATCCAGCATGCCGACGGCACGCTGACCCTGGGCGAGGTGCCTGCCATCGCCGCAAAATTCAATGCCGAGCAGACCGTCAAGGTGATGGACAGCAATGGTGCACAACTGAGCGGCGTCAATGGCTCACTCTCGGGTGACAATGCCTATGTGCTGTACAACCGCTTGGGAACCTGCAATCACATCTCGTTTACCGTGACGACGTCCAACAACTGGGACCGCTTTGGCATCTCGCTGGTGCGTGGCTCCGACAGCGACCGTTATTACACGATGATGGTCAACCCCGAGGATGAGAACCACCGCAAGGTGAACTTCGAGCAGGAGGGTACTGCCGGTAAGGGCTTCATTGAGGGTATCGACGGCTACTGGTTTGAGCGTCCGGCCGACAACGTTTATCACATCAACATCTACACCGACAACTCGGTCATGGTGATGTATATCAACGATGTTTGCGCCTATACCAACCGCATCTACGGAATCCAGAAGAATTGCTGGAGTATCAACAATTATGGTGGCAATATCACCATTTCGGACCTGAAAGTGTTCCAGTAACCGATAATAAGTTGTACTTTTGAAATCATGAACAAATTATTAACTACTATCATGGCGGCAGTGCTCGTGGCCTTCTCGGCCACGGCACTGGTCCCTCAGATGTTGAGTGACAATCACGCCATGCTGCGTGTTGATGCCACGGGCCGCTACCTGTTGCTGCCCGTGCAGGAGAAGGAAGAGAACGCCTACGTGCGCGTTATCGTGGACAACGAGCAGGTGCAGACACTTAACGTGCGCCTCGCGGTGGACAAAGTGGACTATTTTGTGCCACTCGACATCCAGCGCTTTGGCAACACAAAGGTGTTGATCGACATCAGCTTCCACGGCGACCGCCGTACCACGGGCGCGGTCAAAGACTTTGCCTGCTGGCGCGAGATGAAGGTGAGCGACACGTTTGATGCGACTAACCGTGAGCGTTTCCGCCCCGCCTATCACCACACGCCTGCCTATGGGTGGATGAACGACCCCAATGGCATGTTCTACAAGGATGGCGTGTGGCACCTGTATTACCAGTGGAACCCGTATGGCTCGCAGTGGGAGAATATGACGTGGGGACACTCGACCTCGACCGACCTCATCCACTGGACCCACCAACCCACTGCCATCGAGCCTGATGCTTTGGGAACCATCTTCTCGGGCTCCTGTGTCACCCGTGGCGACAAGGTAGTGGCCATCTACACTTCGGCAGGACAGAACCAGACGCAGTCTATCGCCATCTCGCACGACGGCGGCATGACGTTTGACAAGTATGAGGGTAATCCCGTGTTGACGAGCGATGCGCCTGATTTCCGCGACCCGAACCCGTTCTGGAACAGCGAAATCAATGCCTGGAACATGATTCTGGCGGCAGGACAGGAAATGCGCATCTACTCGTCGCGCGACTTAAAGGAGTGGAAATATGAGAGTTCCTTTGGCAAGGAATACGGTAATCACGGTGGCGTGTGGGAGTGCCCCGACCTGATGAAAATCGATGGAAAGTGGGTGCTGCTGTGCAACATCAACCCTGGTGGCCCCTTCGGTGGCTCGGCTACGCAGTACTTCGTGGGCGACTTCGACGGTCACAAGTTCACCTGTGAGTCGATGCCCAAGGTCACCAAGTGGCTGGACTATGGCAAGGACCACTATGCCACGGTGTCGTTCTACAACGCGCCCCAGGGCCGCCACGTGGTAATTGCGTGGATGTCCAACTGGCAGTATGCCAACCAGGTGCCCACCCGCCAGTTCCGCAGTGCCAACTCGATTCCACGCGACCTGGGTCTGTTCACCGACGGTGAGGAGTCCTACGTCAGCGTGAAGCCTTCGCCCGAGATGCTCGCAGCACGCGGTGCCAAGGTGAAGAAACCGACCGAGACCTGCGAAATCGTCGTGGACGTGAAAAACTCGATGGAGCTGACCCTGTCCAACACCAATGGCGAGCAGGTGGTGATGAAATATGATGCCGCCAAGCAAACCTTTGCGATGGACCGCACCGCCAGCGGTGACGCCTCCTTCAGCGAGGCTTTCCCTGCTGTGACTGTCTCCCCCACCCATGGCGCCATCAAGCAACTGCGCATCTTCATCGACCGTTGCAGCATCGAGGCCTTTGATGCCGACGGCAAGATGGCTATGACCAACCTCGTGTTCCCCAGCACGCCCTACACCAGTCTCAAGGTCAAGGGCGGCAAGGCCACTATCTACCAATTGAACCTCTGAACAGTTAACAGATAAAAGATAAGAGTTTCAGGCATTAGTAATCATACTTAAAACTTTAAAACTTACAATAATGGCTAAAACAAACAAAATCGCGATCATCTCGGTCATGCTGTGCTTCTTCTGCATGGGATTTGTTGACCTGGTGGGAATCGCCTCCAACTATGTGAAAGAAGACCTCCAACTCACGGACTCGGTGGCCAACATCTTCCCGTCGCTGGTATTCTTCTGGTTCCTCATCTTCAGCGTTCCCACGGGCATGCTGATGAACAAAATCGGCCGCAAGAAGACCGTTTTGGTCTCGCTCGTGGTGACCATTCTCTCGCTCATGATTCCATTGTTTGGCAACAGCTTTGCTATGATGCTCATCGCCTTCTCGCTGCTGGGCATCGGCAATGCACTGATGCAGACCTCGCTCAACCCGCTGGTATCGACCGTGATGGGTGGCGGCAACCTGGCGTCGACGCTCACCTTCGGCCAGTTCATCAAGGCCATAGCATCGTTCCTGGCACCTTATCTGGCCATGTGGGGCGCTACGGCAGTAATACCTAGCCTGGGACTTGGCTGGCGCGTGCTGTTCGCCATCTACTTTGTAGTGGGCGTTTTCTCGGCTGTCTTGCTAGGTGTGACTCCCATTCAGGAGGAGAAAATCGAGGGCAAACCCTCGACGTTTGTGGAGTGCTTCAAACTCTTGGGCACGCCCATCGTGCTGCTCTCGTTCCTGGGCATCATGTGTCATGTGGGCATTGATGTGGGCACCAACACCACCGCGCCCAAGATTCTCATGGAGCGCCTGGGCATGACGTTGAACGATGCCGCCTTTGCCACCTCGCTGTACTTCATCTTCCGTACCATCGGCTGCTTGACGGGCTCGTTCTTCCTGCGCGTGCTCAAGATGAGAACATTCTTCATCATCAGTGTCATCATGATGGCCCTGTCGATGTGCGGCATGTTCTTCGGCCACGAGAAGTGGATCCTGTACACCGCTATCGCTCTCGTGGGCTACGGTAACAGCAACATCTTCTCCATGTGCTTTGCCACGGCTCTCGAGTCGATGCCCAAGAAGCAGAACGAGGTATCTGGCTTGATGATCATGGGCCTCTTTGGCGGTACCATCTTCCCGCTGCTCATGGGCTTCGCCAGCGACGCTGTTGGCCAGGCAGGTGCTGTGGCAATGATGGCTATCGGTGTCATCTATCTGTTCACCTACATCAAGCAACTCAAGACCACTAACCCTTAACCTGTAACCTTTAACCGTAAATAAAATGGACAAACGTTATGTAGTGGGCCTGGGCGAGGCCCTGTGGGATGTTCTCCCCGAAGGCAAGAAACTGGGTGGCGCTCCCGCCAACTTTGCCTATCATGCCGGGCAGTTCCTGGGCAGTGACAACGCCATCGCCATCAGCGCCCTGGGCGAGGACAAACTTGCCGAGGAGACCATCGAGGCGCTCAATGAGCATGGCCTCAAGTACCTCATGCCGCGTGTGCCTTATCCCACCGGCACCGTGCAGGTGACCCTTAACGAGGAGGGAATCCCCACCTACGACATCAAGGAGAATGTGGCATGGGACAACATTCCCTATACGCCCGAGATCGAAGACATCGCAGCCAACTGCCGCGCCGTGTGCTACGGCTCGCTGGCACAGCGCAACGTCGTGTCGCGTGAGAACATCCACCGTTTCCTGGATGCTACTCCCGACGACTGCATGAAGATATTTGACATCAACCTGCGTCAGCAGTTCTATAACAAGGAAATCATCCAGCAGTCCATGCGTCGTTGCAACATCCTCAAGATTAATGACGAGGAACTGGTGACCATCGGACGCATGTTCGGCTATCCAGGCCTCGATATCGAGAACAAGTGCTGGCTCATTCTGGGCAAATATGACCTCGACATGCTCGTGCTCACCTGCGGCACCAACGGCTCATACGTCTTCACGCGTGGCCAGATGTCCTTCCAGGAGACTCCCAAGGTAGAGGTGGCCGATACAGTCGGCGCCGGTGACTCGTTCACGGGCTCCTTCTGCGCTGCCATCCTGGCAGGTAAGCCGGTTCCCGAGGCGCATGAGTTAGCTGTCAAGGTGAGCGCCTACGTCTGCACCCAGAACGGTGCTATGCCCACCTTGCCCGACGACCTGCTTGCCGCCGCCCACTAACTCCCGACTTGCTCAACAGCAACGGGCCCGACTGGATTGACAACATTCCAGCCGGGCTCCTGTTTTCAGCCGACAAGAGTGTTCCCTCATACTTAAAAGCGTATCCCTCACACTGGTTATGAAGTGACCCCAAAAAGTTGAACGGATTATTTTTGTTGGAAAGTTCAGTGAAGTTCCGTATCTTTGCAGTGCTTACAAGCTGGTATGCTTTAACATTATTGTTTGCAGCTGCCCTTTAGGTACATGTGTTCTTGTGTTTTTGGAGGAAACGTTGATTTTAAAATTCTTTCACGGGAATTTCATTGCCTATAATTGGGTTAAAGTATGGCCAATTGATGAATGGGGGCAACATCGCTTATGACAAATGAATGATCTTCAAATTCAAGAAATATGAAAAATATCAACGGTAACCATGTGGGTATGAGGCTCGCCATTCTGGGTTGGGTGCTTTGTACTGTGCTGTCTGTCTATGCGCAAAATGTGCGTGAGACCATACGATTGGACGAGGGGTGGAAATTCTCTCTGGGCAACGCTGCCGACCCGGCAAAGGACTTCGGCTGCGGCACTGAGTATTTCAATTATTTGACCAAGGCCAACTCAATACACAACGAGGGTCCATACTCCATCAAGTTTAACGACTCTACATGGCAAGAGGTGCGCATTCCCCACGATTGGGTGACTACCTTGCCCTATGCTCAAAAGGCCAGTCACTCTCACGGCTACAAAACTGTGGGTTATAAGTATCCCGAAACGAGCGTGGGCTGGTATCGCAAGGTGATTACAATCCCCGAGTCGGACTTGGGCAAGCACATTGCCTTGCAGTTTGACGGCATCTTCCGTAATGCCCGCGTCTGGTTCAATGGCTTTTATATGGGTACCGAGCCCAGCGGCTATGCCACGCAGGTGTATGATGTGACCGAATATGTAAACTATGGCGGCGAGAATCTTGTCTGTGTGCGAGCCGACGCTACGCTCGAAGAAGGCTGGTTCTATGAGGGAGCCGGCATCTATCGTGACGCATGGCTCATCAAGTCGGCTGCCGTCAGTGTAGCTCCATTCGGCACCTTTGTCTATGCCGACCTCAAAGCCCCTTACACCTCGGCGACCATTCATGTAGATACCGAGGTGAACAATCATTCGCTGGAACCACAAACGTGTACCGTAGAACACCGACTGCTCGATGCTCAATGCAACGAAGTGGGCAGGACAAACATTGCATCACTTGACCTGAAAGGCAAGCAGACCAGCGGCTGCAAACAAATGCTGACCGTTGACCGGCCGCACCTGTGGAGCACCAGTGACCCCTATCTGTATCAAGTGGAAACGACCGTCAAAGTGAACGGACGGGTGACCGACGTTTACATGACAACAACGGGCATCCGCGATGTGGAGTTTGACGCCGACCGGGGATTTCTGCTCAACGGCGAAGAGGTTGAGCTCAAGGGCGTGAACATGCATCAGGACCATGCCGGCGTGGGAGCCGCCATTCCCGAGGCTCTCATGACGTGGCGCATCAAGCAATTGAAGAAATTGGGCTGCAATGCCTATCGCGCATCCCATAACCCGATGACGCCTGCTCAACTTGACATCTGCGACCGCGAGGGCATCCTCGTCATTGACGAGAACCGACTTGCGGGCATCAATACCGAGCACCTGAGGCTGCTGGAAAACATGATTAAGCGTGATCGCAACCACCCGTCGATTGTCCTGTGGAGTGACGGTAACGAGGAGTGGGGCATGGAGAATACCATTCAGGGCACACGTGTTGCAGCCGCCATGCGTGAATATACCCGCCTGCTCGATCCCACCCGCCATTCAACAATAGCCAATGCCGGAGGGTATGAATTGATTAAGGGGCTCGATGTGGTGGGATTCAACTATATCGCACAAAACGATGTGGATAACCGTAAGGCGGCCAACCCCACATGGAAGATTGTGGGCACCGAGGAAACCACTGGCTGCGGCACGCGCGGCGTCTATTTTGACTCACCCGACCAACCCGGCCACATGGTCAGCATCAACCGTGGCACGCAGCCCGGCGTGGAGAACGTGATTGAGCGCGGATGGAAATTCTATGACGAGCGCCCCTGGGCGGCAGGTCTCTTCTATTGGACGGGGTTTGACTACCGCGGCGAGCCCAATCCGCTGTCCTATCCCGCCCATGACTCGGAATTCGGCATCCTTGACTATTGCGGATTTCCCAAAGACGAGGCCAGCTATCTTAAAGCATGGTGGACCGACGAGCCTGTGCTGCACATCTTCCCGCACTGGAACCTGCAAGGCCATGAGGGCGAGGAAGTGGAGATCTGGGCCTACAGCAACTGTGATGAAGTGGAATTGACCGTGAACGGCAAGAAACTGGGTCGACAGGCAATGCCCAAGAACGGTCACCTGAAGTGGAAAGCCGTCTATCAACCAGGCCGCATAGTCGCCACTGGGTACAAGAACGGAAAGCGCATCTTGAAACAATTTGTCGAGACCACCAATCCTGCGGCCAAAATTGTGCTGCGGGCAGACCGAGGGCTCATCACCGCCGATGGACGCGATGTGGCCATCGTGACCGTTGAGATTCAGGATAACAAGGGACGTATGGTTCCTAATGCCTGCCCCATGCTGACCTGCTCGCTTCAGGGAGACGGCCGCATCCTGGGCGTGGGCAACGGAGATCCCTCCTACCTGGGTCCCGACCATCCCGATGAATTGGACTGCCACACATTTCAAATCCCGGCATTCAACGGTTTGGCGCAGATTCTCATCCAGAGCGGACATACGCCCGCCACCCTGCAACTGAACTGCAGCAGCGACGGCCTAAAGTCAGGAAATCTAATGATCACTGCCGAATAAACCAGAAGAATCTATAAGGCGACTATGGAATATGGTGAAATAGGCAAACCGATGATGAGAATTGAAAAAATTTTATTACCTTTGAGGCTAGCCCCTTGTAAGATTCTCCAAAACGCCTACAATATAACTATTAACCAATAAATACTGATAACTATGAGCAAGAAACTACTTTTCAGACTATTTGTCCTGGTGGCGGCCATGATGTGTGCCCTAGGCACCAGAGCCCAAGAGGCCTATGCCTGTGTCAGCTACGACACGTTGACGTTCTACTACGACGACCAGCGCAACAGCCACTCGACCGCGACCTTTGACGTGAATGCGGAAGGCTATTTCCCCGGCTGGTTACAGATGGCCGGAGTTGTGAAATATGTGGTCTTTGACCCGTCGTTCGCTGCTGCCCGCCCAACGTCCACTCGCTTTTGGTTTGCTGGTATGTACGATCTTGAATCCATCACAGGCCTGAGTTACCTGAACACCAGCGAGGTCGTTAATATGGCTTTTATGTTTAGTGGCTGTTATAAATTGACGAGCCTTGACTTGAGCAGTTTCAACACGTCCCAGGTGACCAGTATGGAAAGCATGTTCGATGACTGCGGCAATTTGATAAATCTTGACTTGAGCAGCTTTAACACGTCCCAGGTGACCGATATGAAATACATGTTCCATGACTGCAACGCATTGACGAGTCTTGACTTGAGCAGTTTCAACACGTCCCAGGTGACCAATATGGAATACATGTTCGCCAACTGCTATGTACTGACGAGCCTTGAGTTGAGCAGTTTCAACACATCCCAGGTGACCAATATGAGATATATGTTCGATACCTGCTGGAAACTGGCGAGTGTTGATTTGAGCAGTTTCAACACGCCTCAGGTGACCAATATGGAAGGCATGTTCGCCGACTGCTGGGCACTGGCGAGCCTTGACTTGAGCAGTTTCAACACGTCCCAGGTGACCAATATGGAATACATGTTCGCCAACTGCTATGTACTGACGAGCCTTGACTTGAGCAGTTTCAACACGTCCCAGGTGACCAATATGGGAGACATGTTCAATGACTGCAGAGCATTGACGAGTGTTGAGTTGAGCAGTTTCAACACGTCCCAGGTGACCAATATGGAATACATGTTCCATGACTGCAACGCATTGACGAGTGTTGAGTTGAGCAGTTTCAACACGTCCCAGGTGACCAATATGG
>CAMJJG010000045.1 GCA_946406035.1 uncultured Prevotellaceae bacterium
TCAACGATGTAAAATGCTTCGCCTCTCACTGATTGCAGGTTACAGTTATCACAAGGGGGTGGAGCGCTTTACGCAATTAAGCAGAGTAATATTATCATTCAATTTCACAATAACAACTAACAGTTATGGCAAAAGAGCATTTTGAAAGAACAAAACCGCATGTTAACATCGGTACTATTGGTCACGTTGACCACGGTAAAACTACCCTGACCGCCGCTATTACCACCGTGCTGGCAAAGGACGGTGACATTTCAGGCGAGAACGTTCGTTCGTTCGACTCGATCGACAACGCGCCTGAGGAGAAGGAGCGCGGTATTACTATCAACACCGCTCACGTTGAGTATGAGACCAAGAATCGTCACTATGCTCACGTTGACTGCCCGGGCCACGCTGACTATGTAAAGAACATGGTTACTGGTGCTGCTCAGATGGACGGTGCTATCGTAGTTGTTGCTGCTACCGACGGTGTTATGCCTCAGACCCGTGAGCACATCCTGCTCGCCCGTCAGGTGAACGTTCCCCGTCTGGTTATCTTCTTGAACAAGTGCGACTCTCCCGATGTTGACGAGGAGATGATCGAGCTCGTTGAGATGGACGTTCGTGACCTGTTGAACGAGTATGATTTCGACGGTGAGAACACCCCCATCATCAAGGGTTCGGCACTGGGTGCCCTCCAGGGTGAGCCCAAGTGGGAAGACACCGTTCGTGAACTGATGAACGCTGTTGACGAGTGGATTCCCCTGCCCCCGCGCGATCGTGACAAGCCCTTCCTGATGCCTATCGAGGACGTCTTCTCAATCACTGGCCGTGGCACCGTTGCTACCGGTCGTATCGAGACTGGTGTCGTTAAGGTCGGCGACGAGGTTCAGATCATGGGTCTGGGTGCTGAGATGAAGTCGGTTGTTACCGGTGTGGAGATGTTCCGCAAGATCCTCGACGAGGGTGAGGCTGGTGATAACGTAGGTCTGCTGCTCCGCGGTATTGACTACAAGACCATCAAGCGCGGTATGGTAATCTGCCACCCGGGCGTTATCAAACCCCACGATCACTTCAAGGCTTCTATCTACGTCCTGAAGAAGGAAGAGGGCGGTCGCCACACCCCGTTCCACAACCACTATCGTCCCCAGTTCTACATCCGCACCCTGGATGTAACCGGTGAGATCATGCTCCCCGCTGGTGTCGAGATGGTAATGCCTGGTGACAACGTCGAGATCGACGTCAAGCTGATCACTCCGGTTGCTTGCAGCGAAGGTCTGCGTTTCGCTATCCGTGAGGGTGGCCGCACCGTAGGTTCGGGTCAGATCACTGGCATCATCGAGGACTAATCTCGTCAAGAGGTAGTTCGTCAAGAACAATCAGTCATGATGGCCTCGCCTGTGAGGCTCGAGTGGCACAAAAATAAAGGTCTGGCTGAAATGCCAGCCAGACCTTTTAAAAATACGGGAATAGCTCAGTTGGTAGAGCGACGGTCTCCAAAACCGTAGGTCGTGAGTTCGAGCCTTACTTCCCGTGCAACAAGAAAGACGAATAAACAAATGAAAGAATTTTTTAATAACAGGCTTACGGATATCAAGGAATCTTATAACGAGCTCGTTCATAAGGTTTCTTGGCCTACTAAGAGTGAACTGGCCAATAGTACCATCGTTGTAATGGTTGCTTCCATCATTGCCTCGCTGGTGATTTGGGTAATTGACCTGTGCATCAATGAAGTGATGCATCTCGTTTACGGTGTAGCTTCCTGATTGTTCAGGACTCGCCGTTCAGCACACCTCTTGTGTGCGGTGAAATTCTCGTAAAAGTTCAATTTCAATTTTCAAACTGTCTCAGCACTAGTCACAACTATGTCTCAAGGTAAGCATCAGTGGTACATTCTGCGTACTATCTCAGGCAAGGAGATGAAGGTGAAGGAGATGATTGAGGGCTACAGGAAGAACAACCCTGTGTATGCCGAGAATATCTCTCAGATCCTAGTTCCTACCGAGAAGGTTTATACTACACGTGCCGGCAAGAAGGTCCTTAAAGAAAAGGTCATGTTCTCGGGCTACGTGTTTGTTAAGCTTGAGCTTACTCCCGACATCGAGGTGACATTGCAGGACACGACCAATGTCGTGAACTTCGTTCGCTCGCGCGAGGGGGACCGTCGACCGGAACCCGTTCCCGAGCAGCAGATCTTGACGATGCTTGGTCAGGCCGAGGCTCGTGAGATGGAGGCTGCCGATGCTGTCAACGATTATGTTGTCGGCGAGTCGGTGAAGGTCAATTTTGGCCCCTTCAGTGGCTTTATTGGTGAAATCAAGGAGATTAACCAGGAGAAGCGCGAGTTGACAGTGATGGTAAAGGTCTTTGGACGCGAGACACCGCTCAAGTTGGATCATTCGCAAGTCGAGCGTGAGTGACGCGGTGGTCGATGTTACGCAATCGCGGCGTACTCACAACGTTTTTTTAACACCATATTTTAAATTTAATTTGTACAATGGCTAAAGAAATTGCTGGACAGATCAAATTGCAGATTAAGGGTGGGGCAGCAAACCCCTCACCTCCCGTAGGTCCCGCTTTGGGTTCTAAGGGTATCAACATCATGGATTTTTGCAAGCAATTCAACGCCCGTACCCAGGCTAAGGCCGGCAAGGTGTTGCCCGTAGTGATCTCTTACTACGCCGACAAGAGTTTTGACTTCATCGTCAAGACTTCTCCCGTGCCCGTTCAGTTGCTCGAGGCTGCTAAGATCAAGAGTGGCTCCGGTGAACCCAACCGCAAGAAGGTGGCATCGGTGACCTGGGATCAGGTGAAGGAAATTGCCGAAGACAAAATGCCTGATTTGAACTGTTTTACATTAGCCTCGGCTATGCGTATGGTGGCCGGAACAGCAAGAAGTATGGGTATCACTGTAAAGGGTCAATTCCCTGAGAACGTTTAAAAACTTTATTGATTATGAGTAAATTAACGAAAAATCAGAAGTTGTACAACGCGAAGGTTGAGACGGGGAAGGCTTACACCCTTGAGGAAGCTGCAGCATTGGTTAAGGAAATCACTTTTACCAAGTTTGACGCTTCAACCGATATCGACGTGCGTCTTGGTGTGGATCCGCGTAAGGCCAACCAGATGGTTCGTGGCGTTGTATCGCTGCCTCATGGCACTGGCAAGCAGGTTCGCGTCTTGGTTCTGTGTGGACCGGATGCTGAGGCTGCCGCTAAGGAAGCCGGAGCAGAATATGTCGGCCTTGACGAGTATATCGACAAGATTAAAGGCGGTTGGACCGACATTGATGTGATTATCACTCAGCCCCAGATCATGGGCAAGGTAGGTCCTCTGGGTCGCATCCTGGGTCCCCGTGGCCTGATGCCGAACCCCAAGAGCGGCACCGTTACTCCTGACGTGGCAAAGGCTGTGAAAGAAGTGAAACAAGGTAAGATCGACTTCAAGGTCGATAAGGGTGGTATTGTACACACCTCGATTGGTAAGGTTTCCTTCACTCCCGAGCAGATTCGCGACAATGCTGCCGCGTTTATCAACACGCTCATCAAGCTGAAACCCGCCGCTGCTAAGGGTACGTACATCAAGAGCATTTATCTTTCGAGCACCATGAGCAAGGGTATCAAGGTTGATCCCAAGTCGATTGAGGCTTAAACATTTTAAAAATTAGATTACTGAAATGAAGAAGGAAGATAAGACCTTAATGATCGATAAGATCAAGGAGACTCTTGACCAGTATAGTGTAGTTTATCTGGCAAACACCACATCGTTGAACGCCGAGAAGACTGTGGACCTGCGCCGCGCTGCTTTCAAGGCTGGCATCAAGATGATGGTTGTCAAGAACACCCTGTTGAAGAAGGCCATGGACGCATGTGACGTCGACTACAGTGGCCTCTATGACTCCCTGGCTGGCCCCACCACGCTGTTGCTTAGCGACACGGGTAATGCGCCTGCTAAACTCATCAAGGAATTCCGCGGTAAGAAGGAGACCATTCCCGCATTTAAGGCTGCCTATGTCGAGGAGACCGTCTATGTTGGCGAGCAGAACCTTGACACCCTCGTGGCCATCAAGAGCAAGAACGAGCTCATTGCCGATGTTGTTGCATTGCTGCAATCGCCGGCCAAGAGTGTCATCAGTGCTCTGCAGTCGGGTGGCAATAAGCTCCACGGAGTCCTGGAAACCTTATCCAAAAAAGAAAATTAATCAAAAAACAAACAACAACTATTTAAATCCATACTATTATGGCAGATTTGAAAGCTTTTGCAGAACAGTTAGTGAACCTTACCGTAAAGGAAGTTAACGAACTCGCTCAGATTTTGAAAGATGAATATGGCATCGAGCCCGCCGCTGCAGCTGTTGCTGTTGCCGCTGGTCCCGCTGCTGGTGGTGCCGCTGAGGCCGAGGAGAAGACCTCGTTTGACGTTGTCCTCAAGGCTGCTGGTGCCCAGAAGCTCCAGGTGATCAAGAAGGTGAAGGAACTCCTGAGCCTCGGTCTGAAGGATGCTAAGGACATGGTTGACAAGGCTCCCGCTACCCTCAAGGAGGGTGCTACCAAGGACGAGGCCGACGCTCTCAAGGCAGAGCTCGAGGGCCTGGGCGCCGAGGTTGAACTGAAATAATAGCACCTGTTAACAGGTGTGTAGGTTAAGAACTGCCACCACGAGTGGGTTCTTAACCTTTTTGTGTCAAATTTGACCTGCACAACATGATTCATCGGAGTTGCCGGCGGCAGGCGTGCTCCGCAAGCTGCCGGCAAGCTCACCGATGAAGTTGATCCTCAAGTGTTTGCGCCTCTTGGATTCAACGACTCCGCTACTGAAAGTGAGCGGTGCAAAACAGACGATTATTTCGCTTTTCTACAATCTCATTTGAGTTCACAAAACTTCATTGTCAATGTCAGTTTCAAATAAAGAACGAGTCAATTTTGCACGAGTAAGGAATCCTTATCCCTACCCCGATTTCCTCGACGTGCAGTTACAGTCATTCCGGGACTTCCTGCAACTGGATACCCCGACTGAAAAAAGAAAAAACGAGGGACTCTATAAAGTTTTTGCCGAGAATTTCCCCATCGAGGACACGCGCAATAACTTTAAGCTTGAATTCCTTGACTATTACATCGACCCGCCGCGTTATAGCATCGACGAGTGTCTTGACATCGGCCTGACCTATAGTGTGCCGCTCAAGGCTAAGCTCAAGCTCTACTGCACTGACCCCGACCACAACTTCCCCACTGAGGTACAGGACGTGTACCTGGGCTCTATACCCTACATGACCGAAAAGGGCACCTTTGTGATCAATGGTGCTGAGCGCGTTGTGGTCTCCCAGCTGCATCGCTCGCCGGGCGTGTTCTTCGGTCAGAGCCTTCATGCTAATGGCACGAAGTTGTACTCGGCACGTATCATCCCCTTCCGTGGTTCCTGGATCGAGTTTGCGACCGACATCAATAACGTGATGTATGCCTACATCGACCGCAAGAAGAAATTACCGGTGACCACGCTGTTGCGTGCCATCGGCCTTGAATCGGACAATGACATTATCCAAGTGTTTGGACTTGCTGAGGAGATTAAGGTAAACAAGAATAACCTCAAGAAGGCAGTGGGCCGCAAGCTCGCCGCCCGTGTGCTGCGTTCGTGGAGTGAGGATTTTGTTGACGAGGATACCGGCGAGGTAGTAAGCATCGAGCGTAATGATGTGATCATCGACCGCGATACCGAGCTGCAAGAGGAGAATATCACCGAGATCCTGGAGTCGGGAGTCGCCACGATCCTCCTGCACCGCGAGGATGTGAACACCAGCGACTATCAGATTATCTTTAACACCCTGAACAAGGATACTTGTAACAGCGGTAAGGAGGCTGTGAACTTCATCTACCGCCAGTTGCGCAACGCCGAGCCGCCCGATGACAATAGTGCGCGCGAGGTGATCACCAACCTGTTCTTCAGCGAGAAGCGTTATGACTTGGGCGAAGTGGGCCGTTTCCGCATCAACGCCAAGTTAGGCCTTGATACCGACCCCGACAAGCGCGTCTTGACCAAGGAGGATATCATCGAGATCATTAAGTACCTCATCGGCTTGATCAACAGCAAGCAGGATGTGGACGATATTGACCACTTGAGCAACCGTCGCGTGCGCACCGTCGGCGAGCAGTTGTACAACCAGTTCGGCGTCGGACTGGCGCGCATGGCTCGCACCATCCGCGAGCGCATGAACGTGCGTGACACCGAGCAGTTTGCCCCCATCGACCTGATCAACGCCAAGACCATTTCCAGCGTGATCAACACGTTCTTTGGAACTAACGCGTTGTCACAGTTCATGGACCAGACCAATCCGCTGGCCGAGATTACCCACAAGCGCCGCATGAGCGCCCTGGGTCCTGGCGGTTTGTCGCGTGAGCGTGCCGGCTTTGAGGTGCGTGACGTTCACTACACCCACTATGGCCGCCTGTGCCCGATCGAGACCCCCGAGGGTCCCAACATCGGCCTTATCTCGTCGTTGTGCGTGTATGCCAAGATCAACAACCTGGGCTTCATCGAGACGCCTTACCGCAAGGTGACCGATAGCAAGGTGAACCTGAATAATGAAGAGATTGTTTACCTCACCGCCGAGGAGGAGGAAGACCGCATCATCGCTCAGGGCAACGCGCCGCTGAACGAGGACGGCACCTTCGTGCGCGACAGGGTAAAGGCGCGCAAGAACGCCGACTTCCCCGTCGTTTCGCCTGATGAGGTAGAGCTCATGGACGTGTCGCCGCAACAGATCGCGTCGATTGCTGCTGCCTTGATCCCGTTCCTGGAGCATGATGACGCTAACCGCGCCCTGATGGGTGCAAACATGATGCGTCAGGCCGTGCCCCTGCTGCGCAGCGAGGCTCCCATCGTGGGCACTGGCATCGAGCAGCGCATGGCCTATGACAGCCGCACTCAGTTGCAGGCTGCAGGCGATGGCGTTGTCGAGTTTGTTGACGCCAGCGTTATCCGCATCCGCTATGACCGCACCGAGGACGAGGAGTTTGTATCGTTTGACAGCGCTGTCAAGGAGTACAAGTTGCCCAAGTTCCGCAAGACCAACCAGAGCACGACTATCGACCTGCGTCCCATCTGCAACGCTGGTGATCGTGTGACCAAGGGCCAGATCTTGACCGAGGGCTACTCGACCCAGAATGGCGAGCTCGCCCTGGGCCGCAACCTCAAGGTGGCTTACATGCCCTGGAAGGGTTATAACTATGAGGATGCTATCGTGATCAACGAGCGCCTCGTGCGCGAGGATATCCTCACCAGTGTCCACGTCGATGAGTACACCCTCGAGGTGCGCGAGACCAAGCGTGGTATGGAGGAACTCACCAACGACATCCCCAACGTGAGTGAGGACGCCACCAAGGATCTGGACGAGCGCGGTATCATCCGCGTGGGTGCCCACGTGATTCCCGGCGATATCCTGATCGGTAAGATCACGCCTAAGGGTGAGAGCGATCCCACCCCCGAGGAGAAGCTGCTGCGTGCCATCTTTGGTGACAAGGCTGGCGATGTCAAGGATGCTTCGTTGAAGGCCAATCCGTCGCTCAAGGGCGTTGTCATCGGCACCCGCCTGTTTGCCCGTGCCGTGAAGAAGCGCATCCGTGGCGTCGATCCCGAGATCGAGGCTCTGGACAAGGAGTATGCCGCCCGTCAGGAAGAGCTGCGCGGTATTCTCATTGAGAAACTCAACACACTCACCGAGGGACGCATCTCGCAGGGTGTGAAAAACTATATGGATGAGGAAATCGTTCCCAAGGGCGAGAAGTTCAGCCGTGAGATCATCATGGGCATTGAGAACTTTGACAGCATCAACCTGAGCCGTTGGACTGCCGACAGCCACCGTAACGAACTCATTCGCGCCACAGTCATGAATTACCTGCACAAAAGCAAGGCATTTGAGGCCGAGCTCAAGCGCAAGAAGTTAGACATCAGTATCGGTGACGAGCTTCCCTCGGGCATCATGCAGCTGGCTAAGGTCTATATCGCCAAGAAGCGCAAAATCAGCGTCGGCGACAAGATGGCAGGTCGTCACGGTAACAAGGGTATCGTGTCGCGCATCGTCCGTCAGGAGGACATGCCGTTCCTGGCCGATGGTACGCCCGTTGACCTGGTGCTGAACCCTCTGGGTGTGCCCTCGCGTATGAATCTAGGTCAGATTTTTGAGGCCGTCCTCGGTTGGGCTGGCCGTGAACTCGATGTGAAGTTCGCTACACCCATCTTCGACGGTTGCAGCCTCGATGACCTGAACGCATGGACCGACAAGGCTGGTCTGCCGCGCGCCGGCACGACCCAGCTCTATGACGGTGCTACTGGCGAGCCCTTCGACCAGAAGGCCACCGTCGGTGTGACCTACTTCCTCAAGCTCGGTCACATGGTCGAGGACAAGATGCACGCCCGCTCGATTGGCCCGTACAGCCTCATTACCCAGCAGCCGCTCGGTGGTAAGGCCCAGTTTGGTGGCCAGCGCTTTGGTGAGATGGAGGTTTGGGCACTGGAGGCCTTTGGTGCCAGCCATGTGCTCCAAGAAATCCTCACTGTCAAGAGTGACGATGTGGTGGGCCGCAGCAAGGCCTATGAATCCATCGTCAAGGGTGATCCCATGCCCACGCCGGGCATTCCCGAGTCGCTCAATGTGCTGTTGCACGAGTTGCGAGGACTGTGTCTCAATGTGAAACTTGATTAATAACGCTTTCTACTATGGCTTTCAAGAAAGATAATAAGATAAAGAACAATTTCACCAAGATTTCAATCAGTCTGGCTTCGCCCGACGAGATTTTGGAGAATTCACATGGTGAGGTTCTCAAGCCCGAGACTATCAATTACCGCACCTACAAGCCCGAGCGCGACGGTCTGTTCTGCGAGCGCATTTTCGGTCCCGTCAAGGACTATGAGTGCCATTGCGGTAAGTACAAGCGCATCCGTTACAAGGGCATCGTGTGTGACCACTGCGGTGTCGAGGTGACCGAGAAGAAGGTGCGCCGTGAGCGCAGCGGCCACATCGAGCTGGTCGTTCCCGTGGCCCATATCTGGTACTTCCGTTCCTTGCCCAACAAGATCGGTTATCTGTTGGGTATTCCCACCAAGAAGCTCGACATGATCATCTATTATGAGCGTTATGTCGTGATCAATCCCGCTGGTGTGAAGTATGAGAACGGTACCGAGAGCCGCGAGCTGCAGAAGTATGACCTCTTGACCGAGGACGAGTATGTAGCCATCATGGAGAAGCTCCCCAAGGACAATCAGGCTCTGGAAAATGATAACCCCGACAAGTTCATCGCCAAGATGGGCGCCGAGGCCATCTATGACCTGCTTGCCGAGCTTGACCTGGATTCACTGGCCAATACCCTGCGTGATCGTGCATACAAGGAGAATTCCCAACAGCGCAAGACCGAGGCTCTCAAGCGCCTGCAGGTGGTTGAGTCCTTCCGCGCCAGCAAGGGCATGAACCGTCCCGAGTGGATGATCCTCAAGGTCATCCCCGTGATTCCGCCCGAGTTGCGTCCCCTCATCCCGCTGGATGGTGGCCGTTTCGCTACCAGCGACGTGAACGACCTGTATCGCCGCGTCATCATCCGCAACACCCGCCTGAAACGACTCATCGAGATCAAGGCCCCCGAGGTGATCATGCGCAACGAGAAGCGTATGCTCCAGGAAGCCGTCGACTCACTGCTTGACAACTCGCGCAAGTCGAGTGCCGTCAAGAGCGATGCCAACCGTCCGTTGAAGTCGCTGAGTGACAGCCTCAAGGGTAAGCAGGGACGTTTCCGTCAGAACCTGCTCGGTAAACGTGTGGACTACTCAGCCCGCTCGGTTATCGTTGTCGGCCCCGAACTCAAGATGGGCGAGTGCGGTATCCCCAAGGATATGGCCGCCGAGCTCTACAAGCCCTTTGTGATCCGCAAGCTCATCGAGCGCGGAATCGTAAAGACCGTCAAGAGCGCCAAGAAGATTGTTGACCGCAAGGAGCCCGTCGTGTGGGACATCCTTGAAAACGTCATGAAGGGTCATCCCGTGCTCCTCAACCGTGCACCGACACTGCACCGACTGGGTATCCAGGCCTTCCAGCCCAAGCTCATCGAGGGCAAGGCCATCCAGTTGCACCCGCTGGCATGTACGGCATTCAACGCCGACTTTGATGGCGACCAGATGGCCGTCCACCTGCCGCTGGGCAACGAGGCCGTTGTCGAGGCACAGATGCTCATGCTCGAGCCTCACAATATCCTTAATCCCGCCAATGGCGACCCCGTTACCGTTCCGTCCCAGGATATGGTACTCGGTCTCTATTATATCACCAAGCTGCGCAAGGGCGACAAGGGCGAGGGCCTGAAGTTCTACGGCCCCGAGGAGGCTCTTATCGCCTATAACGAGGGTAAGGTAGCCATGCACGCCATCATCAGCGTGATGGCCGATGTCGTTAACGAGAATGGTGAACACGAGCAGCGCATGATCGAGGAGACCTCGGTGGGCCGAATCATCTTTAACGAGACTGTGCCCTACGAGATCGGATATGTAAACGAGCTGATTTCCAAGAAGTCGCTTCGCAATATCATCACTCGCGTTATCCGCAACTGTGGTGTGCCCCGTTCGGCCAAGTTCCTTGACGATGTCAAGAACATGGGCTATTACATGGCATTCAAGGGCGGACTGTCGTTCAACCTGAATGATGTGCTCATCCCCGATCGCAAGGCCGAGATTATTGCCGAAGGTGATGCCCGTGCCGAGCAGATCAAGATGGACTATGACATGGGTGCCATCACCGACAACGAGCGTTACAACCAGGTAATTGATATCTGGACCAATGTGAATACCGAACTCACCAATGAGTTGATGAAGCAGATTACTGCCGACAAGCAGGGCTTCAACTCGGTATTCATGATGCTCGACTCGGGTGCTCGTGGTTCTAAGGACCAGATTCGCCAGCTGTCGGGTATGCGTGGTCTGATGGCCAAGCCGCAGAAGTCGGGTGTTGAAGGTGGACACCAGATTATCGAGAACCCCATTCTTGCTAACTTCAAGGAGGGTCTGTCGGTGCTGGAGTACTTCATCTCGACCCACGGTGCCCGCAAGGGTCTTGCCGATACCGCATTGAAGACCGCCGACGCCGGTTATCTGACCCGTCGTCTGGTGGACGTCGCCCACGACGTGATCATCAACGAGGAGGATTGCGGCACGCTGCGTGGCCTCGTTTGCCGCGAGGTGCGCAATGGTGACCGCGTGGTAGCCTCGCTGGGTGAGCGCATCCTGGGTCGCGTGTCGGTACATGACGTTATCGATCCCACGACTGGCGAGGTTATCGTCGAGAGCGGTGAGGAAATCACCGATGCCGCTGCCAAGCGCATCGACGAGTCGCCCATCGAGTCGGTGGAGATTCGTTCGGTCCTCACCTGCGAGGCCAAGCATGGCGTCTGCGCCAAGTGCTATGGACGCAACCTGGCTTCTCACCGCATGGTGCAGAAGGGAGAGGCCGTCGGCGTGATTGCCGCCCAGTCAATCGGTGAGCCTGGTACACAGCTGACCCTGCGTACCTTCCACGCCGGTGGTGTGGCCAGCAATGCTTCGGCTGTTTCCAATATTACCTCGAAATATAACGGTCGCATTGAGATTGAAGACCTGCGCACTGTTAAAGATAAAGATGGTGTGGACATCGTCGTTGGTCGCATGGCCGAGATGCAAGTCAAGGATCCCAACACCAATATGGTGCTCACCCATGCTCCCATCGAGTATGGTTCCAAACTGTTCTTCAAGCCCGGAGACATGGTTTCCAGTGGTGACAAGATCTGTGAGTGGGATGCATTTAATGCCGTTATCGTCAGTGAGGTTGAGGGTACGTTGCGCTTCAAGAACCTCATCGAGGGCGTGACCTATCGCGAGGAGTATGATGAAATCTCGGGTAATGCCGAAATCTTTATCATCGAGACTAAGGATCACAACCGTATCCCCGAGGCCGAGGTCATCGATGCCGAGGGCAATGTGGTGAAGTCCTACTCACTGCCCGTGCGTGCCCACTTGATGAAGAAGGATAACGAGGCCATCACCGCTGGTGAGGTCTTCGTGAAGATTCCGCGCTCGTTCTCGGGTGGTGCTGGTGATATCACTGGTGGTCTGCCTCGCGTTACCGAGCTGTTCGAGGCCCGCAACCCGTCCAATCCCGCCATCGTGAGCGAGATCGACGGCGAGGTGACCTTCGGTCGCATCAAGCGTGGTAACCGTGAGATTACGGTAAAGAACCGCATTGGCGAGGAGAAGAAATATCTCGTGCCCCTGTCCAAGCAGATTCTCGTGCAGGAGAACGACTTTGTGCGTGCCGGCACACCGTTGTCCGATGGTGCCGTAACGCCTGCCGACATCCTGCGCATCAAGGGTCCCACGGCCGTTCAAGACTACATCGTCAACGAGGTTCAGGACGTTTACCGCACCCAGGGTGTGAAGATCAACGACAAGCACTTTGAGGTAATCGTGCGCCAGATGATGCGCAAGGTACGCATCATCGATCCGGGTGATACGCGTTTCCTTGAGGAGCAGACCGTTGACAAGCGTGACTTCATGGAGGAGAACGACCGCATCTGGGGCAAGAAGATTGTCACCAACTGTGGCGACAGTGACGAGGTCCAGAATGGACAGATCCTCACCGCACGCAAGCTGCGCGATATCAACTCATCGCTCAAGCGCCGTGACATGAAGCTTGTCGTTGTGCGCGATGCTGTTCCTGCAACCAGCGAGCAGATACTGCTGGGTATTACGCGTGCTGCATTGCAGACGAGCAGCTTCATGTCGGCCGCTTCCTTCCAGGAGACCACCAAGGTGCTCAACGAGGCCGCTATCAATGGCCGTGTTGACTACCTCGAGGGCATGAAGGAGAACGTCATCTGTGGTCACCTTATTCCCGCGGGTACCGGCCTGCGTGAGTACCAGACGCTAGTCGTGGGTGACAAGAACGAGATGGCGCTTGCCGAGCAGGCCCGTCGTGAGCGTGAACTCGCTGAAATGGAAGATTGACCCCGCTAAAGGCCAATTTGACATTGAATGATAATAAATTGAGATTGAAATAATCGTATATTTTCCATAGTTAATTTGTTTATTGAGGCTCTGGTTCGCTGTGAAGCGCACCAGAGTTTTTTCATTGTTTGGTTATGGCATCTCAATGAAGCATAATTGTCTTTTTTATGTAATATCTTTTTGCAAGGCATGTGGCAGCTAATTAGTATTTTGGCTTAAGGGTCAAATATACTCCTAAAAAGAGCCTTAATTGGTCTTCAGTG
>CAMJJG010000046.1 GCA_946406035.1 uncultured Prevotellaceae bacterium
TTTGACATGACAAAGCCTCCGCTTGGGAAAGTAGAGGCTTTGTTATATGTTTTACGGCATGTTACAAAAAGAGGATGTGCCAGAATTATGACACACCCTCAGATTAAATATCGGTATGCCTTGCCTTTTTAGAAGGGCAGGTCATCGCCTGCCGCTCCCTGGTCAAAGGGCGTGTCGATGGGGGGCGGAGCGGGCATGCCAGCCTGGGGTGCGGGAGCGGGTGCGGGAGCTCCGGCTGCGGCGGGGTAGGGAGCCTGGGAGGCACCTGCCATGGCGGGATCCTCCTTCATGGCCTTGAAGCCGCGGATGTCGGTGTACCAGCGTCCGTTGAACTCACGGCTCTCGATGTCGTAGCTCAGCGTGATGACGTCACCCACCTCGAGGGGATACTGGTCGGCGCGGTCTCCAAAGAAGTCAAACTTCACCTTCTTGGGGTAGCTGTCGAGTGTCTCGAGCACATATTCCTGCTTCTTCCACTGGTTGCCAGCCTTGGAAACGCCGCCCACGGGGTCCATCTTCTGGATAATCTTTCCTTTAATGTCCATTGTCTAGTCCTTCGATGATATCAAACAACCATAACAACATGTTGACAACATGAACACCCTATTATTATTAATAAGGGTTGTTGTTTGAGTTGTACTTGGTTGTTATCGTTGTTTGATGAGTTAATAGGTTACTTGCTCTCCTCGGCAATGATGTTGACGATAGACTGAATCTGCTTCCAGGCCTTGTCCACGGCGGGGATGTTGCAGCGCTCGGCGGGCGAGTGCACGTCACGCAGCGTGGGACCGAAGGAGATCATCTCCATGTCGGGACGGGCCTTGAGGAACAGACCGCACTCCAGACCGGCGTGGATGGCGCGAACCTCGGGACGAACGCCGAAGAGCTTCTCCCACGAGTCCTTGGCAACGGTGAGCAGGTGGCTGTCGGCAATGGGCTCCCAGCCCTGGTATCCACCCTCGCTGATGATCTCGTTGGCACCAGCCATGCGGAAGATGGTCTCGCACTTGTGGGTCAGGTCATACTTGCCACTCTCGATCGACGAGCGGTGGAACATCTCGACAACAATCTGGTTGCCCTCGCGCATCTTCACGCTGGCGAGGTTGGTCGAGGTCTCGACGAGGCCGGGAATCTCCATGCTCATGGCGGCGATGCCGTGAGGAGCGGCATAGACGGCATTGACAACGCGGCGGGCGGTGTCGGTGTCGATGATGGTCTCGGGAGCGTCAACGCTCTTGCAGGTGATCTCCATCTTGGGCTCGGTGCGCTTGTACTCGTTCTTCACCTCGGCGATGAAGGTGTTGAGCACGACGCTCAGTTTCTCCTTGTCCTCGGGCTTGATACCGATAACGAGGGTAGCGGCGTGAGCAATGGCGTTGTGCAGGTTGCCGGCATCAATCTTGGCCAGTACATAGTCCATCTCCTCACCGATGTTCCACAGCAGGCGGCTGCTCAACTTGGTCGTGGTGGCAAATCCCATGTGGATGTCGGCACCGCTGTGACCGCCATGGAAGTGCTCAAACTTGATTTCGAAGTAGGTGCGATCCTTGGGAGCGGCTTCGGGCTTGTAGTTGAACTTGAAGATGCTCACCAGACCACCGGCGCAGCCCATGGTGATCACGCCATCCTCTTCCTCGTCGAGGTTGAGCAGGTAGTCACCCACGAGCATGTCGGCCTCGATGTTGCTGGCACCGGTCAGGCCGGTCTCCTCGTCAACGGTGGCAAGTGCCTCCAGGGGACCGCACTGCAGCGTCGGCTCGATCATTGCGGCCAGAGCGATTGCCAGGCCCATGCCGTCGTCGGCACCCAGGGTAGTGTTATTAGCGCGAACCCATTCGCCATCGATGATGGTCTCGATGGGGTCGGTGTCAAAGTTGTGGGTCGAGCCGGGACCTTTCTCGGCTACCATATCCATGTGACCTTGCAGCACGATGCCCTTGCAGTTCTCGTAGCCGGGAGCGGCGGGCCTGAAGATGGCCACGTTACCGGTCTTGTCAATCTTGTACTCCAGATTGTGCTTCTTGGCAAATTCCACGAGCCATGCGCGGATCTTGTCTAACTTGCCTTCCTCGTTGCCACTGGGGCGGGGCACCTTGGTGATCTCGTCAAAGATAGACCACACTGCCTGCGGATTCAAATCTTTTACTTGCATAGTAAAAATTGATGGTTAAATTGTTAGTATTTAAGTAGTTAATAGAATTGTTATCAAAGCAAATCCAATTTCACCGCTAATTTACAACTTTTTCGTGACATACCATCCAATTTGCTTGTAAAAAAACCTTATCGGCGCTACCGCAAAATTATGGAGTGAAGTCCGAAGTCTAAAAGACAAAGGAGTCCGATGTGAAAAGAGGAGGAAGTTCGTCAAAACGAGGTCTATATAATAGTCCTGTGTATCGGTGCGAATCAGTTGCTGACGTCCCATGTAAGCAAAACCACGCCCCATTTCCATGATGAATTTTTGGAGATGGTTAATAATCGCT
Source organism: uncultured Prevotellaceae bacterium (assembly GCA_946406035.1). Lineage (GTDB taxonomy): Bacteria > Bacteroidota > Bacteroidia > Bacteroidales > Muribaculaceae > Sodaliphilus. The sequence goes on from CAMJJG010000046.1 coordinate 2,484, forward strand.
TGTTCAAGATTACTTTCACTATAATCAGTGTTTTCCAATCCAAGAAACTCGGCAACGACTGGATTCTTGACAATTTCATCTTTGCCTTGTTGCAATGGCTTGGTCAGTTCCTGCATTTCGGCAATCACCTTTTCTTTTTGGGGTGATTGCAACAGACGATAGTAGTATTGTGAACTGATGTTGCGGCTAAGAGTGCGCACGCTCCACATCTCCTCAGATGCTTCACGTAAATACCAATAGCGTGCATTCTCGTCAGGAACGCGAAGCAACATGCGATAATGAGTCCATGAAAGATTTTGAACTCGCGAGTTCAAAATCTCCAAATCCCCAAATCCCTGAAAGACAAATAGAACTGACGCATATTCGTTGACATAATAGTAAACCCACTTTACGCCTTCGCGCACAAAAGGCGTGTAAACATACTCACTTGCCAGTGTCTGTGTCACCGCTATAAGGGCAAGGATAATTGACAGAATGTTTCTTTTCATCATCGCAGTCGATTTTTATTAGGTTAATAATGCTGTTATATCTTCTATAGTGAAGATGCCGCAAACCGTCAAAAGACTGCATGACAGGCACAACTTTTTGTGCTTCGGTTTGACTTTTATCCTTGTTGCGTAACATAGTGTACGGGATTGCAAAGTTACTCATTTTCCTTAATTAAGGCCGCAAGCAGTGGTGCTAAGATGGGCGGTCAATAGTTGGGGCGGAAGTGTTAGTTTACCTTTAGGGGTTTGAATTTTTGTTAAAACGAGGGCCTAATCAATCATTATGGTCAAAATAATTGCAAAATGTCATGGGCAGAGTCGTAAAGTATCATTAAATTTGCAGGTCTTTTTGCAAAAAATGATGGCAACGTTATTATTGGCATTGGTGATAGTGGGACTTGCAGTTGTACTGCTGGGCGTGAAGGTGTTCTTTGTCAAGGGAGGCCGCTTTCCCAATACCCACATCCACGACAATGCCGAGATGCGCAAGCGCGGCATCACCTGCGCCCGAGACAAGGAATTTTACAACAACTAACATAATAACAAAAAACTAGGGACTAGAAACTAGAAACTAAAAAGAGACAAAATGAACTTCATTAAACATTACACCAAGCTTGCTCTGTTTGCTGCTGTTGTCCTGATGGCATCGGCTTCTTCATGTAACAATAAGCCTGCCGATACACCTAAGGCTGCTGGGGGCGCTGCCCTTGAGAATCTCAAGATACGCTACATTGACGAGGACTCCATCATGGCTAACTACAACCTGGCCAAGGACATCAACGAGGCTATGTTGCGTCGTCAGAACCAGTATGATGCCGCCCAAAAGCAGCGCGGCAACGAGATCAGCAAGTTCTACAATGCTATGCAACAGAAGTATCAGAACAACCAATATCTCACCGAGGAGGCGTTCAACGCCGACCAGGCTAAGCTCCAAAAGATGCAGAACGATGCCGACAATTATCTTGCCAGCTTGCAGCAGAGCATCCAGAACGAGCTCAACCAGAGCCAGATCCAGTTGCTCGACTCGATCGACAACTTCATGAAGGACTATGCCAAGAAGAAGGGTTTTGACATGGTGTTGCGCAAGAGTGCCACCTTGTTTATCGACGAGAAGTATGATGTGACCGACGAGGTGGTTGAGGGCCTGAACAAGCGTTATAACAAGGTGGGCGGCAAGGTTGCCCCTGCCCCCGCTCCCGCTCCTGCCAAAGCCGCCACTTCAAAGGCTCCCACCGTGAGCGCCGAGAAACCCGCCACTCCCGGACAAGTTGATCTGAAGAAGTAATAAGTTTTTAGATTTTTTCATAATGGTTATCCGTTTCTGGACTGCTGTGAAAGCAAGAGGGAACGGATTTTTTTTCAAGAAACATATAGTTTAATCATTAAATAATACACAATCATTGATCATGAAGAAATTGACTCTAATCATTGCGACCGCCCTCATGCTGGGCGCATGCCAGAACAAGGCCCAGAGCGAAACCGCAGCTGGCGCCACCGACCAGGTTGTTGCCGACAGCCTCAAGACGACCCTGGTGGCCTATTTCTCGGCTAGTGAGGCTCACATCACCGCCCAGGTGGCCAAGACGCTCGCCGAGGCCACTGATGCCGACCTGTTTGAGATTGTTCCCGAGCAGATTTACACCCCCGAGGACCTCGACTGGAAGAACGAGCAGAGCCGTTCGACCATCGAGATGAAGGACTCAACCGCTCGTCCCGCAGTGGTCAGCAAGGTAGAGAACATGGCACAGTACAACACCATCTATGTGGGCTTCCCCATCTGGTGGTACACAGCACCACGCATCATCAACACCTTCCTGGAGCAGTATGACTTGACGGGCAAGACCATCATCCCGTTTGCCACCAGCGGCGGCAGCGACATGGGCAAGAGCGGCGAAGACCTGAAGAAGGCCAGTGCTCCCAATGCTACCTGGATCCTGCCTGGCAAGGTGCTCAACGGCAATCCCCCTGTCGATAGCTTGAAGGTGTGGGTCGAGACCCTCAAGTAGAAGAAGTGAGTAGCAATCATTGATTATGTAAACTACAACACAATATTATATATGAAGAAGAACCTTTTGATTGCTATGGCTGCCCTAGTAGCAGCGATGACACTGAATGCACAGAATGAAGTGCAGCCTTATTTCACTGTTGACCAACTGCCCGACTTGATCAAGTGTCTGCCGGCCCCTCCCGCATTTGACAGCCCCGAGTTTGCCAATGACATGATGCGCTTCTCGTGGGGAAAGCAACAGCGCCTCGATCCCGAGCGTGCAGCCATTGCCAAGCGCGATGCCGTGTGGTCCTACGAAGCCCTGCTGGCCGAGTTCTCTGTGCCCTTTGGCCTCGAGATCAGTGCCGAGAATACTCCCGAGATATGGAAACTGATGGTGACCAGTCTCACGACGACCGATGCCATGCGCGTGGCCCCCAAGGCTTACTATCATCGCCAGCGTCCCTTTGAGCGTTTTGAGGACAAAATGCTCACCGACGAGGAGGACGAACTGACTGGCGAGGGCTCTTACCCCTCGGGCCACACCATGCGTGGCTGGACTGCGGCGCTGCTCCTTGCCGAGGTCAATCCGGCAGCAGCCGACACGATTTTTGCCCGTGGATGGATGTACGGAGAGAGCCGTGTGATTGTGGGTGCCCACTGGCAGAGCGACGTCGATGCCAGCCGTGTGGCAGCAAGCATCGCTTATTCGGCCCTGCACGGCAGTGCTGAGTTCCGCACACAGATGGCCATGGCCCAAGCCGAGTATCTTGAGAAGACCGGCCAAGTTTTGGGCGTTACCGAGGTGATGCCGACCACACCGGTAACAAATGGACAAGCCTATCGCTTGGATGGCGTCAGGGCTACCGAGCAAACCCGTGGCATCATCATCAAGGACGGAAAGAAAAGCCTCAAGAACTGATAACTGAAGTATCAGAAGATAGCAAGTTCTTGACTTAACATTCAATAGAATATACAAGAAGCCCTGCGTTTGTGCCGAATAGGTCAAACGCAGGGCTTGTCTTATTGATACGAGTGGCTAGCGGGAAGGGCCGTGGGCCATTTACCCGAAGTTGTCGTAATGTATTGACGAGGGATCAACGCCCAGCGAGTCGAGCACGTCGTTGACGGTCTTGCTCATCATGGCCGGTCCGCACATGTAGTACTCGCAGTCCTCGGGGGCCTCGTGCTGGCCCAGATAGGTGTCGCGCATCACCGGAGCGACAAAGCCCGCGGTGTACTTCACGCCAGCCTCGTCGGCCACGGGGTCGGGGCGGTCGAGTGCCAGATGGAAGTGGAAGTTGGGGAAGTCCTTCTCGAGCTGCAGGAAGTCCTCGAGGTAGAAGACCTCGCTCAACGAGCGGGCACCATAGAAGTAGTGCATCTCGCGGTCGCGCGTGTTGAGTGTGCGTGTCATGTGCAGGATCTGTGCGCGCAGCGGTGCCATGCCGGCGCCACCGCCCACCCAGATCATCTCCTTCTTGCTGTCAAAGATGGGGTGGAAGTCGCCATAGGGGCCGCTCATGATGACCTTGTCGCCGGGCTTGAGCGTGAAGATGTAGCTCGAGGCGATGCCGGGCATGACGTCCATGAATCCAGTGGCAGGCTTGGGCTTGAACGGTGGAGTGGCGATGCGCACCGTGAGCATGAATCGATCGCCCTCGGCGGGATAGTTGGCCATCGAGTAGGCGCGCACGGTGGCCTCGTCGTTGCGGCACTTGAGCGAGAACATGCCAAACTTCTCCCATGTGGGCAGGTACTCGCCCAGCGACTCCTTGTCGATGTCCTTGTCATAGTCCATCTCGTACTCGGGAATCCTGATCTGTGCATAGCTGCCAGGGATGAAGTCCATGTGCTCGCCGGGAGGCAGGGCCACGATGAACTCCTTGATGAACGACGAGACGAGCTTGTTGCTCACTACCGTGCACTCATATTCCTTGACCGAGAGCACGCTGTCGGGCACCTGGATCGACATGTCGTCCTTGACCTTGACCTGGCATCCCAGGCGCCAGTGGTCTTGCTGCTCCTTGCGCGAGAAGTGGGGAACCTCGGTGGGCAGGATCTGGCCGCCGCCCTCGGTCACCTGGACCTTGCACTGGCCGCAGCTGCCCTTGCCACCGCATGCGCTCGAGAGCATCACGCCGTTCTCGTGCAGGGTGCCCAGCAGGGTGTTGCCGCTGTCGACCTCAATCTCCTTGGTGCCGTTGTTGATGTTGATTTTCACTTTGCCCGACGGCACCAGATAGTGCTTGGCCACGAGCAACAGGATGACGAGCAACAAGGTGAGCACCAGGAACACCAGTGCGCTCGCCAATACTGTGGTTGAAATGCTTGTTGATATCAGTATCATAGTGTTGTGTCCTCCTTTATCCTAATCTAATGCCCATGAAGCTCATGAAGGCGATGCCCATGAGGCCCGTAATGATGAATGCTATGCCCACACCGCGCAGGGGCTTGGGAATGTTGCTGTAGGCCAGCTTCTCGCGAATGGCGGCGATGCCCACGATGGCCAGCAGCCAGCCGATGCCCGAGCCCGCGCCATAGACCGTCGCCGTCCATGCCGAGGGGAAGTCGCGCTGCTGCATGAACAACGAGGCACCCAGGATCGAGCAGTTGACGGCGATGAGCGGCAGGAAGATGCCCAGCGAGGCGTAGAGCGACGGCGAGAATTTCTCAACGGCCATCTCGACCAGCTGGGTGGCCGACGCGATCACGGCGATGAACAGGATAAGGCCCAGGAAGCTCAGGTCCACGCCAGTCAGGGCGGGGCTGAGCCACGTGAGGGCGCCCTCTTGCAGGACATACTTGTTGAGCATGTAGTTGATGGGCTGGGTAACCACCAGCATGAAGGTGACAGCGATGCCCAGGCCAAAGGCCGTTTTCACATTCTTGCTGACGGCCAGGAACGAGCACATGCCCAGGAAGTAGGCAAATATCATGTTGTCGATGAAGATCGACTTGATAAACAGATTAAGTTCTTCCATCTTGTCTTGTATCTTTAATGGTTAAACATGCCCGTTAATCCTCTTGCAACTCCTTGTTGTGGGCGCGGTGGTACCAGATGATGCAGCCCAGGGTGATGAGCGCCATGGGGGCCAGAATCATCAGGCCGTTGTTCTCGTAGCCGTGGTCATAGCACCACTGCGGCACCACCTGGAAGCCGAACAGCTTGCCAGAGCCGAGCAACTCGCGGAAGAAGGCCACAATCACCAGGATGATGGTGTAGCCCAGGCCGTTGCCGATGCCGTCGAGGAACGACGGCCAGGGGCTGTTGTGCATGGCGAAGGCCTCGAGGCGTCCCATGAGGATGCAGTTGGTGATAATCAGGCCGATGAAGACCGACAACTGCTTGCTCACGTCATAGTTGTAGGCGATAAGGATCTGCTGCACGATGATTACCAGCGCAGCGACTACCACCAGCTGCACGATGATGCGGATGGCGGTGGGGATGGTCTTGCGCAGCAGCGAGATGATCACGTTGCTGAACGCCAGCACGGCAATCACTGAGATGCCCATCACGATGGCGGGCTCCAGACTGGCGGTGACGGCTAGCGCGGAGCAGATACCCAGGATCTGTACCAGGACGGGATTGTCCTTGGACAGCGGGTTGAACAATGCTTCTTTGTTTTTCTTTGATAACATAGTCGTGAATAGGCTTATTGGGGTTTAACAACGTTAGTAATCTCGCCAGGGACTTCGACTTGGGGCTCGTCCTGTAGTTTCTTGAGGAACGCCTCGTAGGGGGCCAGGCAGTCGGCAAGCATGTCGCTCACGCCGCGGCTGGTGATGGTGGCGCCGGTCAAGGCGTCAACCTGTTCGGCTCCCGTGGGCGACTTCTGCCCTTTCTTGAGCACGACAAGGCCCTTGAAGTCGCCTTGCTGGAACAGGTGCTTGTCGCGGAAGAGGTCCTGGAAGTCCTGGTCGGCGATGCGGGCGCCCAGGCCCGGCGTTTCGCCCTCATGCGAGAAGTTGGCTCCATAGACGGTGTTGCCATCGTCATTCATGGCGATATATCCCCAAATGGGGCCCCACAGGCCGGCTCCGTACACGGGCAGGACATATTTAACGCTACCGTCGTCCATCTTGCACTTCATCACGGGCAACTGGCGCTCGGCCAGCTTGACGTTCTTCTTCATGTTCACGTCGAAGGCCACGTTCTGGGCGCTGTCAACGATGTTGCCCTGGTAGTCCACCAGCAGGTCTTGAACAATGTGCTTCTCGTAGATTTCCTTGACTTGGCTGTCGTCGGGGGCGGCGATGTGCAGCGCGCTCAGTATCTGCTTGCGGGTATCGTTGGCGATGTTCTCGTTCTGCTTGGGCTTGAGCGCCATGTAGATGAGCGCCAGCACTGAGCCCACGAGCAGCACCATCACGGCTGCATACAGGATCTGATAAGTATTGCTGTTCTTGTTCATTGCTTATCCCTCCTTATTGACTTTGGCAGCGGCGCGGCGGGCGCGGCGCTTGATGTTAGACGAAACGACGCAGTGGTCGATCAGCGGGGCAAAGGCGTTCATCAGCAGGATGGCAAGCATCATGCCCTCGGGGTAACCACTGTTGTAAACACGTATCAGGATGGCCATCACGCCAATCAGCAGGCCGTAGATGTACTGGCCTGTCTTGGTTCTGGCTCCAGTGACGGGATCGGTCGCCATGAACACGGCGCCGAAGGCGAAGCCGCCCAGGCACAACTGCGTCATGGGGTCGAGCATCGAGGCGGGATAGGTGGCGCTGGGCAGCGCATGCACTAGGGCTGCCATGCCCAGACCGCCCACAAACACCGAGCACATGATTCGCCATGAAGCGATGCCCGTGATGAGCAGGATGGCAGCGCCGATGAGGATGGCGATCATCGAGGTCTCGCCAGGCGAGCCGGGAATGAGGCCGATGAAGGCGTCCATGCAACTGATGGGCTGTCCCACGATGTCGGTCATCAACAGCTGGTCACCCATGTTGGTCGCTACCTGGCCCAGCGGGGTGGCACCGGTGAAGGTGTCGACCGCCGTACCGCCTCCCATGCCCAGGGCGCTGTCCACCTTGACAAACGCCTCGTCACCGCTCATGCGTGAGGGGTAGGAGAAGAAGAGGAATGCTCGCGTGATGAGGGCTACATTGAAGATGTTCATGCCCGTGCCTCCAAAGATCTCCTTGGCAAAGATCACGGCAAATGCCGTGGCCACGGCCGTCATCCACAACGGCGTGTTGATGGGCACAATCAGGGGAATGAGGATACCTGTCACCAGGAATCCCTCCTGGATCTCCTTGTGGTGAATCTGTGCGCTGATAAACTCGATGCCCAGGCCCACGCCATAGCTCACGACGATCACCGGCAGCATGGCCAGCAGGCCGTAGAGGAACATCGTGAACCAGCCCGTCTGGGGCTGGCCGATGGCCAGGTAATGCTGGTAGCCGATGTTGAACATGCCGAACAGCAGTGCCGGCAACAAAGCCACGACCACGGTGATCATGGTGCGCTTCAGGTCATTGCCGTCATGGATGTGGGCGCCCGACCGCGATGTCGTGTTGGGCGTGAACAAGAAGGTCTCCATGCCGTCATAGACCGACTCCAGCTTGGACAGCTTGCCGCCGGGACGGAAGGTGGGTTCCAGCTTGTTCATTAAATTCCGTAGTGCTTTCATATCAATGTCAATATTGTTGAATAGCGATGTTAGTTGACGATATTGGTAAAATCAGGACATCTCGGCCCGCAGCTTGTCCAGACCCTCGCGCACGATGCGTTGCAGTTCCAGCTTGCTGGTGTCGGCAAACTCGGCCAGGGCGAAGTCCTCGGGCGCGATCTCATAGATTCCCAGCTGTTCCATCTTGTCGATGTCGCCGGCGATGATGGCCTTGATGAGGAACTCGGCGTGGATGTCCATGGGCAGCATGGCGTCATACTCGCCAGTGCGCACGATGGCGCGCTCGCCGCCCTTGATGCGGCAGTCCATGCTCACGGGGGCCTTGAGGCCGCGCAGCCAAGTGGTGAAAGTGCGGTAGATCGAGAAACGGTTAGGGTTGAGCGAGGCCCAGCCCATGAACTCGTCGGGCTTGTTGTTCTCGGGGATGACGGTCACGTGGCGATAGGGGGCGCGCAGCCATTGGTCGGCGGTGACCTTGACACCGGTGAGGACGTTGCCGCTGATGATGCGGCACGACTGCGGCTCGTTGAGCTCGTTGCCGAGCACGGTGCCCATGTCGGCGCCCATAATGGTGCTCACATAGCGGGGCTGGCTAACCATCTCGCCGTTGACGGCGACCACCGTGTCATGACTCACCTTGCCAGTGGTGAACAGCTCGCCGATGCGGGCCAGGGTGACGATGTCCATGGTCCAGACCACGTCGCCCTTGTTGACGGGAACGGTGTTGGCTGCTTGAACACCGGCATTGCCGGCGGGGTGGGGGCCAACAAACGTGGTGACCACGGCAGCCGGGGCGTCGATGGCCTGGCCGTCACGCACGCCGATGTGAACCTTGCCGATGGTGAGGCTGTCCAGTACCTCCACTCCGCGCCCGATGTACTGGCGCTTGTCGCCCAGGACGATGTCCAGGTCGGGAGCAAGCGGAGCCGAGTCAAACGCTGTCACAAACACGTCGCGGGGCCGCACGCCGGGAGCGGGCACCACGTCATAGGGGCGCTGCCTGATCATTGCCCACAGCCCCGACTCGAGCAGCACATGCTCGGCGTCGCCCTTGATGTCATGGGTGATGGCCTCGTTGTTGGCGTCGGGCTCGATGATGATGGCATCGATGTGACGCCGCTCACCGCGTCGCACCTCCTTGACCGTGCCGCTTACGGGGGCAACAACCTTGATGGCCTCGTGATTCTTGTCATGATAGAGCGGCTCGCCAGCAACGACATGCTCGCCCTGCTTTTTTTCCATGCGCGGGATGATGCCATGGAAGTCGTCGGGGACGACAGCGACTAGGCGTGGCTGGGCGGCAATGTGGATGTCATTGCCGTCGATGGCGCCCAGCAGGTGGATGTCTAACCCCTTCTTGAGTCTTACAGTTGCCATGATATGGTTAAATTCAGTGATGTTATATATAATAATGTGGGCACAAAGGTACAAAAAACTATGCAACAAATCACTACTTGAACTGACAAAAGGAAATTGTTAATAAAAAAACTTGAAAAAAATCGCTTGAATTGCTCTGTTTTCAAATATTTGTGATAAATTTGCGTTAATTTTTTAGGCAAAATGGCAAAACACAAGGGCGGATGTCGCCGCCATTTTGCGATAAAATGATTGTGTATTAGGCGCTTGCGATGCTTGCTCGCGAGCGGTTTGACACGCAAAAACCATGATTTGATAACAAAACTTTAATAACTAAATTTATAATTTTATTAATTCATTTTTAAAACCAATTTAAATTATGGCTGAACAAACAAACATTCAGAAGCCACAGACCGCTGCCAAGAAAGAAGTGGCCAGCAACGTTAGTGGTATCAAGAGCGCATCGCTCGTCATTCTCGTTTGCTTTATCTTAGCAGTTCTTTTCTACCTCTTCGTCCTGGGCAATCCTGCAAACTTCAAGGATGCTGTTGCTAAGGAAGGTCCCCTCAACCTGCTGGGTACCGTGTATAAGGGCGGTGTAGTTGTGCCCGTGCTTATCACCTGCTTCCTCACTGTGATTGTTCTGTGCGTTGAGCGCTGGATCGCTCTGTCTAAGGCTAAGGGTAAAGGTAACACCACCAAGTTTGTCGAGGACGTGAAGGCTGCTCTGCGCAACCATGATCTCGCTAAGGCTGAGGACCTCTGCCGCAAGCAGAAAGGTACTGTTGGCGCTGTTGTTTATGCAACCCTGCAGAAGTACAAAGAGATGGAGAAGGACACCGTGCTGAGCAAGGAGCAGAAGGTTGCTTCCATCCAGGCTACCCTTGAGGAGGCTACCGCTCTTGAGATGCCCGCCCTGCAGCAGAACCTGCCCGTGCTGGCAACCCTGACCACCCTGG
>CAMJJG010000047.1 GCA_946406035.1 uncultured Prevotellaceae bacterium
CTTATACATAATGGACCCCAAAAGTTTTTTGTCCAACTTTTGGGGTCCACTTCATTATGACACACCCTCTATGGTTTCGGCAACGGGCCTGCAATCAATATTAATGCCTAAACAGTTTGAGTTCGGGTTCGTCTTGGGGTTCAGGCGTCATGATGGAAGCACCGGCTGGTGACTTGCTACCTGCTTTGAGCGCAGCCCTCGAGGGCCATGTGCCGCTCAGTAGATAATCAATCAGGCTGGTGGCGTCGGCAATGTTAATGTTGCCATCGTTATTGCAATCGGCGGCAGCCTGATTGACGCCCGAGGCATCGCCACTGAGCAGGTAATCGATCAGGCTCGTAACATCACTGATGTTCACAAGGTTATCACCGTTCACGTCACCGCGCATGACGTTGCTGCTACCGGTATAGGGCTCCCAGTCATCGATGTCCCAATTCCAGCAATAAACATCCCAATATTTGGCATTGGCCTGGGCCACTTGACTGGCGGTCATGACGTTCCCGTCGACCAAACCGGTCTCGGGATGGTCTCCGGCATGAACATAGAGCGTGCCGCGGTTATCCTCGCTGCGCGTGGGCAGCCAGTTGACCGTCTTGCCCATCTGTCCGGCCTGGATCTGATTATAGAACATGGGCAACAGGTAAAGGTTAGGACAGTTGGCCACTCTGAGGCTCTGGAGATTGTTGTACTGGACATACAAGGCCTCGAGGGCGCTCAGGCCGTTCACGTCCATGCTGGTGAGCTGGTTGCGATGTGCATACAGCGTCACGAGGGCTGTGCAGCCAGTCACGTTCAAGCTCGTGAGCTGGTTGTTCTGGGCATCCAGGTACTTGAGGACAGGGCTGTTGCTCACGTCCAGGCTGGTCAGCTGATTGTTGGCACACCAGATGTCGGTGAGTGCCTCGCGGCTGCCCAGGGTCAGTTGGGGAATCTGGTTATTGCTGCACGCGATCTGCCACAACTGAGCAAAGCGGCTCATGTCGAGGGCGTGGCCGATGTTGTTGTAGCGGCAATCCAGCGAGTAGAACGTGTCAGGACAGTTGCTCAGGTCCAGGCTTGTCAACTGGTTCTGATTGCACCACAGCAATTCCAATGCCGGACAACGACTGATGTCCAGCTCGGTCAACTGGTTATCATTGCAAATGAAATATTGCAGGCTAGTAAGGGTCGAAAGAGCAACGCTCGTCAACTTGTTGGATTTGCAATCCAGGTAATTGAGGGCAGTGCAGCCGCTGATGTTCAGATTGGAGAGATTAGTATTGGTGCATTCTACATACGTGAGGTTCTCGTTACCCGACAAGCGTAAAGTCAACAGCGGCAGCCTTTCTTCACCGTCAGGGGCAGAGTAGGAAAAAGAACTGAGCTGGTTGTTACGGGCATAGATATGGGTCAAGTTCTTCAAATTGGCGAGGCCACTCAAGCTGGTGATGGCACAGTCCTCACAGTCGATATAGGTCAAGGCATTGCAATATAACAGGCCATTGATGCTTTGAAGGTCATAGTTGTAATAGCACCTCAAGTCGGTTAAAGCTGTACAGTCTGACACGTTGAGGTAAGTCAGTTCGTTACCGGAGCATAACAACTTCGTCAAGTTCGTGAAGCCTGCCAAGTTCAGCGAGGTCAATGCATTGTTATAGCAGTTGAGTGTTGTCATCGCTTTGCAGTCAGCCAGACCTGATATCTCAGCCAAATTTTGGTTATCATTACAATTCAGCGAGCTAAGGGCAGTGCAGCCTGTGACGTTAAAGATGGTCAAGGCGTTGGAGCTGGTCACATTAAGCTCGGTGAGCTGGGGGTTGTCGTCAACGGCCAGTTGCCATAGTTGGGGCTTGTTGCTGACAGTGAGCTGGGTGATGTTGTTGTCCGAGCAGACGACACGCTCGATATTGCTCAGGCTGTTCAAGGCGCTTAAGTCGCTCAACGAGCAGCTGTAGCACACCAGCTCCTTGAGGGCCGTGCAGGAGGTCAGACCGGTGATTGAAGCAAGGTTCCGGTTGTTGCTGCAAATCAGTGACGACAACGCGGTGCAATTGCTGATGTCGAGCGACACCATGTCGCAGAGATCGCAATTAAGCGTGGTCAGCAGCGTGTTACCGGACACTCGCAGTCTGTTCAACAATAGCTTGTTGTGGACATCAAGCGACGTGAGCTTGTTGTTGCGGGCCAACAGGGTAATCAAGCCGCTCATGCCGCTCAGCGCGCTCAGGTCACTATAGGAGCAGTCCTCGCAGTCCAGATAGGTCAGCTTGGTGCAGTCTGCCAGACCGTTGATGTAGGTTAGGTTAGGGTTCTCATAGCACCTGATATCCTCCAGCGAGGTGCACCCCGTCACATCGACGTTGGTCAACACGTTGCGGTAGCAGTAGAGTGTTTTCAGGTTGGGATTCTGATTTACCCACAATGTCCTCAAGGCACTGTGGGTGTTCACCGACACCAGGGTCAACTGGTTGTAGTGCAGGTAGAGCTGCTCGAGTACCGTACATTTGTCCAGGCCGGTGATCGAGGTCAACTTGTTGCGGTACACGTTGAGGTAGGTCAACTTGGTATTGCTGCTCACGTCAATTGTCGTCAGATTGTTGTAGTAGCAGCTCAGACGCGTCAGCTCGGTGAAGTATTCCACACCCTTCATGTTGGAGATACCCAAGTTGTTCACCTCGAGCGTCGTGCGGGCGTTGAGCTGCGCCGTGGTGATGGTGCCGCTGGGGTACTCGCTCAACAGATAAGAGCGGAAGTTGGCATCAGGGAAGTTGGTGCTGTTGATTGTCACGTCGGCTCTTGCCGCCAGCGTTGTCGCCAGCACAGTCAGTAGGAGAAACAGTAGCTTTTTCATAATTATTACTATTTATTAGAGATTATTGAATGCGGCGAGTGCTTCTAAAGCATATTGGCAAATTTAGCAACATTTTTTCACATCCGCAACCAATATCAAGAAAAAAGTAATAACAACTGCTTCAAAACACAGAACCTTCAACCATATAGCCACTCATGGTGGATGAAACTGCCACGTGGGGTCACTGGGCGCCTACGATAAGGCACTGGCCGTCGTGGTACTGGAGCGAGACGACTCCCATGCCGTGCAGGGCCACTATAACCTTCATGGCCCGATCCTCGCTGATGTGGGCCAGCTTCATGTAGCCTTCCAGAGTGATGCCGCCATGATTTCTCAAGTACTCCAGCAGCGATTGCTCGCGGTCGCTGTAGCTGATGGTGGTAGCCTCCTCGGGGTCGCTAGCGGTGGATTCCTCAGCGCTCATGATGCGCTCGTGCAGGCGGCTGGCCAGGACGTTCTCGTCGGCGACGCGGTAATAGACGTGCCAGTTGCCGTTATCGTCGGGGGCCTCGACGGGCTTCTCAACAGCCTCGGCAATGTCGGCCTTGACGACCTGCTTGCCGTTGACGTTAAACACCTTGAACGTCACGTGCTGCTCGGGCCGGCAGTACATCTGGGCCGCAGTCTCGATCATGTAGATCTCCTCGTCGCTACGCACTCCGGCGATGTTGCCGTTGTCCTTCACGCCGATGAGCAGATGGCCACCGCTGTTGTTGGCAAACGCGGCTATCGAGCGGGCAATCTTGCGGGCATCGGTAATCTGGTACTTGAAGTCCTGATGCTCGTGCTCGCCCTCAAGGATGAGGTCTTGTATGTAATGGCTCTTTTTTGTTCTCATTTTTCTCTTTTTACTCACACCATGGCCTCAAATCGCTAAACTCCAAAATCTCTTAGCGCCTTAGCGCGAGTCTGCTGTGGCTACCGCGGGTCGTTCACGCCTGGCTCCTGAGGAATGGGGCTGCCGTCGAGCACGGCGCGCAGGTAGGGCTTCAGTTTCTGGGCATACCACCAGAAGCCGATGTCGGTCAAGTGGATACCATCGACGGTGCCCTCGTTGTTGGGGCCATAGAGGTCCTTACAAGTGATATAATAGAGGTTGTTGGGGTTATCGGCCTTGAGTTTAAGATAATTCTTGTGGTACTCGTTGTTCTTGGCGGGCAGGTATTCGCTGTAGAAGGCGCTGTACTTGGCATAGCTGTACATCTGTCCCTCGACCATAAAGATGGGCACTTCGGGCCGCAGGGTGCGCAGGATGTTAACAAAGCCATAGGTCAGGGTGTCACACATGTCCTTGGTGCAGTTGGGGATGGGGTCCAGGATATAGGCGGCCACATCGGGGATCGATGCCATAGCGCGCGCCATGCAAGAGTCCATCTTTCCCTCGCCGCTGAAGCCCAGATTGACACACTCCACATCCAGGTCACGCTGAATGATGCTCGTGGCCACCATGCCAGGACGGCAGGCACAACCGCCCTGCAAGATACTGGTGCCGTAGAAGACAAACTTCTTGCCCACCCGTGGCGAGTTGAGCACGGGCTGGGTGATCACGGCACTGCTGTCGACGCCTATCTCAATCCACCGCACGCCATCATAGAGCGGCAGGTAGATCATGTACTCGTGCATCTTGCCGTCCAGACGGTCAACATACACCTTGCTCTGAATCGAGTCCTGGCGCGGGCGGATGTCATTGTCGATGCGCACAGGGCGGTTGCAATTCACAAACTGCCAGTTCCTGGTGTCCTCGTCCCAGATGTAGAGGTCGGTACCCTTGATGCCGGTGTCGGCCATGTGCATCATGTGCATGTTGGTCAACAGGTTATAGCGCACGGCAATAGCCGTCGAGTTGGTGGCGAAGCGGAAGGCCTTGCCGCTAGTGCAATAGGCACGGTCCCACAACGTGGGGCGCACGCTGTCCTTGAAGTTGAGCGGGATGCGCGAGGCTAACGTGCGGTCAAACGCCCAGTTGATCATGCGATAGTGCATCGCATCGACATAGCGCAAGGTGTCCTTGTCGGTAAAATCCTGTGCTTTTAACACATCCGCGACCGTGGTTACGAGCAGCAACATCGTCAATAAAGCCTTAACAGTCTGTTTCATCGTCATATCTCTTGAAAATTGGTTTTACTGCATTTTGAGGAGCTTCAGGGCCTCGAGGCGGCCGCTGTTGAGCAATGTGGGATAGTGGGCGTCGCTATTGACCACAACCGGCGCATTGAAGCGCTTGAGCATCTCAAAGAACTTCACGTTAGGATAAAAGCGGTTGCGCTGCAGCCAGGCCTTGGTATTGACCTCGATGACCAAGTGATGATCCATGATGTTATCAAACAGATCCTGGACCAGCTTGTCAAACCAGGGCTCCTCGTCGATGCCATCGCGGTACTGGCTGGCATTGAACCCGATCTTGTCCATGTGACCCACGATGTCAAAGCCTCCTTCCTCGACCATGGCCATCATCTGACTGAAAAACATCTTGACCACATACTCGATGTCGCCGCCGAACTTCTCACCCATTCTCGCCTTGAAACCGGCAAACTTGCCGTCAATGTCAACCATATCCTGAGGATTATCAATGGCCGGGATGAAGTGGACCGAACCGATGCGGAAATCTAGAGGCAACTGCTGGAAATAGTCGCTGGCCGGGCCATCGCCAGTGCCGACATAATCCACTTCCATCGACGCGTACAGCTTGATGCGGTCTCCATAGCTCTGGCGCAGGCGTTCTATCTCGTCCAGGTACTCCTGTACACGCTCGCGAGCCATGTTCACAGGGCTATCGACCGAGATGGGCGAGTGGGGCGAGAAACCCAGGTGGGTGAAACCCTGGGCAAGGGCCTCGACGACAAATTCCTCCATCGGGGCATGACCGTCACAGAACTGGGTGTGGGTGTGCAGGTTATACAGGTCAGTAGTTTGTGTTATTCTAGTGAAGTCAAACATGGTTTAAAACATTTTAGTGATTTGGTCCATGGGGATCACGTTAATGATCGTTTTACCGTCGGGCGTGTAGTTGGCTTCAGGCAGCCTGAGCAAATCGGCCACCAGCACTTCCATCTCCTCTTGCTGAAGCGTGCGCCCAGCGGGAATGGCCGCAGTGCGGGCCACAGTGAGCGCCAAGTGCTCCATCAGGCGCTTCTTGAGCGGCATACCGCCCTCGTCCACCGAGGCGATGATCTGATGGACCATCGTCGAGGCATCAACGCCGTCAACACCTGCTGGCACTGCGTTGACCGACCAGTCGTTACCACCCAGGGGGGATAGCGCGAAGCCCATCTGCTCCATTTCGGGCAAGAGTCCCTGCAGGGTCACACTCTGGGCGGCGCTCAAGTGTAGCACCTCGGGGAACAACACCGCTTGAGACGAAATGTTGCCGGCATGTATGTTTTCGACATATCGGTTGAACAGAATGCGCACGTGGGCACGATGCTGATCGATAACCATCAGGCCCGACTTGGCGGGCGACAAGATGTAACGTCCCTTGAGTTGCAGGTACACCGACTGCATCTCGCCAAGCGGCAGCACAGGGTCATTGCCCTGCACATTTCCTGCCGACACGGTTGGATCGACGTCCTGGTGGGTGACCCCTTCACGCTTCTTGCGCTCAAAATTGGCATACAGTTCGTCCCAGTTACTCATTGGGGACGTTGAGGCCCGCTGGCCACTGGATTGCTGACGCTGGCCCGTGGCCTGATGGGCCTTGAAGGGATTATATGCAGGGTCAACATCCACCTCGGGGCGGTGCACCTCGACATGGGCACTATAGGCGGGTATCTCGGGCGCATCTTCGGTATCAAAATCTATAGATGGCACCTCGCTGAAGCGTCCCAGTGTCTCCTTGATGCCCGCGGCTAGGATCTGCCAGATGGGCATCTCGTCCTCAAACTTGATCTCGGTCTTGGTGGGATGGATGTTCACGTCTATTGACTGGGGGTCAACGGTGAACTTCAAGAAATAGTTGGGCTGCTCGCCCTCGGGGATGAGTTGCTCATAGGCCGTCATGACGGCCTTGTGAAAATAGGGATGGCGCATGAAGCGCTCATTGACAAACATGAATTGCAGGGCATTGCGCTTGCGGGCGTTCTCGGGCTTGCCCACATAGCCTTGCACCTTGACCAGCGAGGTATCTATACTCATGGGCAACAGCTGCTGGTCAAGGCTATTACCCATCAGGGCCGCTATGCGCTGCCTGAATGTCCCCTTCATCAACTTGTACATCACGTTGCCGTTGTGAATGAGGGTAAACTCGATCTCGTTGTTGACAAGGGCCAATTTCTCAAATTCCTTGACAATGTTGCTCAACTCCACTTGATTTGACTTGAGGAACTTGCGGCGGGCTGGCACATTATAGAAGATGTTCTTGATCATGAAGTTGCTGCCCACGGGGCACATGTCGGGCTCCTGGCTCTCGCATTGCGATGCATTGATCACCAGGCGAGTGCCCAGCTGCTCATCGTGCCGACGCGTGCGCAACTCAACCTGCGAGATAGCAGCTATCGACGCCAGAGCCTCACCACGAAAGCCCATCGTCTTCAACGAGAACAAGTCATCTGCGTTGCGTATCTTGCTCGTGCTGTGCCGCTCAAAGGCCAAGCGCGCGTCGGTCTCGCTCATCCCCACCCCATCATCAATGATCTGAATGAGGGTGCGGCCTGCATCCTTGAGGATAATCTGCACGTGTGTCGCCTGGGCATCGACAGCGTTCTCTACCAGTTCCTTGATAACACTGGCCGGACGTTGGATAACCTCGCCAGCAGCTATCTGGTTAGCGACAGAATCGGGCAACAACT
Organism: uncultured Prevotellaceae bacterium; assembly: GCA_946406035.1. Classification (GTDB taxonomy): domain Bacteria; phylum Bacteroidota; class Bacteroidia; order Bacteroidales; family Muribaculaceae; genus Sodaliphilus. The sequence goes on from CAMJJG010000047.1 coordinate 7,615, forward strand.
TGATCACGTCACTCATGGCATTTCAATGTTTTTGGCTGGTTGTGAAACTTCGCTCGCACTCACCGTGCCTGTATTACTGCCCGAGCGGCGCCGCGTGGCGCCCTCAATGGAACGCATGAGCTGCTTGAGCTCGTCGCTCACGTCATAGATGTCCTCGGGAGACTTGGGACGCAGCTCCTCATACCACTTGAACTGCGGCAGGTATAGGTCGGCTTTCCGGGCCAGATACAAGGGTGTCACCTTGCCTGTCACCTCGGGCCACATCATGATGCGGTCAACCTCTTGCTTGGGCTTAAGGTTGAGCGACATGTAACTCGACTCGGCACTGACCATTTTATTGTAGGTGGAATCCTTCTCCTGCGGGAACATGATGACCTGGACATTACCGTCCACGTCTAGCCGTCGCAACTCCTTCTGCTCAAACCAAGCCTTCATCTTCTTGCCACTCAACTGGTCATAATAGATCTCGCCCAGGTGCTCGGCCATGAGACCGCCAGTGGGCAGGGTTGCCCAGTCGGCGGCACTGTCGTTGAGGTGGACGTTGATCTCGTCGCCATAGATTTGGCGCTCGAGATTCCACACCACGGCGTGACGGTACATGTTGATGATGGAATCGGCCTCGCTGAGCTGCAACGAGTCACAGATGCCCTGCAAGTCGCTGCGATAGAAGCGCACCTGATTGAATGCTCGCAAAACCCTTACCGAATCGTTGACGGTATCGTTCGCAACATGATTGATAAGCGTGCACAAGGTGTCGGCATGCAGGTAGATGGTGTCCTTCTGCGAGAACTCGCGGGCACGAGCCCTACCGGTCACATAGCTGTAGTGGGCGTTGTCATCGTGATAGCCGTAGTTTCCATCGAGGATGACCTTGTTGCTCGGGTCGGTGATGACCACATTGCCACGGGCCTCGCCATAATTGCGCTTGCGGTTATAGTACACCGTGTCGCCCAACAGCGTCTTGCCATCCTTGGCCGTGATGAGGGACCGCTCAAACAGGGTCGCGTCATCGGCACTGGTGTTATACCAGCCATTGCGTGTGTTGATGGTGTTGCTGTCGCTCACTATCAGGGTCTCGCTCGTGATGTTGGCGATGTGGGTCTGGGTATTGTAATCCAGCAAGTCGGTAAACATCTCGTAGCGGTCATTGATCAAATGAACGTCGCGCGAGAATTCGGCCTGCTTGGTGTCGAGCTCATATCGCCCGAACTGGGACTTCAGCTCGGTATTATTGCGGTTGTCAACAATCGTGCCGCCATTAAAATAGTAACCGACGTTGGAGTTAATCTCATAGTCCAGGTCATCGGTCAGCAGCGTGGTACTGCGGTTCTCAAGACGCACATTGCTGCGCAACTCGGCCACACCCTGGTCACCATAGTAATGCAGCACATCGCTGTAAACCCACAGGGTGTCGCCCTGGGTCATACGCACGTTACCAAAAGCGTCCAGCGAGCTCGTCTCGGCATAAAAGTAGGCACTGTCACAGAACATGTACATGTCGCCGCGGCGAAAGCGCACATTGCCCTTCAGCACCTGGTAGTCTAGGCTTACTGCCTCGTTGGCGCTCAGGACATCGGCATTCTCCAGGAACACCTTGTTTGACTGATGACGGTTTGCCTTGGGAATCTGCGGGGTGATACGGCTCACGGTGGGGCCTTTGGCGCCCTTGCGGGCGGCCTGGGCCGGTTGCGGATTGGTCGGACGCTTGGTACGAGTAGTTACAGTCGACTTCGCAGTACGTTTGGGTTGCTGAGCCAATGCCACGGGCGACATGATCAGTATCATCACACAGCAGGCTGCCAACACATGCCTCCAGCGGGCCATGCCGCGGACAGTGGCACGGTCGCTCTTGCTGTGACAACGGTTGTCGGTAGGGGCGAACATCAAGAGAACACGGGATTGAATGGCTTAATTAGTCTTATTGGTCTTTAACCAATCATACTTGAACTCGCAGTTGCGCCAGCCCTCCTCGATATAAACATAAACGCTCTTCTGTTTCTGAATCACCCAGTCGCGGATGATCTTCTCCTTGGCCGATGCTTCACACATCTCCTTGATGACCATGTAATCCTCGGCCAGATCGGCCTTGTGACCATCAATGCGCTTAACGAGCTTGACAATGGCTACTTGTTCACGACGAGTTTTGGGGTTGACCATGACAAACGGTTCGCTAATCTCGCCAGGCTGCATGGTGCTCACCTTCTTGCCCACCTCGGCAGGCAGATCGGCCATCTCAAAGCGGCTACTGTGGTTCTTCTCGTTGAGCATGTTGCCATTATTGTTGCGTGAGTCCTTATCCTGAGACACAAAGAGTGCCATCTCATCGAAGGTTTTCTTGCCTTCAAGGATATCAGTACGCACCGAGTCGAGCCGGGTCACGGCGTCGGTCAGGTCCTTGTCGCTCACCCTGGGGCGCAACAGGATGTGACGGGTATTGATGCGGTCACCACGCTTCTCAATCAACTGGATGATGTGGAAGCCGTCATCGGTCTCAACGATATTGGACACTCGCTTGGTGTCGTTCAGGTTAAATGCGGCCGTGGCATACTCGGGCAGCAGCACCGAGCGGCTCTGGAAGCCGGTCTCACCGCCATAGACTGCCGTTGACTGGTCCTGGCTGTACAAGATAGCCAGTGTCGAGAACTCGCGCTCGCCGCTGTTGACCTGCTGCGCGTAGTCACGCAATCGGGCCTTAACCTCGTCGATTTCCTGCTGCGGAATGTTGGGGTTGATCGTGATAATCTGTGTCTCGACCTGCATGGGGATATAGGGAAGTGAGTCCTTGGGCATGCCGTTATAGAACTTGCGCACGTCGGCAGGCGTGGCCTTGACGTTTTTGGTCAGATCATTCTGCACCTGCTGGATGCAGTACTGATCACTATAGACCTCGTTAAGCTTCTCGCGCAATCGCGGCAGCGGCATCCTGAAGTACTCCTCCACCTTCTCCTTTGAGCCCAGATTGGCGATAAAGAAGTTGATGCGGCTTTCCACCTCCGATGATATAGTGGATTGCTGCACCTCAACAGTGTCGATACGCGCCTGATCCAGGAACAACTTGTCCACGGCCATCTGCTCGGGAATGACACAATAGGGGTTGCCGTCAATCGCTACACGCTCATATAATGCTTGACGGTACTGCTCCTCGATGTCACTCTTGAAGATGGGCTCGTCGCCGATTACCCACGCAACTTCCTCTGCTATATTGTTTTGGGCCATTGCCGAGAACAAGGCCACCATCATCGTCAAAACGGTAAAAAATCTAGATTTCACTTCAATATGAGTTATTAGTTCGTTTTAAACTGCAAATTTCCCCATTTTTCGTGACTTGACAAAATCAATAGCCAAAATGTTTGTTAAAACCTCTCGCGCACCCGCGATAGCGCCTTGTCACAGCGCCAAGCGCAGCCCAGTTTTGTCATTTTTGGTGGTCACATAATCAGGATAGCGGAAAGCCACACGGCAATAGATGATATAGTCATTCCAGCTGCCATCGCGATACAACCTCATCGATCCCGTGGCGGGACCCAGAGGATCAACTTGACTGACAGCCGAGTAAGGTGCATAATAGTCTTGGCACCACTCTCTCACGTTGCCAGTCATGTCATACAGGTTCAACTCGTTAGGTTTTAGTTGAGCCACATCGTGAGTGCCATAGTTTGGATCTGACGCCCCTAGTTTTCCGCTGTTAGAGTAATACCAGCCCACTTCGGTGACGTCATTACTGCCAGCGAACTTGAAACCAAGGCTTCGGTTGCCTCCTCTCGCCGCATACTCCCACTGAGCCTCGGTCGGCAAATGGAAGTTCAAGCCTGTCATTTCATTTAATTTACTGATGAATTCCTGGCAGTCTTCCCAGGTCACATTTTCCACAGGATGCTTGGGATTCCCCTTGAAGTGGCCTGGAGTATAATTCATGACGGCATGCCACTGCTCCTGTGTCACCTCGGTCTGTCCGATCATGTAGTCCGATAAGGTTACATGATGCTGGGGCACCTCATAACTCAAAGCCTCGTGTTCACCAGAAGTCGCCCCCATCATGAATGAGCCACCCTCGACTGGCAGCATTTCAAACGGCACGCCATTGACAACCACCGTCTTGAAGACGGCCACCTTACAGGACACTTGAAGGCCTTGACACCTCACGACGACGTCACAGATGCCGTCGCCCACTGCTGTCAACACGCCATCATCAACTGCCACGACGCCACTGTCCGACGACAACCATATCATGTCATCTATGCTGGCGGTAGAAGGGGTCACCCTAACTCCTAATGTCTTGGTCTCGTCGACTCTCATCGTCAAGTAGTCGGCTTCTATTGCTATCGAGTCGAGCGCGACAGGTAGCACTGCAACATGGCACACGGTCTGAACGCCCTTCCACTCTCCCACCACATCACACTCTCCGACTGCCATAGCCTCAATACACGCCTCATTGGCGTTAGCCTCGACCCTAGCGATTGATTCATCAGTTGAACGCCACGTTATAGTTTTGTCAACGACGCTATCGGGACCAATCGTAGCCCTCAGTATGATGCGTTTGCCTTTTTCAATCCGGACACTGTCTTGACTCAAGGTTAGCACATATTGCACTTCAGGAGTCAACAGCATATCGATAAGTTCTACAATATCGTCAACACTGACCTGTCCATCATTATTCACATCAGCCTGCTGACACATCGATGGAGTCATGTCATCAGCCAACAGATGATCGATCAGTTCCGCCACATCACCGATACCCAATTTGTTGTCACCATCAATGTCACCTCGCAAACTATTTGCTTCATCGGCGGCTATCAGCATCAATGGCACCATACACAATAGTATTGAGACCAGAATGATAAAACATTTTCCTAAAAAATGTTGTTTCTTAAAGAAAATCATGTTCTTGTTTATCTTGTTTTATAAAAATCACGCAAAATTAGTGTTTTTTGGCTTAAGGGTCAAATATACTCCTAAAAAGAGCCTTAATTGGTCTTCAGTG
>CAMJJG010000048.1 GCA_946406035.1 uncultured Prevotellaceae bacterium
TCGCTGATTATCAGTCCCCATTTTTTCAAAAATCAAAGACCGCGGAAAACAGGAAAAAAGAACAGCACTCGCGATTACCGTTCTTGTTTCACGCTGCAAAGATAAAGCGGTTTATAATATAAACCAAATATTTCCCAATAACTTAACATATTTTAATACTTCCCATTTCCCCTGTCAACGATACTTTCAAACAACCTTAACAACGTAAAAACAACTGGAATAACTCATTAATTGTTGTTCCAGTTGTCCTTAAGTTGTTATTGGTCTGATTTAGCCCACTTGGCAGCCAGGCTTGACGGGCCCGGTCGGGCCGATGACAACGAGGCGGCCGCCGGCATCCTCGGCACTCAGGATCATGCCCTGGCTCTCGATGCCCTTGAGCTTGCGCGGCGGGAAGTTGGCGATGAAGCACACCTGCTTGCCCACCAGTTCCTCGGGCTCATACCACTTGGCGATGCCGCTGATGATGGTGCGTCCAGCCATGCCGTCGTCGATGGTGAACTTCAACAGCTTGTCGGCCTTCTTGACCTTCTCGCATGCCACGACGGTGCCCACGCGGATGTCGAGCTTGGCAAAGTCGTCGATGGTGCTCGTGGTGGTCACGGGCTTGGGTTTGAAGTTGTTGACGATGTTCTCTTGCTTGATGCGCTCCAGGCGGTCGATCTGAGCTTGGATGACGTCGTCCTCGATTTTCTCGAACAGCAGTTCGGGCTGCTCCAGCTGCTGGCCAGCAGGCAGGATGTCGATGTCGCCCAGACGGGTCCATTCCACCTTGTCCATGCCTATCATCTTGCGCAGCTTCTCGCTACTGAAGGGCAGGAACGGCTCGAAGGCAATAGCCAGGTTTGCGGTGATCTGCAGGGCCAGGTTCATGATGGTCTGCACGCGTGCCATGTCGGTTTTGGCCAGTTTCCAGGGCTCGGTGTCGGCCAGGTACTTGTTGCCGCAGCGGGCCAGGTCCATGGCATCCTTGAGGGCCTCGCGCAGGTGGAAGTTCTCGATATGGTCGCTCAGCACAGCCTTCACGCCCTTGAACTCCTCGATGGCGGCGCGGTCCACGTCGGTGAGCTCACCAGCCTGGGGCACGGTACCGCCGCAGAACTTGTGGGTCAGCACCAGGGCACGGTTCACAAAGTTGCCCAGGATGGCCACCAGCTCGTTGTTGTTGCGGGCCTGGAAATCCTTCCAGGTAAAGTCGTTATCCTTGGTCTCGGGAGCATTGGCCGTGAGCACATAGCGCAGCACGTCCTGCTTGCCAGGGAAGTCCTTGAGGTACTCGTGCAGCCACACGGCCCAGTTGCGGCTCGTCGAGATCTTGTCGCCCTCGAGGTTGAGGAACTCGTTGGCGGGCACGTTGTCGGGCATGATGTAGTCGCCGTGGGCCTTCATCATGGTGGGGAAGATGATGCAGTGGAACACGATGTTGTCCTTGCCGATGAAGTGGATGAGCCTGGTGTCCTTGTCCTGCCACCACTGTTGCCATGTGCCCCAGCGCTCGGGTTGGGCATCGCACAGCTCCTTGGTGTTGCTGATGTAGCCGATGGGGGCGTCGAACCACACATAGAGCACCTTGCCCTCGGCGCCCTCGACGGGAACGGGGATGCCCCAGTCCAAATCACGCGTCATGGCACGGGGCTGCAGGCCACCGTCAATCCACGACTTGCACTGGCCATAGACGTTGGGGCGCCACTCCTTGTGCCCCTCGAGGATCCACTCCTTCAACCAGCCCTCATACTCATTGAGGGGCAGGAACCAGTTGGTGGTATCCTTGAGCACCAGCGGGTGGTCGCTGTCCTTGGCATGCGGGTTGATGAGTTCGGTGGGATCCAGGTCGCGGCCGCAACCGTCCTCACACTGGTTGCCCTTGGCGGCGGGGTGGTGGCAGTAGGGGCACTCGCCCTCCACGTCACGGTCGGTGAGGAACTTGCCGTCCTGCTCGTCATAGAACTGCTTGGTGGTCTTCTCGATCAACTTGCCGTCATCATAGAGCTTGCGGAAGAACTCGGCGGCAAACTGGTGATGGGTCTTGCTAGTCGTGCGGCTATAGATGTCATAGGAGATGCCTAACTGCTCAAACGACTCCTTGATGATATTGTGGTAGCGATCCACGACCTGTTGGGGGGTGATGCCCTCCTTGCGGGCACGCTGGGTCACGGGCACGCCGTGCTCGTCACTACCGCCCACAAACAGCACATTCTCGCCTTGCAGGCGCAGGTAGCGCACATAGATGTCGGCAGGCACATACACGCCAGCCAGGTGACCGATATGCACCGGACCGTTAGCATAGGGTAATGCTGTGGTCACCAGAGTGCGCGCAAATTTCTTGTTATTATCCATTGTATCTATATGTTATAATGAGTATTATCGCGATTGAACGTGCAAAGGTAGTGATTTTTCGGTGAATAGTTGACAGTTCGGTGATAATTGTCACAATTATATGGAAGGATATTGCAGCCCAGGCCTTTTACCCCGTGATTTCCCATGTGGATTGCACCCATAATGGCTGATTAATTTAGTATTTTTGGTAATAATCCTTGGTCATGTCAAGAAAAATGCGTAACTTGCTGGCCATAAATTGTAAACCTCAATTATTCATCTCCTTAAAACTAGTAATTATGAATTCTGACTATGATCCCAAAGCAATTGCCCAAAAGATTGATATCGAGGAGCTTTACGACCTTGATATTACTATCGCACGCTTCATTCTGCCGCGACTGATGGCCTACAAAGAGCACTGCGAGCGCACGCCACGCCTGAACATGCCCCAACAGGAGTGGAACGAAATCCTGGACAAGATGATATATGCGTTTGATCGCATCGCTTGCCAAACCGAGGAGGATACCCCCGAGTACAAGGCCTATATCAAGGCCATCTGGAACAACGAGGAGGACCTGGCCCACCTCAAGCATGACGCCAAGGCCTCGCTCAAGCCCATCGCCGAGGGCCTCTCGCTCTACCACAAGTATTACCGCAGCCTGTGGTGGTAATCCTGCTGAATCAAAAGAATAATTCATTTTTAAGGTGTTGATGGGCTAAAACAATTTTAGAGCCTGGCGTCCGTTATATGGATATATTTTAACGATGATGATGATAAAGGCTAAACTGACTATCCTGATTTTACTGGCAGCCATGTCGCTCGCCCCTACCCGATTGCAAGCCCAGGAGGGAGAATCGCTATATACCGGATGGGCTGCTGGCATCCAGTTGGGCGCCGGAGGCATGGTGCCCACAGGATCGTTGAGCGACGGACTAAAAGGTTGTGCCGTTTTCACCGGCGGATTAACGATACAATACAACCGCTTGAGGCTGAAAGTTGATGCCAAATACAGCCAGCCCTCGCTAAAGAACGAGAACCCCTATGACGTGCGCGACGAGCAGGGCCGCAACCTGCAACGCAACGCGACTTCGGGCACGACATCGATGGGTGTGGGATTTACCCTGGGTTACACCGTGTGGCGCCAGGGCAAAGTGAGCCTAACGCCCAACGTGGGTTTCCACATCAACCGCCTGTCGTGGGACATCAACACTATCAAGTGGAGCGAGGATGACCAGGGCGAGGTAAGGCCACAGGTCGAAAACGTGACCGACGCACACGAGAACAGCAACGGTTTCACCGCCAGCATTGACATTGACATCCTGATGGGGGGCAAGTTTGTGGATGTGGGGGGTAATAGCCACTACGCGTCGGCAGTGCGCGTCAGCCCTTTCATCACCCACGCTGGCTATGGTAATTGGTCTCCCGCCATCAAGGGCAACTGGATAGGCTTGACAGTGAGCTATGCCGGTCTGTTCCACCTACTACGCCAATAAAAGACCAGAAACTACAAACTTAGTACATTTTAACAAAGTATTCTTGCTGAGATTCATTTCTTTGTTCTACTTTTGCCGTCACAAGAAATGAAACGATGTTTCCTCATATTGGCTATTGCCGTGACTATAACGGCGTTAGCAGATGCAAAAACATCTGCCGCACCTGCTGTTGACCATGCCATCGACAACATCGAGTTGCCCTCGGTGCTGCAGAAGACCTTTGCCGGCTACTACCACTTTATCGAGCCGGCGACTGGCGACACACTGGCGATGATCGTCTTTAACCCCATCATCATCTATCCTGCCGAGCGATTCCGCAACAAGGCCGAGGAAAAATTCTACTGGAAGACGGTGCGCGACGTGAAGAAGACTTTGCCCTATGCCAAACTCATCAGCTCAACGTTGCTCGAGACCTATGAGTATATCGACACCTACCAGAACCAGAAGCAAAAGCAGGCCTACCTCAAGCGCTTTGAGAAAGAACTGTTCGCGCAATACAAGCCCCAGATGAAGAAGATGACCAAAAGCCAGGGCAAAATGCTCATCAAGCTCATCAACCGCGAGACCAATCAGAGCAGTTACAGTATCTTGAAGGCCTTTTTGGGAACCTTCAGGGCCGGTTTCTGGCAAACGTTCAGCAAATTCTTCGGTGCAAGCCTCAAGGCAGGCTACCATCCAGGCCAGAACAAGCAGGACGCCATGATTGAGCGCATCTGTGTACGCGTCGAGCAAGGCGCCTTGTAACCCTTTCAACCGAATTATAACAGAGGCGAGCCCCCGGATTGGGAGGCTCGCCTCTCTATTGCGATAATCGTGATGGACGGATTACCTCACGCTCACCTTGTAGGCCTGCTTACCCACAGTGACGATGTAGATGCCAGCAGGCATCGACAGGGTGCGGTAGCCATCGGCCACAAAGCTCTCGACCTGACGGCCATCTACCGTGAAGACACGCACCTGCTGACCCTCAAAGCCCTCGATGCTGATGCCGCCATTGGTAGCGTTAACCTGCTGCTTAACAGCCAGCTCATCGACACCACTAGGCTTAATCTCGCTGGTGACAGAGATGTTGTCGATCCAGATGCGCTCGCTCATCATGCTCATGTAGCCACGGAAGCTGAACTTGACAAAGTTGGCCATGTCGGTTCCCATGAGCGGAATCTCAAACAACTGCCACTCGCCGTTGCCCTCGGTGACATTGATGGTCATCAGTTCCTCGTAGGGGTCATCGTTGAGGCTCTGTGACACTACCAGCGTGGGCATTACGTCTGCACTCGACGGATAACCCATGTAAACCCAGAACGAGAGCGTGTACTGCTTGCTGGGATCAAGGGCCATCTTAGGCGTGATCAGGTCACTCCAGTGATAGCTGTTATAGTAGTTGCCATTGTAGCACAGCGCATACCCGCCGTCGCCGTCCTGTGAACTCATTTCCTCATTGTCGGTGAGGATGTTCCAGGTGGTGCCATAGTTGGCCACATCAGCATCAACTACCCAACCTGAGGTGGACAGCGCGCCGCTGGCAAAGGACTCGCTGAAGGGCACTTCCTTGAGGCTGCCCAGGATAATCTCATCGATCACAGCCTGGCCAACTCCTGCCGAGGTTGACGGAATAACAGCATAGTAGTGGATTTCCATCTCCTGGGTGGGCTTGCGTTCGACGGTGTAAGCGGTCTCGGTCGTGGTGCCGATGATAACCATCTGCTCCTCGGGGGTAGCACCGTCGGGGAAGTACTCGACGACAGTGTACTGCAGCGAGCCGTCAAGCACCCCACCGTTCACGCCTGCAACAGGAGCATCCCACGTGAGGACAGCCATCTGGTTATCCTCGTTACCGCGAATCCACAAGTTCTCGACAGCCAGGGGCACGTCAACACCGGCATAAACGTCGGCAGTGCTTACCTTGCCGCGGCCATACTCGTTCTCGGCCACGATAATATAGGAGTTGCTGCCGTGCATGGGCTGCTCGTCAACCCACTCGATGGCCTGGCCGGGCTCCACATTCTCAAACGTCATCAAGGGGATTGCCGATCCGCTGCGGTAGATGTAAACCGTCAACGGTCCCTCAAGCGGACGCTGGGCATAGTCAACACTGGGCGCGTTGAAGGCAAAGTTGACCTTCAACAGACCTGTCAAGTCGTGCTCAACAACCAGGTTATCAACACTATAGGGAGCAAATGCCGAACCTACGAGCGTAATTGAGATATCATCGATGCTGGGCGAGATGTAGGAGCTGGCCACATCAGCAACCATGAGAATCGACGGGTAATACTTGCCGGTCTCGGTGGCAATCACCTCATTCTCGATGAGGACCTTCTCGCCATAGTTGGTAAACGGCAACTGGTCGGGATAGATGGTCTGGGCCGTCGAGTCGGCAGCCATGCCGATGCCGGCATAACCCGGGCACACCTGGTTATAGCTGCTGTAGGTCCAGTTGAAGGAGTAGGTGTAGACCATGTCCTTCTCGAGCTTGATGGCGGGCATGTAGAGCCAGATCTTCTCGACGGGGTGCTGAACAAAGTAGCCATAGCCGCCCAGGGCCAGATTCTGGTTGTAACTGCTCCAAATCCAGCGGTACTCGTTTGTGCTGTAGATCGACGAGTCGTTGACGGTGATGAAGTCGCGGGTATCGGCCTCGGTGTCAAACGCATTGCTGTAGGGGGCAGTATAGACGCCGATAAAAGCCTCGGCACTCACGCGCTTGCCCTCACCAGCCTCGTTGCTGATGGCAACGGTGTAGGTGTGCACAGCCACTCCCTCAACGGTGTTGTCGGTCCACTGGGCATTACTGCCGGCCTCGACGGGGAACTGGGCCACAGCGGTCTCAGCACCGTCACGGTAGATGTTGGCGGTCAAAGTACCGGTCAGGGGGGCGCCATCAAGCTGAGTGGTGGGAACGGTAAAGGTAACGTCGGCAATCATCTCGCCCTGCTCGTCGGGAGTGATGGTCAGGTTGGTGACCTCGGCGGGAGCATTGTTGTTACCCAGCTTGTTGACAGCCATCGAGTAGACAAACAGGCCCGAGGCGTTGTCAGCCTTCAATGTACGGGCTTGAACGGCAAAGTAGTAAGTGCCACTCTCGGGCATCTGGAAGTCAACCTCCCACGGGGTGGTCGTGCCAGCCACGTCATAGGCATCATTCTCGTCAAGCACTTGGAAGGTAGTCAGATCGGTGGGATCGGTGCCCACGAGCAGGCTGACGCGCTCCTTGTAGTTAGCAAAGGTGTTGCGCATGTTCACAATCAAGGCATAGGTAATGCCCTGCTCAATATTGATGCCCGGGGAGATGAGGTAGTCATTGGCTCCCTCCTGGTCGGCACCCATGTTGTACTGGCCAGTGTAGATGCCCCAGCAGCTGCTGTAGTCGTTAAAGGCCCAGGTATATTCCGTGCCATAACCGCTATCGTCATTATTGGCGTTGACAACGGTCCACAAGTCACGCAGCGTCACGTCGCTGAAGTCGTCAAAATAAGGAGGCTGGAAAGCATTGCCTGTCAAGATGGAATTGGAAACGGCCTGTTCGCCCTGTTTGCCGTCGGCATTGAACGGGGTAACAATATAGTAGTAGCGCTCCATCTTGGTGGGAAGGGTCTCGGTGAACTCACAAGCGCTCTGGTGGTCGGCCACAAGTACATTGCCCGGCATGCGCACGATATTATAGGTCACGTTCTCGAGATAACCGCCGTTTACACCGCCAGCAGGTGCGTTCCACGTCAGGTGGCTCACACCATTCTCAACAGTGAAGTTCACGTTGGTCACGGGCAGCGGGGTGTCATAGCCTGCGAACACATACAGGCTGTTGACAGGCGAGTAGCCTGCCGCATTCTCGAGCAGCACATACACATAATGGTTGTCGTTGCTCACCTCACGGTTAAAGGTCTGCTGGCTGCCGGGGGTCACGGCGACATAGTCGGCAATCATCTCACCGTCGAGCCACATGCTCATGTGCACGTTACCACTCAGTGCAGCGCCACTGTAGGTAGTCGTGGGCACGGTAAAGGTGATGGTGCCGCTGGTCGAGCTGCCGTCAAAGTTGAAAGCCAGGTCGCTGATGGCCGCAGGAGCCATGTCAGGAGCCTGGTTGTCATTGAAAAAGACTGAGGGTGCCTGCTCGTTATTGGTGAGCTCCTCGATGAGCGACATGCTGCCATCATAGGGGTCGATGGCATAGATGCCCGATCCCTGCTGGGTAACAGCCATCCACACAAAGCAAGCGGTGCGGGGCTCATATCCCATGCCCTGCACATACATCGTGGGGGCACTATCGAGCGTGAACAACTGGCGGGCTATGGCATCATCCTTGTTGAGGGCATAGAACTCGCCATCGCTGCCCACACAGTACATCTCGCCATTGGGGGTAAAGCCCAGGGTCATCGGCTGGAACTGGTTGGGCCAGGGAGCCAATACCTCAAACAGGCGGCTCTCGGGGTTCCACTTGGCCAGGTTGAGGCCTGTCAAACCACTGTTGTACTGGATGGAGTATATCACGTCACTGGTCACATCATAGGCCATCACCGAGGGGATAAAGCTATAATCCACCTGGTCATAGATCTGAGCCCACAGTTCGTGGAAGTCGTCACGGCTCAAGCCGTTGTACTCGACACCATTGAGCGAGCCAAAGAGTTCCATGGGCCTGGCGCCCACAAGCTGGTCACGGCCCATGGCGCTGGCCATGAAGTTGTAACGCAGGTCGGTAGCCAAGGGCTGGAAACCGCTATCGCTACCGATGGTGTAGCTGTAGATTCCATAGGGCACCGAACCGATGCCATAGCCTGCCCACTCGTTGGAGTTGGTCAGGTTGACATACATCGTCAATCCCTGGAACTGATCGGCACTCGGGGCCTTTTTGTGCGAGGTGCCCTCTCGGGACGAGAGCATCTTGGCCCTGTGTTGTGTCTTGACGACCTGCTTGACGGCCTTGGGCGCCGCCGAGTAGGTATCGGACTGCCCGCCGGCAGTAGCCATCATAGCCACCAGCGCGAGCATTGCGAGTAAGGTTGTTGGTCTTCTCATATCCAATAGTAGTTTTAATGGTGATTAATGACTGCCGCTCACCCGTTGAGAGCGCCCGGCATAGATATTTTACACATCGCAAAAATACACAATTACATCCTTGGCCGCTCCATATATTACTCGGCAAGATGTACAGATTTCGGCATTTTGCACAAAATATGCCTTAAAATCGTACCCTGCTGACAGGATTTTGCACGATTTCATCGGCTTATTTTAGGATTTTGACTCTTGACGAGCCAGGCGCATGTATTGTGACGGCGTCAAGCCGGTGATGCGCTTGAACGAGCTGACAAACGTTGATCGGGACTTGAAGCCGACGCTCTCGCTGATGGCCTCGATCGTGTAGTTGCCATAGTTCTCCATGTCGCCCATGCGCTTGCACGCCTCCTTGATGCGGTAGGAATTCAAGAAGTTGTTGAAGTTCTGCTGGTAGTACTCATTGATGACCTGTGACACATACTTGTACCTCGAGTCAAGGATCATAGCCAGGCGCTCGAGCGAGAAATCGGGCGAGTAAATTTCATCACTATTGTCCATGATGGCCTGGATGTGAGACAGCAACTGCTCCTTGTCCTCGTCGCTCAGGTGGCTCCCCTTGTACTTGACATCGGCTTCCAGGCTAGTGGCGGGGCTCTCATCGACGGCGGGCGGCGTCTTTTCTTGCAGCTGGCGGCGCATGCGTCGCTCCTCTTCCTCGGCGCGCAGCATCTCCACGTTCTTTTGGTACAGCAGTTGGTTGGAACGTGTGAGCTCGCCGTTCTTGCGGTACACAAGATAAAGCAGTACCAGCACGATGAGCAGGAAGCCCAGCGAGACGAGCGTCACGATGCTCATGACCTCGCGGTGCTGCTTCACCTCGGTCATCTCCCGCTCCATGCCCTTGAGCTCGTTGCGAAACTCCATCTCGTTGACGCTGGCCAGCTGCTGGTAGTTGGTCAGTGTGTCCTTGAGCATGGTGTAGCGGTTATAGTATTTAGCGCGTGAACTGTTGTCGCCCAGCTGCTGGTAATACTGTGACATGAGGCCATACACCTCTAGCTTGCAGTCTTTCATCTCCAGGCTGACAGCAATTTTCTCGGCCTGCTTGACCGCAGCTATGGCGCCCGTGAAATCCCCCTTGGAGGCACACACCTTGGCCTTCTCGATGTGGGTGAAGTAAATCAGTCGCGAGTATTGTGTCGTGTCGATGAGCTGCAACTGCCGGTCATGTACAGCAAGAGCCTCATTCAAGCGGCCATGCTCCACGTGGTCAAAGGCCTCGTGTAGCATCTTGTTATAGCGACGCAGTATCCAGGTCTCGTTATTCTCGGGTAGTTTCAGGTAATGCTGCCAGATGCCCTGCATCTGCGACAGGCCGCCCTGCACTCGCGTCATCGACAGGACATCGGTGCAGGCCATGTCGGTATAGCGGTCGTCACGCGTCTTCAATCCTGTTGACAGGGCCTGCTTGTAATAGTCTAGTGCCTTAGCTCCAAGTTCTTTATTTGCACATTCCTCCGAGATGGTCTGGTACATGCAGCCAAATCCCAGATAGATGTTGGCATCCTCAATGTCGCCACTTGCGGCGATTTCCTGGGCATGGGTCAGGCAATCAAAGCACTTGGGATAATCATAGAAGTCATAGAAGTAGATCGACCACAGCCTCATGTTGGCATCCTTGCACTGGATTTTCTCGTCACGGTCCATCGATGGTTCAAAGCGGTTGGCAATGATTGTGTAACACATCAGCGCCGTGTCCTTGCTGCCGCCGTCGTCAAAATCCTTGTCGGCCATGGCAAGCAATCGCTCGGTGGGCAGGTTGATCCACTTGCTATGCTGCCACGACGAGGCAGCACCGTGAGCTGGAAAGACCATAATCACAGCATATATCAGCAATATGACCTTGACTAGTTTGCCCATTATGACATCAAGAAATAAACAAGAACTCTATAGACTCACGGCAAAATTACAAAAAAATCTTTTACATGTTTTAATTGTTCAATCATGTGTGCGATAATTCCTGCTATCGGTAGCAGCCGATGGACAAAAAATAAAAAAGAATAGTGTTTATTAGTGTGATTGGCTTAATTAACTAAAAATATCGGCAATGATATAGGTGTTGGCCCAACTCCCTGCCAGGCTAATGGTAATTACACGTTTTTTTTAGTGTGTATTCATTAAATCCGCTTCCATTAGCATAAATTGGCTTCGCTGCTGAAGGTTCACATTAAAATCAGTGACTAATCAACTTTGATGGCTTCCTTTTTTCCTGACAGCAGGCAAAAATCAACGGCGGGCTCAGGCCCGCCGTTGATCCAGGTAGTTAATGGTATTTTGGTTATCTGACTTTTAGCCCAGTCGCTTGAGCTTCACGGTGAAGTGGCGCATCAGGGGAGCTTCCCACTCGATGGCGACACCACGGGTGATCTCGTTGCGGCGGTCATATACGTTCTTCAATGCGGCGGCAATCACGTTCATGTGGTTGTCGGTGTACACGCGGCGGGCGATGCACAGGCGCAGCAGGTCGAGGCCGCCGAAGCGGTTCTCGCGGGTGACGGGATCACGGTCGGCCAGGATATAGCCAATCTCGCAACCGCGGATGCCTGCCTCGAGATAGAGCTCGCAGGTCAGCGTCTGAGCAGGGAACTCCTCCTTGGGGACGTTGCACAGCACCCTGTCGGCATCGATAAACAGGGCATGACCGCCCACGGGACGCTGATAAGGAATACCATACTCGTCGAGCTTCTTGGCCAGATACTGAACCTGGTGGATGCGCGTCTCGAGCATCTCAAACTCGGTGTTCTCGTCCAGACCCACTGCCAGGGCGTTGAGGTCACGGCCGTTCAAGCCACCATAGGTGAGGAAGCCCTCAAAGGGGATGCAGAACAGCTTGGCACCCTCATACCAGTCCTCGCGGTTGGTAGCGATGAAGCCGCCCATGTTCACAAGGCCGTCCTTCTTGGCCGACATGGTCATGGCGTCAACATAGGAGTACATCTCGCGGGCAATCTCCTTGATGGTCTTGTCGGCGTAGCCCTCCTCGCGGGTCTTGATGAAGTAGGAATTCTCAGCAAAGCGGGCGCTGTCCATCACGACGGGCACGCCATACTTGTGGCACAATTCGCAAGTATCCTTGATATTCTGCATCGACACGGGCTGGCCACCCACGGTGTTGTTGGTGACGGTCAGCACCATGAAGGGAACATTACCCTTGTTCTCCTGGAGCACCTTCTCGAGTTTCTCGAGCGACACGTTGCCCTTGAAGGGGATCTCGAGTTGGGTATCCTTGGCCTCGTCGATGGTGACGTCGATGGCCTTGGCATGGCGGCTCTCGATGTGACCCTTGGTAGTGTCAAAGTGGGCGTTGCCGGGAACAACGTTACCTTCCTTCACCAGATAGGAGAACAGCA
>CAMJJG010000049.1 GCA_946406035.1 uncultured Prevotellaceae bacterium
GACATCATGGCTGGTTACGAGTGGCAGCACAACTGGCGCAAGGAGTATAACGAGTCATGGGGCACCTATCCCACCAACTCGTCACTGCTCTTCACCGCCGAGGACAGCGAGAAGGCCCTCCACGTGGCTCCTGGCATTTGGATTCCCAGCGCCGACTACAACGTGGGTGATTCCAAGGCTGGTGCCATCTATGGCGATGGCGTTTACCGCCAGAACAACGGCCTGGGCTACCGCACCGAGAACTACTTGGTATCGTTCTTTGGCCGTGCCAACTACACCTATGCCGACCGCTACCTCATGACCTTCACCCTGCGTTATGACGGTTCTTCCCGCTTCAAGAAGCACTGGGCTCTGTTCCCCTCGGCAGCGTTTGCCTGGAAGATCAACGAGGAAGACTTCATGAAGGACGGCGCGTTCAGTGACCTGAAGCTGCGCCTGGGTTGGGGTAAGACCGGCCAGCAGGAAGGCATTGGTGACTACAACTACTTCAACAACTATGTCTTGAGCAATGGCAGCGTCGGTTCGTTCTACGACCTCGTGGGCACTGGCGACAAGGCTAAGCCCAATGTATATAACCCCGAACTCAAGTGGGAGACCACCACAACGACCAACATCGGTCTGGACTGGGGTGTCATGAACCAGCGCTTGAGCGGTAGCATTGACTGGTACTATCGCAAGACTACCGACCTGTTGAACTGGACCACCTTCCCCGCACTGACCAACTTCAAGAACGCCTTCTACAAGAACATCGGCTCGCTGCGCAACACCGGTATCGAGTTCTCGGTGAACTGGAAGGCCATCTCCACCAACGACCTGTTGTGGAACATCGACTACAACCTGACCTACAACAGCAACAAGATTACCGAGCTGCTCGACAAGGATCCCTCCTACAAGGTGATGACGGGCGGCATCGGCATCAACGGTAACGTCCAGGCTCATGCCGTTGGCCATCCCTCACACAGCTTCTATGTGCTGCAGCAGGTCTATGACGTGAACGGCAAGCCCATCGAGGGACAAGTCGTTGACCGCAACGGTGACGGCGTCATCAGTGATGATGACAAGTACTTCTACAAGTCTCCGCACGCCCCCGTGACCATGGGTCTTTCCTCGCGTCTGGACTGGAAGAACTGGGACTTCGGCTTCAGCCTGCGTGCCAGCATCGGCAACTACATGTTCAATAATGTGATGCAGGGTTACCACAACACCAGCTCCGCATCGGTACTCGAGGCCGTGTCGGGCTTCTACCTGAACAACCGCCCCAAGAAGTCGGTTGAGCTGGGTTGGCAGACCTATGACAACAACTCGATCATGACCGACTACTGGGTACAGAACGCCTCGTTCCTCAAGTGTGACAACATCACGCTGGGTTACAGCTTCAACGGCCTGCTCAAGCATGGCAGCTACAATGGCGTTGCCGGACGTCTTTATGGTACCGTTAGCAACGTGTTCTGCATCACCAAGTATGACGGCATCGATCCCGAGATCTACGGTGGTATTGGTGGCGACATCTTCCCCCGTCCCATCTCGTTCATCCTTGGTTTGAGTCTGAATTTCTAATTGCGTTGACTTGTTATACTAATTTTTCATCAGAAATACGACAATGAATAAGTTTTTTAAATATATACAATGTGCAGTTGCCGCCATGTTGATGGTTGGAGGTCTCTCTTCCTGCATCAACGACCTGGACGTTGAGCCCATTGACCCCTCGCTGCAGAGCGACGTGGGTGTTGAGCAGATGTTCAACAAGTGCTACTCGGTCTTTGCCACCTCGGGCAACAACGGCGGTGACGACAATGTTGACGTTGATGGTCTGGACGGCGGTTTCCAGCACAAGTACCGCCAGATGTGGAACTCCAACGAGTTGACGACCGACGAGGCCATCTGTGGATGGGGCGACGCCGGCATTCCCGAGTATTGCCACAACACCTATGACGCCAGCCACCCGATGTTGCGCGGTTACTACTATGGCCTGTGTATCGGCATCGTCTTCTGTAACCAGTACATGGAGAAGTTTGCCGACCATGATGCAACGATGACTGCCGAGATTCGTTTCCTGCGCGCCTTCCAGTACTTCTTGCTGACCGACGCCTTTGGAGACATCCCCTTCTCTACCACCATTTCAGGTGATGATCCTGAACAGAAGCCTCGTGCCGAGGTTTGTGAGTTCATCGAGAGCGAGCTGCTCGACATCATCGGTGAAGGCAGTGGCGAGACCATTCTCAACGATCCGGCTCCCAAGAAATATGGTGAGGCTGGTTATGGCCGTGTTGACAAGGCTGCTGCATGGATGCTGCTGGCCCGTCTGTATCTGAACTGGCAAGTGTACACCGGCACCCCGCGTTGGGAAGATGCCGCCAAGTATGCCAAGAAGGTCATTGACTCTCCCTACAAGCTGCACACTACCGGTTATTCTGGCGTGGGCATTGACGGTATCCAGCGTGAGTACACTGCCTACCAGATGCTGTTCATGGGTGACAATAGCACCAACGGCGCTTCCTATGAAGCCATCTTCCCCGTTATTCAAGACGGTTTGCGCACCACTTCGTGGGGTGGCACCAACTTCTTGATTTGCTCCACCTTTGATGCCGACATGCATCCCAACCCCTATGATGCAACCGAGGTGAACGGCTTGTATGACAACAGTACCTGGGGTGGCAACCGTGCCCGTCCCGAGCTCATCAGGCAGTTCTTCCCCAATGATGACGCCCCCGAGGGTCACGCCTATGACGTATATAAGGCCGCTGGCGACGACCGTGCCCTGTTTGAGACCGCAGGTCGCCACCTGAATGTGGAGAATGAGTCTGACTTCACCTATGGTTACGCCACTGCCAAGTTCACCAACTTCAAGTGTGACGGCAACAAGGGCAGCAGCATTACATTTGCCGATTCCCACCTGTTCTACATGCGCAAGGCCGAGGCCTATCTGACCTATGCCGAGGCATTGACCCGCTTGGGCCAGCAGCCCGAGGAGGCCAGGGAAGCCATCAACATCGTGCGTCGCCGTGCCCACGCCAGCGAGCTGCGCAACGTGACGCTCGACCAGATCCTCTCAGAGTGGAGCCGTGAGTTCTACTTCGAGGGCCGTCGCCGCATGGATCTGATCCGCTTTGGCAAGTTCGGTGGCAACAACGATTACCTGTGGCAATGGAAGGGTGGTGCCTATGAGGGTCGCCCCTTCTCGGCCGATCGCAATGTGTTTGCCATCCCCAACGATGACCTGATTGCCAATCCCAAACTCCAACAGAATCCGGGATATTAATGCGCTACAGTAATGTCTAACATTAATTAATGACAACAAGAACATGAAAAAGATATTTTTATCATCACTGATGCTGTTGAGCATGGCAATAGCGTTCACGGCGTGCGAGGATGACCGCGATTCCAATCCCACGCTGTTGCAACCCACCGGCTTTACCCTCAACAAGCCTGTGAACAACAATGTGGACCTGGCTTACTCTACTGTGATTCCCTTCACATGGTCACAACCCGACTATGGTGGCTGGCCCGCAGCCGTGGACTATCAGTTTGAGATATCCACCTCTAACGAATGGTCAGTTTCGGTGGCCGACGCCAATGCCGACGAGACCGGAACAAAGGTGCCCACCTATGACGTCATCAAGTCAATCTTTGCCGGCTGCTCTGGCGAGCTCAATACCGAGGATATTGCCAAGGCTATCGTGCTCATCGAGCAGTGGGACGAGGAAAGCGTGATTCCCGATGAGATGACCATCTGGCTGCGTCTGAGCGCATCCACCCCTGGCGCCGAAACCATCTACTCCAATCCTGTCAGCCTTACCGTGAAGCCCTACTTCATCAGCGCTGCCGCAGTTTATGACATCTGGTACATGGTTGGTAACTGCATCGGTAGCAAGTCATGGAGCAACGGTGGCATGACCGACATCGGTTACGGACTCATCCCGATGTATCCCGCCTATGACACCGACGGCACTTTCATGGCTGGTGGCATGTATGTGGGCTACTTCCCCGAGGGTGGTCAGTTCAAGTTCGTCCATGTGCCTGGTAGCTGGGATGAACAGCTCAACTACACCAACGTGGTTAATCCTGGCGACTTCCTGTCTGATGAGGATGGTGACAACCACAACATCGGCATCAAGCAGGCTGGTTACTACATGATCCTGGTTAACATTGATGGCGACATCACCATCGAGAAGTATGACAAGGAGCCCACTGTCTATGACATGATCTCACTGCCTGGCGCTTACCAGGAGTGGAAGCCCGAGAACGACGCTATGATGGCCGTCAGCACGATGGCCGACATGAACCTGATCAACCACGACTGGTTGGCCGATGTCACCTTTGCCGAGGACACCGAGCTCAAGTTTGCCGCCAATGGCGCTTGGGATATGAGTTGGGGCAATGCCACCGACTTCCCCTACGGTCTGGGCAACCAGCAGGAGGGCAACAACATCAAGGTTCCCGCCGGCAAGTACTATATCATGTTCAACGATATTATGGGTACTTACACCTTTATCGCAGCTGAGTAAAACAATCTAAAAATCAGAAAAAGATATGAAGAAGTTTTTATATATCGCCACAATGGCCCTGTTGCTGGCCGCATGTAGCGAAGACTACAAGGACTGGGCTGAGCCTCAGAGCAACCCTCAAGGCTCCGAAATCACCTTTGGCACTGCGACTGCAACAGACGCTGACCTCGTTGACTATGGCCAGCTGCCCGAGGGCACGACGCAAGTCAAGGTGTGCAACCTGACGATTCCTGCTGCGTCCGACACCAACTACTATGCCGAGACCTACATCATCCTTGATGGTGAGACTTATGTCATCACCAATGACGGTTACATGAATGCCGACGAGCTGAACAGCTATGTCGTCAACCACTTTGGCCGCGCCCTGGAGCAGCATGACATTCCTGCATGTGTGAAGTGGGTGATGACCAATGGCAAGACGGCCACTACTAAGGTAAGCGATCAGTTCATGGTACATGTGATTCTCGCTCCGCTCACCATTCCCGACATGTGGTACCTGATCGGCCCCGGTTTTGGTGATGGTAGCTGGAACAACCGCGGCATGGAAGACGTCGGCGTTTCGCTGCAACCCATGTATGCAGTTCCCGGTTCGGTCAACATCCTGAAGTTTGTCGGCTATCTCGCAGCTCGCAGGACCTTCAAGATCATCCACAACCCCGGCGACGCTAGCGACCAGTTCAGCATGGTTGATGGCGCTATCGTTCGCAACACTGGCGAGGGTGGCAACATCAGGGTTACCGAAGCTGGATACTACGAGATCACCCTTGACTCCGATAGGGACATTGTCACCGTCGAGAAGGTTGATATCACTCCTGCAATCTATGACATGATCACCATGCCGGGCGATTATCAAGGCTGGGCTGCAGGCGAGAACGCCATGAATGCAGTGAACACCAGGTTTGAGAACCACGACTGGATCGTGAAGGGCCTGACCTTTACCCAGGCAACCCTGCTCAAGTTTGCCGCCAACGGCAGCTGGGATGTGAACTGGGGTGGTAGCACCTTCCCCGTTGGTCTTGGAGTACAAGAAGGTAGCAACATCAACGTGAACATTGGTACCTACACTGTGATGTTTAACGACATCCTGGGGTACTACTACTTCATGGAGGAGTAATGACATCATGATGCTCCACGAAGCGACATAATGCGACTGCGACCCCATGTGTGCCCTCCCCCGCGGGCGGGGCACACGGGGCGGCCGTCGTTTCGCTTCAACCAATCACGACATTTCATTATTTTTTATTCATCTTTAATATTTTAGCTAAATTATGAAGAAAATTTTTACGCTTATCGCGCTGGCAGTGTTCGCACTGTCAATGAAGGCCGACATGTACATCGTCGGCAGCAACCCCTTCGGTGACTGGCACACCAATCAGGGTATGCAGATGAACGACAACGGTGACGGCACCTACTCCCTCACCGTGGAACTCAGCGGAACAATCTGGTTCTGCTTTGCCGACGCTCTCACCCCGAACGATGGCGAGTGGGATCTGTTCAATGGCGAATACCGTTTTGGCCCCACCACCGGCAGCGACCAGAAAGTCAACCTCGGTGAATACATTGCCACCCAGAAGCAGGGTAACGGCAATGGTGCTTATCAGCTTGCCTGTGGCACTGATGTATCGTCGTTCACCTTCACCTTCGACGCCGAGAACATGGAGTTCATCGTTGAGGGTGAGGCTGTGGTTGACCCCGACTGGACCTATGCCACTGTAGCCGGTGCTCCCGCTACCCTCTTTGGTACCGAGTGGGATCCCAGCAACACCGACAATGACATGGTCAAGAACGCCGACGGTGTATTCGTGTTCGACCGCACTGATGTCGAGCTCCCCGAGTGCTCCATCGAGTTCAAGGTGGTTTCCAACCATGACTGGGGTCTGGCTTGTCCCGCCGACAACTACGTGTACTACATTGAGCAGGGCGGTCTGTATGACATCCACATCACCTTCAACCCCGATAACCAGGAAGTGACCTGCGAGGCTACCCTCAAGGGTGAGCCCACCCCTCCCGAGCCCATCGAGGCCATGTACATCCTGGGCGAGATGAACGGCAACGGCTGGGCCCCCAACACGGGTGTTGCTATGGACAGCGAGGACAAGGTCAACTACACTACCGAGGTAATCGCCACCGGTGAGAATCTGGACGAGAACGACGGTATGACCTACAGCTACTTCTCCTTCAGCAGCAAGCTGGCCGAGGATGCCAGCGACTGGGGCTCCATCAACGGCAGCCGTCTGGGTGCCATCGAGGATGGTTACCTCGTTAGCCAGGACATGCAGGGCATAGCTCTGGCCCTGGTCAAGGGCACCAACAGCTTCAAGGTTCCCTCAGGCAAGACCTATGTTGTAACGGTTAACGTTGAGGATCTCGATGCCATGACCGTTACCATCAACCAGAAGGGTGACGGTGTCAACGAGGTTGCTACCGGCAAGACCGTTAGCGACGTGCGTTACTACAACGTGATGGGTCAGCAGATGAAAGACGCCAAGGGCGTTACCATCGTTGTTACTCGCTACACCGACGGCACCACCAGCACTGCCAAGGTGATCAAGTAAACCACCTCTCACTAGAGAGAAAAGATTTTGAGGCTGGACCATATCGATCGGTCCAGCCTCAATTTTAATAATTAGTATTATTACCCAGTTTAGCTATTCAGCAATAGATCAATGAGCGACGTCACATCAGATATTCCAACTTTTCCGTCATTATCTACATCGGCATTGCCCATATCTATCCAGTAACTATTATTCAACAAATAATCAACTAAACTGGTCACATCACTGATGCCTACTGAGAAGTCCAGATTTACATCTCCCTTCTTGGCTGGTTCGCCAACGGGATTACCTTGAATGGAAATTATACATAAACCTCTAAATTCCATTGTAACTTCATCATACATGATACTAAGTCCAAGAACGTAATAAAATCCAGCATCGGTCGTGTAATAATACAATTCATCACTTGTTGGATTATAAGGTTCAAGCTTATTCTTCATTGTATAACCCAAAACAAGCGGAGTGTCCTTAGCTGGCGCTACATACTTTTGTCCATTAAAACAAAAATAAAAATGAGCCCGCGAACCACATAAAACAACAAGAAAACCAAGATTTGTAATATAATCTCCGCCATCATTCAGTTGTAATTCATACCACGTTTCATATCCAAACCTATCAACAGATACCAACCAAGAGCCTTGCATGTGAGGATCATCAGGATAATCTGAAGTTATAGCTTTTCCCGGAACAACACCCTCAGTATGAGTTATGCCGCTGATTAGTCCACCAGGCTCTTGAGCCGTTGCGATGCAAGCACCAGCTAACAAATAAAAGCATGCCGCTATCATCACTGTTAAAGTAAAAAAAAGATTCTTCATCATTCTAAAGTATTTGCTGCCAACGCTTTTCCCATCCCCTAAAAAGAGCATTGACGGAGGTTTACAATCATATCTTGTAATTGAGACGTGGGGATTTTGCTCCTTTGGGCAAATCGACTCAATTTTTCATCAAGGCAAGGAGGCTATGATATCACATTGCTTTATACTAGTTGCAAAAGTACACAAAAAAGCATTAAAACCAAGCAACTCATCATCTTAAATGCAAAAAAATAATCTGGATTCCATCCTGCAAACGATTGCATTCATTTTTTTTGTGACGATATTTTTACAATCGGGGTGAATTTGTGGATATTTTACTAAATTTGTGGAAAATATAACCTAATAAACTAGACAAGACAATGAAGAAAATTTTCACTTCCGTACTGCTGGGCATGCTGCCCGTGATGATGCTGGCGCAAGGCTGGCCCGCAAACTATCCCGGCGTGATGCTTCAAGGCTTCTACTGGGACTCCTATAATGACACCAAGTGGTCAGTACTCGAAGCGCAGGCCGATGAGCTGGCCGAGTTTTTCCAGCTCGTGTGGATTCCGCAGAGTGCCAACTGTGGCGGTGGCACATCAATGGGCTATGACGACAAGTTCTGGTTTACCAACTACAACAGTTCATTTGGCACCAAGGCTCAGTTGACGTCAATGATCAACACCTTCAAGAGCAAGGGCATCGGCACTATCGCCGACGTGGTCATCAACCACCGCAAGAATGCTTCCAACTGGGTTGACTTCCCCGCCGAAACCTATAAGGGAGTCACCTATCAGTTAAAGCCCACCGACATCTGCAAGAACGACGATGGCGGCGAAACCCAAAACTGGGCCACTTCCCATGGCTACACCTTGAGCAACAACTACGACACCGGTGAGGACTGGAGCGGCATGCGCGACCTGGACCACAAGAGCGAGAACGTGCAAACCAACGTCAAGGCCTACCTCAAGATGCTGCTTGAGGACTTGGGCTATGCCGGTTTCCGCTACGATATGACCAAGGGCTACTCGGCCTCGTTCACTGGCATGTATAATGCCTACTCGCAGCCCACATTCTCGGTAGGCGAGTACTGGGACGGTAACGTCACGGCTGTGAGAAACTGGATCAACGGCACCAAGGTCGATGGCGTCGTGCAGAGTGCCTCGTTCGACTTCCCCTTCCGCTATGTGGTGCGCGACGCTGCCAACGGCAACAACTGGAGCAAGCTCTCGTCCAACGGGACGACCCTGAACCAGTTGGCCGACTACAAGCGTTACTCGGTGACCTTTATCGAGAATCACGACACCCAGTACCGTGATGCCAACAATCAGAACGACCCCATCAGGCTGAATGTCGAGGCTGGCAACGCCTACATGATGATTATGCCCGGCACCCCATGTGTGTTCCTCAAGCACTGGATGAGCAACAAGGAGGCCATCAAGCAGATGATCTATGTGCGCCAGCTGGCAGGCATCCACAACATGAGCAACAGCCAGGTGCTGAACAGCAGCTCGGCCAACAATTACTACGTACAGCGCACACTGGGAACTCACGGTGCCGCTCTGGCCGCCATGGGCAACACGAGCTATAAGATTCCTGACACCTATGTGGAAGTGGTCAGTGGCACCAACTACCGCCTGGCACTGAGCAAGACCACCGAGACCGCGTGGGCCAGCAAGCCCAGCGGCGAGTATGCCGGCAAGCAGAACGTGCAACTCACTGCCGTCAGCCAGAGCACCAATGCACAGCTCGTCTATACCCTGGACGGTAGCGAGCCCACTGCCAGCAACGGCACCATCGTCGCCGATGGCAGCTTGATCACCATCGACACGAACTGCACCCTCAAGGTGGGTCTGCTCATCAATGGCGCCGTGAGCGGCGTCATCACCCGCAACTACATCATCGGTGCCGACGACGGCTTTAAGCCCTATGACATCACCGTCTACCTCAAGGATCCCACCGTTGCCCCCAACAACTGGAGCGCCGTGAGCTTCTACAGCTGGGACAGTAACAACAACCCCATGAACGGCGGCTGGCCTGGCGAGACCATGACCCAGACCCAGATGGTGGGGGACACCAAGTTCTACTACTGTACCTACACCATTACCAGCAAGGACTATTACATGAACTTTGTGTTCAACCAGGGCGGCACCACCGCCGGCAACAACCAGAGTGTTGACGTCACGGGCGTGAACAAGACCTCGTTCTTTGAGATAACGACCCAGACCAACAAGTATGAGGTAGAAGACGTTACCGACACCTACCTGCCCTACCTCAACGTCAACCCGTTTGACGCCAACAGTGACGGCGAAGTCAACATCAGCGACGTCAATGCCGTCATCGCAATCATTGTGGCTGGAACCAACGCCCCCAATGGCGATGTCAACAACGACGGCGAGGTCAACATCGCTGACATCAATGGCGTCATTGATTATATCTTGAACCATTAATGCGAGAGACCACATGATGAAATCACTAAAATACATCTGTGCTGCATTCACACTGGCCCTGGCCAGTGTGAATGCGCTTGCTGCCACCCATGCCGACGCCAATGGCGATGGCGAGGTCAACATCAGTGATGTGAACACCCTCATCGACATGATCCTGAGCGGCAATGACGGCGCCAACGGCGACGTCAACGGCGACGGCGAGGTCAACATCAGCGACATCAACGCCATCATCGATTACATCCTCACGGGTGACCCCGACGACCGTCGTGTCGTGGGCGGCGACATCTCAATGCTCACCAAATACGAGGCCCACCAGCAGATGGCCTTGAGCTATGGCGTCAACACGGCCTACTACCGTGACGTGAACAACCAGCGCATCAACGACGTCATCACCTGGGTCAAGCAACAAGGCTGGAATGCCGCGCGTGTGCGCCTGTTTGTCAACCCCGACAACGCATCGGCCCAGCACAAGGGTCAAGGCGTCATCCAGAACATCGACACGGTCATGGTACTGGGGCAGCGCATTAAGGCCGCCGGCATGAAGTTCATGCTCGACTTCCATTACAGTGACACATGGGCCGACCCATCGGCCCAGACGACCCCCGCCGAGTGGGCCGGCCTCGATGATGAGCAACTGGCCATCAAGGTCTATGAATACACGCGCGACTGCCTGCGGCAGCTCAAGGCCGCCGGAGCCACCCCCGATTATATCCAGACGGGCAACGAGATCAGCTACGGCATGCTATGGGGTCCCGCCGGAACTCCCCAGTCCCAGCTCAAGCAGTGCTTTACCAACAGCCCCAACGCCAACTGGGTGCGATTTGCCAGCCTGCTCATTGCTGCCGGCAAGGCCTGCCGCGAGGAGTGCCCTGACGCCAAGGTCATCCTGCACACCGAGCGCGTGCCACGCGTCAACGTGCTGCTCAACTTCTATAACCAGATGAAGAACCGCGGTGTGGACTATGACATCATCGGCTTGAGCTATTATCCCTACTATCATGGCATGTTGTCACAACTGGGCACAGCCATCAGCGCGGTCACCCAGTCCTTCCCCGACAAGCCCATCATGATTGTCGAGACCGGATATAGCTATAAATACTCGGTCGGCGACATCGACTGCTCCTTGACATGGCCTCTGACCAATGAGGGACAGCGCAAATTCACTGCCGACCTTATCGCCAAACTCAAGCAGTATGATCAAGTCAAGGGGTTGTTCTGGTGGTTCCCCGAGGCCAACGAGTATGGCTTGGGTGGCAGCCTGTGGAACATCCTGCACGTCAACGACGCCTGGTACAATGCCGGCCTGTGGGACCACGCAACGGGTCGGGCTACCCCAGCCCTCTACGAGCTCAAGAACTTCGTGCAGTAGCGCCGACACACTCTCACAGAGCGATAAACGCGCCAAGCAGCTATAGTTTTTATTATCAAGACCTTAATATAGCGCAAGACAGACATGGAAACGCCCTAAATTTCAACGGGTTAATAAGCCGATGCATGGGGAGACTATAGTATTGCCTCTCCTTTTGTTCGGCATTATCCAAATCCGTCCCTTGAAATGGACGAATTGAGCATCCTCCTGACTTCATCACTTTTTTCCGCCATCAAATAGCGGTTATTGAAAATCAAT
>CAMJJG010000050.1 GCA_946406035.1 uncultured Prevotellaceae bacterium
AGGACATCATGATGATCGACCAGTTCATTGCCTCGACGCTCAACAACGATCATCCCGCTGGCTATACCTATACCCTGGTCGAGACGGTTAATGGCGAGGACAAGATTAGTACTCCCGTGACGGTTCCCGTCTATAAGACCAACTCGGCGATGAAGGGCTTCTACAGCTACAATCAGATCATGGCCGACACCGACATGCACCTGCAGGCTGGTGTGGTCAATGCCGAGATGGACTATGGCGTGCATCCCGACCGCAACTCGTTGTACTATAGTCTGTACCGCGACAGGAAGGTATCCGACGGCGCCATGACCGCCAACACCTATCCTGCCATCGAAATCCCCTACCGCGTCTCGCAGCTCCAGAAGTATGACGAGAAGGCGGGCGACCAGGTGCAGTACTTCTTCACCGAGACCCATTCCACGGGTATCACTCCCAAGTATGATGCCATCGGCACCCAGACCGTCGAGCTGCTCGACACCAACTATGTTCAGGTCGGTGCCGGCGAGGAGATGTCCTATGTGCCCGTGATCTGGACCTTCGGTCTGTACACGGCCCGTGGCGACGGCAAGAACAACAGCTATGGTTCGGACATCAAGACCGAGAAGCTGGGCGAAGTAGGTGCAACCTATGAGGCTTATTACACCACTGGCGACTACGGTAAGTTCAAGGTGGGCAATGTGGAATACTGCATCTATTATCCCGAGATCAAGGTCACGGGTACCCTGCCTGCCGCTAAGGTTGTCTATAATGATGGTGACGAGGCCGTTTACACCCCGTTCATGTACCGTGCATGGTGCACCTATCCCGGTGCCCGCAACTTCACGCTCGACAGCAACGGTCACCTGATCGATGCCGGAGCGCTGATCACCGCCGAGTCTCCTGCCTATCTGTTGCAGACCGAGATCGACGAGACGCACACCGAGGTTACCCTGGGTGGCGACACCTGGAAGCCCGGACAGCCCAAGGAGCAGTGGGCATTTGGTGTGCCTGTCGAGGGCGTGAACCCCAGCGACATCACGTTTGTCGTTCGCTTCTACTACAAGAAGACGACCTCCGAGGTTGCGCCTAACGGCCTGAGGAATCAGCGCGCCGAGGGCGACGACGACCATGCTTACTATATCGTCGAGACCCGTGGCTCGGTTGACCGCATCATCACCGCTGTCAACGAGTTGTACGGTGCTGGCGTAGAGCCCGTGAGCGTGACCTACGTCAACGCCCAGGGTATGCAGTCGAGCAAGCCGTTCGACGGTATCAACATCGTTGTGACGCGCTACAGCGACGGCTCGACGACCACAAGCAAGATCGTTAGGTAAGTAATAGTAATTTTGGAAAGATTAAAAAGTAAAAGTAATTTTTTCATAGACACGCATTTTATTAACCACAGTTATTAAATGCAAAGTCAGGGGTCCGTTGTAGAAAACGCATCCCTGACTTTTTTTATATAAGAAACCATTGGTATCCGCAGTGCCCTTTAAACCGCTCACCCGATAACAGGAGGGGGCGGTGTTGTCGAAGACCACAGCAAGGCCAGCGGCCTTGACTATCCATAACCCCAGGGCGCACAGGTCGAAAGACCTCGTGTGGCCTGGGGAAAGTGGACAAAAACAGAAGCGGGCCCCGAAGGGGGCCAACTTCTATATCATTTCCTTTGTCAGATAAATCAGTCGTTGGTGCCTCGAGCTGTGGCGGCACCGCACAAGCGGACTAATCGCTGTAGTTGTGGTCGATGACGATGGTGACCTGCTCGTCGGGGACGACCGCCTGGACCGTGTCGTGCAGCTCCCTGGCAAATGCGGCCTCGTCGTGGACCTCATAGTCGGGCACGACATCAATCGAGACGCGGTGCTCGTCCTCAAAGTAGTAGAAACCGTGCACCTGCACGACATGCTCGTGGGCCCGGGCAGCCTGTATGACCGAGTGCTGCAGCTGGGCCCGGCGGTTGTCGCCGGTGGCCACGGCATACACGCCGACGGTCATCACGATGCCGTGGCGGGCATACATCTGCTCGCTGATGCGGCGCGTCAGGCCGTGAATCTGGTGGGCATCCATCGTGTCGAGGACGTTGATGTGTAGCGAGCCAATCTGCACATCGGGGCCATAGTTGTGCAGGATGATGTCAAACACACCGTGCACCCCGTCAAAGTCGGCCACCTCGCGCTTGATCTGGGCCAGCAACTCGGGCGAGACATTGGCGCCCAGCAGCTCGTTGACTGGCGAGGCGAGCATCTCGATACCGGCCTTGATGATGACCAGCGAGATGATAGCGCCCAGGATGCCGTCGAGCGAGACGCCCCACAGCAGCATCACGCCTGCCGAGACGAGCGTGGCCAGGGTGATGACGGCGTCGAACAGCGCGTCACTGCCCGAGGCAATGAGGGCGTCGCTCTTCAATTTCTCGCCCTGTCGCTTGACGTATTGTCCCAACACGAGTTTCACCACAATGGCGACGATGATGACGATGAGCGTGACGGTGGTGTAGCTGGGCTCGGTGGGGTAGATGATCTTTTTGCCCGACTCGATGAGCGATGTCACGCCCGCGGTGAGCACGATCACGGCGATGATGATGGCGCTGAAGTACTCGATGCGACCGTGGCCGAAGGGGTGCTCCCTGTCGGGCGGCCGCTGGGACAGCTTGGTGCCCACGATGGTGATGATACTCGAGAGCGCGTCGCTCAGGTTGTTTACCGCGTCCATCACGATGGCTACCGAACTGGCCAGTAGGCCCACGCCCGCCTTGAATGCCGCGAGCAGCACGTTGGCAATGATGCCAACCCAACTGGTCCTTATGATTTGTGCAGAACGGTTCATAGTATTGACTTGTTGATGTGTTCTTGTGGTTGCCACAGGTGCAGGCCCGCGGCAGTAGCTAGCGCGCCGGCGAGATGAAGCAGGGCCGGCGAGGGACTGTAGAGCGTGATGTGGCTATCGCCGCCGCTGGCAGTGACGAGTGCCTCGCCGTCATCGATGAGCGCGCACATGTGGCCCCGTGACAGGGCCTTGATGGTCCAAGCCTCCAGGATGGTGGGGGCGGGATTGATGACCCAATCGTCACCGCCATTGTTGACCGTGAGGTCATGGTAGCAGTTGAGCTTGAGCACCACGTCGGCCAACTGGCGGCGCAGTCGCTCATGCCCTGCCGCGGCAGTGTAGTGCTCCTCGATGGCAAGGAACTGCCCGCGTGACCCCTCTGGCACCCGCATGGGCAGGAAATCAATCACCCAATAGGGCTCCTGGAGCAGCCGCTCGGCAATCTCGTCAAAATCGTGTATCATCATATCTCTTCTTGTTATCGCTAGTGCAATCGACGCTGCAAAAGTAATGCTTCTTGCAATAATATGGGGCGAAATCGGCCAGGAAAAAGCCGATAACCTAAAAAATCGGGCCCGTAAATTTGTGCAGTTCCCATTTTGAATTATCTTTGCAGATTGTAACTAAACAGTAGCACGGCTTGATTGCCGCGGTCAGACCACAGAACACAAGGAAATATGAACAAAGAATATTTGCTCTCGATAAGACAGTATTTACGCCACCGCTCCAAGTGCAACGAGTTGAAGCGCTTTAAGGATGTGCACAAGGGACAGCGGTGTTTTATCATCGGCACGGGCCCGAGTCTGACGGTCGAGGACTTAGAGAAATTGAAGGGCGAAATCACATTCGGCTCCAACCGCATCTTTGAGATATTTCCGCGCACCAGTTGGCGCCCCACCTACTATGTCAACCAGGATTTTAAGCTCATTGACAAGTACACGCCCCAGATCATGAGAATCGACTGCCAGCATGTGTTTGTGCCCATCGATGTCAAGGGCCGATTTGGCAATCGCATCGATTTTTCCTATTTTGTCCTTCGACACAAGGATTTTTATCCTGGCGATGCCGACTTCAGCACCCACATCAACCGCTATGTGGGGCAGGGATTCACAGTGACCTATGGCGCCATCCAGTTGGCCCACTACATGGGCTTCAGCGAGGTGTACCTGTTGGGTATCGACCATAATTACTCCATCAGCTTGAACGAGAAGGGCGTCCCCGTAATCAATAAGGACGTGAAAGACTATTTCGAGGGCTCCAAGGCCAGCAACCAGGGCATGAACCTGCCGCGCATCGTCGAGAGCACCATGGCCTATATGACCGCCCGCAAGTTTGCCGACGCCCATCCCGGCTTCAACATCTATAACGCCACACGCGGCGGCAAGCTCGAGGCCTTTGAGCGCGTCAACCTCGATGAGATCCTCGCCCAGTGACGGCCACTAGCTGATATGATAATGTACCTTAAACGCTTAATATATGACAAAAAGTTTTAAAATTCTGGACTGCACGTTGCGCGACGGCGGTTATTACACCGATTGGGATTTCTCGCCCAGCATCGTCGGGACATACATTGAAGCAGTGAACAACCTTCCCATCGATTATATCGAGGTGGGCTATCGCAACAATCCCGATAAGACCTACATGGGAGAGTATGGCTACTGTCCCGTCTCGTCGTTGAAGCGGATACGTGACAAGTGTACCAAGAAGATAGCTGTCATGCTCAACGAGAAAAGCACCGTGGTCGAGGACCTGCCCAATCTGACCGACCCCCTGCACGGCATCGTGGACATGATCAGGATCGCTGTTGACCCCAAAAACCTTGACCGAGCCATCAATCTGGCCAAGCACATCAGGGAAGACGGCTTTGAGGTGGGCTTTAACCTGATGTATATGTCCAAGTGGGACCAGTACGAGGGCATGTTTCCCAAGTTGGCGCAGTTGCAGGGTGTCGTCACCATCTTTAACATGGTGGATTCCTTCGGCAGCATGTTGCCCGACGACGTGGCCCGGACGATAGCCGCGATACGCGAGGTGACCGACTGTCCGCTGGGATTCCATGGACACAACAACTTGCAGATGGCGTTGATCAACACGCTCACGGCCATCAAGTGTGGCGTGCAGTCGGTCGATGGCACCATCATGGGCATGGGGCGCGGCGCGGGCAACCTGAGCACCGAGCTGCTGCTCACGTGCCTCAACCGCCAGGGCCTGGATGTGGATTTCAATGTGCTGGGCGACGTCATCACGGCTTTCATGCCGTTGTGGCATCAATATAACTGGGGCACATCGTTGCCCTACATGATTTCGGGCGCCAACTCCATCCCCCAGAAGGAGGTCATGGCTTGGTCGATGAACAGGGCTTACAGTTTCAACAGCATCGTCCGTGCCGTGGATAACAAGCGCAACCACCTTGCCGACAATGCCCACTTCGGCACCCTGAGTGTAAAGCATTACGACGAAGTGCTCATCATTGGCGGTGGCGAGACCGTTGTCGATCACATCGAGGCGATCACCGAGTTTGTGAACACCCACCCCGATATGGCAATCATCTTTGCTACGGCGCGCCACGCATCGCTATTCAGGCACGTGGACAACGACAAGTTCTATGTGCTCGTGGGCAACGAGGCCAAGCGAATGGAGAAGACCGTTCCCGTGGCCGAGTTCAACGGCATCTGTGTGCTGCCGCCATATCCACGTACGATGGGTACCGACGTGCCTCACTATGCTGGTAATAAGACCTTTGAGCTGTCACAGATCAGCTTTACAAGCGACTTTGAGGACTCGTGCACCACGGTGGCCCTGCAGACGGCTATCGAGATGTCCCCATCGAGCATCTACATCGTGGGCTATGACGGCTATCGCGGCCAGGTGCTCTCGGACAAGGAGATGGAACTGAGCAACGAGAACCGATTGCTGTTCACCCAGTTTGAGGACTTCACGTCGAGGCGTCTGATCTCGTTGACGCCGAGCCTGTATCGCAGCCTGCATGTTCAGTCAATTTATCAATATCTATAAGACATTATGATGAAAATAGTTGCTGTTATTCCAGCCCGTTACCAGTCATCGCGTTTTGAGGGAAAACCGTTGGCCGAGATATGTGGAAAACTGATGATAGAGCGTGTCTATCTTCAGGCCAAGCAAGTGAAAGAATTCAGTGAGGTGTATGTCGCTACCGATGACGACCGCATCTTTAACGCTTGTCAAGAGCGGGGCATCAAGGTGATCATGACCTCCACCTCTCACCGCACCGGTACCGATCGCATCGGCGAGGTGGCCGAGAAGGTGTCAGCCGACTTGTATGTCAACATCCAGGGTGATGAGCCCTTGATCGAGCCCGAGACCATCAGAGCTGCCATTGTGCCCTATCTCGAGAATCCCGACACAGGCATTATGGTAACCAACCTGATGACCGAGATTCATGACCCAGTGGACCTGATTAACTTCACCGTCCCCAAGGTCATAGCAGCGGCCGATGGCCGTGGCGTGTTCCTCACGCGTTCGGCAGCGCCATTCCCCAAGGGCAACATCAACGTGAAGTATTATAAGCAGGTGTGTGTCTATGCCTTTAGGCCCGAGGCCCTGAAGTTCTACTGCGACTATGGCAAGCAGTATGGCAAGGCCAAGGTGGAGTCGGTCGAGGACATCGAGATCCTCCGCTTTATCGAGAATGGTTATCATGTGCACTATATCGAGGTGCAGAGCGAAACCATCGCCGTGGATACCCCCAACGACCTGCAACGCGTCATCGAGTACATGCAGGCCAACCACATTGAGTGACCCTGCGGCGGTCTGTTATGAATCATCAAGGCGGAGCGATGTGCACTGGGTGCAATGTCGCTCCGCTTGACTTAATTTGGCTGATAGAGGGGGAAAATAATCCTCATTGTGTTCTCGATAATCAGATTTTTACACTACCTTTGCAGATTGTAACCAATGATTAAATGACCGTGAGCAAGAACAATGAC
The DNA here is from genome assembly GCA_946406035.1 of uncultured Prevotellaceae bacterium. Taxonomy (GTDB): domain Bacteria; phylum Bacteroidota; class Bacteroidia; order Bacteroidales; family Muribaculaceae; genus Sodaliphilus. The sequence goes on from CAMJJG010000050.1 coordinate 6,774, forward strand.
AATAACAAGAGCGGATTTGACCGCTTTCGTGATCGCCACCCCATCCTGTTGAACTCGACACTGATGGTGCTGGCCCTTGTGGCGCTGGGCTATATTGGCCTGCTGTTTATCGACGTGTTTACCTCTCATGGCCAGCAGGTGCAGGTGCCCGATGTGCGCAATCTGCCGCTGGAGAAGGCCATCGAGATCCTCGATGATGCCGGCTTGCGTTGGGAAATCAGCGACTCAACCACGTTCTATGAGAACTACAAGCCCGGAACGGTCATTGACCAGGACCCCAAGGCCAAGTCCTATATCAAGAAAATACGCATCATTTACCTTAACGTGAATGCCATGCATGCTCCCATTATCCCGTTGCCCAAGTTGGTGGATCTGCCCGGACGACAAGGCTTGGCAACGCTCCGCGCGATGGGATTCAAGCACGTCACGATGGATAGCATCCCCAGCGAGATGGACGGCTTGATCCTGCAAGTCGCCGTCGATGGGCACAATGTGGCCCCTGGCAAGCCCGTGAGTGTCAACAGCAAGATCAAGATTACCGTGGGTGATGGCTCTATTGTGGACCTCAACCCCGAGCAAATCCTTGATCCTGCCCTGATGGACTCGATTGATGAGGAGAACTACCAGCAGGCTCAGAAGAACTATGAGGAGGAATTAAAGGCGGCTCAGGCTCGTGCCGAGCAGGAACGCAAGGAACAAGCCGCCCAGGAGAAGAAAGAGCAAAGCAAGGACAAAGACAAGAAAAAAGACCAGGACAAGAAGTCTGACAAGGACAAGAAATCAGATAAGGACAAGAAGAAAAACTGACGCACAATGGCGCTGGACGACGAATTGCTGGACGAGAGTCTGGAAACAGGTGGCCACGAGATCCAATATGACTATAGCGAGCCCGACTTTACCGAGGACGGGCGCGACTACTGGGAGCATTACCACTATGTGGTAGAGCCTGGACAGGTGTTGCTGCGCATCGACAAGTACTTGGTTGAGCGCATCAAGGGCACCAGCCGCAACCGCGTGCAGAACGCTGCCGAGGCCGGATGCATACGCGTTGGCGGCCGTCCCGTCAAGAGCAACTACCGCGTGCATCCCGGCGACGAGATCAGCGTGGTGATGGACCGTCCGCGCTATGAGTGCGAGATTGTTGCCCAGGACATCCCGCTCAACATCGTCTATGAGGACGCGAGCCTGATGGTGGTCAACAAACCTGCCGGCATGGTGGTACACCCGGGGCACGGCAACTTTGACGGCACACTGGTCAATGCGCTGGCCTGGCACTTTAAGGACAATCCCGACTATGACGTGACCGACCCGCGCTTGGGCCTGGTGCACCGCATCGACAAGGACACCAGCGGCCTGCTCGTCATTGCCAAGACGCCCAATGCCAAGACCTCGCTGGGTGCCCAGTTCTTCAAGAAATCGACCAAGCGGCAGTACATCGCCGTGGTGTGGGGCGAGATGAAACAAGAGGACGGCACCGTGACGGGCAACATCGGGCGTGACCCCCGCGACCGCGTGCTGATGAAGGTGTTTCCCGACGGTGACCAGGGCAAGCACGCCGTTACCCACTGGCACACTATTGAAAACCTGGCCCACGTGGCCGTCGTGCGCTGCCAACTCGAGACCGGCCGCACCCACCAGATACGCGTCCACATGAAGCACATCGGGCACCCGCTGTTCAACGATGCCCGCTATGGCGGCGACCAGATCCTGCGCGGCAACCGCTCGTCGAGTTATGCCCAGTTTATCCACAACTGCTTTGAGCTGTGTCCCCGCCAGGCTTTGCACGCCAAGACGCTGGGCTTTGTCCACCCCGAGACCGGTGAGCAGATGGATTTTGACAGCGACCTGCCTACCGACATGACTGCCCTCATCGCCAAGTGGGAAGACTACGCCCGCAACCTCGCCGGGAAGTAAAAACAATACTTGCCACGAAAAGATAACGGGAAAACAATAAATACAATCATCAACACCTAATCACCAACAATTATTATTTGTGTACCACTTTCCACCTCAATAAAGTTGTGTATTGCGAATCAATCGATTGAGAATCTTTTATTCATTGATATCTGCTTTCCCATTAATACCATAAAGAAAAGCGGTTGATTTACCGCAAAGGTAATCCAACCGATTATGCTTTGAAAAGACGTGCCGAATGGTAATATTTTCTTTTGCTGTTATATCTATAAGTCATTGTTTATTGGTTGCGCATCACAATTCTTTTAATCAGTTGTAAAAGCAATCCAAGTAGCAATAAAATAATTAAAAGTGGAATTGATGGTATAAAAATAAGATAGAAGTAATCGCTGAGGAAATAACTTCCCATGATGTCATCAAGCTTTGAATAAAAAGCGTTCTTCGTTGATTGCCGATCATACTGACAAATGCGGTCAAGATAGTGTCTAGCTATATATTTTTCAACCATTGAGTCCTGAGTTCTTCCCAACAGCAATCTCAACGGCTGGTCATCAACAACCGTTACTGACATTAGGAATTTACCTTCATAGGCCTTGTTCCCTCTGTCAGTAAAATTACATTTATGAGAATACTTGTTTACGGCTCCGACGCTATCGAATGGCACAAAGAAACTGAAACAGTAACATAATGGGCCTGTCTTATTTTCTACGAATAAAAATGTGCCCACGGACAAGGTATCGATATCATTATCATCGAAATCTGATGGAATAAGACCTTCAGATATTCTATACCCAAGACTTGGAATCCGTGATTGATGAACCGTGGTGTCAACAATGAAAACATCAGGAAAATCATTCAATAACAGATTATTATTCTGATGTTTTGTTTCTTGTTTTACTTGTGACTTTTCCACGGTAACAGTCTCAGTAAGCACACGGCCATTTCCTGCCACTGAGTCAACATCAGATTTCACATGATGCTTGAAAGTAGAGATTCCATAGTGTGCAACCGTATCTTGCGCCAAGAGATCTGCGAACTTGGAAACAAACTCTTTTTGAGTTATTCCAAGTAGCAGGTACTCAGTATCATCAACACTATAATTATATTTAAAGGGTTGGGCAGGATGTTCATATTGCGTACGATTCGTACCGTCGATGAGATTACATATAGTGGACAGTGCAATGATACATAACACTTCCAATGCCACGAAAATTGCAAAAAATTTCACAACGGCCCAATAGACTTTCATAAACTTCTCCATAATTGTTACATCTTTTTCTTTATAACGGGAAAGACACCTCATTATTACTCAATGATAAGTTGATCCAATTTGTTGGTTTTTGTGAGTAATTCTTCTTGAGGCGCTGGTACTCGTCCAGACTTTTATAATTTTGGAAAAGTTGCTCAACCGCTTTTGCCTTAAAAGACATTGTTATATCAGTTATTGTCTATTTTGCTGTCTTTCTTGAAACGGGCCATTTCCTCTTTAGAATTAGTCTTATACCAAACCATTTCGGTTTTGGTGAGTTTGTGGATGTCACACTCGATATAAATCTTGGTTTGCCCATCATGTTCCTTGCCAGTGAAGATGTTCATGTGTGCTGTTTCACCAACTCGATAATGAAGGTCAGTAACCGTCCAACCTTCATCAGGCCAATTTGATTTATAAAGCTCAATTCGCCCAGAATAAGAAGTTTCGGGATAGAACACATATTTAACGACACTCGCATCTTGTATTCTACTATCGAACACTTGTGTCCAAATGCCCTCAAGTTTACTTGAGTCGATACTCTTGACATCATCGTCACCGCATGATGCCAAGGAGAACAATGTGAACGATAATAGGATAAAACCTAAAAACGGTAATTTTCTCATATCATTTCTCTTGTTTACACATTCAATACTACTGATTAACGTAGGATAAATGCGATTATTATGCTACTTGCGTTTATTCTTCGGTAATTTGGATCAATCGTTCTCGCTCGGTAATGCTCATGCTGGCATGGCATTGTGCTCATCATATCACGCCAGCCACCTCGTCGGCACGGCCCTTGAAGGTGAAATCGCATTTGCTATCAAGCAATTATTTTGAAAAACCAATAATTAAATTGGTGTTTTCTTAGAGTTTTATTATCTTTGCCAATTAAAGATTAGAAATTAAACCTGAGGGGCGCATTGCGTCTCCACTAAATCACTCAAACCACTATGATAGAGAACGAGAACATACCCATTCCAGTGGAATATCAGGACATCTGCCCGATTCCTGACAAGGATTTCCAGACTGCAATGACCATCCTGGTGCAGGAACCCGGTTTCCAGAACATCGTGGCGATGGCGCTGCCCAACTACAAGTACTCGCAGTTGAAGAACGTGCTGCTCGGCCTTAACTCCAAGCACGAGTTCCAGGTCAAGGTGATGAAGCCTTTTATCGAGGGATTGATGGCCAAGACGGGCACCACTTTGACTACCAGTGGCGCCGACGTGTTGGACAAGGAGTTGCCCTACACGTTCGTGACCAATCACCGCGACATCGTGCTCGACTCGGCCCAGCTGAGCTATCTGCTCATCAAGGGAGGCCGTGACGCCTGTGAAATCGCCATTGGCAACAACTTGCTCATCTATGACTGGATTACCAAGCTCGTGCGTCTGAACAAGAGCTTCATCGTCAAGCGCAACCTGGGCCGCATCCAGACGTTGACGGCTGCCGTGCAACTGTCGGGCTACATGCACTTTGCCGTGCAGCAGAAGCATGCCTCGCTGTGGATCGCCCAGCGCGAGGGCCGTTGCAAGGACAGTAACGACCGCACGCAGGAGAGCCTGATCAAGATGCTGGCCTATGGCAATCGTGACAAGTCCTTCATCGAGAGCCTCAAGGAACTGAACATTGCTCCGATCTCGATCAGCTATGAGTATGATCCCAACGACTACCTCAAGGCCAAGGAGTTCTTGTGCAAGAGCAAGAACCCCAACTGGCGCAAGGCCCCCGAGGATGACCTCATCAG
>CAMJJG010000051.1 GCA_946406035.1 uncultured Prevotellaceae bacterium
TGAGTAGAAATCTTTTCAGTTCGTTCATTGTTTTAATGGTTTTGGTTAATACATTTTTAAATTTTGGTTTTGGAGGCAAAGTTAATTGCGTGAAAACAAGTGGACTATCATTTTCCGTTCATGTGCTCTCAAATTTGATACAATGTAACATTTCTGCAACCCAATGAACGATTTTTGGCACTACAAACAAGTAATAAAACGCCGCAGGTGGTAGATGAAAAGCATCTACCACCTGCTATAACGATAATGACCGAGACCTCACTTGCGGGCTTCGCCAGGCACTACACCGTACTCATCCTTGTAGCACTTGGTGAAATAGGAAGGAGAAGCAAACCCCACTTGATAGGCAATCTCGCTAACCGTGAGTTCGGTGCCGGTGAGGAGTTCTTTGGCACGGGTCAGACGCGCCTTTCTCAACAGGTCCACGGGGGTGTGTCCGGTCAAGGCCTTCACCTTGCGGTACAACTGCACGCGGCTCAGTCCCATCTGGGCGGCCAGATCCTCCACACTGATGTTGCTGTCGCCAATATGCTCCTCGACTGCCTTCTTGAACTTGCCGATGAAGGCGTTCTCAATCTGATCCTCACTGATAGCTGGAGCGGCTTCCTCGGGCTTGTTGCCAGTCCGATCAGGGCGGCTGCTCCACAGGTCACGCAACTGGTGCCGGCTGCGTAGCAGGTTATCGATGCGCACCAGCAGTAACTCCTGTGAGAAGGGCTTGGTGATATAGGCATCGGCACCACTCTGGTAGCCCTCAATCTGGTGTTGGCTCAATGCCCTGGCAGTGAGCAGGATGACGGGGATGTGACTCGAAATGACGTCACTCTTGACTTGTTGACAGAATTCCAGACCATTCATTACGGGCATCATCACGTCCGACACAATCAGGTCGGGTACTTGTTCGCGGGCTACCTCCAGTCCGTGCTTGCCATCCTTGGCTTCAAGCAGACGGAAACGGCCTTGCAATATGGTGCGCAAATAGGTACGGATATCGGCATTGTCATCGACTATCAACACTGTCGGAGCTTCCTCGTCTGGCACTATGTCATGGGCCTGAATCCCAGGTTCCTGCCTTGTTGTGATGGCATCAATCTCCTCGCTGGTCATGTCACTCTTGGGCGCTCCCACCTGAGCATCCAGCATCTTGTTGATCAACTGGGTGAGCTGGTGGGTGTTGCGGCGCACGATAGCCAGCAGGTCACTGGTTGCGGTGCTGGCGTTCATGATGTCTGGCGTCTCGGCTAACTGGGCCAGAGGGCCCTCAATGAGGGTCAGGGGTGTGCGCAACTCATGGCTCACCTGGGTATAGAAGTCAAGTTGCTCACGCTCCATCTGGGTGCGCTCGTCCTGGATGCGGGCCTTCTGCAAGTAGTACATGTAGATGCCCAGCAGCAACAACAGCAGCAAGGCGATTATTGCAAGAGCCAGGATGGTGAGTGTTCGCTGGTTGGCAAGTTGCTTCATGTATCCGCTTGCCGTCTGGTGCAGTTTCTCGATATAATGTGACTGGTTCATCACCTCCTCGCTTCCCATCAGCAGGACATGGGCATTGTCGCGCGTGACGAGCGCCGACATCAGTTTGGTTTCTTTCTCATAGGGGCGACCCTCCAGGATGTCAACCGCTAGCTGGATGAGTTTATCACCATGAGTCGGGTAAATGTAGGATGCATCAAGCAATGAGTCCCTCACTAGCGTGATGCCGCCGTTCTCGCCAGGCAGTCCATCGATGCCGCAGAACAGGGGCAAGCGGGCGCCAGCCTCGGTAAATGCCTTACGGGCACCCATGGCTGTGCGGTCGTTCATGCCGAACACCAGGTCGATGCCGTTATCATGATTCTTATCGAGCCACCGCTTGACGGTTTTATAGGCTGTGGGCTCGGTCCAGTCGCCTTGTAACGTCGCGACTACCTGTATATTGGGATGCCCGGAGATCGCCTCACGGAAACCCTTGTGCCGTTCAATGGCCGGCGATGACCCTTTCAGGCCCATCACTTCAATGATGCGACCACGCCCATTCAGGCGCGATGCCACATATTCACCCATCAGGTGCCCCATCTCATAGTTGTCGGCACCCATATATGCCGTATATTTCTTGGAACTGGTCTTGCGTTCAAACACAATCACTGGAATGCCCTTGTCATAGGCCCTGTCAATGGCCGACGAAATGGTAGATACCTGATTGGGGGCGACGATCAGCAGGTCGATGCCCGTGGCGACTAGGCTGTCGATCTGCTGGATTTGGCGTTTGTCGCTGTCATAGGCAGCAGCAAACCTCAATTCCACATTATCGTGAAAGTAAGCACCGATTTTCAATTCAGAGTTCTGCTTGTCCCGCCAGATGTCATCAGAGCATTGCGACACCCCGATGCGGTACTTTGTCGCCTGCTGCGAGCACGAAGCCAGCAAGCCCAAAAACATCAATATAACAAAGGCAAATTGACAGTTTTTTCGCATTTTTATTAACCTTTTTAGCTTAAACGCATTAAAAACACAGCGTTTTGGTCATAAATAACCAATTAATCTGCAAAATTACTAATTTTCTAAGACATATCAAAATTTCGAGCCCAATATTTGAAAACCAATCCATTAGAAATCTCTAATCTGAACCTATAATTATAATTCCCTGCCCGCAAAAACGGGGATGAATCCAACATCGTCAAGGCACCCTTTCCACGAGCAAGAGACACCCTCTACATGCCCTGTGGTAACTGTACAGCCATCCAAAAGCGGTAATAGCACAACAAGGTCATCTGGCTTTTGTTCCCGTAGAGTGATTTAAGTTTGTTCTTGAGCGTGGCGTTGTGTGGGGGGCTGTACATGACACGTGTGGTAGTAGGCACGGGAGATTTGGTGGTTTTGACAAATTATGTTATTTTTGTACGCAATAATAGACTATTTATTACCATTATCCATAAGTTATGAAACAACGATACTTCATTGCAATTCTTCTAGCAGTTTTCCTGGTGATGCCTGCGAGCGTGCTGGCACAGTTCAACTGGCCTTATAGAATCCAGGATGGAACCATAATTACCCAAGTGCCCGAGCGGCCTGCCGGACAGCAATCGGCTCTAGGTCTCACGGTAGAGAAGATACCTGTCGTGAGGGTTGCGTTTGTGGGCTTGGGGATGCGCGGTCCCGACGCCGTGGAGCGCTGGACCCATATCCCCGGCATCGAGGTCAAAGCCCTGTGCGACCACGAGCGTGACCGCGCCGAGGCGTGCCAACTGATATTGCGCAAGGCGTCAATGCCGGCAGCTGATGTGTATTATGGCGAAGATGGCTATAAGAAACTGTGCCGCCGCGACGACATCGACCTGGTGTATATAGCAACCGACTGGATTCACCACTATCTGGTAGCACGCGAGGCGCTTGAGCATGGCCACCATGTTGCCATAGAGGTGCCATCGGCAATAAATATGACCGAGATCTGGTCGCTCATCGACTTGAGCGAGAGCCGTCGACTGCATGTGATGATGCTCGAGAATTGCTGCTACGACTTCTTTGAACTCAACTCCCTACACATGGCACAACAAGGGCTGCTGGGCGAGGTCATCTATGTGCAAGGGGCCTATCGCCATGAGTTGTCACCCTACTGGGACGAATACTGGAAACGAGACGCTCACGACAAGCTGGGATGGAGGCTGGACTACAACAGCAGGTTTAGAGGCGACCTGTATGCGACCCACGGGCTGGGCCCGATTGCCCAAGTGCTGAATATCCATCGCGGCGATCGCATGAAAACGCTCGTGGCAATGGACACCCACTCGTTTAACGGTCAGCAGCTGGTAGCAGAGCGCACGGGCGAGGCATGCCCCACCTTCCGCAACGGAGACCATACCACGACACTCATCTCTACCGAGAATGGCAAGGTCATTGAGGTACACCACAATGTGATGACACCTCAACCTTATAACCGCATGTATCAGCTCACTGGCACGAAGGGCTTTGCCAATAAATATCCCGTCGAGGGCTATGCGCTGGCAACCGATGAGATGGAACGGGCGGGAATTGGTCCCGTCAGCAAGCAGTACACGGGCCATTCCTACCTGAACAAGGAGGACACCGAGGCCCTGTTGAAGAAGTTCACTTCACCGCTCGTGACACGCTACGGCCAGGAGGCTCGCGAAGTGGGCGGACATGGTGGTATGGACTTTATCATGGACGCCCGGCTGGTCTATTGCCTGCAAAATGGGCTACCGCTTGATATTGACGTCTATGACCTGGCCGAGTGGTGCTGCCTGGCCGAACTGGGCTGCCTCTCGATGGACAATGGCAACTTGCCCGTGCAAGTGCCTGACTTCACCCGTGGCGAGTGGAACAAGACCCGAGGCTACCGCCATGCCCAAGCCTCTCCCGAGGATGAAGCCGCCTCACGTGCCGCCGCAGTAGCCTTCACCGAGCAGTTAAAGGCTCGAGGAGCCAACTACTGGAAGCGAGTAACCGATTAATGCTTTTATTAGAATGGAAACGCTAGATTTGGCCAGCATCCTGGCACAGTTTGAAATCGCGGGCATGGTCATGGCTGTGAAGCCGTTGGGTAACGGCCTCATCAATGACACCTACCACGTCACCACCGCCGGCAACAACCCCGACTATGTGCTACAGCGCATCAATAATGCCATATTCCAGGACGTGGACCTGTTGCAGCACAATATCGAGGTTGTGACTTCCCACATCCGTCACAAGTTGGAAAACAGCGGCGCCAGCGACATCGACCGCAAGGTGCTGCGGTTTATCAGGGCCCGTGATGGCAAGACCTACTACCGCGATCATGACGGCCGCTACTGGCGCCTGATGATCTATATCCCAGACTCTTACACCCACCAGGCGGTTACGCCCCAGAGCGCCCACGATGCCGGCAAGGCCTTTGGCCAATTTGAGCAAATGCTTGTAGATGTTCCAGAGCAGTTAGGCGAGACCATCCCTGACTTCCACAATATGGAGTTGCGCATGCGGCAACTGCGCGAGGCAGTACAGCACGATGCCGCCGGCCGATTGAGCCAAGTGCGCCACATTGTCGATGAACTGGAAAGGGATGCCTACGAGATGTGCCAAGCCGAACGGCTCTACCGCGATGGCAAGCTGCCCAAGCGCATCTGTCATTGCGACACCAAGGTCAATAACATGCTGTTTGACAAGGATGGCAATGTATTGTGTGTCATCGATCTCGACACCGTGATGCCGTCGTTCATTTTCTCGGACTACGGCGACTTCCTGCGCACCGGTGCCAATCTCACAGCCGAGGATGACCCTGACGCGTCTCACGTGGGCTTTGACGTGGAGATTTTCAAGTCGTTCACAATGGGGTATCTGGAATCGGCCCGCGGGTTCCTCTCACCCATCGAGATAGAGCATCTGCCCTATGCCGTGGCACTGTTCCCATTCATGCAGTGCACCCGCTTCCTGACCGATTACATCAACGGCGACACCTATTACAAGACCCAATATGCCACCCACAACCTGGACCGGGCCCACAACCAACTGGCCCTCTACTGCGACGTGAGACGGCACGACACAATGATGGCCACCTATATCCAAGGGCTGCTATAACCTATTGCAAAATCAAATCGATGACAGCATTAACGTCGCTGATGTTGATCTCACTGTCGTGGGTAACATCGGCCATGTTAACATAGTTGTCACCAAGGATGCAGTTGATCACCGAATTGATATCGCTGATGTTTACCTCGCCATCGCCATTGACGTCACCGGCAACAGGTAGTGGCATCGGAGCATCGGGGTGGAAGTCAATACCGGCGGCGACCTCGGTCGAGGTCTCGCCTGTCCATCCACAATACTGGTTCATGCCGCAATAGATCTTGATAAAGTCGATGTGGGAGAGGTTAACGTGGTTACCCCGCTCGTCAACAGCCCAATCAATCTTGAAACCAGGGTTGTAGTACCCGTCATCTTGAGAAACGCGGGCAGGATTGTTGGGCAGGTTGTCAACATACCCCCAGTCAAAGAAGTACTGCACATAATAGGAATTACTGGCATTGTTGCCCAGGTCAAGCGCATTGCAACGCAACTTGGTGCCCTGGAAAGTCAACGTCCCCTCATTTTGCAGCCACAGCGGCCAATAGGGCTGGCTGTGATAGGTATTGCGACTCATGTAGCCACTAGTACTGTCAGGATTAACGTCGTTACTGGTCCAGCGGATGTAGGTGGTGTCGTTCAAGAACGGGTTAACCTGGCTTGGGGTGCGCGGCTTGGCCTCATCGGGGCGGTAATAGGTGATGCTGTAGTCGTGCTGAGTCTTGGGATGGGTGTATTCACTACCCGCCAACTCATACCACTTGTCGCCGTCGCTGGGCACGCCGTTGCCATCCAAGTCCACGCCCACCATGACGATACCGGGCTCGCTGCTGCCGCCATGCGTCTCACGCTCGCTAATAAAGGCGTTACCCTGGATTTCAAAGTCATAGGTGTGCATGTTGACCACTGGGTGATCAAAGCCCACGATCACATAGCCGCCATAGCCGCCAAGCGAGATCATGCCCTCGCTCCAGATGGTGTCGATGCTCGTGATGGTCTGGCCATGAAAGGTGACGGTCACAGTGTCGATGCGGCCACAGATGCTTGCCTGGCAACGTGCCAGCACGCTGTCGATTGGCTCCCCCACCCTGCACAATGGCATGGTGTTGATGAACTGACCAGGGGCGGGACGGTACTCATAGACGCGTGTCAACCACGGATGATTTCCTAAAACGGTTAACGTCGTCAACAATCCCAAGATGGCCACAGCAAGATGTTTCATTTTTATCATAAGTCTATCTCAATCATTATCGTTCGTTAATATTCTGACCCAGGAAAGCAAAGTGAGCAGGTATATCGCCCGTGCGCACATCCCATTTCTTGACGCCATTGCGGTCAAAGCAATAGAGACGTCCCGGAGAGACGTAATCCTTGGCATCGGTAACATAAATATCCCGATTAATGGGATTGACGGCCACAGCATAGGGGATGACGATTTCCTTGTCACTGCCATCGGTAATGAAGTTGTCGCTAACCTGGCGCCGAGTCTGGGTGTTGATGATGGCATAGGAGAAGGTATTGCTCATCGACACATAGCTCCACTGGGTGCTCACCACGTACAGTGAATCTCCGTCAAGCCACATGTTGCTCACTGGGCAATCGATACTGTCGACGAGTTGCTGCTTGCGCGTGTCATAGGCGTAGATCTTGCTCGCGCGGGTGTAGTAGTCGCCGCGCGAGGCGACCCACAGCATGCCATGACGGTCGCCCTTGACCCAACTCAAGTTGATGGCAATGGGCACACGCCGCTCCTCCTTGAAGGTGGCCACATCGATGACCGAGAGCGTGTTCTCGTAGTTGGGCACCATGTAGCCGCCAGAATTGGCTACATAGATCTTTCCCTCGACAATCTCGAGTTCATCGGGCTGGAATCCCACCAGGCAGGTATCCACGACCTGCATGGTCACAGTGTCGATCTTGGCCACAAAGCCCCGTTGCTCATAGTCGGGGTTGATCTGTACAGGGCCGGCATAGCTAGTCACATAGGCATACCCGCCATAGAAGCGGATGAACCGACAGTTGGGAATGTCGATCTGGGCCTTCTTGCGACAGGTGTATTTATCCAGCACATCTATCTTGTTGGAGCAGTTGATCACACAATACATGTTGCTGCCATAGATGCCGATGTCGTTGCCCACATCGCCCATCTCCTTGGGCACGGTGGGATTGGCATAGGAGAAGACGTTGCGGATGTACTCGCCCTGGGCATAGTCATAGTAGTCGAGCGTGGCCTTGTTCCACCCCATGTTGCCCTCGCACAACAGGTAGAAGCCCTCGATCTCGGTAAATTCGGGCTGAGCCACGGCCACATGCTCAGGCAGGAAAATGGTTACCTCCTCACGGCAGCTCGACAATAGTGCCAACTGCACGAATGCCATCAAAATAAATGTCCCTATTTTTCCTTTTTTCTTCATTGCTAGATGTCAAATTTCAGGATGAGTTTATAATTACGTCCAGGCATGGGATAGTTGAGTATCACGTCGTAGTACTGGTTGAAGAGGTTGTTGACCTCGCCCGACACTTTCAATGTGGTCTTGCCCAGGTGGAAAAGATAGCCAGCCGAGAGATCATGGGTGTACCACGGCTGCTCGTGATTCTCGCGGGTGTTGGCGCTAGTGTGGTAGCGCTCACCGACGTAGATGAAACTGTAATTCACGTCGAGGTCATGCCATCCCAGATGGCCAACGACCGATCCGCTATGCCAGGGTATATAGGCCAACTGGCCTTTATAGGTGCCTCCATCGCCGTCATCGGCGGGGTTGGTATAGTCCTGCGCTTTCTGGTAGGTGTAGCTCAAGTTGATGTCAACGATGACGTCGGCAGTCAGGCGCAGCGTGGTGCGGGCACTCACGTCAATACCGCATATCTTGACAATGCCCACATTCATCATCATCCAGCGGTATTGCCCCGTCCCCTTGGGCACGGCGATGATCTTATCGGTGATGTGGTTGTAATAGGCATCGGCACTGAGCTTGACACCAGCCAGCAGTCCGCGGTCGGTGAGCAGACGGTACAGGAAGCCCACATTGTACTGTGTGGCATACTCCGGTTCGAGCGTGATGTTACCCATGTCGGTGTAATACAAGTCGTTGAACGTGGGCATGCGGAAGATGCGCTTGTAATAGGCCCGCAGGTTAAATTCACGGTCCCGCCACGGCTGCCAACTCAGGAAAACGGCAGGCGTCACCTTGTTCATGTACTCGCTGCGCTTGCCCACCACTTGACCATTAAACCGTGCCGATGACCGGTCGTTGACCATTGTGTAGAGCAAGCTACCCTGGGCCTTGAAGCCCCGCCAGGTGTAAGCGGTAGCAAGGGCCGTGAGCACCGTGTGGCGGATGGGATAGCCAAAGCCCGTCAATGTGGCATCAAGGCTGTTCCACTGGTAGTCTACCGATAGATTGACATCCCAATCGGTGAGAATGGTATATTTGTTGGCGGTGGACAGATACACCTCGTCCTGCCAGAACTTGTTGTCGATATACATCAGTGTGGTGTCGGGGTTGAGGTAGTGGAGGTAGTCACGAGAATACTTTGCATTGAACATCATCTCGTAGCGGTCGGTGAACTTGCGCTGGTAGGCCCCCTGAACGAAGAAATTGCTGTCCCACTGTTTCTGGGCATGCTTCCACACGTTATTGACGATGGCACCAGGGATTCCCTTGCGGCTGTCATACCAATAGGCCTTGGCATGCCACTTGCCCCTGGACATCACTCCAAAGACGCCACCCTCGACCCGATAGGAGCGCACATCACCGTTCTGGCGCACGGCAGTGGTGTCCCACGCCAGCGAGCCATCGCTATAGTGGCGCATGTAGCGGAACCGGTACTTGCCCGTGGCGTAGGTGAACTCGCTATTGAACGACAAACTCACCGAGCGGCTCAACTTGTGCTCCCATCGTAGGCTGGGATTGACGAGCCCGAACGAACCAGTCTTGAACGACACATTCAGGTTGTCGCGCTTGCCGTTGCTGAACTTGGGGCGACGGGTGCGCAGGTAGATTGTTCCAGCCGAGCCATAGTCCTTAGCGCTCTGGAAGATGTTGCTGCGCTGGCCGTTGTACAACGAGATAGCCTCAATGTTATCCAACGAGAATTTGCCCAGGTCAACCTGTCCATTCTGGGCATTACCCACTTGAATGCCATCATAGAAGACACCCATGTGGTTAGTACCCATCGAGCGGATGTCGACCGTCTTCAAGCCACCCACACCGCCATAGTCCTTGAGCTGGACGCCTGCAAAATAGCGCACGGCATCGGCCACCGAGTGGCTGTTAAGACCCTCGAGCTGCTTGCCGGTGAGTTCCTGGGCCGGAATCACGTCCTCATAGGGGCGCCGGCCATAGATAATCACATTCTGGATATACTGCATCGAGTCGAGCCGACCATGCCCCACACTAGCCATGAGCGAGTCGGCCTGGTGGGCGAGCACGCCCTCCTGGGCATGGACGCTCAAGACACACAGCAAGGCCAAGAATGATGTAACAACTAATGTTCGCATTAAACAAGTCACGGGTTTCTATGTTTGCGACTTGGCAGGTCTTCTGACTCGCCCCTACCCCATTGTTGCGACTCGACCTTCCCACGCGTGAGCGCAGTGGTCGAGCGCGGGTTTGTGACCGAGGGCTCACAGCAGCACCGTCTGTCCAGGATTCTCACCTGATTCCCTTTTCACCTGGGGTAGATACCCCAAGCACCAAATCTCGCTGCAAAGATATAACAAAAACCTGATGCAGTGGCTATGAGGCCGCAATAAAAAGCCGCCACACCCCAGAATCGAGTCATGTCGCGGCACTGGTAACAGGGTAATGCTACTTGGGTAGCAGATTGCGGTAGGAATAAACCTGCATGATACAATAAAGAGCCGAGCGCAGGTAATTAACCAGACCTCGCCCCTCGGTGTAAAACAGGTGGTGGCGATACTTGATGTGGTAAAGGCACAGCTGCAGCATGTTAGTCAGCCCCGAGCGGCCCTCGAGCGCAGCCATAGCCGTCACGTCCTCATAGGTCTCACCCTTAGCCTTGATGCCCATCAGCAGCCGGTAGCGACGCTGGAAATAGTCATGCAGATAAGGCCTGATCTCGCTGTAATGACGCAACGACCACCACAGTGTATAAAAGCCATTGCCCAGCGACGGGCTGTTGTGCTTGTCGGCACTGGAATAGGTCGCGGCGCCCTCATAGCGCCGATGATGCACCAGCACCTCATTGACCAGCACGATGCTATTGTTGGCCGATGCAGCAAGGGCCAAGAACACGTCGTAATAGAGTTTTCCTACCGCAGCCTGGTCAGGTATCATGTCAAGCAGGCGACGATTGATCAACATGGTGTGTCCGGCGATTGAACTGTAAAGCATGCGCGGTAGATTGTAGTTTGGCACGCGTGCATCATAGCGCACGGCCGATCCATCGCTAGAGAATGGTTTTGTGCGACAGGTGCATAACAAGTGGTCACCGATGGCGGCCATCTGCTTCTCGATCTTGTCTGGCTCCCACAAGTCATCCTGGTCACAGATGGCGATATAGTCGCTGCTGGCACGCCGCAGGGCGCTGAAGAAGTTGTTGTTCACCCCGCGCCCCGACGTGTTGCTGAAGACCTTGACCTCGGGGTGGCTTGCGGCGTATGCCTTGAGGATAGCCATCGTGGCGTCGGTCGAGCCATCGTCCTGGACAATAATCTCATCGACGGGATAGGTCTGCCTCAACAGGGAGTCCATCTGTTCGCACAGATATTTCTCCCCGTTGTAGGTACACATCACGATAGAAACATGCTCATTTTGCATCACCAGCAAGCAATAAATATATCAAACCACATTTTAAATGCGCAGCAAAAATACTGGCTTAAGGGTCAAATATACTCCTAAAATCGTTGTAATGAATTGAAATACTTAA
>CAMJJG010000052.1 GCA_946406035.1 uncultured Prevotellaceae bacterium
TCAATATCGGGAAAAAGTGAAATGCCACCTAGGGTGACGCATTGACGAAGTCAGGTCCCCTCTCGTTTTTTTTATTGCGTCCGCCTCCCAAAATCGCCATATCCCACCACATCTCACCACTTTCCATCCTATCCCATATCCTGGCACAGAGCCCTAAGCGTCACCACGACGACGGTCGGCGACGCAGGAAGGCGCAGGTAACCGCCCCCTAAGAGAGAGGAGATGTCATCAACGATGTCCCCTCTCGTTTTTTTGTTGCTGCCGCCTCCCAAAATCGCCATATCCCCCCACATCCCCCCACTTCCCATCCCATATCCCGGCACAGAGCCCTAAGCGTCACCACGACGACGGTCGGCGACGCAGGAAGGCGCAGGTAACCGCCCCCTAAGAGAGAGGAGATGTCATCAACGATGTCCCCTCTTGTTTTTTTTAGTGCGGCCGCCTCCAAATCGTGAGAGCCCACAACTTCCCACTTCATGCCGCCATATCCCACCACATCCCCTCCAGAAGCTGATTTAAGGTGAGGGAATGTATAAGTTAATACAACTACCTGCCTCAACTGAAAAACGCCTGGATTGGGATGAATCCAGGCGTTGTCGAATTGATAGGGTTATGGTTGGTTACCAGATGATGACACGGTCGGCGGGATCACGCCACATTTTCATCTCGGGCTGGATGTTGAAGGCCTTGAAGAACTCCTCCAGATTGCGGATGGCGACGTTGACGCGGTTGATTCCCAAGCTGTGGGGGTCAACCTTGGTGCGACGCAGCATCTCCTCCTTAGTGATATTGGCTGCCCATACGTTGGCATAGCTCAGGAAGAAACGCTGATCGGGAGTGAAGCCGTCGATGAGCTGATTGCCCTTGCCTTGCTCGGTGTTCTTGAAAGCGCTGTAGGCAACACGCAGTCCGCCGTGGTCGGCAATGTTCTCGCCCATGGTGAACTGTCCATTGGCGTGTACGTCGTCGGCAACGATTTCGGCGCTGTATTGTGCACCCAGTTTGTCGGCGAGCTGCTGGAACTTGGCTGCATCCTCGGCGGTCCACCAGTCGACCATGTTGCCATTGTGGTCAAAGTTGCGTCCCTGGTCGTCAAAACCGTGGGTCATCTCGTGGCCGATAACCACGCCGATGGCGCCATAGTTGCATGCGTCGTCGGCATTGGGGTCAAAGTAGGGGGCTTGCAGGATGCCTGCGGGGAAGCAGATCTCGTTGCTCGAGGGCTCATAGTAGGCATTAACCGTCTGTGGTGTCATGTACCAGCGCTCCTTGTCGACGGGTTGACCCAGCTGGCTGTATTCATACTCGGCCTGGAAGCGGCGTGCGTTGAGCACGTTGAACCAGTAGTTCTTGGCGGGGTCGATGTCCAGTGAGCTGTAATCACGCCACTTGTCGGGGTAGCCGATCTTGACGGTGAAACTGTTGAGCTTGACTAGTGCGTTGACCTTGGTCTTGGGGCTCATCCATGACAGTGTGGCGATGTGCTCGCCCAGGGCCTTTTTGAGGTTGTCGATGAGTTGCTGCATCTTCTTCTTGGAGTCGGCGGGGAAGTACTTCTCGACATAGAGCTGTCCGACGGCTTCGCCGAGCAGTGTGTTGGGCACGTCGAGCGAGTGCTTCCAGCGTGGCATCTTCATCTGCTTACCCGACATGGCGCGGCTGTACATGTCGAAGTTGGCGTCGGCAAAGGCGTCGCTCAGATAGGGCGCAGCGGCGTCAACATACTTGAAAATGAGATACTCGCGCACGTCCTCTTCCTTGAGGCTCTTCAACATGTCGTTGACCTTGGCGATGGACTTGGGCTGGAAGACGCACACCTTGTCGACGCTCTTGATGCCCAGGCCTGCAAGATACTGGTTCCAGTCGATGTTGGGGTAGTCAGCCCTAAGCTGCGCCATGGTGGTGATGTTATAGAGCTTGCTGTAGTCGCGGGTGTCCTCACGGGTCATTGCCACTTGGGCCAGTGCGGTCTCGATGGCCATGATGTGCTTGGCAGCCTTCTTGGCATTGCCCTTCTTGTAGCCGATGAGCTGGAAAAGCTGCTGGATATAGTTGCTGTAGGCGTTGCGCACCTTGGTGGTGTTGGCATCGTTCTCCAGGTAATAGTCGCGATCACCCATACCCAGTCCTCCCTGCATGAGGTAGAACATGTTGGTGTTGGAGTCCTTCATGTCGGCCATGACTTGTGAGTTGAAGAATGGGTCGGCAATGCCCTTGTGCTGGTTGGCGATGGCGCCGGCAAACTGGTCGCGTGTGAGCTTCTTGATGGCTGCGATGTCAAGTGCCAGTGGTGCAGCGCCCTCCTGGTTGAGTCGCACGCTGTCCATGCCCAGGGCATACAGGTCGCCCACCTTTTGCTTGATGCTGCCGCGCGGGTTGTTGGTGCCCAGTGTGGTGATGATGTCCTTGACCTGGTTGCGGCTGTTCTCGGCCAGCTGGTCAAAGGTGCCAAAACGGGCATACTGGGGGTCGAGCGGATTGTTCTGCATCCATCCGCCACAGGCGTAATGGTAGAAATTTTCGCCTGGAGCCACGTTCGGGTCCAGGTTGGCACGGTCAACGCCCTTGATGTTGTTGCCGGCCATGGCATTGATTGCAAATAGCGTCATGCACAGAATTGTGATTTTTCTCATAATACAATTGTTGTTAATGATATATTATATATAAGTTGTTGTATTGTTGTAATTGTCCCGTTATTGAAGGGTGTCGAGCATCTGTGTGAGTAATGCCTCCATGATGTCATATCCAGCGGCATTGGGATGCACTCCATCATCGGTGAGAACTTTGTTCATTGCCCCACCAGGTTCCGCCATTGCCGAGTAGTAATCGATATAGCGCACGCCGGCCTGTATGGCATATTCCTTGATGAACTTGTTCAGGGCCGATATCTTGTGGGGCACATCCTTGACCGACCTGTTCCAGCAAAACTCGTCACAGGGCAGTACCGACGTGAGGACGACCTGGATGCCATGGAGCCGGGCCAGCTCGGTCATCGACTTGATGTTATCCATCGTGACGTCCTGGTTGTAGGGGCCGTTATTCTCAGCAATGTCGTTTGTGCCACAGTTGATGACGACGATGCGTGGCTTGAGTTGTAGCACATCTTGGCGGAAGCGCGCCAGCATCTGGCTTGATACCTGCCCCCCGATTCCCCGGCACACTAGGCCCTTATTCACGAAAAAAACGGGATGTGTCTCTTCCCAAAACTCAGTGATTGAATTGCCCATTAGCACGACACGCATGGGGTCGTAATCGGCAGCAAGTAATTCCTGGTTGGCATGGGCATACCGTGCCAGATTGGCCCAATCTATGGGCTCGGCGGCGTGACCGAACAGCAAACTCCAAAACATCACTATTGATATTAAAAAACGTCTCATGACTTGACAGGGAATTGATTTTGAATTGTCAAAGGTACAAAATAATCCCAAATTGATAGTAAAAAAGTCAAAAAAGAGGCACTGCGGCCATTACTCTTGCCGTCTGGACAGGCGTTTCAGTATCCTGGTCGCAATGCGTTCCCACCACGGCAATTTGGCAAACCGTGCCGCTGCAGGTGTATACTCGATGTGGGTCATCTCTTCCATCTGTGCAATGGATTGGTTGATCATTTCCTCGGCTTGCTGGAAATTGGCCGGGTTGTTGCTTTGGCTTTGGGTGTTCATGATTCGGGTAAACGGGGTTAAAAATTAATATTTGGAGTCATAGCAGTTCTACCAGGATTCGGGCGGGGAGTCATTGATGTCGTCCATGCTTTTCCTGTATTGCTGCGGACTGATATTGAATTGCTGCTTGAAGGCCTTGGAGAAATGGGACAGGTTCTGGAAACCGCATTTCTGTGCAATGATCGTGAGCGGGGTGTCCTCGTTCCTGACCATGCGCCGAGCGTAATTGAGTCGCACCCGCAGCACAAAGGCTACAGGCATGAGGCCGGTGATGCTGTGGACGCGCGTCCGCAGCTGCTTGCGGCTGATGGATAGTGCAGCGGCGATGTGCTCCATGTCGACGTCTCCCTTGACCATCTGTGAGTGGACGACATCAATCAGCTTGTTGATAAAAGCCTTGTCTTCCTTGCTGAGGGTGGACTGGGCCGAGGAGTCGTTGACCCTGGTCTTGACAATATGGTTGCGCATCGAGGAGCGTTGCTTGGTCAGTTTGCTGGCAAGAAGTGTCAGCTCGTTGGAGTTGAACGGCTTGACCAGCACTGCATCGGCTCCGGCCTCGATGCACTGAATGCGCTCCTGGTCGCTGGTGCTGGACGTCATTGCGATGATGGGGATGTGGTTGAGGGCCGCGTTGGCGCGCAATCTGGCGATGAGCTCCTTGCCGCCCATGACAGGCATATTGATGCTGGTGACGATGAGGTCGGGCACCAGATCCTGGGCATTGCTGTAGGCCTCATAGCCATCGTTGGCAAACCTGAGGTTGAAATTGTTGTGGAGGTGGCTGGCGATAAAGAAAGCCACGTCCTCGTTGTTCTCGACGACAAATGCCATGGGCTTTTGCGTGGAGTCGTTGCTGCTATTGATGCGATGCTCGGCAAATTGCTGTAACTGTTCCTTGGACTCGATAAAGGAACTGTCGCCCAGTCGCATCGGCAGGTCGATGGTGAAAGTGGTGCCAACGCCCGCCATGCTGTTGACCGCGATGGTTCCGCCCATTTTATTGACGAGCTGGTTGACGAGCGATAGCTCAAGGGCTGTTTCGACGCCATCATCGTCGTCGTTGAACCCCTGACTGAACGGTTCAAAGATGTGATTCAGCTCGCTGGCTGGAATGCTCTTGCCTGTGTCTGAGACGGTGATGCGCATCTTGTTGGATTCGGCGGTGGCGAACGTGACGGTGATCTTGCCGCCAGCAGGCGTGTACTTGATGGCGTTGTCGATGAGAATGTGGACGATCTTGCGGATGTAATCGGGAAAGAACACGATGAAGAGCGATGCCATCTGTGGCAAGAATACGAGATCGATCCTCTGTTTGTTGGCTAGCTCGGTGAAGTTATCCACCAGCATGTGGATGAACATAACGATGTCGCCTTGCTTGGAACTGGGGACCTCGGCACCGTCCCTGGTGTTCTCGATATCAATGAGGTTGTTGACGAGCTTGAGCATGCGCTGCCCGTGGCTGAGCAGCATTTTGCCGAGTTGTTTCCTTTCTTCGGCCGATGTTTTGGGGCTTTCCATCAACTGCTGGCCCGAGTTCATGACAACGGTTAGCGGGGTTTGCAATTCGTGGGTGATGTTGGCCAGGAAATGCGACCTCAGCTGATGGGTCTGCTGTTGCAAGGCCAGGGCTTTCTTGGACTTGCGCCAGACGTAGAACAGTCCCGTCGCCATCAAGCAAGCCATGAGCAAGAGCAGGGTGATGGCCCAAGTGATGAAATTGCGGTTGCGGCTCGACTGCTCCTGCTGCTCTTGGTTCAAGAGCGTGGCTTCGAGCACTCTCATCCTGGTGGTGAGGATGTTGTTGTGCAACGAGTCGTTCAGTGCCGTGTACCGCTCCAGGTGGTGCATGGCGATATTGGGGTTGGTCTCCCGCATCGACTCCCATAGTCCATACTCGGCTGTTCGCTCAGCCTTGGATGAGCCGCACTTGATGCTTTGCTCGAGCGCCTTCTTGTAGTAGGAGAGAGCCAGCTGCTTGTTACTTGCCTTACTGTAGAGGCCTGCCAGCTGGTTGTAGCATAGCGCCAGCGAGTAGTGATTCTCGCTCTTCACTAGTGGTGGCAGGGCCTTGAGCAGTAGAGCCAGGGCCTGGCTGCTTTGTCCCTGTTCCTCAAGTACGGCGGCCTTCTGCACAAGGTGATAAGCCCTTTTCTCGTCATTGCCCGATTTCTCATCAATGGCGATGGCCTCGTTGATGGCAATCATGGCCTTGTCGGGCTGTTTGTTCATGAGATAGAGTTTGCTGGCCAGGCCCAGCCTGACGGCGAGCTGATCGGCTCGCTTGAGTTTGCGCTCAATAGCGATGGCTTTCTCGATGAAGTTGATACCGGGCCCCGGCAGTTGGACGATGAGGTATAACCCCGCCAGGGTGTTCAAGTCGATACTGATGAGCTCGTCGCTGCCCACCTGCTTGTCAATCTTGTAGGCCTCGAGCAGTTTTTCCAGCGCCTTGTCATAATTACCAAGCCCCAGGTGGGCATTGGCCATGAGCCTGACCACGTCGTTGTCAAATTGCCGATTCTTCACGTCCCCGCTCCAGACCTGTGCCTGGTTGGCAGCCTCAAGCGCATCCTCAAATAATTCCTCTTCAAAGTAGTATTCGGCCATTTGGTAGTGGGTGCGGGCTTGGACCACGGCCAGTTTGTCCTTGTTGCTAAATTGGGTGAGCGTGTCGCAATATCTTGCTTCACGCAGGTGCCTCATCACGGTGTTGGCCGCATCGGTCTTGTGCGTGGCGTCGGCAACGAGAAACACTTGATAGACCGAGTCAATGGTATGGCTGGCCACTGGCATCGACGTGAACAGCAGGGCAACCGCTGCCAGAAACCATGACGGCTGCCGGCTCGGTAGTGAAGATATGACACGCAATAAGCTCATTCACTGCAAATGTAGTCATTTTCTGCAAATAATCAGCAATTTTTGTCATGTTTTAGCCGTGACAAGCGCGGATTTTCTCATAGTCGGCCATGGCATGATATTTGCTGTTGTCGATGGAAATGATTACCTTTGTGCAAGAAAAAATGAATGATAATGGCTAGTAACAATCAACAGGGTACGGGAACAGGCACATCGGCGGCGGCACGTGACCGCGTCCACATCGAGGAGCCCCGGCAGTACAAGGTGATTTTCCACAATGATGACTTCACCACGATGGAATTTGTCACCGATGTGTTGCGTGTCGTGTTTAACAAGCATGCCGACGAGGCCGTGACACTCATGATGAAGGTTCACCGTGAGGGGCAGGCCGTCGTGGGGGTATATAGCTATGACATGGCGATGACCAAGGCCTCACAAGCAACCACCATGGCCCGTAACGAGGGATATCCGTTGAAAATCACATGCGAGCCCGTATAGCATTGTTCTATCCATGAAATAAAGAAGTAAACAGTGGAAATTTCAAACAATCTTGAGAATATCATTACCAGCGCCAGTGTGTTGGCCTTCTCGTCATCATGCAAACTGGTAACCCCCGAGCACCTGCTGCTGATTGCCCTGGGCGAGGAACCCGTTGTCGAGGCTCTGGCCCACGTGGCAGTTATCCCCATCGAGGATGTTGTCGAGAAGCTGCGTGATTACACTAGCCAGATGGAGAAATTTGGCGAGGATGACGACGTCGAGCACAAGATCATGGGTTCCCACCAGTATGGATTGGTGATGAAGGACCTGTACCGCCAGAGCGAGACCTCGTCGGCCACGGTAATCGACGTGCCGCATCTACTCAACGCCATTGCCGGCCTGAAAGACTCTTTTGCCGCCAATTGCTTGAACGCGCTTGTGGGCAATGACCGGGGAGCGCTGTTGCAAGCAGTGAGTGACGCTTACTCGGGCGTTGAGGCCTGTGACCACGGGCAGGAAGACAACGAGCCAGCCGAGCAACGCGGCGAGGCTTCCGCTGGCGGCTGGCGCGACTATGTGTTGTGCATCAACGACCACCTTGCTGAGCACAATCCGCTCATCGGGCGCGAGGAGGAACTCGACCGCACCATCCAGGTGCTGTGCCGCAAGGACAAGAACAATCCGCTGCATATCGGCGAGCCTGGCGTGGGCAAGACCAGTATCGTCTATGGCCTGGCCCAGCGCATCCAGGATGGCCGTGTGCCCGACTCGTTGCGGGATGCTAAAATTTATCAACTGGACTTGGGCTCGCTCATCGCGGGAACGCAGTATCGCGGTGACTTTGAGAAACGCCTCAAGACGGTTATGAAGGGCATTGCCGCCGAGCCTGGAGCCATTCTCTATATCGATGAGATACATAACATCGTGGGGGCAGGCCAGATTGGAGAGGGGTCGATGGACGCCAGCAACCTGTTGAAACCCTATCTCGAGGGTGGCAAGGTGAGGTTCATCGGTGCAACTACCTATGAGGAGTATAACCGCTATATCATGCGCAACAAGGGTCTGATGCGCCGATTCCAGCAGGTGCCTATCGACGAGCCTACCATCGCCGAGGCCATCGAGATCGTGAAGATGCTCAAGGAAGGCTATGAATCGTTCCACCAGGTGGAATATGATGATGACGCGCTGGAGCTGGCTGTGACCGGTAGCGCACGACACATCACCGACCGCTATCTGCCAGACAAGGCGATAGACCTGATGGACGAGGCCGGGGCCTGGGTGCAGATGAACCGCAATAACGGTGACAACCGCCGCGTCGATAAGGCTCTTATCGCGAGCGTCCTCGCCCGCATCGCCAAGGTGGACTCGTTGACCATGGACGATAGTGACAATGATAGACTAGAAACACTGGAGTCGCGCATCAAGGACAAGATCTACGGCCAGGACCAGGCTGTCAAGCAGGTCGTCGAGGCTGTGCAGATGTCTAAGGCGGGACTCACCGATGAGAACAAGCCGCTGGCATCGTTACTGTTTGTTGGACCAACGGGCGTGGGCAAGACCGAGGTGGCACGCGTGCTTGCCGCCGAGTTGGGTGTTGAGCTCGTGCGATTTGACATGAGCGAGTATGTCGAGAAACACACGGTCGCCAAGCTCATCGGTTCCCCGGCGGGCTATGTGGGATATGACGATGGTGGCCTGTTGACCGACGCCGTGCGTAAGCACCCCGACTGTGTGCTGCTGCTCGATGAGATCGAGAAGGCCCACGATGACATCTTCAACCTGCTGCTCCAGGTGATGGATTATGGCACGTTGAGCGACAATAAGGGCCGCAAGGCAGTGTTCCGCAACGTGGTGCTCATCATGACCAGTAATGCTGGTGCCCAGTTTGCCCATCAGGCGTCGGTCGGGTTTGCCTCGACTGTTACTGCCGGTAGCGCGATGCTCAAGCAGGTCAAGAAGACCTTTAAACCCGAATTCATCAACCGCCTGTCGTCGATTGTGGTGTTTAACGACATGGACCGCACGATGGCTGGTCTGATCCTGGACAAGAAGTTGCGCGAACTGCAGGCCATGCTGTCGCCCAAGGGCGTCACGCTCACCCTGGGCGATGAGGCGCGCGAGCAGCTGCTCGACGAGGGCTACAGCAAGGAGTATGGCGCCCGCGAGATGGACCGCGTTATCCACAGCCGCCTCAAGTCACGCCTGGTGCGCGAGATACTGTTCGGCTCGCTCAAGCAGGGTGGCGAGTGTGTTATCAATAGGCTGGACCATCAATAGTCAAGAGGGGAATATGGTGTTTCAACTGAGTGATGATGTGGTGTTCCCCGATCCCAGGATGGGCGAGGAAGACGGCTTGCTGGCCGTGGGCGGCGATTTGTCGGTGAGACGTCTGCTGCTGGCCTATAGCTACGGCATTTTCCCGTGGTTCTCTTTTCGCGACTGGACGCAGCCCGCGTGGTACTGCCCCATGCAGCGCTTTGTGATTTTCCCTGACGAGATTCATGTCTCCCACTCGATGCGCACTCTGATGAACAAGAATGAGTACAGGATCTCGTTTAACCGCGACTTTGACGCCGTGATCGAGGGGTGCAGTGCTGTCAATGACAGGTATAACACGGCTGGCGCGTGGCTGGGCGAGGAGATGATGGCGGCCTATCGCAGGCTCCACCGGCTGGGCTACGCGACAAGCGTCGAAGTGTGGAACGCGGCCGATGAGCTGGTGGGCGGGCTCTATGGCGTGGTGATGGGCTCCTGTTTCATCGGCGAGAGCATGTTCTCGAGAGAGCCCAACTCCTCAAAGCTGGCTCTGATTTATCTGGCTCGGTTCATGAGCCGCGTGGGCGGTAAACTGATCGACTGCCAGTTAGAGACCTCCCACCTCAAGTCGATGGGCGGGCGTTTTATCCCTTATAGCGAATACATGGAGATGCTCAATCCGGGCGCTCTGGCGCAACTGGACCATCAAGAGGAACAGCAGCGACAAGAGGACGATGCCCCCTAGCGCTGGCGATTGATGCGGCGCTCGATGGGGCCAAGCAGCCAGTTGGCAAGCATGGTGAGTAGGGGAGAGACCGTGAGGATGACCACGCCTATGATGGCGGCGCCTCGAGCAGCCTCGGCCTCGCTGTCGCGACTACCCAGATAACCGGCCAACTCGACGGCCAGCAGCGTGATGATGGTGATTGTGAACAGCAGGCGCGCTACCCGTTTGTCGAGCGTGAGCGGCTCCTGGGGCTTGCGACGCAGCACAGCGATGCCCAGAGCAATGAGCACGGCCGCTAGGAGCATGGTCACCATCCACGACGCCTGGGCCATTGTCGTGCAGGAGCCCACGAGCACCGCGAGAACGGCCAGACGCTTGATTGACGACAACTCGCCGCTGTTCCTGAGCCAGTTGTTGAACTCGGAGTTGCTGTAGTCGTTGTGTTGCAGCACACGCACGTCCCAGCGCAACAGCATGGCACTCAAGCCAAACAGGGCGGCGACGAGTAGCGTAATATGGGCTATAATCGTTATCATTGATCTTAAAATTGAGGTTTAACCCCACAAAGGTACTTAAAATCCTCAAAATAACTATATCACGGTCTCTATATTATATAATGTGTGATGTGCGGCTTTGGCTGTGATGGCTTCTGGATTGACTGCCGGATGCGGTAGTGCTGGTGGGTGCCTTGAAAAGAAAATCGCCATGAAATGGCTTGGTTTCTTGCTAAATCAAGTTAAATAATGTTAAGGTTGAATAATTTTCACACTTAAAAAATGCGCCGAAGCAGGTGATTGTGGCTGTATTGGCGTGAGAAACAGGTAGTTGGCGAAGGTGTGGCCGCCACATTATATATAAAAATAATTAGGGGAAATGTTTGGCTATTAGCGGAAAAGTGTGTAATTTTGCATCGCTTTTTTGCGCCGATAGGTACCAAAATGAGCTCTAAATGCTTGATAGCGTGAGTAATTAGGGAACCTTGAGGCGGTAAAGCAAACTGAAAAATATTTGTCAAATTAATTAAAAACTAACAAAACTAAGATGCCTACTATTCAGCAATTAGTAAGAAAAGGCCGCACAGCGCTGGAATCGACCAGCAAATCGCCCGCTCTGGACTCGTGTCCGCAGCGTCGCGGTGTTTGTGTTCGTGTTTACACGACCACGCCTAAGAAGCCGAACTCGGCAATGCGCAAGGTTGCCCGTGTCCGCTTGACCAACGGCAAAGAGGTGAACTCCTACATCCCCGGTGAGGGTCACAACCTGCAGGAGCACTCGATCGTGATGGTTCGCGGCGGTCGCGTGAAGGACCTTCCTGGTGTACGCTACCACATCATTCGCGGAACTCTTGACACCGCCGGTGTTGAAGGCCGCACCCAGCGCCGCAGCAAGTACGGTGCCAAGCGTCCCAAGAAGAAAA
>CAMJJG010000053.1 GCA_946406035.1 uncultured Prevotellaceae bacterium
AAGGACGCTCATGGAGCAAGGTGATCAAGATGGTCCGCTCCGAGAAGACTGGCGCATACGTATTTGAGGAGCGCATGGTCCCCAACGACAAGGTACAGGACTGGCTGAAGTGATCTTCATGCTATCCCCGATAAATACCTGCCCCAGGCTCTGAGCAGCCCGCGGGCAGGCTTTGTTTTTGGACGTGTGCGGTAAAAACTGTGTGAGTCGGGATGGCAGGAAGGGAGTTTTTCATTACCTTTGTCATCTCAATCAACCCGATAGGATAAACCAAGATGAACGAGGACAAATATTTCTTTACGCTCGAGATTGCAGTGCGAGACTATGAACTCGACAGCGAGGGCATCGTCAACAACGCCATCTATCTGCATTACCTGGAGCACACCCGCCATGCCTTTGTCAAGCAGGAGGGTATCCCCTTTGGTAACTTGACGAGCGACGGGCTCGTGCCTGTGGTCAGACGCATGACCATCGACTACAACACGCCGCTGCACAGTGGCGACGTGATGCTGAGCCGCCTGTGGGTCGAGCGCGAGGGCGCCCGCTTCATCTTCTATCAGGATATCTTCAAGCGCGACGGCGGCGATCTTGTCGTCAGGGCCGTCGTCACTATCGTGTGCATGGAGAAAAACGGACGCATCAACCGTGGCGACGAGTTAGCCGCCCGGCTGTCTAAATACTTTGACAGGTCATGACCGCTGCTAGCCCAACTACTGTCTATCGCATGGCGTTTGCCAGCTTGCAGGGCATGGGAGTGGATCTGGCCCGCAAGCTGCTTGACGTGGTAGGCAGCGAGGAACGCTTTTTCTCGATGAGCGAGAAAGACCTGCGCGCGCTCACGCGTGGCCGCAGCAAGATCTACCGCGACGATTACCGCCTCGATCGCTTGTCAAGGGCCCAGCGCGAAGAGGCCTTTGTGCGCGAGCACGGCATCGTAGCCACCTATTTCACTGACGCGGGCTACCCGCGGCGCCTGCTCGAGGCTCCCGACGCTCCGGCGATGATCTACACCCTGGGCCAGTGTAACCTCGAGAGTGCCCATGTGGTGAGCGTCGTGGGCACGCGGCACGCGACACAATATGGCATCCGATTCTGCGACACGCTCATTGGTGAGCTGGCCCAGAGTCTGCCCGATCTGGTCGTGGTGAGCGGACTGGCCTATGGCATCGACATTGCTGCCCACCGCGCGGCGCTCAAGCATGGAGTGCCCACCGTGGCCGTTCTGCCCCGTGGCTTGAACCGCATCTATCCTGCAGCCCATCGCGAGGATGCCATCGCCATTGCCAAACACGGTGGCATGCTGCTGACCGACTACACCAGTCAGGACGAGGTGCTCAAGAGCAATTTCCTGGCGCGAAACCGCATTGTGGCGGCCTTGAGCGACTGCACGGTTGTCGTCGAGTCGGCTGGGTCGGGTGGGGCACTGGTGACGGCGTCGCTGGCCATGAGCTATAATCGCGACGTGATGGCCGTGCCCGGGCGTTGCAACGATGAGTACTCGATGGGGTGTAACAAGTTGATCGCCACCAACAAGGCCGCTCTGATCACCTGTGCCGATGACCTATTGGCGGCGATGCGCTGGGAGTCGGCTCGGCAGCAGCCTCAACAACTCGATCTGTTCCCCGACTTGTCACGCGACGAGCAAGCTGTGGTCGATGTGATACGCGACCGTGGCGAGATTCACCTCAATGCGCTTGCCGATGCTCTGCAACTGCCTGTTTATAAGCTAATGAGTGTCCTCGTTGAACTCGACTGCAAGAATGTGATTGCCACCTTGCCCGGATGTCGATACACCATCGTGTAGGAGGATGTGGTGATTATTTTCACACTTTTTAATATTTGATTTGATTGACAGTCTGAGATAAAGCAGTAACTTTGAATTTTCGTTTTCCAGTAAAAACAACACTTTAAATAATAAAATGATATGAATATTGACAGAATACCCGATTCTGAGTTTATCATCAATGATGATGGCTCGGCTTTTCACATCCATGTCAAGCCCGAACAGTTGACCGACAATATCATCGTTTGTGGTGACCCTGCCCGTGTGACTATGATCGCCTCTTTCTTTGACACGCGCGACTGGGAAACCTCGAGCCGCGAGTTCCACGGCATTGGCGGCACCTATCATGGCAAACCCGTGATGGCGCTTTCCCACGGCATTGGCCCCGACAACATCGACATTGTCATGACCGAGCTTGACGGCCTGGCCAATATCGACTTTGCCACCCGCACTCCCCGTGCCGAGCACCGCACGCTCAACATCGTGCGCGTGGGCACCTCGGGAGGCCTGCAGCCCTACGTCCCCGTTGGCACGTCGGTTATCGCCAGCAAGGCCATCGGCTTTGACGGCGTCATCAACTACTATGCCGACCGCGACAAGGTTGCCGACCTCGACTTCGAGAACAAGTTCTGCGAGTTCGTGAAGTGGAACGAGCGCTTTGCCAGACCCTATGTCGTCGATGCCGACCCCTGGCTGGTCGAGAGAATAGGTCGTGACGACATGGTGCGTGGATACACGATCTCGGCCGTTGGCTTCTATGGTCCTCAGGGCCGCCGCGTGCGCCTCGACCTGGCAGAGCCCGAACTCAACAGCCGCATCGAGCAATTTGAGTACAATGGCGGCCGCATCACCAACTATGAGATGGAGAGCAGTGCCCTGCAGGGCATGGCCAAGATGCTGGGACACCGCGCGATGACCGTCTGCTCGATTATCGCCAACCGTGTTGCCACCGACGTTAACCCCAACTACAAGACCGCTGTCGAGGACCTGATTCCCACCGTCCTTGACCGCCTGCTCACCGATTAATCCTGCTTGTGGGCACATTCTGGGGCGTGGCTCGAGCCACGGTGTGAGGCAGTCTGCCTTGTCAAATTGTTACACGCTGGCGTTGAAAAGAAAAAAAATCTTAAATCGAGGTGACGGTATAATATTACGGCCTCGATTTGCGTTAAGAAGATGTAACAATTTTAATACAGGACTGCCTATGCACAAAACGACTACTTCGACTAACAAAAACAATGACGTTATGACTGCAATCAAGCGCCCCAAACAGGCGACCATCGAGTTGATCAAGCAATTTGCCAGGGTTTACCAGTATAACGCCGAGTTGCCGAGAGGATTAGAGTCGATAATTGTCAATTGAGACATTATGCCCCCTCTCCAAGGTAAACAAGAAGCCTCCCCGCTGCCATGTTGGGGAGGTCTTGTTATCAATGAGGGGAACGGTGGATATCGGTTTTTTATCAACTGGACGCTCGACGATGTTGTCCATGTCGCGGTAAAATTGTAAATTTGCACCAAATAATTGATGACCGTCATGATGAACCTGATTAAACGCATCCTCTCGGGTGCCATCTACATAGCGCTAATCGTGGGTGCCATCCTGTTGCTGGACAACTCGCCAGTGATGTACTTGCTTGTGTTCCCGTTGCTTATCGCACTGGGTATCGGTGAGATGGTGACGATGGCCAAGGATGACGCGACGCAATCCTGGCTGGTGAATATTATTGACATCCTGGGTGGAATCGGCGTGTTTGTGGCATTCTACATGCACTATGAGGGCGAGACGTTGCAGTCGCGCGCCCTGTGGTTGCTGCCCATCGCCTTCTACCTGCTGGTGCGCACCATCGTTCAGCTTTACCGCCCGCAGCAGAACGCCCTGCACAGCCTTGAGCGCTCGTTCTTCTCGCTGGGCTATGTGGCATTGCCCGTAGCGTTGCTCAATTGCATCGTGAGCATTACCGCCCCACGGCTGTTGTTGGGCATGTTCATCTTTATTTGGCTCTATGACACGGGAGCCTATTGCGTGGGCATGTTGCTGGGGCGCCACCGCCTGTTTGAGCGCATCTCTCCCAAGAAATCGTGGGAAGGCGTCATTGGCGGCATCATTGCGTGCATCGCTGGTGCCTATGCGACCTATTATTGGTTTGATGAGTTTTTCCAGGTGCCTGCTCTGGAGATCTGGGTAGGCTTGAGTGTGGTCATCGCGGTATTTGCCACGTTTGGCGACCTGGTAGAGTCGCTCATCAAGCGCACGGTGGGGGTAAAGGACTCGGGCAGCATCCTGCCTGGCCACGGCGGCATCCTGGACCGCATCGATAGCCTGTTGCTGGTGGCACCTGCCGTGCTGATATACTTGCTTCTTATCGCTCCTAATATCCATTGAACTGCATGTACCAGATGCGTGGCATTATTCCGTCATTGTTGATTGTGTGGCTGCTGGTGGCTGCTGTTGCGTGTGGCGGCGGTAGCGACAAGCCATCGACGGTCGAGCATCACTTGCCCGACACGCTCAACGTGGGCACGCTATACAGTCCCACCGGCTTTTTCATCCTCAAGGGCGACACGATGGGATATGACTATGACCGCATCTGTGACTTTGCGCGATCACACGGCATCGCCTTGAGATTCAAGGTGGCGCGCAGCATGGACGACATGGTCAAGATGCTTAACAACAAGCAGGTCGACATGCTGGCCTGTGAGATTCCCGTTACTGCCGAGTACAAGTCCCGCGTGCTGCATTGCGGAGCCGTCAACGAGACCTACCAGGTGCTGGTGCAGCACAGCGGCCAGGGCATGATCTATGACGTGACCCAGTTGATTGGGCGCGAGGTGTATGTCGAGAAAGGCTCCAAATATGAGTCCCGCTTGCGCAATCTTGACAACGAGGTGGGTGGCGGCATCATCATCCATGCCGTTGAGGGCGAGCAAGCCCTTCCCACCGAGCTGATACAGCGTGTTTCCCGTCACGAGATAGACTTCACCATCGTTGACAGCGACATCGCCCAGATGAATCTGGCCTATTATGACAGCATCAACATTGGCCTTAGGGTCGGCTTCGTCCAGCGCTCGTCATGGGCCGTCGCTAAGCGCGACCAGTGGCTTGCCGACAGCATCGACCTGTGGGCAGCTAGTGTCAATGCCCAGGAGTATTCCAAGCAGGTGCTCAAGCACTATTTCGAGATCAACCGCGGTCCCAAACCCGATTCCATCAAGATAGATACCCCGCTGGTGACTCCGGCAGGAGCTATCTCCCCGTTTGACCACGTGTTCAAGCAGTATGCCCAAGAGATGGGGTGGGACTGGCGCCTGTTGGCCGCTATAGCCTTCTCGGAGTCGGGCTTTAACCCCAATGCCACCTCGTGGATGGGCGCCCGCGGCCTCATGCAGGTCATGCCCAAGACGGCACGCTCGTTTGGCGTTAAGGAGGAGGATCTGGGCAATCCCGAGGTGAGCATCCGCCTGGCGTCCAAGATCCTTAAGGAGCTCGACGGCATCATGCGCGGTCGCACCAGTGCCGGAGACCGCATCAAGTATGTCCTGGCCGCCTATAATGCGGGCTCGGGCCATGTGACCGACGCCATCGCCCTGGCGCGCAAGCATGACCTGAATCCGCGCGTGTGGGACGAGAATGTGGAGCAGGCCATGCTGTGGAAGATGGATCCCGAGTACTACAACGACTCGGTGTGCTCCAACGGCTATTGCCGTGGCACCGAGCCGGTCGACTATGTCGTCAAGGTGCTCAACAGGTATGAGTACTACAAGAAGAATTTCAAGAAGTAACATGATATAATAACCAAGAAACGAGAATTATGAGAAAGAAACAATTAATCGTGGCAACAGTGGTGGCTTTGTCGGCATCAATGATGATGCAGTCCTGCATTGGCAGTTTTGCGCTCTTCAATAAGGTGAAAAGCTGGAATGATCACGTGGGCGACAAGTTTGTGAACGAAATCGTGTTCGTGGCCATGTGGATCCTGCCGGTTTATGAGCTGTGCTTTGCAGCCGATCTGCTGATCCTCAATTCCATCGAGTTCTGGTCGGGTAGCAATCCCGCTATGGCTCAGACTCAGGTTATCGATGGCAAGGATGCCCAGTATCTCGTGGCGAGCAACGACAAGGGCTATGTCATTACCAACTTGAAGACTAAGCAGGTGACCCGCTTCAACTTTGATGCTGCCGACAACTCGTGGTCGATCGAGAACAATGGCCAGCAGGTCAAGTTGTTTACCTTTGTCGACGACACTCATGTCGATGTCATTACCCGCGACGGCGGTTACACCCGCGTCGAACTGTCACAGCCTGGCGTGCTGGCCTATCAGCAGTTGGTGGGCGTTGGCGGCGTGGCCTTTGCGCTGCGTTGATTGCACTGGACGATACAAGAAACCTTAAAGAAACCGATGGCTGTTTTGGGCCATCGGTTTCTTGTTGATATTGTGCTCACTTGAAGAACCTGCTGTGGCGCATGAACAGGTAGCACCCCACCATTAGCACCACCGACACGGCCACGGCCAGCGGGAAGCCCCAGTGCCATTCCTCCATAAAGATGCGCACGTTCATGCCATAGAAGCCGGCCACAACGGTGGGCACCATGAGCAGGATGGTGACTACGGTGAGCGTTTTCATGATGCGGTTCAGGTTGTTGCCGATGACCGACGAGTAGGCTTCCTGCAGGCGGTCAAGGATGTCGTTGTAGATGCTGGCTGTGTCCAGCGCCTGCTGGGTCTCGATCTCAACGTCCTCGAGCAGGGCTTCGTCGTGGGGTAACGACCTGGCCCTGAGCTTGATGCGTGCCAGCACGGTGGCGTTGCCCTTGAGCGAGGTGATGAAGTAGATCAGGTACTTGCCCAGGCCCATCATGCGCATCAGCTCGTCGTTGTCCATCTTTTTCTCGAGCCGGGCCTCGGCGGCGTTCATCATTGTGTTCATCTGCTTGAGGTACTTGAGGTACCACACCGATGTGGACAGCATCAGCGACAGCAACAGGTCATAGGACTTGACCGAGCTCATGTGGCGGCGCTTGCTCCACGAGATGAAGTCGTCAAGCACCTCGTTGTCATAATAATCGACTGTGATGAACACATCGTCGCGTATAAGAACCGCTAGCGGTGCCGTCGTGAACTGGGTCTCATTGTCCTTGTCGGAGCGCTTGCAGGGAATGCGCACGATCACGAGCATCCAGTTGTTCTCGTAATCGACACGCGGGCGCTCCTCGATGTCCTCGGCGTCATCGAGGAAATCGAGCGGTGCTGCAAAGCGTTGAGTGAGCAGCGATAATTCATCGGCTGTCGGCTTACTGACCTTGATCCAACAGCCCGACTTCCAATGGTTGATCTCATCGAAGCCCTCCTTGCATTTCCAGTAACTGATCATAATCCAGAATCCTTGCTTGAAAATGCAAAGATATAGCATTTTGTTGAATAAAAAGAAATTCAGTGGCCGTTATTGTGTGCACCGTTTAACATAACTGGCTTTATGGGCTGCCAGCCAGTAGTATATAAGGAAAAAGGCCGCGGCACACCTGGTGTCGCAGCCCTTGCTGGGGAAAAGCGGTATTACTTCATCACCTTCACGGCGCTGGTGGTGCCGTCGGTGTAGGTAGTAACGACGATCGTCATGCCCTGGGCCTGCTGCATCTCCTGGCCAACCATGTTGTAATAGCGCACGCCTGCTACCTGCTTGCCGCTGTTGACCTCGTCAATGCCCGATGCGGGATTGATGACAAAGGCGATGTCTGAGCGGTTCACCTCATTACCTGCCGTGTAGATGCTCTGCACGCCCACCTTGGCAAAGTCGGTAGTGTACAGGTAAACAGTGTGGCGCCCATTGCCACCCATGTAGATATCGAAGTTGATATTGTCCTCAAACGAGTAGGGAATATCGGTCATGGCACTCGACAAGCCGATGTAGGTAGCGGGGTCAAAGGTGTACACCTCGTCGTTGACGATGATGTTGTAGTACAACTTGTTCACGTTGAGCTTGTTGCCGTCAACGTCGGTGGTGGGAATGGTGAAGTGCAGCACTGAGAAGCCTGTCACATTATTGATTGTGAGGTCGCCCTCGGTAAAGACGGGCATTGCCGGTGTTGCGGGAACCTCGTCAAACGCTACCAGCCCTGGTGCCACATAGTCGCTGATGATCGACAGTGTCGTGGGGCCTACGTTGGTGATCATCGCAGCGGGCCACTCGGCGACGATGTTGCTGGCCTCTTGATCGACGTTAAAGACGATTTCGTCATTCATGATGTAATTAAACACGGGGCTACTATAGGTCACGCTATCGACATATGCCTCGCCGGTGAGCACATAAATGTGGCCGTTATAGTAGGCATCGACACCCAGATATTGGCGGGTGGGGAAAGTTGCCTTGCCATCGACAAGGGTGCCCTTGATATAGGAGTCGGGGTTGTTATTGTTCAGGTTGCCCATGTAGATGTCCTCGCCGTCGATAGCCACATTGACCACACAGTCCTTGGTCTTGGTCAGGTCGGTGGGATCCGACAGATAGGTCAACGTGTAGCTTTGCACATACAGGCCCTCGGGCAACAGGGTGGGAACGTCGGTCTGCTCAGCATACACGATGTGCTGGTCGGCCATGTAGAACCAGTCGGCCGTGGCGTCACACAAGCCGATGAACTTGTCACCCACCTGGGTGAGAACGCCATCCTGCCACGTGAACTCGATCTCGCCCTCGTCCTCGACAACGGGCATGCCTTCGTCCTCGTCATAGTGCATGCAATAGGCATAGTAGGGATCGCCAACGTCAATGATGTACAGTTGGGGCAACTTTGCGACAAATTTGCCGTCGCCTGTGGGTTCTGCCTTGATCCAGGGCAGGATCGAGAACCAGACGTAGCCTTGGGAAATGGGATTGTAGATGTAGAGGTTGCCGTCAGTGCCTTCTACCACCTTGCCGATGCCACCGTCCACATTCTGGGTATAGATGTCGCCCCAGCCCAGGCCGTAGGCAAACGAACTGGCGTACATGTTGTCGTGCAGGGTGCCCTCGGGTACGTCCATGATGGGCTCTTCACTGGCCAAGCGGGGTGCCGCAGCCGGTGCCTTGAACTGTGATAACCTCATGCCGCTCTTGGCGGGCATGCGCTGCGCTGTGGCCATGCTAGGGATGAGCAGTGCCGCAACCAGAATGAAAAAAGTAATGAATTGCCTCATAATGATCTTGAATTTTAATGGTTTATAGGAATTGGTGATTGCTTGCCTGCAAATTTAAAGAGAATCGAGGAGAAATACAATAATGTCGCTGTTATTTTTTTGTTACGGTATAAATGGGCCACGCCATTGTCCAGATCGTTGAGAGAAACCAAAGAAATGCCCGAAGAATCATTTCTTTATCATGAAAAAGCGAGAGGGCCTCACGGGTGTGGGGCTCTCTCGTTTAAATGTCGGGGAAACGTCAGGCAGGATTAGCAGCCCAGGCGCTTCTCGAGGTTGGCGCGGATGGCCTTGATGAAGTCGGCGCTGTTCACGGCCTTGGCCTCAACACCTTCCATGAGGTTCACGAGGTCCTTGGTCACGATGCCGGCATTCAGGGTGTCGAAGCAAGCAGCCTCGAGTTGGTCGCCGAAGTTCATGAGGTCCTTCAGGCCGTCCTTCTCACCGCGCTTGCGCAGGGCACCGCTCCATGCAAAGATGGTAGCCATGGGGTTGGTCGAGGTCTCCTCGCCATTGAGGTACTTGTAGTAGTGGCGGGTCACGGTACCGTGGGCAGCCTCATACTCGTAGTTGCCGTCGGGGCTAACCAGCACGCTGGTCATCATAGCCAGTGAACCGAAAGCGGTGCTGACCATGTCGCTCATCACGTC
>CAMJJG010000054.1 GCA_946406035.1 uncultured Prevotellaceae bacterium
ACGCGTCCCCCACGTTACTCCCCGGCTAAAGCGGTTTACGACCCGGAGGGCCTTCTTCCCGCACGCGACTTGGCTGGTTCAGACTCGCGTCCATTGACCAATATTCCTCACTGCTGCCTCCCGTAGGAGTCTGGTCCGTGTCTCAGTACCAGTGTGGGGGACCTTCCTCTCAGAACCCCTACGCATCGTCGCCTTGGTGGGCCGTTACCCCGCCAACCAGCTAATGCGCCGCATGCCCATCCCGGACCGACGGATCTTTCACCCAAAGGACATGCGTCCTCGGGGCATATGGGGTATTAGGCCCAGTTTCCCGGGTTTATCCCCCTGTCC
Organism: uncultured Prevotellaceae bacterium; assembly: GCA_946406035.1. Lineage (GTDB taxonomy): Bacteria > Bacteroidota > Bacteroidia > Bacteroidales > Muribaculaceae > Sodaliphilus. The sequence goes on from CAMJJG010000054.1 coordinate 331, forward strand.
GGGGCAGGTCGCATACGTGTTACTCACCAGTGCGCCGGTCGCCGCCAATGGTATTGCTACCATCGCGCTGCCCCTCGACTTGCATGTGTTAAGCCTGTCGCTAGCGTTCATCCTGAGCCAGGATCAAACTCTTCGTTGTTGTATTATCGTCTCTTTTTCTCTCGCGAAAAAATTTAAATCAAAACGCAACACTCGACCGAAGTGATTAGTCTGGCCCTTGATGATTCCTGCATATTGTGTTGTACTATGTGTTAGAGTTTGTAGAATTAACGGGAACAATATTTGTCCCTGTTCTCTTGTACTACGTCAATACAATGTTGCAAACATGTCAAAGAACTCTTTTTTGAGTTGCTCTTGCGCCCCGTTTTGTGGCGAAAAGCGGTGCAAAATTATAACCGATTTTGATACTGACCAAATTTTTTTGCGATTTTTTTACTCAAAGTTATTAACAATTTGCCGTTTTTCCTGTTAATAACACACCTAAAAACTTATACTTCAATAATTTATATCGCAATAAAAAAAAGCAAAAAAAATGATTTCTTCTTGCAATATATTTATAAAAAGAGTCAACTAATGGCGTTTTTTGAAGTCTATAAATCACGCGACCCGTGGCTGGACGCCACAGGCCGCGTGATATCATAATGAGCCGCCTCAATTATCGCCACTCATGGCCTCGATGAGGATATCAACCCCTGTTGCCTTGCAGATGTAATTAAAGAGTCTTATCTCCTTGTCATCATCATTGGCATCAGCATCGATGACGCGAATGAGGAGCTGGGCGGTGGCAATCTTCTGGACATCGCTCATGTTTTTCATGATATCGATGGCAACAATGCTATTGAGTGAACGCCCCAGGCTGAAGGCGTCATCGTCGATGCCACACTCGACACAGATGGTGTCAAAAATGGCGCATTCGCTGGGGTCCACGACATGGTCGGCATTTATCATCTCGATGAGGAGGCTGACAAGTGCGGCCTTTTGAGTCTCGCTAAATTGAATCGTTGCCATGATGGTACATTATAATATAATACTAGTTATTGTTCTGCTCAAAGGGCGGTGGGGTCACCGTTACATTGTCACCATCGCCAGAGCCAGTCGCCGCGGCGCTGTCGTCGGCAATGATTTCCTCGGTGCGGGATTTCCACTGGCGCGGTCCGAAGATGCGCTCCACGTCCTCGGTGAAGATGACCTCGCGCTGCTGCAAGAGGTCAGACAACTCGTGATGGCCTTGCTGGTACTGAAGCAGCATCTGTCGTGCCCGCTCGTACTGGCTATCGATAATGGCCTGCACCTCCTGGTCGATGGTCTGGGCACGGTCCTCGCTGTAGGGCTTGGTGAAGCCATAGGCCTCGCCCGATGTGTCATAATAAGATATATTGGGCATCTTGTCGCTCATACCATAGTAGGTGACCATGGCATAGGCAATCTTGGTGGCACGCTCGAGGTCATTGAGGGCTCCCGTATCGATGAACCCCAGGAAGACGTCCTCGGCAACGCGTCCGGCCATGAGCGAGCATATCTTGTCAAGAAGCGCCTGCTTGGGTTCGATCTGCCTCTCCTCGGGCATATACCATGCCGCGCCCAGGGCTTTGCCGCGAGGCACGATTGTCACCTTGATGAGGGGGTCGCCGTACCTGAGGTGCCAGCTCACGGTGGCATGTCCGGCTTCGTGGATGGCGATGGAGCGGCGCTCCTCGTCGGTGATGACCTTGGAACGTTTCTCCAGACCGCCAACGATACGGTCGATGGCGTCCATGAAGTCCTGTCGCTGGACGGCCTGTTTCTTGCGTCGCGCGGCGATGAGCGCTGCCTCGTTGCAGACGTTGGCAATATCGGCCCCCGAGAATCCGGGCGTCTGACGCGAGAGGAGGTCCAAATCCACCGAGCCGTCGGTCTTGACGTCACGCAGGTGAACCTGGAATATCTCCTTGCGGTCGCTGAGCTCGGGCAGCTCGACGTAAATCTGGCGATCGAAGCGTCCAGCACGCAGTAGCGCTTTGTCCAGAATGTCGGCTCGGTTGGTGGCGGCAAGAATGATCACGCCACTATTGGTACCAAAGCCATCCATCTCGGTCAAGAGCTGGTTCAAGGTACTTTCCCGCTCATCGTTGCCGCCCAGGCTGGCTTTATTGCCGCGCGCACGACCGACGGCGTCAATCTCGTCGATGAACACGATGCAGGGGGCTTTCTCCTTAGCTTGACGGAAGAGGTCGCGCACGCGTGAAGCGCCAACGCCGACAAACATCTCGACAAAGTCGGAGCCCGACATCGAGAAGAATGGCACATCGGCCTCACCAGCAACAGCCTTGGCCAGCAAGGTCTTGCCAGTTCCCGGAGGCCCCACAAGCAGCGCACCCTTGGGAATCTTGCCACCCAGCTCGGTGTAATGCTTGGGATTCTTGAGGAAGTCAACAATCTCGGCGATCTCGACCTTGGCCTCGGCCAGACCAGCGACGTCCTGGAAGGTGACCTTGGTCGCGTTATCCTTGTCGAACAGGCGAGCCTTGGACTTGCCCACGCTGAAGATGCCTCCCCCACCGCCGGCACCAGCCATGCGGCGGTACATAAAGAACCACAGGAACACCATGAGCACAATGAGTCCGATGTTCATGAGGATCCATGAGTAGTCCGAGGCCTCGTCATACTCGACGTCACCGTTAAAGACGCCCTGCTCCTTCCATTGCTCGACCTTGTCCTCAAACTTGTCGGAGCTGGGGATCCTTGCCGAGATCTTATTGGCTGCGGCTTGAGGCGCCCCCAGTGAGGGCGATTTAGCCCCTGCATTTTGTCCCTTCAGGACAACACTGGCCAGCGAGTCGGTCAAGAGTGCCTCGGCGTAGTTCTTGTTGGAATAAACCTTGATAGACTTGACACCGCCACTCTTGACGATGTTCTCGAAGCGCGTCCAACTCACCTCGCTGGCGACGGCTCCATCCTGATTTGTCCACAAGGTGTACAGCAGGAATACTGCAAACAGCCCATATATCCAATAAAAATTGAACTTGGGTGCCTTGCGCTGATTATTGTTATTAGCCATTTTTTAGTTCTAGGAATGACAGATTGTGAATCGTTGCCGGCGAGAAGCGATCAATCCAGGTCGGGGATTTCGTTGATGCGGGCATCGGCCCACAGCTGCTCCAGATTGTACCGCTCGCGGAAGTCGGGCACAAACACGTGGACAAAGATGTTACCATAGTCAATGATAATCCATTGCGCATTCTGATAGCCATCGTAGTTGAACGGGCGTTGACCCGCATGTTTTTCCACATATTCCCTGACGCTGTCGGCCACGGCAGTGACCTGCATCGGCGTATTGCCAGTTGCAATTACAAACCCTTGTGCAGCGGCGGTTTCAATATCCGAAAGATCAACATGGACGATATTGTGCCCTTTCTTTTCCTGAATAGCCTCGATGATAGATTGAATTAATTTTTCGTTTTCGCTCATAGATTATTTTATTGTTCTGAATTGCAAAGGTAAGCAAAGTTTTAATAATTCAATATCGAAATTGTGGTAATTTAATTTAAAATGGGCAAATAAGTAGCACATCGGCACTCCACCGCTCTCTAGTGGGCGACATGGCACGCAACGCCCACCCCCAGTCACAGCAATCAGGCAGGCTGCCGCAATGGCAACCTGCCTGATATATGGTACTCGGTTAGTTAAGCAATCTAGCGGGGAATCAGATCACGCCCTGCTCGAGCATGGCCTGAGCGACCTTCATGAAGCCGGCGATGTTAGCGCCCTTCACATAGTCGATGGTGCCGTCGGGCTGGGTACCGAACTTAACGCACTGCTCGTGGATGTTCTCCATGATCCAGTGGAGCTTGTCGTCAACCTCCTGAGCCGACCAGCTGAGGTGGGCAGCGTTCTGGGTCATCTCGAGGCCAGAGGTGGCAACACCACCAGCGTTCACGGCCTTACCGGGAGCGAACAGGATGCCATTCTTCTGGAAGAAGTGGATAGCGCCAGGCTGGCAACCCATGTTGGAAACCTCGCAGCAGCACCAGCAGCCGTTAGCCTTCAACTCCTTAGCATCATCCTCGCTGAGCTCGTTCTGGAAAGCGCAGGGCAGAGCGATGTCACAAGGAATGCTCCAAGCCTTCTTACCAGCGGTGAACTTAGCCTTCTCGGGGAACTTGGTAGCCATGTCCTCAACCTTGTTGCGGTTGGAGGCACGCATCTCGAGCATATAGTCGATCATCTCGGGGGTGATACCGTCAGCGATCTCACAAACGCCGTCGGGGCCAGAGATGGCAACAACCTTAGCGCCGAGCTCAACGGCCTTCTTGGAAGCGCCCCAAGCCACGTTACCGAAGCCCGAGAGAGCCACCTTCATGCCCTTGATGTCCTTACCAGCCTTGTGGAGCAGGTGCTGGGTGAAATAGAGTGCACCATAACCGGTAGCCTCGGGACGGAGGATAGAACCACCCCAGGTCTCGCCCTTACCGGTGAGCACACCAGTGTGATAGCGGCGAGCCAGCTTCTGATACATACCATTGAGGTAACCGATCTCACGGCCACCAACACCAACGTCACCAGCGGGAACGTCCTGGTCGGGACCAATATTGTGACGAAGCTCAAGCATAAAGGCCTGGCAGAAACGCATGATCTCGGCGTCGCTCTTACCAACGGGGTCGAAGTCAGAGCCACCCTTGCCACCGCCCATGGGCAACGTGGTCAGAGCGTTCTTGAAGGTCTGCTCGAAACCGAGGAACTTCAGCATTGAAGGGGTAACAGCCTTGTGGAAGCGGAGACCACCCTTGTACGGGCCAATGGCGCTGTTGAACTGCACGCGGTATCCGAGGTTGGTCTGAACCTCACCCTTGTCGTCAATCCAGGTTACACGGAAAGTGAAGATGCGCTCGGGCTCAACCATGCGCTCAACGATCTTGGCTTTCTCAAACTCGGGATGCTGGTTGTAAACCTCCTCAATCGACTCAAGGACTTCGCGTACAGCCTGCAGATACTCAGACTCACCAGGATGCTTAGCCTCCAGGTTGGCCATAATTTTTTCAACGTTCATGATAATAATATAAAAAAGTTGCTAATTAGATAAATAAAGTGAATTTTCTCATTTTTGCCAGTTGCCGGATTGAGTGGGTCACCCCCACATGAGATCCGGTTTCTAAAAGCGTCACAAATATACAGTGATTTTTCCAAACGCAAGCAATTTTTGGAAGGTTTTTCATATTTTTTTCATTGTCTGTGAAAAAAGCAAAAAAAGCGCAATTATCCATTTGTCAGCAAAACCGCTAAAAGTTCTCATTTTGCCACCGAAACCCCGTTTTCGGCCAAGGATTTTTGCTCCAAAGCGGCCTTTTTGCAGTCAAATTGACAAAATGCCAGAAAAAGTGAAATTTCGCCAACTCTTGCGACAATCAAAAAAAAGCCGTATCTTTGTCAAAATTATCATTGCGAATCATTCATTATTTATAATAACTTCTAATTTCAATTAACATCGTTATGAAGAAACATAATTTTTATGCTGGACCGTCAATCCTGAGCCAGTACACTCTGGACAAGTGTGTTGACGCTATTCGCGACTTTGCAGGCACTGGCCTGTCGATTCTTGAGATTTCTCACCGCAGCAAGGAGTTCCAGGCCGTTGTTGACGAGGCCGAGGCTCTGTTCAAAGAGCTGCTCGACATCCCCGAGGGCTACAAGGTTCTGTTCCTGGGTGGTGGTGCCAGCACCCAATTCTATATGGTTCCCGCCAACCTGTTGAAGACCAAGGCTGCTTACCTCGACACCGGCACGTGGGCCAACAAGGCCATCAAGGAGGCCAAGCTGTTTGGTGACGTAGAGGTTGTGGGTTCATCTAAGGAGGACAACTACACCTACATCCCCAAGGGCTACACCATCCCCACCGATGTTGACTACTTCCACATCACGACCAACAACACCATCTATGGCACCGAGATCCGCGAGGACTATGATGTGCCCGTGCGCATGGTAGCCGACATGTCGTCGGACATCTTCTCACGTCCCGTTGACGTGTCTAAGTATGACCTGATCTACGGCGGTGCCCAGAAGAACATCGCCCCCGCTGGCGTGACCTTCGTTATCGTTAAGGAAGACGTCCTGGGCCAGGTGGACCGCGTGCTGCCCACGATGGTGAACTACAAGACCCACGTCGACAAGGGCTCGATGTTCAACACTCCTCCCGTATTCCCCATCTATGCAGCCCTGCAGACCCTCAAGTGGTACAAGGAGCTGGGTGGCGTGAAGGAACTGCAGCGCATCGACGAGGAGAAGGCTGCCTACCTGTATGACGCCATCGACTCGAGCAAGATGTTTGTCGGCACCGTTAAGCCCGAGGACCGCTCGATCATGAACGTGTGCTTCGTGATGAAGCCCGAGTACAAGGAACTGGAGAAGGACTTCCTGGACTTCGCTGGCACCAAGGGCATCGTCGGCATCAAGGGTCACCGCTCGGTGGGCGGCTACCGCGCATCGCTCTACAACGCACTGCCCCTCGAGAGCGTGAAGGTGCTCGTTGAGGCCATGAAGGAGTTCGAGAACAAGCATTAATCATTATTCTATAACATTATTTTAGGAGTAACACAAGATCATGAAGATTTTAGTTGCAACCGAGAAGCCCTTTGCCCCCGTGGCAGTGCAGGGCATCCGTGAGGTGATTGAGGGCGCTGGCCATGAGCTCGTACTCGTTGAGAAAGGCACCCGTGAGGATATGATTAAGGCCATTGCCGACTGCGCCGGACTGATCGTGCGCAGCGACAAGGTGGACAAGGAAGTGTTTGACGCCGCCAAGGAGTTGAAGGTGGTTGTTCGCGCCGGTGCAGGCTATGACAACATCGACCTGGCCGAGGCTACCGCCCACGGCGTGTGCGTGATGAACACTCCTGGCCAGAACAGCAACGCCGTTGCCGAGCTGGTTATGGGCATGCTCATTACCTTGATCCGCAACCGTTACAACGGCACCAGCGGCACCGAGCTGCTGGGCAAGACGCTGGGTATCCATGCCTATGGCGCCGTTGGCCGCTGCGTGGCACGCATCGCCAAGGGCTTCGGCATGAAGATCAGCGCCCTGGATCCCTGGGTGAAGGACGAGGTTATGGAGGCCGACGGCATCCATCCCGTTCACAGTGTCGAGGAACTCTACAGCGAGAACCAGTACGTGAGCCTCCACATTCCCGCAACCGACGAGACCCGCGGTTCGGTAGGCAAGCGACTCATCGAGATGCTGCCCAAGAACGGCGTCCTGATCAACGCTGCCCGCAAGGAGGTCATTGACGAGGCTGGTCTGGCCGAGGCCATGGAGGCCCGTCCCGACTTCCGCTACGTTGCCGACGTGAAGCCCGCCAACGCCGACGAACTCGAGGCCAAGTACCCCGAGCGCGTCCTGTTCACCCCCAAGAAGATGGGTGCCCAGACCGCCGAGGCCAACATCAACGCCGGTCTTGCCGCTGCCAACCAGGTGGTTGCCCACCTCAAGGACGGCTGGAACCGCTTCCAGGTTAACAAGTAATCCCTCAAGGATATATTCACAACAGCAGCCTGCTGCCCACTTCAAGCGTGGGTGGCAGGCTTTGCTATACCTTACACGGTTTTGGGACAAAGGGGACGATTCTTCCCACTTTGTGAGTTGTCGATCAGTTGGTACCCTGGAGTTTGAAGTTCACGGGTAACGTGTACCACACACGCACCGGGTAACCAT
>CAMJJG010000055.1 GCA_946406035.1 uncultured Prevotellaceae bacterium
TCCTTCTGCTTCTTGGCGGCCTCGGCCTGCTTCTTGGCTACCTCGGCATCCTTGGCCAGTTGGGCCTGTTGCTGTTGAACCTGGGCGGGAGTTTCGTAAGTCTGTGCCATAGCGGCAGGTGCTGCAGCAAAGCACATCAGCACCGCCATCAACAATAATTTCTTCATAATCAGTCGTATTTTTAAGTTAAACTTGTTTTTACTGTTACAAAAGTACAATTAAGACTTGAATTGACCAAAAAAGTTTAAAAAAACACGATGTCACTCGCGCTCCATGCGACGGTAAGTAAACTCGTCGATGTGGCAGATGCCCAAAGCATCGAGGTATTCACGGGAGCGGTTCACATCAGCATCAGTATTGTAGTCGGGGATGTGCGGCACGCGCACGACGATACGTTCGGCCATGCCGTCGTGGCTCAATAGCCATCGCAGATTCTCGAGCACGCGTTGATTGTCATGCCCGGTATAGCGACGGTAAATGTCGGGGTTCACGTCCTTGATGTCGATGATGTACTGATGCACATGCGGCAAGAGACGTTCAAGATGATGGCGATCCGCGTTGAGGGCGGTTTCCAGTGTGATGTGCCACTCGGATGGCGCCAAGCGGCAAAAGGCGTCGATAAACTCGCTGCGGATGGCTGGTTCACCGCCGCCAAAGGTGATACCCCCACCCGTGGCGAGGAAATAGAGATTATCGATCATCACCTCGTCGATCAGTTCGGCGGGCGTGATGGTTCTCGAGAAGCCATTCGCCCTCAAGCACTGGGCATTCAGGCAATACCGGCAACGCAACGTGCAGCCGTGAAAGGCGACCAGAGTGGTCACCCCCTGCCCGTCCACCGCCAGCCGATGACGGGCCACCCCGATAATCGGCACCCTATTATTATGATCATCACCCATAAATTACAGTTTATCTGCGGGCTCCTTATTCATAATCGGTTGGCACTCGGTCGAATCAACCATTTCGCCAGATTGAATCCTCACGTCGCCAATCGAATCTGACGTTGCACAGGAATCCCCCACAAGTTCGACCTCGCCTTGCAGTACATCGTTGTCGGCTTTATTCAATTGGTTGCATGACGTGGCAGTAAAACTCATCAGCCCCATGCTCACGCCGGCAACGAGGGCGGCTTTGCCGTGGGCACGGCGGCGGGCGATTTCCCGCTCCAGATAGCGCATCTCGCTCTCACAGGCGGGGCATGTGCCCGCACAGTCACCCTCGTGGTGACACTCGCGAGGTTGATACTCGATGCCATTGGCACGCGCAATGTCAAGGCGGATGGCCTTGAGTGCATTGCAGATATGTTTTCCGTGTTTCATCGCTACATTATTGTTGATCATCAATCAGTCCAATCGGCAGAATCAAACGCGATGCTGAAGGTTGAGTCGGTTTTCTTGCCCTTAGTGTCCCGTGCAGGCTTGATCTTGTGAATAAGACCTGCTACCCTCAATGCCTCTTTCTCGAATGGCGTACCCAGTTCATTCAGCACTCGCGGATTGGACACGTTTCCTTTTTTATCGACATCCACCTCAACCATAACATACTCATGCCCCGTGACATCATCAGGACAAACGAAGTTCTTTTTGATAAACTTCCTTAATGCCTTATCCCCGCCAGGGTATTGCGCATTTTTTGCACGAGAGTTCACTACTACGCACACTTCGCCTAATAGCACATTATCACTGGGCTTGAGGGTAATTATCATGCCAGCCGAGGCCGTGACAACAACGTCTTCATATCCTAAGTAGGCCACCTTGACCTTGGAGCCTTTCGGAGCATTTAACGTGAAATGACCTTCAAAGTCGGTAGCAACACCATGCTTGGTATCGTTCAGCAGTGCCACGGTGGCACCGATGAGGGGTTCATGGTTCTCGTCAAGCACGGTTCCGCTAATTCGAGTTAAAGCATCTGCCTGAGTCGCTTCCTCAACTGATGTTGATCCCTTGAATGAGATGGGCAAAGTGTACCAGAAATCGATGGCCTCGCCATCTTTGCGGGCAGGTTCGAACCTCGGCAGCGACTCGCAGACGCGGACGACTTCGCGGTCCAGCAATTCGTGAATCGAACGGAGCACCTTGACCTCAGCAACCCGACCAGTCTTATCAACGAGGAAACTCACCACCACTCGCCCTTGAAAACATGTCTCGGCGAGTTCGGGCGGATACTTGATGTTAGTTCCCAAGTACCTCATTAAAGCGGCTTCTCCTCCAGGAAATTGAGGCACAGTTTCATTGATTCGCCCAAAGACTTCGTATCTCTCGGTCGTGTCACACAATAGGCTTGCATGATTGTCACTAGACATCATCGGCACGCTCGGCGGGGCTTGGGCAGCCATGGCCGACAGACTAGAGAGACTCATGCTCACACCAGCGACAACAGCGGCCCTACCCAGATTACGGCGGCGGGCGATTTCCCGCTCCAGGTAGCGCATTTCACTCTCACAGGCGGGGCAGGTGCCCGCGCAATCGCCCTCGTGGTGACACTCCCGAGGAGCGTACGAGATGCCGTTGGCACGCGCAATGTCAAGACGGATGGTCTTGAGCGTGTTGCATATATGTTTACCGTGTTTCATCATCACATTATTTTTTGAGATACAAATATAGTATTTTGTTTTCATCTACGAAAAATTTTCCCCTTTTCCTGTAGTTTAACGTGAGTTCGATGAATTTGTCATTTGTCAATCATGGTGTTAGCAACTCCCCCTCTTGGATAAGAGGGGGTGCCGCGGGAGCGGCGGGGGCGTTGATACCATAAGATATAATTCGACGACAAATCATACTCCTCCGGTGCTTCGCACCACCTCCCCTAGCTTAGGGGAGGAGTTGATAGACAGCACTTTATTTTTGTCGAACTGACGACAACTTAAATGTCACGGGCAAGGTGTACCATACACTCACGGCTCGCCCTTTGTGGCGACCTGGAATGAACTTGGGTAGCGTCTTAACAATGCGAACAGCCTCCTTGTCTAGATCCTTGTCCACCGAACGGACCACCTTGACCTCACCGATACTACCGTCTTTCTCCACAACGAACTGCACAATGACGCGACCCTGGGCGCAGCCAGCCATGGGCGGCCACTGGATATGACTTTCAATGTACTCCATCAGAGCGGCATCACCACCGGGAAATTGAGGCATCTGCTCTACTGACTTGAAGATTTCATTTTCATTTCGCTTAGGCTTTTCAACTTCAATATCACTTTGCTTAGGCTTTTCATCTCTCATACCAAATACTATTTCAGGCTCCTCAAGTGGTTCTTTTATGGTCACCTGTTCACCGGTATCGTCGAAACAATAGGTGCCCATAAAGTAGATGGAGCCAGTGCTTTTTTCAATGATGTAATATACAAATGGCCGCGTAGCGTAGAAGTACTTATAAAGGGGCATAGATTTTTCACTCATTTCAGCCACAGTGACGGCAGCGGCTTTGGTTCCCTCTTCGTTGACCTCAATTTTGGCCTTCTGCTTCATCATCGACACATACAATTCGTCATGATAACCCTTGAGCATATTGGGGAATTCAGCATCACCTCCGAATGCACGCGGCATGCCCATCGACGAGAGTATATCCTCAAGATGTGTCTCGCTTTCGGCAGTGAAGCGAGGCATCAGGATATCGACATCTTGAGTACTCATTTGTGACTGCCACTCCTTCAGTTTCTGTGCCGAGAGATTCCGGATGATATCGCCAGTCGTCTTTCCCTCGTTGGGGAGCAGCACAATCATACTGTAGGCTTTGTTGCCGTAGGGCAGGCACAGCATTTTGCACAGGTCGTTCTTGCCGTAGACCGCCTTTGTCTCGAGGTGCATCATCGGCCGCTTGACGGTTTTGCCGTCAAGCGTAACAAAGTCCAGGTCACGCGTGCTCCTGGGGTCAAATTTGCTGGTCCAGGAAGCATTGAAATAGACAGCGTTCAACAGATACATAACGGCGAGGGGGTTGAGTTCTTCTTTGGTTACAAGCTCTGGAATCATGCCGTCGGTATGGGTCTTGCTCCAATTGTTGATTTTATTCACAATGTTGCCTGAGTTGAAGTTAATTGCTTCAACATGGGCGTCATAATAGTTTTGCATGTCAGCTTTGAACTGCGGGTTGATGTTCACTCCCAATCTGAAGTAGATGCAATTTGCGTTTTTTAATGTCACACTTGGGTCAACTGATTGGGCTTCATCCATCATCTTCTTGAAATATTCGTTAATCTCACGTACCGAGCCGCCCAGTCCAAGTACGTTATTAATCTGCCGGCGAGTCTCGCCGTCAGCACCCTCGTTAATCATGCCCAGCACATAGCTCACGCTGATGGGCGACATGATGATGCTGCGATTATCCTTTTTCTGCTTGTAAATAGTGCGTAACAGATTGCAGGCAAAATCATTGTTATTGTCACACATCTTGCGTTGGGATTCGGTCAATCTGATGTCCTTGGGGTAATCATTGTTAATGTCACTCACCTCGGGTTGAGTTGAGGTGATGTCTTCGTTCACGAGCTGCTCTTTGGCCGAGAGGAAGTTGTCATCTTTAATACAGACAACGAGTGTGGTGAGCAGCACTACTGCAGCCAATGTGCTAAATATCCAGTTTCGTTTCATATCAGTCAATTTTTTCAGGTTGATAAAAACGGGTTAACTCTCGGTTGCAAAGTTACAACCGATTTTTGGAAAGAACGCCAAAAACGGGCAACATTTGCGGGTCATTCTGTAAAATATAATCAACTGATTTATAGGTGGTTGAAAAACAAAAAGGTCATTTGAGGGTAATTTGCTGTCATGCGGCTTTTTCTAAATAAGAAAAAACGATTATTTTTGCAGGACAAACCACAAAAATAACGATTGCACTATGCTCAACAAAGCTATCTATAATAGAATAGGTGCAGTGATGCTGATGATCATTGTGGCATGTGGATGCACCCAAAACAAGGGGTCGGACAACGCCGAATTGATCGCTATCGACTCCCTGCTGCACCAGAGCCGAGTCCTGCAGGCCCGGGAGATGTTGCAGCGCATGAATACCGAATACATGAACAAGGAGGATCGGGCCTATTATACCCTGCTATCGGCCCAAGCCGACTTTGAAAAACAAATGGCTAACGGTAATGCAGACTCAATCAAACTGGTCGTAAAACATTACAAGAATAGCGGCGAACAAGAAAAATATGCTCGCGCCCTACTCTATCAAGGTTACACCTATGGTAAGTCGGGAGAACTCGACAAAGCCATCTCCTGCCTGCGCCAGGCCGAGGATGTCGCCGGCACCGATGACATCAGGAACCATGCGTTGGCCAAGATGATGATGGGAGAATTGTACCAGAGCCAGGTCGTAGGCGCCAAAACCGTGGGCGCTGAGAAATACCGCGAGGCCCTGGAACTGTTCCGACAAATCGATGACAAGCATCACCAGATTACTTGCCTGAGCGAGCTGGGCGGCCTGTACCGCATCAACAAGGAGAAGCAGGACAGCGCGATGCCCTATATCAATGCAGCCATCGACCTGGCCATACAGGAAATCGAGCCTCAGGCGGTGGTTGCCAACCTCTTTAGCCGCGCCGAGTTCAGCGCTACACGTGGCGACTACCAGGGGGCCAAGGATGACGCCATCGAAGCGATATCCTGGAGCGGAAAACTGAATATCCACCCGAGAATCCATTACACTGCGGCCTCGGCCTATCTGCACCTGGGCCGCATCGACTCGGCCCGTTACTATCTCGACCACGCCCCCGCCATGGCCACTGCTGCCGACAGCATCATGTACTATCAATTACTCGCTGATCTTGCCCGCCACGATGGCCATCTTGAGCAGGCCATCAACTACCTGACCATGACCCACCACATGGCCGACTCGGTGACCATGAGCAGCATGAATGACCGGTTGATGGAGGTGGAACGGAAATATGACAACCAAAAGGCCGAACTCAAGAACGCTCTGCTCGGTTCGCGCCTCAAGGGCACCCTGCTGGCTCTGGCTTTGCTGGCCTTGGCTGCTGGTGTGCTGGCCTTCATGGTGTGGCGCTACCGCAACCGCTTGAGGATCCAACAGGCCGAACATGAGCTGATGAAGGCTGACCTGGAGCAGTCCATCATGAGCCTGCAACAGATGAGCACTCTGCTCAATGAGCGAGAGAAAACCGTGCAGCAATCCAGCGAGCTCAAGTCTATTGTTGACAGCCAGTTGCAGGTCGTCCACCAGCTGCTGCAGTGGTCCTACGAGTGCAACGAGACGACGTTTGCCCGGAGGTTCAACTCGCTCATGACCATGCGCGGCCCTGACGAGGTGGGCGCCTCCTACTGGGACAACCTGCAAGCGCTGGCCAACGAGCTGTATGACAATGTGCTGGTCAAGGCCCAGAAGCGGGCAGGCGGCACCCTGCGTGACGACGAGGTGAACATGATTGCCCTGATGTGTCACGGATTCTCCAGGACGGTGATCATGATGTGCATGCACTACACCAACCTGCGCACCGTGTCAAACAAGAAGATCCAGATTGCCCACAAGCTGAACGTAAACAGCCTGGACGAGTTTCTGCAACCCTTTTTAGGAGCTAGAAATAATGAACGATAATACATTACGGTTTGTACAGGAGCACCGGCACGAGGATGTGCGGTCGCTGGCGCTCAAGGCTCCCAGGGACGGTGACATCGACCTGCCATGGGCTCTGGACCAGATACAAGGCTGGCAGACGGCGCGGCGCAAGCTGCCGTCGTGGGCGGCCATCGACGGCATCGTCTATCCACCCCATCTGTCCATGGAGCAGTGCTCGAGCGAGGCGACAGCATTATATAAATGTGCGATTGTGGACTCCCTGCCACCGGGCTCACACGAGATGCTCATTGACTTGACGGGAGGATTCGGCGTGGACTTCGCCTTCATGGCCCGGCATGCCCGACAAGCGGTGTATGTCGAGTGCCAGGAGCACCTGTGCGAGACGGCACGGCACAACTTCGACCTGCTGGGGCTCAATCACGCCACGGTCATGCATGGTGAGGCCGAAGACGTCCTGTGCGATGCAGCAACCGTGGCGGCCTCAACGCTGATATACCTGGATCCTGCACGTCGCGACAGCAACAGCAGCCGCACCTATGCCATCGCCGACTGCACGCCCAATGTACTAGACCTGAAGGAACGGCTATTTAAGGTGGCCGACCACGTGCTCATCAAGCTGTCACCCATGCTCGACTGGCACAAGGCCGTGAGCGACCTGGGCAACCAAGTGAGTGAAG
>CAMJJG010000056.1 GCA_946406035.1 uncultured Prevotellaceae bacterium
TCACGCACGTCAGCATCATCACCGCACAATGCCAAAATCGCCCTGCATATAGCGCCTTTTTGAAAGTTAGTTTGCAACACGTTCCGCAGGGCAGTCGGGGGCTCCCAAGAGGGAAAGAAGGGAAAATTTTCCCTTTTTCAACCCTTTAATTGGCTGATTATCAGCCAAAGTCACCTCTCGAGGTGCGGAAAATTTTCACTTTTAAGAAATTCTTGTCCGAATTTTATATACTAACTTGCTGATATAGGTATTTTTACGGCACTAAAAAATCATGAGTCAAATGTTAAAATTTCGACTTGTTATTCTCTCACGCAATCAGAGAAGCACGAAAGGTCACCTGTATTGCCTTGGCATCAGAAACCAGCCAGAAGAACAGACCGCCATTAGGTATCACCATTCGTTGGTTCAATCTCACAGCATATCAAAATGGCGGTTTTCCTTAGTGGCAGGCCAAAGTGTGCCGTCGAAACCGATACTTCGTGTCGGTTCATCGTCACACATGAGCGATTTTACCGCTCAATGGTTGGCACATCGCTCTGCATATAGCGCTTTTGTGGCCGATGGATTTTGGGCACGCTCCGCAGGGCGGTAGGGGGATCCCGAGAGGGAAATAAAGGGAAAATTTCCCTTTAAAACCTTTTAGATGACTGGATATCAGCTATTAGCAGATTTCAAAATAGGAATTTTGGTGATTTTTCTAAAAACTTGCTTGTAACTCCGTCTGCTAACTTGCTGATATAGATGTTTTTGAGAACTCCAAATTTCTGCACCTTTCTGCAACATCTTGCCCAACAAATAAAGGCATCTTAGAGTCATAGCGGAGCCTCTATGGATGAGTCGAAACCGATACTTTGTGTCGAATTTGCTCAAGCACGTCGGCCTCTGTACCGCCCATCCTCCTACATATAGCGCTTTGATGAAGACACGATTTCGGAAACGCTCCGTAGGGCGGATGGGGGATACCAAGAGAGAGACCTGGACTACCGTCCCGTAACCCTGTAAATAGCTGATTATCAGCCAAAATTTTCTTTGAATGCTTGACAACTCGAAAAATAACGAAAAAATCGTCTGAAATCACACAAGATAACTCGTTGATATATATGTTTTTACGTCACACATAAAAATGGCGTTTTTTGGCACTTTTCGGCCTTTGCTGGGTATCTCTGACATTCCAAAGAGTTTGCACATATGATGTTGAATCAACCGCCTGCAAAATATACCGCCGCGACCGCCGCCACTCCGAAGCGGCAGCGGTCGCAATGATAACATCGTTCGTTTGTACTACTTTAACACATATCATAATTCCAGGGATGGTGTGGACGAAACCAATCGGTCGTTCGGATTCGTCCACGCATGTGAGCTTAATTACCGTACATTCGCCCTGCATATAGCGCTTTATCATCAAGCGATTTTCAGAAGCGCTCCGCAGGGCGGTAGGGGGATCCTGAGAGGGAAACAAAGGGAAAAAAATCCCTTTTCAACCCTTTAATGATTGATAATCAAGCATTTGATTTTTTCAATCCTTTACAAATCGTAATTTCGCGTAATTTTGTAAATGTTTTCGTTTGAACGGCCCGAGAATTACACCTTAATTATACGGTAAAGAGAGAGAAGGGGAGGGTTGAATTCTTGTCCGTCAGAGCTTGTTATTCTTTTCTGGTATCTCGGCGCCATCTGTCGTGGAACTGCTCTCTGAAGACTTTGTCATTCCATTATCATGACATTGTTGTCATTGCTTTACATCATTTTGTTTTTATGACAACAGTATGACAACGGATTGGATTTTGGCGAAAATAAAAACTGCTTAATTAGCTGTTTTATAGCTAATTAAGCAGTTGTAGGTTGTGGAGCATAGCGGACTCGAACCGCTTACCTCAACACTGCCAGTGTTGCGCTCTACCAGATGAGCTAATGCCCCGAATTGCGGTGCAAAGGTAATACCATTTTTTGAACTGGCAAATTTTTGAGTGGAATTTTTAATTTTTTTCTTTGATTTGTCCTTGGTGTGGGTGTTCTGGGGTGAATTGTGGCTTGTTGAGGGGCTGTTGTCCAGGTGGGGTGGGGATGGCGCGTGTTGTGTTGATGCGGTCTGATTTGTGGTATTTTTATCGTCAATTTTAAAATTATTGTTTGTGAAAAATCTTTTTAAGAAAAAAATGTACTACATTTGCAGAAAATTTTGGTTACTATGCCTTCGGTGGAGTTGAAAGATAGACTACAGCACCTGATGCTCAGGGTGGAGACGCTGGGCAAGCGGTATCTTGCGCTCCAGGACGAAAACAAGGAGTTGGCGCGGACTATTGAGCGCCAGGAACTGGAAATCGCTAAGCTGGAAAAGGATTTGAACCAGTTGCGCATTGATAATGAATTCCTGCGTGTGGCTCACTCGGTGCCGGCTAATGCCGAGGTGGTTGCACAGTACAAGAAGCAGGTGGCCAAAATGGTGCGGGACATTGACCGGTGCATCAAACAATTGAACGCTTGACACGACAATTGACGTTATGGCCGACAATAATAAAGAGAAAATATGGATTGAACTCGCCGATACTAATCCGATCGCATTGAGCATCAGCCCGGGCGAAGAGGAGAATTATCGCAAGGCGGAGGAACTTGTCAACACGCTGTGGCGCAAGTGGATGAGCCGCTTTAACAGCACTTCGGACGATGTGCTGGCGCGAGTCGCTTTTCAGTTTGCCCGCCTCTATCTTGAGGCATATGGCGAGAATCGCAAGGTCAATGATTTCCTGACAGATTTGGAGACGAATCTCGATTCCCTGTTGGGGGACGAGGTTGAGGGTTGAGGCCCCGCCGCGGCGCATTGCTCTAGAATTAGGTTCCTGCACCACTTAAGGATTAATGTGTTTTATCGCTGGTTGCCAGAGCGATAAGCATGTCCGTTAGTGGCGCTTTTTTATTAAATATTTTTTAAATTGTAATGAATATAATAGTTACTGTGATTGTAGCCATCCTGGCGATGGCAATTGGATGTGGAGTGGCATTTTACTTGTCAAAGAAGAATGCCAAGTCACAAGCCAACGAGATTATCGAGAAGGCCCGTCTTGAGGCCGAAGTGCTCAAGAACAACGAGGTGTTGAAAGGTAAGGAAATCGGTATGTCTATCAAGAGTGATGCTGAGAAGGAGGCGAATGCGCGCCTGACCAAGGTGCAGACCAGTGAGGCTAAACTCAAGCAGCGCGAGATGTCCCTTAATCAGCAGCAGGGCGACTTGAAGCGCCGCAGCAATGAGCTGGACACGCTCAAGGTGAACGTGGACAACCAGATGGCAGTGCTGGAACAGCGCAAGAATGAGGTGGACAAGCTCGAGAAGAGTGTGCGCGACACCCTGGAGCACGTCAGCGGACTGTCGGCCGAGGAGGCTAAGGAGAAGCTCATCGAGTCGCTTAAGGACGAGGCCAAGACCAATGCCGCCAGCTATATCAATGACATCATGGATGATGCCAAGATGACTGCCAACAAGGAGGCCAAGCGCATCATCATCGAGACGATACAGCGTGTCGCAACCGAGACTGCTGTCGAGAATGCTGTTACCGTCTTTCATATCGATAATGATGAGATCAAGGGGCGCATCATCGGCCGTGAGGGCCGCAACATCCGTGCCCTTGAGGCTGCGACTGGTGTCGAAATCGTCGTTGATGATACTCCCGAGGCTATCGTGCTGTCGGGGTTTGACCCTGTTCGCCGCGAGATTGCCCGCCTGGCGCTGCACCAGCTGGTGAGCGATGGCCGCATTCATCCCGCCCGTATCGAGGAGGTTGTTGCCAAGGTGCGCCGACAGGTCGAGGAGGAGGTCATCGAGACCGGTAAGCGCACGGCCATCGATATGGGTATCCATGGCCTGCATCCCGAGCTCATCCGCCTGATCGGTAAGATGAAGTACCGCTCCAGCTATGGCCAGAACCTGTTGCAACACTCTCGCGAGACGGCCAACCTGTGTGCCATTATGGCTAGTGAACTAGGATTGAATCCCAAGAAGGCTCGCCGTGCCGGCTTGCTGCATGATATCGGCAAGGTGCCCGATGATGAGCCCGAACTGCCGCACGCACAGCTGGGAATGAAACTGGCCGAGAAGTATAAGGAGAAGGCCGACATCTGCAATGCCATCGGTGCCCATCACGACGAGGAAGAGGCTACGAGCCTCTATGCTCCCATCGTACAAGTGTGTGACGCCATCAGCGGTGCCCGTCCCGGTGCCCGCCGCGAGATTGTCGAGGCCTACATTAAGCGCTTGAACGACCTTGAGCACTTGGCTTTGTCCTATCCCGGCGTGGTCAAGACCTATGCCATCCAGGCTGGTCGCGAGCTGCGCGTGATCGTCGGTGCCGATAAGATCAGTGACGAGGAGACCGAGAAACTCTCTAACGAGATCGCTCAGAAGATTCAGGACGAGATGACTTATCCCGGCCAGGTGCGCATCACGGTCATCCGCGAGACCCGCGCCGTGAGCTACGCTAAATAATGTGAGTGCTCCACGATGGATGAGAATAAGAACATTCAAGTGAGAATGCCCGAGAGCGAGGACTCCTGCATCAAGTGTGATGCCCGTGCTTGTGGCGGTGGGTGCTGCAATGACGACGTGGGGCGTTGCAACCTCACCAGCACCAACTGGCTTGAAGACGTACCCGACAATGACTATGAGATTGTTGAGGTGCTGTTCAAGAACACGCGCCGCGGTTTCTACCGCAACAGCATCCACATCCCGCTCAAGCGGGGCGACTGGGTAGCTGTCGAGGCCAACCCAGGGCATGATATCGGCAGGGTGGGACTCACGGGCCGGTTGGTCAAGAACCAGATCAAGCGCGTTAACCTGCGCAAGGATACCGAGTTCTTGAGAATCTTCCGCAAGGCCAAACCCGCCGACATGGAACGCTATGAGCAGGCCAAGGCCCGCGAGGAGGACACGATGATACGTTCCCGCAAGATCGCTGTGGACCTGGGCCTGAAGATGAAGATTGGAGACGTCGAGTATCAGGGCGACGGCAACAAGGCGATTTTCTATTATATCGCCGATGAGCGTGTCGACTTTCGCCAGCTGATTAAGGTCCTGGCCGACGTTTTCAAGATACGTGTCGAGATGAAGCAGATTGGCGCCCGTCAAGAGGCCGGTCGCATTGGTGGCATCGGCCCCTGTGGCCGCCCGTTGTGTTGCGCCACATGGATGTCGGGATTTGTATCGGTAGCTACTAGCGCCGCGCGTTTCCAGGACATCTCGTTGAACCCGCAGAACCTTGCCGGACAGTGCGCCAAGCTCAAGTGCTGCATCAACTTTGAGGTGAATACCTATGTCGAGGCCATCCGCCAGCTGCCGCCCAAGGACGTGCATCTCGAGACCAAGGACGCTACCTACTATTACTTCAAGGCCGACGCCCTGAAGCGAGAGATCATTTATTCCACCGAGCGCAACTCGCCCTCCAATACGGTTACGCTCACGGCGGCCGAGGCCTTTGAAGTCATCGCGCTGAACAAGAATGGTGTCAAGCCCGATACCCTCAAGCCCGACGAGGGCGGCAAGCAGGGCTCGCCATTTGGCGACTTGTTGACGCAGGACAGCATCAGCCGCTTTGACAAAAAGAAGAAGAAAAAGAAGAAAAAGCCCAGCGGGGATAAGGCAATGGCAGGGAAAGGGGAAAAACGCACCCCCGATGCCGGCGCTGACCAGAATGTGGCCAAGCCCGAGCGCAAACAGCGCCCAGGCAAGCCCAAAAAGCCCCAGCAGCCCCAACAGGACAATGGCCAGCCGCGGGCCGGCAAGCCGCAACGCCAGGATCGTATGCCCAAGCCGGTGAAGACCTTCCGCCCCCGTCAACCCAAGGATGGCAACGCGGCGCAAAACGGAAATGCTCAAGCCCAGCAGAACAATGGTCCAAAAGAGTAGCCCTCGGGCTCGATATGGCAATCGCACAGCGGTGGCAGTGACATGGGTCATTGCCGCCGCAATGCTCTTGTTGCCAGCTTGCCGACACAAGCCGGTGATGGCCCATGCGTCATTTGTCAATCTGCCAGCCAGCGGGTGGCAACGTGCAATGCCATTGACATTCACGCCCGCCTATGATGACTCGGCACGGGTGTATGACCTGTCGCTAGCCGTGCGCCACGACAATGCTTATCCCTACAGGGCCCTATCACTTGTTGTGGACGCTATAGCAGCCGACTCGACAGTGAACCGGCAGATGGTTGACATCGCACTCGCCGACGAGTATGGCAACTGGACGGGTGGCGGATTCGGCGCCTTGTATCAACAGGCCGTTACCATCGCGCGTGGCGTTAGTCCCGGCGACGTCCACTCGGTGGTCGTGTGGCAGGGGATGGAAGGCTGTGACACCCTGGTCGGACTTGTAAATGTGGGCGTCATCATGGCCCCAAGAGATTAAAATTTCACCACTAATTTTGTTAATTCGTTAAGATTATCTAATTTTGTCGCGATAATAACTGTTACATGAAGATTGATAAGGCCGAGGCCCGTCAAACGGGCATACAATTACTCAAGTATGGTGTGATAGGCGTGTTGAACACGCTCATCACCCTTGTCGTCTTCTATGTGATGAATACTCGCATGGGGCTCTCCTACGGTATCTCTAACGTCGTGGGCTACGTCTTCGGCGTCATCAACAGTTTCTTGTGGAACCGCAATTGGGTCTTCAAGACCAAGAATAACTTACGTCGAGAGTTATTGCTCTTTGTGTGCGGCTTCTTGATCTGTCTTGCCTTGCAGCTTTGCGTGAGCTGGATCCTGCTCGAGGGATTAGGCTGGAAGAACCTTCCCGACGACATCATTCCCTTCTTCCCGATGCGTAAGGCTGGCCAGAACATCGTCATGATCGTGGCCATGGTGGCCTACACGCTGGCCAATTACGTCTACAACCGCACGGTCACCTTCCGCGTGCAGTCGCCTTCATCACCAAACGAATAAGGGACAATGATATAGCTCCCCGCGGGTCTAATGCAAACACTAGGCGCCTACGCCCTTGGCTGGGCGCAGCCAATTCAACTGATAATACCTGTGGTTATATCATCAAGTCCACTTCAATTTTAAAGTGGACTTGATTTATTACTGAGGTCGCATGAAGTCATCAGGTGATTTTTCTGTAAAACTTCAGCCGATGTGTTCCTTCTCCAAGTTTAGTAGGTATTGTTTCTTGTCCTGTTTTCCGCGGTCTTTGATTTTTGAAAAAATGGGGACTGATAATCAGCGA
>CAMJJG010000057.1 GCA_946406035.1 uncultured Prevotellaceae bacterium
GCATTGACGAGTGTTGAGTTGAGCAGTTTCAACACGTCCCAGGTGACCAATATGGAGTCCATGTTCGAGGACTGCAATGAATTGACGGGCCTTGACTTGAGCAGCTTTAACACGTCCCAGGTGACCAATATGGAAAGCATGTTCGAGGACTGTACCAGCCTGCATACCATCTGCGTGGACAGTGGCTGGACCACGGCTTCAGTGATCTACTCAGATGATATGTTCAGGCACTGTACCATTCTGGTGGGCGGCAAGGGCACTCCCTTTGATGGCCATGTGGACAAGACTTATGCCCACATCGACGGTGGCCCCAGCAACCCTGGTTACCTCACCGATGTGAATGCGCCTGTAGCCTATGCCTGCTACACGCCTGAGAACACCACGCTGACGTTCTACTACGACAAGCAGCGCCTTAGACGCGAGGGCATGACCTATTCCATGAACCTAGACTACACCGAACCCAGGTGGTATACCGATGGCACCAGATCCTATGTGACCCGGGTGGTCTTCGACCCATCGTTCGCTAATGCTCGCCCAACGGCCACCAATGGTTGGTTCTCTCTCATGACAAACCTTCAGACTATTCAGGGTATCAAGTATCTGAATACCAGCGGAGTGACCAAAATGGTAGACATGTTCAGTTTATGCAACAAAATAACGGTTCTTGACTTGAGTCATTTCAACACGTCCCAGGTGACCAATATGGGAGCCATGTTCTATGGCTGTACTAATCTGCGGACCATCTACGTGGGCAGTGGCTGGACCACGGCTTCAGTGATCTACTCATATGATATGTTCAAGCAATGCACCAGTCTGGTGGGCGAACAGGGCACAACTTATAATGCCAACCATGTGGATGATGAGTATGCCCACATCGACGGCGGTCCCAGCAACCCGGGCTACTTCACCTATAAGAACGCTGCACTGCCGGGAGATGTGAATGGCGACGGGGAGGTGAACATTGCAGACATCAATGCCGTCATCGACATCATCTTAAGTGGAGATGATAGCACCTATTTGGCTGACGTGAACGGTGACGGCGAAATCAACATCGCCGACGTCAACGCCATCATCGATATTGTCTTGAACGGAACCCAGAATTAGATATAACTGGTAGTCATTGTGACTCATCCACTTGAGACCGGAGGTGCTACATCAAAAACACAAAGCGACCGACTGCCCGCGCAGCCGGCCGTTTTTTTGTGTGGATGTATGGGAAATGGGCATATCTGTGATAAGAATTGAAAAATCCTTATTACCTTTGTGGGTCGAAACCCTCAATCAATGATTCTATCAACCGATATTTACTTCAAATACATAAGGCAATGAAACAATTCTTCCGCTTTTCCATCCTGGTGCTGGCCCTGCTGTTGCCCGCACTCGCCACGGCCCACGACTTCGAGATCGATGGCATCTATTACAAGATCGATGGTGATAATGCGATTGTAACTTATCAAGGAACCAGTTATAATGAGTATCTGTATGAGTACACAGGTAATGTAAATATTCCCCATAGTGTTACATACAATGGTAAAACTTACTCTGTCACCGCCATCGACTACGGTGCATTCTATTACTGCAGGGAACTCACAGGGGTAACCATCCCCAACTCTGTCACCGCCATCGGTGGCGCTGCGTTCCAGGGCTGCTCGGAGCTCAAAGAGGTAACCATCCCCAACTCTGTCACCGCTATTAGCGAATCTGCATTCCGGGGCGCTGGGCTCACTCAGGTAACCATCCCCAACTCCATCACCTCTATTGGCGAATCTGCATTCCATGGCTGCGGGGGGCTCACAGAGGTAACTATCCCGAGCGCTGTCACCGCTATTGGCAACAATGCATTCACTAACTGCAGGCTGAAAACGGTTTATTTCAATGCAAAGGACTGTAATAGTTTCTTTGCTCCATTTCATCCCTTCTACCATTGTCCGATTGAGAGAATAGTCATTGGGGACAAGGTAAATAGTATACCAGGCAATTTTGCATATGAGATAACCAGCTTAACCGAAATCACCATCCCCAACTCGGTCACCGCTATTGGCAACTCTGCGTTCCAGGGCTGCAGGGGACTGACAGAGGTAACCATCCCGAACGCTGTCTCCTCTATTGGCAACTCTGCGTTCAAGGACTGCTCGAGGTTGACCAGCATCAGCATCCCCAACTCGGTAACTGCTATCGGTGACGAGGCGTTCTGGGCATGCACTGGGCTGACCAGCATCGTCATGGGTAACTCGGTTACTGCTATCAGTAATGGAGCATTTGGGTTATGTTCGAAGCTGACCAGCATCAACATCCCTAACTCGGTAACTGCTATCGGTGACCAGGCGTTCAGAGAATGTACTGGTCTGACCAGCATCAACATCCCCAACTCGGTAATTACTATCGGTGACTGGGCGTTCAGAGAATGTACTGGTCTGACCAGCATCGTCATAGGAAACTCGGTAACAAATATTGGCAGCTATGCATTCCAGGGCTGCACGGGGCTGACCAGCATCAACATTCCTAACTCGGTAACTGCTATCGAGGATTGGACGTTCCATGGGTGCACGGGTCTGACCAGCATCGTCATCCCTAACTCAGTAACTTCTATCGGTGACAATGCGTTCGCTGGCTGCACTAAGCTGACCAACATCGTCATCCCCAACTCGGTAACTACCATCGGTGACAATGCGTTCTATTGGTGCTCTGGTCTGACCAGCATCGTCATCCCCGACTCGCTAACTTCTATCAGTTTAGGAACGTTTTGGTACTGCACCAGTCTGACCAGCATCGTCATCCCTAACTCGGTAACAAGTATTGGCAGCTATGCATTCTATGGCTGCACGGGACTCACAGACGTAACCTTCGGAGACGCTGTTACGTCCATCGGTGACTATGCGTTCGATGGCTGCACTGGCCTGACCAGCATCGTCATCCCTAACTCGGTAACTTCTATCAGATCTGGGACGTTCGCTGGCTGCAGCGGTCTGACCAGCATCGTCATTCCCAACTCGGTAACTGAGATCGGTAGCGGGGCGTTCGCTGGCTGCAGCGGCCTGACGAGCGTGACCATTGGCAATTCCGTCACCTCCATCGGCTACCAAGCGTTCGACGGCTGCACAGGGCTGACCAGCATCGTCATCCCCAACTCGGTCACCTACATCGGCGGCAGGGCTTTCTATGGCTGCACAGGGCTGACCAGCATCAACATCCCTAACTCGGTTACTTCTATCGAGGATTGGACATTCTATGACTGCGCGGGGCTGACCAGTATCGTCATCCCTAACTCGGTAACTGCTATCGGTAGATATGCGTTCGATGGCTGCACTGGCTTGACCAGCATCAATATTCCCAACTCGGTAACTTCTATCGGTTCCAATGCCTTCTTTAACTGCCCCGAGTTGACCAGCATCGTGGTAGAAAGCGGCAATCCAATATATGATTCGCGCAACAACTGCAATGCAATCATAGAGACCGCCTCTAACACTTTAATTTTTGGCTGCAAGAACACGATTATCCCCAACTCGGTAACTGCTATCAGTTACAATGCCTTCTTCAATTGCACTGGTCTGACCAGCATCGTCATCCCTAACTCGGTAACTTCTATCGGTCAATCTGCATTCGCTTGGTGCTCTGGCCTGACAGATGTGTATTGCTACATTGCAGACCTCTCGAGAGTATCGAGCGGGTATGGACAATTCAGTTTGGATAATGCTGATTACTCTGGCCGTACGCTTCATGTGCTGCAGGGGACGGCTGATGACTATCTTAGCGACGAGCACTGGGCGCCCTATTTCGGACACATTGTGGATGACTTGAAGCCTGTGCATGGAGACGTTAATGGCGACCTTGAAATCAACATCGCCGACGTGAATGCCGCCATCGACATCATCTTGAATGGTAGCGAGAATCCCAGCGGTGACGTCAACGGTGATGGCGAAATCAACATTGCCGACATCAACGCTATAATCGACATCATCCTGAACGCCCCAGGGAATTAGATCTCCAACAAAGTCTTGTTATATCCCTCATGCTTCAGTCCTGGTGTGAGGGATTTTCTATTCGTGGAGCGAAGAACAAGCCGCCGGCACCATAGTTTGTGATGCTGACGGTAGTTTCGGCAATCATACCTGAAGGGGGACTTGCCCCGTTGCTTTACAGGGTGGAGTTTGAACATGAACAGCATGAACATTTTAACACCGTGAACAATATCAGGGGATTAGTCAAAAATTGTGCATTTTTCAATTTTTATCATTACCTTTGCCATCAATAGTCACCCAATGACATGATATCACCCCGCAATGAAAACAATTCGACTGAACAATGGTGTGGAGATGCCCGCACTGGGATTTGGCGTATTCAGACTCTCCCCGGCCGAGTGTGAACGCTGTGTGCTCGACGCTATCGAGACGGGTTACCGCAGCATCGACACCGCCCAAGACTATAAGAATGAAGAAGGTGTGGGCGCTGCCATCAGCAAGTGCGGCATCCCGCGCGACCAACTGTTCATCACCACCAAGGTGTGGATCAGCAACGCCGGCGAGCAGCGAGCAGCATTGAGCATCGATGAGTCGCTGCGCAAACTGCGCACCGACTATGTTGACCTGCTGCTCGTGCATGAGCCCTACGGTGACTGCTATGGCACCTATCGGGCCATGGAAAAAGCCTATCAGGCTGGCAAAGCAAGGGCCATCGGACTGAGCAACTTCTTTAACGTGCGTTTTATCGACATCGCCGAGCACATGGACGTCAAGCCCGCTGTGCTGCAACTCGAGACCCATGTGTTTGCCCAGCAAAAGGCCATGCGTGCGCTCATCAAGGACTATGGCACGCGGCTCATGGCATGGGGACCGCTGGCACAAGGCCGGCACGGTTTCTTTGAAAACGAGACACTCAAGGCCATCGGAGCAAAATACGGCAAAACCAACGCCCAAGTGGCCCTCAACTGGCTGGTGTCGCAAGACATCATGCCCGTGCCCAAGACATCGCACAAGGATCGCATGGCAAGCAATCTGGACATCTTTGACTTTGAACTCTCCAGCGAGGATATGGAGGCCATTGGTCGCCTGGATCAGGGCCATGCGCTCATCAACGACTTCAACAACGACACCGATCTGGCCCAAAAATTCCTCGGCCTCAAGCCCTGGAACTAGGAATGAGGTATTAGAAACAAATAAAGCCGGCAAACTGTGCTGCCGGCTTTATTTGTTATAGAATGACGATTACATTACTTCACCTTCTTGATGTCCTTGACAAAGAGGATTTTCTTGCCCTTTGCCATTTGCTTGAAATCATCGGCTGTGGCGATGCCGGGAGCTGCGCCAAAGTGCTCACGCTTGAAGTTGCGCCACGGCAGGAAATAGCAAGGATGGTGCTCCTCCATGATGGGCAGCAACACGCGGCTCCACCAAGTGGCATCAGGCGAATTCTTGTAGCCGCACTCGGTGAATGCCAGCAGCAGGCCATGCTCCTGGGCATAGGCATCCAGGAAGTCCATGTCGGCATTACACTGTTTGACAAAATCTTCTTCGGTACCCCACTGATAGGCGTCAAGGCCTAACAAATCGACACGCTCGTCACCAGGCCAGCGGTTGTAGAATTCCTGCGGATCGATACCCAAGTTGGGCGAGCAACTCCACACGATGGACGCGGACAGGCTCTTATTGAGATAATCTTGAGTGAGGTTCCACAAGCGCAGGAAATCTTCGTCGGAGCAATTGCCCTTGCCCCACCAGAACCATCCGCCGTTGTACTCATGCCAGGGACGGAAGATAACAGGAACAGGCTTGCCTTCCTTGTCGGTGAGCGAGAGAAGGAATGCCTCGACACGCTGGAGCCACGTCATGAACTTGTTGTGGCCCTTGCCGCCGGGCAGGATCTCCTTTACCGTGCTCCGGGGATCGAGGACAAGACCGAGTTGACCGGTTTTCTCAAGATAAGGCTTTGCCGCCTCAAACGACTTGATGTCGCTCTCAATCCAAGCGGTGGTGCCCAACATGGGATTGCGCGGATGCCATGACAGCGTCACGATACCGCCACGCTCATATTGCTTGATGATTTCTTCACGAATCCAATTGAACGGTACCGAATCCAGGTTCTTGTCGTCGCCCATCTCGATGCCCCCCAGGTCAAAGCCCATCACACCGGGGTAGTCGCCAACAAGGTCATAGGTGTCCGAACGGCCCTGCTCCCATTCCCACGTGATGCCATAGAAAGGGTCGTCCTGATGGCCGTACATGATGCCGCGTTTTTGCAGCTTGGTGAGGCGCTCAATCAACTTTTGCGCCGGGGTTTTCTCGACTTTGGGAGCACGGGCTCCTGCCTGTGTTGCACAAAGGACAAACAGCAGGGCGATGAGCAACAACCTTGGTTTCATCATTTTCATCATTTTCATTATTATCGTTTAGGTGATGTTGTCTTTTATCTGAGCTCGAAGATGCGGCTGGCGTAGTCGCTGGCCAGGGGCACTTCAAGACCGATGTCCATCAGGAAGCGGCCGGTAAAGGTCTTGCCGTTGAGTTCGCAAGGCTTTTGGCCCACCTTGATGTTGCGCTCGGTGATGGTGTAACTGCGTTCGGGATCAAGGCCAGCAAGCTGGATGCGCGGCAGTGGCTGGTCAACGTAGTTGTCAACCTTGTAGATGAACCACACGGCATGGTCCATAGCGTCGTTGCTGAACATGATGGACGAGACGCCCTTGCGGTTGTACGGCGAAATCAGAC
>CAMJJG010000058.1 GCA_946406035.1 uncultured Prevotellaceae bacterium
AGGCTACCATGATGCTGCCCGGTTTCACCTATTCCTACTTCTGGCGTGATCATGAGATTGATAGCACTACCCATGAGATGGGCTTCGATTATCTGAAGTTCATGTTCGACACCAAGTATAACAAGTCGGCTGGTGGCCAGCTCAACTCGGGTACCGGTTCCAACTGTGTGAAGCACCTGTACGGCAATACTGCCGACCATATTGCCGAGTTCGGACATTCTGATGCCCGCATGGCCAGCTCGCTGTCAACCCACCTGCTGCGTCTTGCCGACATTTATCTGATTTATGCCGAGGCCAAGATGGGTACTGCCAAATCGACCAGCGACGGTAGCGCCATCGACGCATTCTATGCAGTGCGCCACCGCGCTATCAGGAACGCTCAGCGTCCCAGTGTCATCACCTTTGACGACATCTGGAAAGAGCGTCGCCTGGAACTCGCCTTCGAGGGTGACCGCTGGTTTGACTACGTGCGCGTATCCTACTTCGATCCCGACTTCTGCGTTTCCGAACTCAGGGCTCAAAAGCGCAGCACGTTCTATGGCCTGAGCGACATCTACAAGACCTATGCCGAGACCGGTATCTGGTCGATCACCGCGTCGGCTGGCTATAACGAGGCACAGACTGCTCCCAATCCCGAGGCTATGATGAAGACCAGCCCCGACGGCAGCAAGCGTTACTTCTTCATGCCCTTCCCGCAGGAAGACGTTGTGTTCAATCCCAACCTGGGCAGCAATGTTGATGGTGTCCATGTTGACGTGAGAGCAACTTACAGTTATTGATACTTTAGTTTGACACCTATTCTATTAAAGATTAAAGAAAATGAAAAATTTCAAATATAATTTCATCGTCATGGCACTTGCCGTTATGGCATTGGGTTTGTTCTCATGTGCCGACGAGCCTGACAAGTATGAGGTGGCAAGCGGATTACCTTCGGTAAGTTATGTGCGCTGTCTGAGCACCGAGATTCAAGGCTCTAACGATGACCCGGACATGCACTACACCAATGGTGAGTTGGTGACCGAGGCCTCTCCCCAAAGCATCATTTGCCTTGTGGGTAAGAACCTGCGTAGTGTCTATGAGATCTACTTTAACGACAAGAAGGGTATTCTCAACTCGAGCTACATCACCGACAACACCCTCATCGTGCAAATCCCCCGCTCGGTGCCCGAAACAGTTACCGACAAGATTTACATGATTACCAAGGACCAGGACACTGTGACCTATGACTTCCATGTTGTTATCGCAGCCCCGCAAATCATCAGCATGGGCAACGAGTATGCACCTGTAGGCTCAACCCAGACGCTGACTGGTAACTACTTCATCGACGATCCCGGAACTCCGCTGGCCATCAACTTCACTGGAGCCGACGGTTCGATGGTTCCTGCTGAAATCACCAACATCGCCTCCGATTACACCCAGGTAACCTTCACGGTTCCCGCCGGTGCTGTCGAGGGTCCCATCTATGTGACATCGGTTTACGGAACGACCAAGACGAGTTTCTATTACAAGGATTCGCGCGGCATGCTGTTCGACTTCGACAACATCGCCCTGGACAACCACGGCTGGAACGGTCACAGCAGCACGACCGATGACACCGCATTGAGCGGCAACTTCATCCAGTTGGGTGACGGCAGTTCGGTACTGAATGGCGAGACCTGGGACGAGCAGCACTTCTCGTTCGTTTACTGGCCCGGCAGTTGGAACTCGCCCGAGAACTATCAGGATGGTGAGATGGGTGCTCGTCTGACCGATCTGGCCGACTTCAGCGACTGGAGCAACATGGCTCTCAAGTTTGAGATGAACATTCCCAGTGAATATCCTTGGAGCAATGCAACCATGCAGATCTGCTTTGCTGGCGTTGACAAGGTGACCTTCGGCAATGCAGGTGTCGACATCTATGGCAAGACCGTGGCAGGTGCTAACAACACCTACATGACCAACAATGCCAATCCTCGTGCCCTGTACCGTCCCTGGTCAACCAGCCCGACGGGCAGTTACGACACCGGTGGTGAGTGGGTAACCGTTACTCTGCCCATCGCAGCCAACTTCGTTTACG
Organism: uncultured Prevotellaceae bacterium; assembly: GCA_946406035.1. Taxonomy (GTDB): domain Bacteria; phylum Bacteroidota; class Bacteroidia; order Bacteroidales; family Muribaculaceae; genus Sodaliphilus. Next base: position 2,057 of record CAMJJG010000058.1, read on the forward strand.
GTTGGGACGGCTCGGTATCCAGCGGCTCGCTCTCGGCCGAGAGTTTCACCAGTTTGTGGATCTTCGTCTCGAGTTGTGGTGTTGAAGGTGTAGATTGCACCCCCATCATCAAGATTGACAACATCCGTGTGGTTCCTAATTAATTATAATGAAAGAAGAATATGAAAAAGTTCAGAAATATTTTCATCCTGTTTGTGGTAGCCCTCGTTGGGGTTTCGCTCACAAGTTGTAATGAGGAGGACCTGGTCACCGACCCCTATAGCAAGTCGGGTGTGAACCTGCTGGCCTATGGACCGTCGCCCATCCTGCGCAATACAGAGATCCGCCTCACGGGTACCAACATGCAGAAGGTGGACAAAGTCATCTTCCCGGGTAATGCCATTGTTGAGCGCTCGGCTTTCAACCGCAGCGACAATGAGAACATCTATTGCAACGTGCCCGACGAGACCGTTCCCGGTCAGATCAGGTTGGTTGCCGGCAACGATACTATCGTTTCGATTGGTACGCTCGTGTTTGAAGAGCCCATCGAGGTGACCAATGTGACTCCCGTCACTGGACTGAATGCAGGTGACATCATCTCGATCACGGGTGACTATGTCTATAACATTGCTGAGGTGATCTTCACCAGGAGCGCCTCGGTGATCGCCGAAGACTTTGAATATGTTTCGCGTCGCGAGATCCGCGTTCGCGTGCCTCTGGCAGCCGAGAGCGGTACCATCACCATGAATGACGGTGCTGACTGGGAGTACACCTTTGAGACTCCGCTCGAGATCGTTTCGGCAAGTTATCTGAGCCTTGAGCCTGCCGCAGCCGACTTTGGCGAGCAGATTGCTATCCACGGTACCAACCTGCACACGGTAGAGCAAGTGCTGTTCGCTGGTGGTGTAGCCGCCGAATTTACTGTCTCGGAAGACAACAGGACGATTATCGCCACTGTTCCTGCCGAGTGTAAGTCGGGTGCTATCTCGCTGCTGCTCTATTCGGGCGATGCATTGCAGACCGACGCGTTCTCGGTTCCCACTGTTGTCATCACTGGCGCTTCACAGAGCACCGACCTCGTTGCTGGCGACGTTGTCACCCTGTATGGTGAGAACTTCGACCGCATCATCGAGGTTACGTTGCCTGGTGGCACTGCTCCCTTGAGTGCCAATGAGTACTCCATCGCCGACAACAAACTGACCTTTACCGTTCCCGACTATCTGGTTGATGGTGATGTAGTGGTTAAGCAGAACTCCAACATCACTGCTACCTATCCTCTCGAGATCCGCAAGCTCGCCGGTGTTATCTGGCAGGGTAATGTGGAACTGAGTGGCTGGAGCAACTGGGGCGTATTCAACTGGAGCGGTGACCTGTGGAACAAGTTCCATGAGGCCATCACCGGTCCTGGTCAGATGACCGTTCACTTTGTTGCCACCAACAGTAATCCCATCTTCAACTTCCGCATGGGTGACTGGAGCACTCCGCTCAGTGGCCTGGCAAGCATGTACGGTGCTGATGGCAACATCACTCCTGGTGCCAATGTCACCGACCTCGTGTTTGACATCACTGCCGAGGAGGCTGCTCAAATGTTTGGTGACGGTGGCCAGGGTATGGTTATCTGGGGTGACGGCATCAAGCTGCAGTATGTGAAGTTTATCGCTGCAGGCGCTGAACAGGTTCTCTGGGAAGGCCGTGAGGACACCAGCGGCTGGGGCAACAACATCACCATCGGTAGCGATACGTCGCCCGAGCTGGCTGCTTTTGAGCCTCAGGAAGGCAGCGTGGTCCGCTTCTATGGCGAGGTTGGCGCTGGCTGGCAGGTCAAGATTGTTGAGGGCCACTGGGGTCCCACCTATCTGGCTGTTGCCGAGACTGCCGAGGGCGAGTTTACGGCCTATGACTTTGCTGGCAACGGCAACTGCATCAAGATGACGCTCACCCAGGCCATGCTCGATGCGGCTTACACCCAGCAATGGTGGGGCGGCACGTTCATCGTCCAGGGTCAGAACTTCATCTTGACCAAGGTGACCGTAGCTCCCATGTAAAATTGTTTAAAGTTTAGAGTTTAGAGTTTAGGGTTTAGGGTTTAGAGACTTAGTCCTTTGTTCTTTAAACTTTAAACTCTAAACTTTCAAGTTTCTAAGTGCTATGCACCTTTGAAACTTGAATATTAAAAACACACTAATGATGAAATCGCTTTATAACAGTCGGCGAGGCCTCTCTTTGTCTGCTGTCGTGTCGTTAGCCTTGATGCTGACTTCATGCCATTATTACAAGGAGGAAAAGGATAACACTCATCAGGAGGAAGACCTCATTGCCAATATCGAGGGTTATGGCATCGACACCATCGCTGTGGAGCCTGGCGACACGCTGTGCTCGGCGCGCGTTGATGACGTGTTGCGCCATTACCCCGAGTTCTACCATGCCGCCGAAAAGGCCAAGAAGGCCTATGTCGAATGGCAGGAAATGGAGGCAGAAGCCCGTGTGGGCACCAAGACGCAAGTCATGAGCCTCGACGCCATCTTGAATGATGCGCTCTATGGTCCCGATGATGTCGCCGAGATAGGCGAGTGGCCTGATATGGCTCCCATCGACAGCGCTTATTTCAAACTCATCGCTCAGAGCGGCCTCAAGCGCAAGTCGGCAATAGGCCATGCCCGCCGGGCGTGGATATCCTATCAGGAGCGCCTGCGGCAGATGGCGCAGACGGTGCCCGAGCAATGCCGTGCCCGCTACATCGCGTCAATCACGGACCGAGTTCAACAATTTTGCACAACATTACAAGGTAAAGACAATGAAAAGAAATCGTCTCGTTAATCTTGCGTTATTAGCCCTTATACTATTACCTGCGGTATTCACTATCTCCTCGTGTAGTAGTGAAGATGGCCCAGATGAACCCACGCCCAGCGTGACCGTGATCTTGCGAGGGCAGACCATTGCCGAGGGAGCCGAGGTGGATGCTGAAACCACCACTGTGCTCACGCTGACCTATAACACGACGGTCAAGGTCGTATCCTCGACTGGCATCACGCTCAACGGCACTGCTGTTGCCGCTAAGAGCAATTCACAGACGACGATGGCGGTAGATATTCCTTTATCGCTCGTTGCTGGCACGAACTATACTGTCAAGGTGGCCAAGGGCGCTATCGTTTCTACTACCGACGCTTCGGCCTCGGCTCCAGAGTTTACCTTGAGCTTCAAGACCAAGGAGGCTACCGTGATTCCTCCTGCCGAGGGACAGGAACCTGTGGTCGCTACTACCGAACCGGCCAAGAAACTGCTGGCCTATATGTGGTCGCAGTATGGCAGCAAGACCATCTCGAGCGTCATGGCCGAGGTGAACTGGAATCATCGTTTGGCTGACTATGTGAAGGGCGTGACCGGTAAATATCCGGCCATGAACTGCTATGACTTCATTCAGATCTATGTTCCCGAGAACAACTGGATCAACTACAACGACATCACGCCTGTCAAGGAGTGGTTTGACGCCGGTGGTATCGTCCAGCTCATGTGGCATTTCAACGTGCCTGTCTCTTCGAGCACCGTTCCCGGTAGCGATGGCTCGGGCGTGACCTGCACGCCCAGTGAGACCACATTCAAGGCCTCCAATGCCTTGACCAGCGGCACTTGGGAAAACCAATGGTTCTATGGCCAGATGGACAAGGTGATTGACGTCTTGCTCAAGTTGCAGGACGCGGGCATCGCTGCCATGTGGCGTCCCTTCCACGAGGGCGCTGGCAACGCGTGTGCCAAGCAACAAGCCTCATGGACCAAGGCTTGGTTCTGGTGGGGATATGACGGTGCCGATACCTACAAGCGGTTGTGGGTGGCCATGTTTGACTACTTCAAGCAGAAGGGCGTGAAAAACCTCATTTGGGTATGGACCACTCAGAATTACAACGGCAACAGTTCCACCTACAACCAGGACACCGATTGGTATCCCGGCAACGAGTATGTGGACGTGATTGCCCGCGACCTGTACGGCTACAACGCCGCGCAGAACAAGCAGGAGTTTGATGAAATTCAGGCTACCTATAGCGGCAAGATGGTTATCTTGGGCGAGTGTGGCGTTGACGGTAACACGAGCTTCGCTAATATTTCCGACATCTGGGGTGCTGGAGCCAAGTGGGGTTCGTTCATGGTGTGGTATGGCAGCAACTTCTGCAGCGATGCCTGGTGGAAGAACGCCATGACCAATGCCTATGTCATCACCCGCGACCAGTTGCCCGACCTCAAGTAATGCTCTGACAACTTAGGACTAAAAAAGCTCGCTTGCGTTCGCGGTTTAGAGCTTAGAGAAGCATCCGCATTCCTTTTGAAGGGGAGTGCGGATGCATTCGTGTAGTCCGTATAATCCGCCGACAGTCCTGTTTTCCGCGGTCTTTGATTTTTGAAAAAATGGGGACTGATAATCAGCGA
>CAMJJG010000059.1 GCA_946406035.1 uncultured Prevotellaceae bacterium
ATTTGAAAAAAAGGACTAATTTTGCACCGCATTTTGCGAAAAAATTTCGGAACAATTAAAAAACAGAGATAAACAATGAAAAGAACATTCCAACCCTCGAATCGTAAGAAAGCCAACAAGCATGGCTTCCGTAGTCGTATGCGCACCGCCGATGGCCGCAAGGTGCTTGCACGCCGTCGCGCTAAGGGTCGTTACAGCCTGACCGTGAGCGATACCGTCTATAAGTAAATCCCCTGTAACAGGGAATCGCAACTCTTGTTGCGACTCTATAACGCATCAAGCCGTTATGGTCCTCGCGACCGTAGCGGCATTTGTTGCTACATTGCTACGGGCAATGCGGCGTGCAACTATCAATCATCAATACATGACAATCAATGAAGTACAGTATCATTGCAATAGGAGATGAATTGCTCATCGGTCAAGTCACTGACACCAACTCGGGATGGATTGCCCGGCACCTGACACCGCGCGGCTGGGATGTGGACACGGTGCAGGTTGTGCCCGACGATGCCGAGCACATCATGCGGGCTATTGACCGTGCGATCGAGAGCACCGACGTCGTGCTCATGACCGGTGGCTTGGGCCCGACCAAGGACGATATCACCAAGCCCACGCTGTGTCGTTACTTTGGCGGCGAGATGGTGCTTGACGCCGATGTGGAGCGCAACGTGCGCGAGGTGATGGAGCGCCGTGGCCTCGAGCTCAACGAGTACACGCGCTTGCAAGCGATGGTTCCCTCGTCATGCCGCGTGATCCAGAACGAGGTGGGCACAGCGCCGTTGATGTGGTTTGAGCGTGAGGGTAAAGTGCTGGTGAGCATGCCGGGTGTGCCCTTTGAGTTGCATGCCATGATGGAACGCGCTGTTATACCTCAGTTGCTGGCGCGATTCTGCGACGGCGAGGACATCGAGTTCCGCACATTTGTCATCACCGGCATCATCGAGTCGTCGTTGGCGATGATGCTCGATGAGTTTGAGCGCGGCCTGCCGCATGGTATCCACCTGGCCTATCTGCCTGAAGGCGGCATCATCCGCCTGCGGCTGACGGGTTCGTCGACCGATGCCCGGCAGATCAATGCTGACATGGACCGCCTCTCCTGCCAGTTGCATGACATCCTGGGCAGCCACATCATTGCCGACGGTGACAAGCGCTTGCCCGAGATCCTGGGCGAGCAGTTGCGCACGCTGGGACTCACATTGTCCACAGCCGAGAGTTGTACTGGCGGCAATATAGCCCATCAGATTACCAGCGTGGCCGGCAGCAGCGACTATTTCAGGGGTGCTGTGGTGAGCTATGCCAACGAGGTGAAAACCTCGCTGCTGGGCGTCGACGAGCGGGATATCATCGACCATGGCGTGGTGAGCGAGCCCGTCGTGCGCCAGATGGTGGCTGGAGCCTGTCGCACACTGGGTACCGATTGTGCTATCGCCACGAGTGGCATCGCCGGTCCCGGTGGGGGCACACCCGACAAGCCCGTGGGCACGGTGTGGATGGCCGCTAAATGTGGCGATCGCGTCGTCGCCCAGGTCAAGCGCTTGCCCGGCGACCGCGAGCGTGTGATTAACCGCGCGACCCTCGAGGGGCAATTACTGCTGCTGTCGTTGTTGAACAAGTAGTGTAAACGAGTTATGAATAGATGTATAGTATTATTGCTGGCCACATTGCTGGCCGTGGCCACTGGGCTGGCAGCCACGTTGCCAGGCGGTGACGATGATGACAGGGAGATACGCCGCCTGCATCCCGAACGAGAGCGTGCCAGGGCCATGAAGCTCCTGCAAGAGCAGATGTCGCGTCGTGCTGAGGTCAAGGCCGACCCCTGGGATACCAGTGGCGAGGTGTGGGGTACGGTGGATGTGGTGCCTGTCGAGGTGAGGGACAGCGCGGCCGTCACGGGGCGCCGGCTGGACGGCGCCGGCAAGCGCATGAGCTGGCGTGACGAGCCTGTGACAGCCACGGTTGAGCAGTTGATGCCCTTCCTCACAATTCAGCAGGATGGCGAGTGCCGTTCCAAGTATGTCTCGACCGCTGCAAATGCCAATGAGGTCTATTTCGCGTTCACCATCCAGAATGGAGACAGCTTGCCTGGACCATTGCGCCTGTGCGTGCGCTATAGTGGATCGAGTGCGCTCAAGTATGACAAGGCGGTGTTTTCCATCGATGGCTATGACTACCTGTTTTATCCCGTTGATCCGCGTCACGGAACCCACGATGACGGCACCTACTGGGCGGCAAGCGACGACGAGCTGCGGCCGGCCTACAGGGATCTGGTCTATGCCTTGGCACATGGCCGCATGATCATGCTCAAGTTGCAGGGTGTGACGGGCGTGAGTTGCGTCAAGGTCCTCACCGATGGGCAACGTGATGATTTTGCTAACACGCTGGCTATCTATCGGCTGCTGGGCGGTGACATCTGGTTGGCCATGTGAGCCAGGGCACTAACGTGTGTCTATGCAACGGATTGCATGACCTTTTTCGGGCGTTTGCATAACTTTTTGCATGATTTCTTCGGACTGTTTGCAAAAATCAATTACCTTTGTCCCAGATTTTCACAATTATATATTATTTGATTGTTTTATTAGAAGGTTATTTTTATTTTTATGAACACTGAAAACATTGGTAACTGGGCTGGTCTCGTGTGGAACGCCCTGAACGATGCGCAAAAGGCCCTCACCCTGAAGGAGCTGCGCAAGGCTGCTAAACTCAAAGTGAACGAAATGCATTGTGCCCTGGGTTGGCTGGCCAAGGAAGGCAAGCTCAACTTTGCCGAGGGCAAGGATGACATTGAGGTATCGTTGCGATAAACTGCGCCGCGTTTTACCTGAGGTTTTTTACCTTGGAAATCGATAACCCTATCTGTTATAACAATGATGGCTCGGATTTTTTCCGGGCCATTATTGTCATGTAGCAGTGGTGGCGTAAAGAATCAAAAACCCGAGGATCACATCTCCTCGGGTTATCGTTCTGTAAAACAAACCATTACTAAGCACTTTTATTCACGCGACGCTTCTCAGCCTGCGTTAAACAATTCATTTCCATAGCTTATAAATTTGCTTGAGAGCACAAAGGTAAATACTTTTTTTGAATTTACAAAAGGAAATGAAAAGATTTTCAAAAAAAAATTATTTCTTTTCGTAAATAGTCCCAGAGCAGGGCAATTACAGCATAAAGCCCATTTCATCAGTGATTTAACGCGCGACACCTATCAAAAACGATAATTTTAAAGCAAATTGTTAAAAATATCTTTAAATTAATTGCAAGATGTATAATAATGGTCTATATTTGCAACTGGATAAAGGATTACTAATTTAAACGGTAACAAAATGTAACTTGGGGTGCCTTGCGGCACTCGTTAATGGATGTCCAGTTGCTGGAAGCGATCGTTCCAGGCATTCCTTGTTATATATGGCTGTTACCCAATCGCTAAACAACTGTCACCATCGAGCATAGCCCGATAGTGGCGCAAAACAATAAGGTAGAAAATGAGACCTCCTCCACAATCTTCAAGAGCAGGTGTGACTAGTGCGCATTGGATAAAGCGCCATGGCAGGCTCATTTTTTATCGACCATCGGGAATGATTCCCGCTGATGCGTCTTGAGGAAAAAAGATGGAGGACAGCTATTTGGATGTTGAGCCACAGGGTGGCACACTAATTATTGATAATCTAAACATTTTGAGATGATGATGCAAACTGATTTTCCCATGCTTATTCTCGCGGGCGACCCTGTTGTCGCCGCTGCCGCGTGTTGCCGATCCTGTTACGACAGGACTGGCGGCCCTGGTGTCGCACCCTGTGTCTCGACGGACTGTGTCCATTGCAATATGGATTCTTTTTGACTGAGTGCTACTGTTTTTTCATAATTTGTGTGGTTGCTAGGCAACCAGTGAGTGTAATAATTTTTTCATAAGTGTTTTTTTGTAGTTTAATTAACCATGAGAGAGGGCCAGGCCAGGAGTCGCAGGGACCAGGATGAATAGAAGTTGCAGAAGACAGATTTCTGGCCGCCCCTTTTCTTGTAAAAAACAACATTAAACGTCAGTACTAGTTGTTGATGCTCAGATTACTATATATAATAGAAGCTGAAAACTGATTGTCATGTGTGCTACAATATACAAGAATACTCAAGTCGTTTGCTGCCCCGGCCTGGCGCTTTCCCCTCGGGAATGCCCAGGCCATGGGTGGCTGTTTTATGGCACACACACAGCAGAACTAATTATTTATCTATCTAAACATTTTTTGGTTATGAGTAAGTATTGTTTTCGTTTCAAGTTGGCATGGCAGTGTGTGTTGGCGGCTGTGGCGTGTGTGTCGGTGTTGCTGCCGCTGGGCTCATGTAATAGCGTGGATGAGCCCGAGCAGACCATCGACTATTACCTGTCAATCGAGTCGCGAGTGGTTATCAAGTCATATGGTGGCATGGCGCCTCCTCCCAAGGAGAATACGATAGGTATTGCCGTGGACCGGATGCGCAGCAGGCTGCGTATGGCTTATCCCGAGCCTGATCTTAAGGGTGATGACTATGCGGTGCTGGTTGCGTGCGATGACGTGTACAGTGAGTACCTGCAGAGCAATTTCAAGACCAACATCGAGTGTGTCGTTATCCTCTACCGCGTCAGGAAATCGGGAATTGTCGTGAAAAATAGTACACCCATCAAGGCTTACCATTTCTGATGCCAGAGGTGGGCAACGAGAGTGGCATTGAAATTTTGATCGTTTTTTCAAGAAAGGAGGACAAGCCAATGAACAAGACTACTGCAATTGGTGGACGGCGGCACGAGTTACGGGCCCTGTTGGTGCTGGCGGTGTTGCTGCCGTTGCTCTGGTCGTGTGCCGATGAGCCACAACTGGTCACGATCTACTACACGACGGTGAAAACCCGCGTGGGCTCGGATGTCGACTACATTCCCAAGAGCGAGCTGGTGTGGCGGGCGACAGACATGATCTGTGGCGCCATCAAGGCGGCCTATCCCAACCCCACCCTGCAGGGTGATGACCTCAAGGTGGTCACGGCATGCAATGAGGCTTACCGCGACTTCCTTGAGCTTTACCCCGATGCGTTGAGATATGGCTACTGTGTCATTAAGCTCTATAAAGCAAGGACCGTTGACGGCGTGATCAAGGAGAGCGAGTTCATCGCTGCCTTTAGTGCCTGAATCGCTCGCCCGAGCGATAAAATGGGCGGGGAATAAGAAAAAGTGTTGTAAATCTGTTGCGTAGTTCAAAAATTGTACCTAACTTTGCAGCCGATTTCGCGGCACATTGTCTTGCTGGGCCTGATGCTCATGCGTTAGTCAAGTCAAGAGTGTGACACTTGATCGTTGAAACTTCGATGTCAAGGCTATGATGCTAAGTGCCTGGCAGTCAAGCGTAGGACGATATTAAAACGAGCGAGACACCCAACTGTTGTTCCATCCCGTGATGCCGGTGAGCTTCTCACACCGGTGGGGTAGAGCGGCCTTGATATGCTGGATGTCCACACCCGGAATATTGTGCTGCGCCTGTGTTTTATCTGTGTACAGGCAGGCATGTATCGCGAGTCGTGAAGAGAGAAAATAAAAAACAGATCAATAACTAAACAAAAAGAGAAACTATGTCTAAAGTTTGTCAAATCACCGGTAAGAAGGCGATCACAGGTAACAACGTGTCGCACTCCAAGCGCAGGACGAAACGCAGATTTAACGTTAACGTCTTCAATCGCAAGTTCTACTGGCCCGAGCAGGGACAGTGGATTCGCCTGACCGTGTCGGCAGCAGGCTTGCGCAACATTAACAAGATGGGTATCGACGCTGCCCTGAAGAAGGCTGCCGAGGATGGCCACCTCACTGAAATCCAAGTTATCAACAAGTAAGAAAGGAGCAACTGTATTATGG
>CAMJJG010000060.1 GCA_946406035.1 uncultured Prevotellaceae bacterium
ACCAATAGAACCACTATATGGCTTTTTCATCCTGCAAAATGACCATTACACCTAATTTTTCAGGGATCTTACTGATGCGTGAAACGATGCCCCCTGCCGGCGGTTGCATGCCGACAGGGGGCGAGGATATGTCTTCGATATGTGGGGTGGGTGCTACCTGTCGCGGCGGCCTTTCTCAAGCTGGCGCTTGAGGGCGTCAACGCAGTTGTCGATAGCCTCTTCGAATGTATCGGCTACCTTGCTGGCAAACAGGTCCTCGTTGCGAGGCACGTTGAGCCGCACAGATGCCTCCTTGTTCATGGCGGTCTCGGGCTTCACTACTTTGAGAACGACCTCGGCGTTAGCGATTTCCTCGTTGTACTTACCCAGTTTCTCTACTTTCTTGTTGATGAAGTCATTGAGTTTCTCGGTTGCATCAAAGTGGATGGCATTGATTTTAATTTCCATAATAACCTCCTTTTTTAAGTGCCCGTGGATGGGCAAGTTCATAATTGTGTTGTAATTCACTTAGTGTCACATGCGTGTAGACCTGTGTCGCCGCCAGGCTCTCATGGCCCAAAAGTTCCTTGACGCTGTTGAGCTCGGCTCCTTGGTTGAGCATCACGCTGGCAAAGGTGTGCCGCAGCACGTGGGGGCTCAACTTGCCCGTGCCGCCCGCGGCGGCGAGCGCGTCATGAACGACATGATAGACCAGCGATGGGTACAAGGGGCGTCCCCTTGATGTCACCAGCAGGTTACCGCACTCGGGCCGCTGCTCGACGCGCAGCGTGCGGTAGTGATCGACCGCAGTGGCCAGTTCGGGCCCGAAGGGGACCACTCGGTCCTTATCTCGCTTGCCCCTCACCTTGAGTTCCCGCTTGACGGTATCGACCTGCGCGTCCTGGAGTCCGATGAGCTCCGACAGGCGGATGCCCGTCTCATAGAGCAGCATCACCATCAAGCGATCGCGCACCTGTGTGAAGTCATCGCCATCGATATCAGCGTCGATAATGGCATCCACTGTCGCTGCCCGTACAAACGTGGGTAACGGTTTGGGCAACTTGGCCAGCTCGACAATGGCCGCGGGATTGATGCCGACCTCGCCTTGCCGCAGCAGATATCGGTACAGCGCCCTGATGGCTTGCAGGTGAACCCGCAGCGTGGCTGGGCTGTCTCCATGGGACGACCGCGAGATGAGCCAGGAACGGATGTCGCCAGCAGTAACCGACGCCAAGTCGGGGGCGCCATTGCCGCCAGTCAAGTAATCGACCCATTGCCGCAAGTCACGGCCGTAACGGTCAACCGTTCTGGGAGACAGGTTGCGCTCCAACCGCAGGTATTGCAGGAAACGTTCAAGCGTCGCGTTCATAGGCATACTAAACAACATGTGACATCGCAGCGCGGCCTCGCCCTTGAAGCAAGCGCTACTTTGCGGTGCTAAAATTAGCAACTATTTTCCATAATTGCAAATTTTGTGCCAAAAAAATGACGGAAACCGAAGAAAATTTCGGTTTCCGTCATTTTTTTATCGCAATGAAAAGTAATCGGTATTACTCCTCACGGGTGCGGAGCTGCTGCACATACACGGCCTTCATCATCTTCTTGCGGTTGGTGATTGAGGGCTTCTCAAATGCCTGACGGCTGCGCAATTCCTTAATAACACCGGTCTTTTCAGTTTTTCTCTTGAATTTCTTGAGGGCGCGTTCGATGTTGTCGCCTTCCTTAACGGGAACAATAATCATAATTGAATTTGTTTTGTTTTAATGTTTATTTTGATTGTTAAATGTTTGAATTCTTGTTTTGGTGTGGCCTGACATTGATAACACACCGCCGACAAGCCACGTGTCCAGCGATGCATATTTGGATGATATGTACTGACTATCAATTTATTAAATAGGTTTCAACAACCTCCTTTCGATTTTTTGCGCCGCAAAGTTACATATTCTTTCCCCAACTGGCAAGCATTTTTTAAGATATTTTTTCAACACCCATTATTTTGCTTAACTGCTCACAGAAAACGCCTTGAGTAAAAATCAAGGCTTGAGCCACAATGGCATGGCTCCAATAAAACGCCACGCGGGAACAACCGTCCCACATGGCGCTTTAACTCTTGTCGATTGTGGCCAGTCCTTATTTCTTGCGATTGCGCACCGAGCGCACTCCAGTATTGACCGTCTGGGTGCTCGTTTTGGGTTTGCGCTCCTTGATTTTAGTCTTTTTGGTCTTGGACTTGGATTCCTTCTTGGCCGATGACTTGCTGCCACGCTTGGTGGTGCGCGTCACGCTCTTCTCCTCGGTTGCAGGAGCGGCTTCGCCCTCGACTTGTTCAGCACCAGCCTCGCCCTCGGCAAGTTCACCCTCGGCAGCAGCGCGGGCTTTTTCCTCGGCCTCGGCGCGGGCTTGCAGCACCTCCAACGGGGGAACCCACAGGTCCTGGTTGAAACTGCGCAGTCGCTTCTCGATGCTGTCCTGGGCGTGCTTGTAGGCCGCGTCTTCGGGATACATCTGGCGCAACGACTGGTTGCGCAGGTTCTTGGTCTTATAAATCTCGCCGGTGTACATGTTCAGCTTGAAGAAGTCATCGATGCTGTACCTGGCCAGGTTGTTGTCGTCATCGGTGAACACATACTGCTGGGCCATATAGGGGCGGATGTCATTAAGCTTTACCCAGAACATGGGATACTTCACCGGTTCCCCACCCCACTCGTCCATGCGATGCAATACGGGGCACAGGGCTTCGACACGGGCCTTCATCTGATTGCTGCGCGTGTCAAACTCCCATTTCTCGATAATCAAGTAGCTCAGCACCTCGTTGCTGGGGATGTCGGCATTCTCAAATTCATAGATGGGATTCTTGGCGGTACTGCCCTTGGCCTCGGTATAATAGATGTGGAATCGATCAAATTGCTCGGCCACCTTGATCTTGAACTCATCGGTGAACATCTCGCGGCCGTCCAGATACTCATAGGCCGAGATCTGGTTCTTGGCCAGCAAGCGCATGATGATGAAGAACAGATTCTCGCCATCGGCATTGGGCTCCTCGGGATAATACAGGGCGGCATTCTTGCCCTGGGTCAAGTCAATCTGGCGGTAGATGACCTTCATCCACTGCAGGTCGGCATCCCGGGGTTCCCTTACCTCGTAGAATGATTGCTGGCGGTCGGTGATGACTGCGGCACCATCTTTCTTGTTCTTGTCCTTGTTGCGGGTATCGTTACCTGAGCGCCTAGTTACTTGGGCATTGCCCTGAAACGCCAGGCCCAAAAGCAGGAAAGCGATAATCAATCTAAGACTTTTCATATTCTCATTTTTGTGGTTTGTTACTGTATTAATTGACAATCACCTCGATGGGAGAGATGTCGCGGGTGATACCATCGGGACCCGTGGCTTTGACGTGCGATATATAGAATCGCTTGCCGTGCTGCAGGCGGCGCATGGCGGTCTTTTGTCGCTCAGAGAACTGCGAACCGTTGCTCAACTCGGGAATTGCGTTACCCATTGAATCAAAGAACACACACTCAAACGATACCACCTTGTAATCGATATTCAGGATCTCGTCGTCGATAGCGGCATCCAGGCCGCCGGCGGCCAGCAGCAGGGCCTTAGAGAATGGCCTACCACCCTTGTAACGGTTCGTCTGGCCATTGGCGTCCTTATAGGCGATAAAGGGCGTTGGGTCGGGCAACTTGCGCACCCTGAAGGTGGTGCTGCCCACATTGGTGCGCTGGCCATCCATCTCGGCTGTTACCGAGATGACACACTCGGCGCCCACCTTGCTGGGGTGTGCGACCCAGCCATCGCCACTCTTGGTGAGCGTTCCGTTGGTCATCGTGGCGCTGATGCTACCCTGGGGCACACCGGGCACTGCGATGCTGATGGGGTTGTTGATACCGGCATAGAGCACGTTCATCATCGTGGCGCTAATGGTAGCCAGCGGGTCGATGACAGTGTAGCTCGACTTGAAGTCGCGGCGCGTGATGCTACCGTCGCGACCCAGCACCTCGATCCAGCCCGAGTAGTCATAGTTACCGGCCTTGCTGGTACCCACTTCATACAGGCCATTGTTGTTTCCCAGGCGGCTACCGTTGATATAGACGACAGGGCGCTGGGTGGTATCGATGGCCGCCAGGACAATCTGGGCGCTATACTTGGTTCCACGCATGACGATGCGGGAGTCGGGCACGACAAAGGCGTTAACCAGGTTCACACGCAGGTCACCCAAGTCCACGTTGGTGATCATCTGGTTCAGAACCTCACCCTCAGCATAGCGGATGTCATTCTGCAGCTTGGTCAACAGGGTGACAGCAGCGATGGTGGGCATGTTGTCAAACATGGTCTCTTCCCAGGTCTTTTTCTGGTCCATCGACACGCCGGCTGCCTTGGGAGGCGTGGTCGAGAGCGCGGCTTCCAGGTTCTGGCGCTTCTCGGGGTCCTCGAGGTACGACGTCACAAACTGGCGGTACTTGTCGATGCGGGTCCTCAGGGCCTTGCCCTTGCCGCCCTGTGCCGACAGCATGACGACACTGGCTGCATCCAGGTTATCGCGATTGACTATATTATTGACGTCGGCCTCCTCGCCGTCGGCAAAACGTACGATTTGCAGCTTGAGCGAGTCTATATAGTTATAGAGATCATCGGTTTGTCCCACCACTTGTGTTGCCTTGTCAAGCCACACCTTGCCCTTCTCGGGGTTCTTCTCGTTGAAGGCCTGTAGCTGGGCATAGAGAGCCTGGTTGCGGGCAGTGATGGTTCGGTTGGAGCGGGTCAATCCGTCCTGCACCTGGCTGAAGCCGTTGAGCACGTCGCTCGACACGTTCAGCGCAAGCATAGCCGTCAAGACGATATACATGAGGTTAATCATCTTCTCTCGCGGCGACATGCGGTTGACGCTCTTATTTTTAGAGGTTGCCATCTATTCTCTCTATCGTTTTAAAACAGGATTTGGTTATTAGTGTTCACTCTCTACATTGGTGGCATGCGGTCAGGCGTCCTGATCGTTGTCGGGCTCGATGCCGGGCATTCCGGGCATGGGGCGGTACATGTTGACGGTCATCGCCTTGATCATCTTCTCATAGACGCTGTTCAGCTGCTTCATGTAGCGCGCCATCTTCTCGGTCTCGTCACAGTAGTGGGCGCTCTCGGCGGCACTCTTCTCATACATGTCACGGATGTCCTTAAGGCCGCGGTTCACGCGGTCGATGTTCTCGAGCTGCGACGAGATGCTCTTGAGCTGAATCTCATAGATGGTGTTCAAGCCGCTGATGTTGTGGTTCAGCGCCTGCATCTGGTCAACATAGCCCGTGGAGCTCTCGGTGATGTTCTGGCTGTTGTCGGTAATGGCGCGAT
>CAMJJG010000061.1 GCA_946406035.1 uncultured Prevotellaceae bacterium
TGTACCACAGCCAGTTGTCGGCCACCTCAAGCACAAAGGGCTTGTAGAAGGGGTGGTGAGTAAACGATGAGATGCCGATGTAGTCGTCCATCTTAATGGGCAGCGATGCGGCATAGCTCTGCGGAGTATAGGTTTTACCCTCCCAGGTGAAGGTCTCGGGCAGTTTGCCCATGTAGGCATCGAGCACACCCTTGAAACCGTCGATCCATGCGGGAGTCAGTTTCTTGAGCTTACGCTGGTTGATGACGCTGGCATATCCGCTCAGGGTGGCAGTGAGCTCGGCAGTGTTGAACTTCTTGTCACCATAAGTCATGCCGGTGTACACTTCGTTGGGCACCATGCCGTAGCGCTCCCAAACGTAGTTCACATCATCGGCTGCGCCACCTTCGGCAAAGTTGATAGTACCGTCCATGCGGATGTACTTGATGGCCTTGTCCAGGTAGCAGTGATAGACCACAAAGCCCTCACTCAGGTGAATCTCCTTGCCGGTCTTGCGCAGGATTTCGCTCTCAAAGAAGGTGTTGGTCGAGTAGCACCAGCACGTGCCCGACTTGTTCTGATCCTTGACCGGGGTGGTCTTGACAATCTTAGTGTCGGTAAACTTGAATCCCGTGCTGTCGGGGATGACGACTTTGTCGTCGGCCATGGCACCAGCCGCGAGGCCCATTGCCAATGTTGCAATCAACAGATGTTTCATTTGGTTTTAAGTTTTTTTAGTTATTTGTTTGTATGGTTTGTTGTAATCAAGCAATGTCCGTCGTGATACTCAAGAGCAATCACCCCCATCTGGCACAGATTGATGACAGTTTGCTCGGCACTTGACCGTGAGCAATGTGCCATACGGGAAAAACCATTCAAGGTGATTCCTCCGTGCGACTCCAGATAGTCGAGTAGCAACTGCTCTCGCTGGCTGAAACTGATGACTGCCGGTGCGTCGTCCTGACAGTCCAGTGCCATCAGGCGGACGTGAGTGGCACTGGCAAGAACATTCTCGTCGGCCACGCGATAGTAGGCCTTCCAATGCCCGTGCTCGTCTGGAGCCTTGACAGGTTTAGCGTCGGTTTCGGCTATGTCAACCTTGAGCACACTCTTTCCCTCGACGCGATAGAGTGTGAATTGGACGGGTTGTGGCGGCTGACAGTACATCTGAGCCGCTTGGTCGATCATATACATCTCCTCATCGCTGCTCACACCGGCTATGGCGCCATTGTCCTTAACGCCGATGAGCAGGTGCCCGCCACCGTGGTTGGCAAATGCCGAGATGCTGCGAGCAATCTTGCGGGCATCGCTGATCTGATACTTGAAGTCCTGATGCTCGTGCTCGCCCTGGGCGATGAGTGATTGTATGTACTGCTTGTCGCTCACAATAGATCAATAGTTCACAGGATCCTCTATGGGTTTGTAGGGTTTGTTCACTTCTTTCTGGTGAGGCACCTTTTTACCTTTCAGCACGGCCTTGAGGTAGGGTTCTAGCTTCTGGGCGTAATACCAGAAGCCCAAGTCAGTCAGGTGGATGCCGTCTACAGTCCCGTCATTGTTGGGCCCATAGAGTCCTTTGCAATCGACATAATAGAGATTCTTGGGGTTCTCGGCTCGCAACCGCAGGTAGTTCTTGTGGAACTCATAGTTTTTCTGCGGCAGGTACTTGCTGTAGAAGCCGCTGTACTTGGCATAGCTGTACATCTGCCCCTCGACCATGATGATGGGCACGTCGGGACGTGCGCGGCGCAGGATGTTGACAAACTCATAGGTGAGCGTGTCGCACATGTCCTTGGTGCAGTTGGGGATGGGGTCAAGGATGTAGGCAGCCACATCGGGGATGGTGGCCATGGCCCGCGCCATGCAGTAGTCCATCTTGCCCTCGCCACTGATGCCGATGTTGACGCACTCGATGTCCAGGTCGCGCTGGATGATGTTGGTTGCCACCATGCCCGGATGTGAGGCACAACCGCCATGCAGGATGCTCGTGCCATAGAACACCAGCTTCTTGCCTTGGCGCGGGCTGTTGAGCGTGGGCTGAGTGAGTGTAGCGGTACTGTCGACACCTATCTCACACCACTGCACTCCGTCATAGAGTGGCAGGTAGAGCATATACTCATGCATTTTCCCATCCAGGCGGTCGACCAACACTTTGCGTTGGATGACGTTCTCGTTATTGGAACTGGGGCGGTTACAATTGACAAACTGCCACGAGCGCGTATCCTCGTCCCAGATATAGAGGCAGGTGCCTTTGATGCCAGTGTCGGCCATGTGCATCATGTGGGCATTGTAGAGCAGCTGGTAGCGCACGGCCACGGCACGCGAGTCGGTGCGGAAGCGGAAAGCCTTGCCCGCCGTGTTCCGGGCACGGTCGCGCAGCTCGGGGCGTACACTGTCTTCAAGCCAACGGGGTATGCGCGTGTCCAGGGTCTTCTCAAAGGCATAGTTGATCATCCTGAACTTCATCGCGTCGACAAAGCGAAGGGTGTCGGCATTGGTGAAGTCTTGAGCGGCGACCAGCAGCGGCAGTGCAAAAGCTGTGAGCAGGATAGGAAATATACGCTTCATTTCCCGTAGACAGTTTGCTCAATGGCGCGAATTAACTCCTCCTTGGGAACAAAGCCATCAATGTTACCTGGGTCACCCTTGCCCGGGGCGGGCAAGATCAGCAACATCGGGATGCCATCGATGCCCAGTTGTTTTGACAGTTCGGGGTTGTTGTCGACATTGACGCTGTAGAAGTCGATGTCGGGATACATAGCGGCCACCTCCTTGAGAATGGGAGCGAGGCGACGGCACGGGCCACACCAATCGGCGTTGAAGTCGACCACGCATGCACGTTTGGCTGTCTGTGTCCAGGTGTCACCATCGATAATACCCACCAGCTGCTTGAACTGGTGTTGATCGATTTCCTTCACTGTGCCACCAGCCAAGCTGGGCAGTGCCAGCACGAGCGCCAGCAGCAATGTCATCGCAATTTTCTTCATAGGGTTATGAGTTTGGAGATTTGAATTGTTCAAGCATTCGATTGCTCGAAGGTTGCGGCTTACGACTGATGCTGGGGACGAAGCAAGTCGTTGACCGTCTTGACGGGGTTGAAGGTCTCGATGGGCACTTCTATAAAAATGGTAATCCAGTCGCTCATTGAGCCGTTCCACAAGCCGGGCAGTTCGAGCGCCTTGATGTCAACACCATCTTTCGATTTCTCGCTGATAAGCCCTGTGTCGGGGTCGACAAAGTGGCGCAGGTCGAATTTCTGCCCCTTGTAGTCCTTGATGTAGCACACCAGGTCCACCGGGTTGAAGTGCGTGCCACTGCGCATCAGCTCCACTGCCTGAGCATCGTCGGGATTGATTTGGGCAGCTTCGAGGATTTGCAGCGAATAACTGCCGTCGCTGTTATATACCATATAAGGCCCGCCACCCGGCTCACCCTCGTTCTTGACCATGCCGCACACGCGGATGGGACGGTTGAGCTTGCTTCGCAGGTAGTCGGCCAGTTGCTGGTCATCCATCTGGGCGGTAGCCGGCGAGAAGGTCAGCAAGTATTGCTCCACAAACTCCAGCATCTTCAGCAGCTGGTCGTGGCTACAGTCGCCCTCAAGCTGGGTGAGGAAATGGGCCACATGCGCTTGAATCTGCACCAGATAGCCAGCAAGCACCTTTTTATAACGCGTGGTGACATGGCGCAGCGCCAGTGGCACCACGTTGTCGATGTTTTTGATGAAGACCACATCGGCCTCGCGCTCATTCAGGTTTTCGATCAGGGCACCATGGCCGGCCGGGCGAAACAGCAGCGAGCCGTCGGGCTGGCGGTAGGGCGCGCCTTGTGCCGTCACAGCAATGGTGTCGGTGCTCGGTTTCTGCTCGCTCATGGTCACACGATATGTCACGCCCCACACCTTCTCAAGCAATGGAACGCGCTGGGCCAAG
>CAMJJG010000062.1 GCA_946406035.1 uncultured Prevotellaceae bacterium
ACCCCAGCAGTGAACGCTCCAAGGGGTCCATCCTGGGCGACAAGACCCGCATGGAGCGCCTGGCTGTCGAGCCTGACGTGTTCATCCGCCCTTCCCCCTCGGCAGGATCGCTGGGCGGTGTTGCACGCAAGACACGCGAGACCATCGTGCTGTGTGAGGCCGCGGGCTATGACACCATCTTTGTCGAGACCGTCGGCGTGGGACAGAGCGAGATTGCCGTCCACTCGATGGTGGACTACTTCCTGCTCATCCAGCTTGCAGGCACCGGCGACGAGCTGCAAGGCATCAAGCGCGGCATCATGGAGATGGCCGACGGCATCGTCATCAACAAGTGTGACGGCGACAACGTGGACCGCGCCAACCTGGCCGCCGCGCAGTTCCGCAACGCGCTGCACCTCTATCCCCTGCCCCCCAGCGGTTTCCTGCCCGAGGTCATCACCTACTCGGGCTACTACGACCTCAACATCGAGGGCGTGTGGGACATGATCGACCGCTACTTCAAGCATGTCAAGGAGAGCGGCTACTTTGACGAGAAGCGCCACGAGCAGGAGCGCTACTGGATGCGCGAGACCATCAACGAGCAGCTGCTGGCCCGCTTCTACTTTGACCCCGAGATCGAGCGACTGCTCTCCATCAAGGAGGACACGGTGCTGGCCGGCAAGCAGACGTCATTTGTCGCTGCCAGCGATGTGCTCAACTTCTATTATCACAAAATCATTAACGAACATAACCAATCATGAAGAAATTAACCCTTATCCTGTCATTGATCGTGGTGGCCCTGCTGTGCTGCCAGTGTGCGACTTCAAGCCAGTACAGGCAAGCCAAGAAGGGAGCCAAGCCCGTTACATTCCAGACGCTGGAAAACTACTATGTGCGCAACGACGTGAAGCACGACCAGCTGCAACGGCTCATCTTTGACAACCAAGAGGATTTTGACGCCGTGTTCGGGCCAGCCGCTCTGATGGGGGGACTGCCCACCGACATCAACTGGAAACGCCAGTTTGTCGTAGCGGTCCTGTTGCCCGAGACCAACCGCCCCACCATGGTCACGCCCCTGGAGGTGAAGCAGAGCCCTGGAAACGTCATTTTCTACTATCAGGTGAATCGCGGTCGCAAGACGAGCTACAAGCTGGTACCCTTTGCCGCTGTAGCACTTGACCGCTCGGTCGATCCGCAGCAATTACAGGTTTTCTTTATCGAGAAGTGACACCATGATGGATAATCAATTCTGCTACCGCTACCCTCACCCTGCGGTGACGACCGATTGTGTCGTGTTTGGATATGATGGGCTCAAACTCAACGTGCTACTCATCGAGCGCGGCGGCGAGCCCTACAAGGGATGCTGGGCCTTTCCGGGCGGCTTCCTGAATATCGACGAGGATGCCCCCGACGGTGCTCGGCGTGAGCTGCTCGAGGAAACGGGACTCAAGGCCACTGCCATACAGCAACTAGGCGCCTTTGCCACCCCCGACCGCGACCCTCGCGAGCGCGTCATCTCTATCGCCTATTTCACGCTCACCCGCGTTCAGGACGTCAAGGGCGGGGACGATGCCGCTGTGGCACGATGGTTCCCCATCAACCAGTTGCCGCCACTGGCATTTGACCACCAGTCAATGTTTGAGCAAGCACTGCAACGCCTCTCGGATTGTCTCAAACTCAAAACGGGCAACTTCTTTAGCGCCGATTTCTCCTACGAGGAAATCGACATGATCTATTTCGCCACGCTTTCCAAGAGATAACCGATCTATAAGTATCAATTCAGCTCATGTGCCCCACTCCACTGGGCGCTCAAGTTTCTTTGCGCGAGGCATTAACGACTGAATCGTCAACGCTTACATCCCCAACTGTTAACAGGTGTCAATATTCACGATAATTCTTCCAATTATTGTGAATATTTGTTAATTATTGGCTAATTGATGCTTAAAAATTATGTTGTAAAACATATTTTGTACTATTTTTGCATTGGTTTTTCATGGTAATAGTTTTTAAGGTTATGAAAATCCAAGTGTCGAGAGACAGTTGCATTTTCTAGATTGTTTTAAAGGTTTATGTTAATGGTATTAGAAGGTTAATTAGTTAAGCAATCCCCGACGTGAGTCGAGGATTTTTTTTGTAATGGATAATCATCTGATTTCGGCAATTATGCCTACCTTTGCAATCACAACAATCAATGCTTCACTACAATGAAAAAGATAATCCTATTCTTCTTGATTTCCTGCATGGCACCCACACTGTGGTCCTGTGCCAACAACAATGGCAATACCTTGCCAAGCGATGGCGGTAACGTCAACGACAGCACTTTGTGCCAGTTCAGCAACATGGACGTTAACAGGATGTATGCCTATGTTAACGATGAGGGCGACACGTTATACTATGATAACTCGTTCTCGGCGTTCTGGCCCCAGATCATCAACGGCAAGCCATGCCCCGCACTACAGCAGGGCTTGTTGAGAGCCATGACCGACAGTGCTGAACTCAATCAAATCGACATGGCTATCGATTGCCTGCTTAATCCAGCCAACTACACCGAAATTGAGGCCGACCAGTTTATCCCCGTCAATTCCGTCAGGCGGGACGATAACAAGCTCTCGACCAGCGAGATCGACGTGGTCATGCAGAGTATGAACGACCGTCTGCTGGTGTATCACCTGGGTACATACTTCTACATGGCCGGCGGCGCCCACGGCACCTATGCCCACAACTATGTCACCTATGACCTCCAGACCGAGAAGGCCATCACCCTTGACGACGTGGTTGCCGACACGACGCTGCTGCGCACAGCTATCCTCAAGGCCATCAAGAATACCTACGACTACGGCAAGGATGACCTGTTCATCCCCGACAATGGGCTGCTACCCCTGCCGCGTGATTTCTACATCGAGGGCAGTGTATTTCATGCTGTCTATCAAGTCTATGAAATCGCCAGCTATGCCCAGGGCGCCATTGATGCTCCCATCTACCCCTACCTGGTCAAGCCCGAGGAGATGAAACGCATGTTCACCCCCTATGGCCTCGAGCTCATTGACTACACCGATTAAAAGACCTACATTCTACAATAGTCCCTGATTGGTGGCAACGGTCAGCGCCTCGGTGATGCTGCGCACACCCAGCCGCTCAAACATCGCCCGCTTATAGGTCTTGACAGTATCCAACGCACGGCACATCTTGTCGGCGATCTGCGATACAGTATAGCCCTGCGCGCTCAGGATAAGCACCTGCTTCTCCTGTGGACGCAGGGTAATGTTTTTGCGCTCCTGCCAGCGATGACTGCCAAGGTCATACTCCCAATAGGTTGACTGCCCCTTCTGGCGAAACTCGATGTGTCCTGGCGTGGTGTGATGAGACAACGACACCACGCACATGGCCAGCCAGGCACGTCCGTCGGGCGCAAGGGCAAACGGCGTGATCTTGTGGTTTACCAGATAGCAATCTTCGCCTTTCCTGATATGGAAGTCATAGCTCATGAAGCAGCGACTGCGCTCATCGATGGGTTCCTCATTGAAGCGCTTGAAGCCCACTTCGTTGATCTCGATCAGCATGGGTTGTTCCTCGGCCGGGACATGGTCGATATACAGGCGGTAGCCCATCTGTTTCACCTCCTCGGCAGTATGACCGCACAAGAACAACGGATTGCTCGCCACGTGCAGGAAACCGTGCCTGAGGTAGTCGATGACGTATATACTCTGGTAAGTGGCATTGGCCATCGCATCGAT
>CAMJJG010000063.1 GCA_946406035.1 uncultured Prevotellaceae bacterium
TCCACATCAAGGTCGATGGTGACAGCGAAATGAAGATTGGCTTCAACGTGGGTGGTGGTATCGACTACCTCATCGGCGATCACCTGATGCTCAACGGCGAAATCAAGTATGAGTACCTGAAGAATGCCGACTGGGTACTCTTCTGCGTAGGCGTGGGTTACCGCTTCTGATACCCCACGACACACTAAGGGAAGGCAATAAGTACAACAAGTTCAACAGCGCCAAGGCCATTGTTTTTATTGTACTTATTGTCTTCCTTTTTAATTTTGTCAACGGTAGTTGTTGACGAAGTCGTCGAGGTTGTTGACGCCGAGCTTCTTGGCTATCTGGATTTTCTTGTTGGAGACGGTGCCCAGGCTGCTGTATTTCATGCAGATCATGATGACCGTGCGTGAGAAACCGTAGCAGTACAGGGCCAGGAAGTTCATCTCGCTCTCGTTGAGCGTGCCCCCGGCGATGCGCTGTGCCTCGTCGAGCACGCCGCTGTGCAGCTCATTGGTCAGGCTATGCAGGTTGTTCCAGTAGGAGTCGGTGGGGATGGCTCCCTCGACGGGCAATGTCATCACTTCGTTGAACTTGCGGGTAAAATTCGTCTCGTTGGGCTGATAGGACAGTTCCAGCAACTGGCGAATCACCTGTATCTGGTTATCGACGATAGAACGCATCTCGTCGCTCTTGTGCTGCTTGGCTTCCAGGGCCGCAAGTTCCTCGCCCATGCGCTCTTTTCCTCGCAACTCGTCCTGTGCGGCTTTCAATTCCTGCTCGCGAGTGCTGATGGTCGCTCTCATCTGCTCCAGGCTTGCCAGCGACGCATTGAGGTCGGCGCGTTGCAATTCATACTCGGTCTCCTTCTGCTTCAGGCGGCTGCGGTAGCGCCATGCCAGGAAGGTCACGCCCAGCGCCAATAGGGCCAGCAGCGTGGCCAGCAGGATGGCACCCCTCGTGCGGGACTCGCTCTTCACCTTCTTGAGCTCCTCGAGTTGGATGTCATATTTCTTCTCAATGGCCAGGTAGTTCTTGTTGACGTTGGTCACCAGTATCGAGTCGGCCATCTCGTTGGCCCGATCATAGTAGGTGGTGTATTGATTCCAGTCCTTGTTGGCTTTGGCGATTTCACTCATGAGCCGACAATACATGACCGTGTCACTGGTGTGGTTGCTCATCATGCCGCTGGCAGGCACATGATTAAGATAGTAGAGGGCCGAATCGGGCCGCCCCAGGTTCAGATAGGTCTCGGCAGCGACATAGTGCGCGCGCGGATGGTCAATCTCATCTTTGCCGGCTGCTATGGCTTTTAGGATATCTACCCGGGCCTTGTCATATTCTTTGGTGATCAGGCAGTACATCTCGGCCCGGAGGTAAAGGTTCTGGAACAGGAACCAGTTCTCATGCTCCTCCTTCGAGAGTTGTATGGCTTTATTGATATAATAGTGTGCGCTGTCGAGGTTGAATGACTGGCTGCGGTAATAGCCACCGATGTCGGTCAAGCATACGATCTGGTAGTGCTTGTCGCCCAGCTGGTTGTACAGGTCAAGGGCCTCCTTGTATTTCCTGATCTTCAGGTCGGCATAGTTTGAATTGTCGGCATAGAGGGTCGCCAACCGCAGCTTGGCGAAGGCTTTGTTTTCCAGGTCATCATCTTGGGCCGCGTTCTCGGCATCCTTGTAGGACGCTATCGCCCTTTCGGCATCGCCCATCATCTGATAGACACAGCCTTGATAGAGCAGGGAGCGGGTGTATTTCTCGCGATCGCCGTGGTGCTCATAGTAGTCCACCGCCTCGCCTATCACGGCATCGGTCGTGTCGTTGATGTAGTTCTTGTAGTGAGATTGGGTGAGCAGCAGGCTATAGTAGGCGTGCTCGGCCTGGTTGAACCCGCCAGGACGGAGGGAATCCAAGCGGTGCTGCGCCAACTCATACTGGCGAGCCGTGGACAACAGCGAGTCGATGGCTGATAGCTCGTTCATAGTGGCGGTGTCCGAGCCGCCGTTACAGCTGGTCAGGGCGATGCAAAACAGCAATAGGGTAGTGATAAGATTTCTTAACCTCATTGTTTGTTGAGTTGGTTTTCTATGGCAAAATTAGTTCATTTTTCTGCAACAATTTCGGCCTCGACGGGTAGAATTATTCAGAAATGAACTTTTTGTTTTTTAAATTGCTGATAATCAATCATCTGGTTTTGCCAAAATGAAGTCACAATGATGCCCGTTTTCATGGATGTTACAATTATTATCAGTAACTTTGCCATCGATAAATCTATGCAAAAAGCCTATGGGACAAACGATGTTGTACCGATTGCTGGTTGCCTGCATGCTGGTGTCGATGCCAGCGGTGGCTGGAGCCTTCGATTTCATGCTCGACGGCATTTTCTATAACTTGGTGGATGGCCATGCCGTGGTCACCCATAACGGGCAGTCCAATTGCTACAGCGGTGACGTCGTGATTCCCGCGCAAGTCACCAACGACGGTACAACCTATCCCGTCACTGCCATCGGCGACTATGCCTTCAAGGGCAGCGCTGGCCTGACTCATGTGACAATCCCCGAGGGCATCACCTCAATCGGATACGGTGCCTTTTGGGACTGCATGGGGCTGACGAGTGTTACTATCCCCCAATCGGTTGCCAGCATCGACGATTATGCGTTTGCCAGTTGTTACTCATTAAGAGAATTGGTCTATAATGCCGTCAATTGCGAGGACTTCGGTTGGTCAGGCTCGCCGTTTGTTTATTCTGGCATTGAAAACATCATCATTGGGGACAATGTCAAGAGGATACCTGATCTTTTTGCTTATGAGCTGGAGTCATTAAAAACCGTATCGATAGGAAAGTCTGTTGCCTCGATCGGCATGTCCGCGTTTGATGAATGCGTGGGGCTGACAAGTGTTCATATCAAGGATTTAGCGGCCTGGTGCACAATATCTTATCATGATTGGACTTCCAATCCCTTGTACTACGCCAGGCGCTTGTTCCTGAATGGCGAGGAAATCAAGGACCTTGTCATTCCCAGTTCTGTCACATCAATCAGCAGTTTTGCGTTCGTGAGTTGCAGCCATCTGACAACGGTAACGATTCCTAACACGGTCACCAGCATTGGCGACTATGCCTTTGAGGATTGTCCCAGTCTCGTCAAGGCCACAATAGGTAATGGCGTCACCAGCATGGGCACTAAAATCTTTAATTACTGCGATCACCTGGACAATGTGACCTGTATTGCAGGCAGGCCTCCTGTTTTCACTGAAAGCGGATTATTCTATGACCTGGGCTATTATGCCGATGCGACGCTGCATGTCTTGTCAGAGTCTGTAACAGCCTATCAGTCGGCCACCTATTGGCAAGACTTCTCATTAATCAATGGAGATGCCATCTTCTATCTCCTTGGCGACGTGAACGGTGACAGCGAGATCAACGTTACTGATGTCAACAACGTGATCGACATCATCATCAATGGTGGCAGCAGTGGCGGTCACTCCCGTGTGCCCAGCCCCTACGGCAATGGCTGGGCCATCATGGGCGACGTGACTGGCGACGACGAGGTCAACATCGCTGACATCAACGTCATCATCAACTACATTTTGGGCAGTCAGTAAGTGTGGTCGGATTAAATGCTGATATACAGACGATAAGAAAAACACCCATTTGGGTATTGCAGGCGAAAATATGATATAATAATTTTGCGACTAGTTAAATAACTAAGTATATGCATATGAAATC
>CAMJJG010000064.1 GCA_946406035.1 uncultured Prevotellaceae bacterium
TATGTCGAGGACGAGAACGGCAAGGTCACCAAGGTGGACGGCAAGGTGTTTGAAGACGACGAATATGTCATCAATGTCGGACCCCAACACCCCAGTACCCACGGCGTGTTGCGCTATCGTGTCTCGCTCGACGGCGAGATGGTCAAGAAGGTCGATGTGGTCAGCGGATACATCCACCGCGGCATCGAGAAGATGTGCGAGAGCCTGACCTATCAGCAGACGCTGCTCTACACCGAGCGCATGGACTACATGGCCGCACACATCAACCGGCACTGCCTGTGCATGTGCATTGAGAAGGCCTTGGGCATCGAGGTGCCCCGTCGTGCCGAACTCATCCGTCTGATGATGGACGAACTGATGCGCTTGTCGTCGCACTTGCTGAGCTATGGCTGCTTGACCATGGACCAGGGTGCAACGACGGCGTTTTTCTATGGTTTCCGCGACCGTGAGCTCATCTATGATATCTTCGACCGCACGTGCGGTGCACGCATGTCGATGAGCTACAGCACCATCGGCGGTGTCGTGGCCGATGTGCATCCCGACTTCATCAAGGACGTGCGTCATGCCTGCGACGTGATCGAGAAGAACCTCAAGGAATATCACCAGCTGTTCACCGGCAACGTCATCGCGCGCAACCGCATGGTGGGCGTGGGTGTCCTGGGCAAGGAAGATGCCATCAACTATTGCATCACCGGCCCCAGCGGACGTGCCAGCGGTGTGCACTGCGATGTGCGCAAGACGCATCCCTACTCGCTTTACAACGAGTTTGACTTCGACGAGGTTGTCCGCGACGAGGGCGACTCGATGGCACGCTACATGGTGCGTATGGACGAGATGGTGCAGAGTATCAAGATTCTGCGCCAGGCCTGCGACAAACTCGAGCAGTGCGAGGGCAATGAGTACATTGCCGAGAAGGTGCCCAAGATGATCAAGCTGCCCGCCGGACACTGGTATCAGCAGGTCGAGGCCAGCCGTGGAGCGTTCGGCGTCTACCTGGAGAGCGATGGAGACCCCAAGCCGTTCCAGAAGCCCTACCGACTGCACTTTCAGTCGCCGTGCTTCAACCTCATCGGCGTGGTCGACCTCACTTGCCGCGACAACATGATTGCCGACCTGATCACCATCACGGCCTCGATTGACTATGTCATCCCAGACATCGACCGATAATTCTCAATTCTCAATTTTACAACTCTCAATTCAAAAAAAGATATGTTTGACTTCACTACAGTCACCAATTGGCTCCATGAGTTGTTGCTGAGCTGGATGCCGGCATGGCTCACGACCACTGTCGAGTGTGTACTGGTGGCGGTGTTTCTGCTGCTGGCCTACTCGGTGCTGGCCATGATTTATATCATGTATGAGCGTTGGGTGTGCGGATGGATTCAGTGTCGACGCGGTCCCATCCGTGTGGGACCCTGGGGCTCGCTCCAGATTTTTGCCGATGTGTTCAAGATTCTGACCAAGGAGATCATCACACTGTGGCACACCGATAAGTTCCTGTTTTTCCTCGCCCCCTTCCTGGTGGTGATGGCCTCGGTGCTTACCTTCGCCTGTCTGCCATGGGGCAAGGGGCTGCAGTTCATCGACTTCAACATCGGTGCGTTCTTTATCATCGCCGTGTCGTCGATTGGTGTGCTGGGCATTCTGCTGGCCGGATGGTCGAGCAACAGCAAGTATACGCTGATCGGTGCTATGCGCTCGGGCGCGCAGATGATCAGTTATGAGCTGTCGGTGGGCATCTCGGTGCTCACGATGGTGTGTCTGGCGGGCACAATGAGCATCACGGGCATCGTCGAGGCACAGCAGGACGGCTGGTTCCTCTTCAAGGGACATCTGCCTGCCATCATCGCATTTGTCATCTACATTGTCGCAGCCAACGCCGAGAACAACCGTGGCCCGTTTGACCTGCCCGAAGCCGAGCATGAGCTGACGGCCGGCTACCACACCGAGTACTCGGGTATCCACTATGGCTTGTTCTATCTGGCCGAGTATCTCAACCTGTTTGTGGTCAGTGGCATTGCCGCGCTGCTCTTCCTGGGCGGATGGATGCCGTTGCACATACCCGGCTGGGACGGCTTCAACACAGTGATGGACTACATCCCCAGCACACTGTGGTTCCTGGGCAAGGCGTTCTTCATGACGTTCATCTTCATGTGGATTCGATGGTCGTTTCCGCGCGTGCGCATCGACCAGATGCTGGCTCTCGAGTGGCGCTACCTCATGCCCATGGGCCTGGTCAATCTGGTGGTGATGGCACTTGTTGTCACACAAGGCTGGCACTTCTGATTGGAATAAGTTATATCACGATATAACATGATTTGATAACCTCATTTTTAATAGGGTAGTTTATGATTTGTGGCAAAATATTGAAACATATTGCGATGCTAACAATTCTGTTGGTGTCGGTTGATATGTATGCACAGGTTGGTACCGAGTTTGAGGTGGATAGCATCAAGTACCGCATCACTAGTGAAAATCCACATATGAAAACTGTTGCTGTGTGTGGATCCGACGTAGGTATATGGGTGGCTAACATTCCATCCACTGTGACCTATAAGAGATCTCCAACGACTGTTGACTATAATTGCACATATCATGTTACCGAGATATTGCCTTATTCATTTCGACGATTCAAATTGTGCAAAGTGTATATACCTGATGGGATTAAGACTATTAAGAGAAATGTTTTTGGCCGCGCGGTCAATGATGAGGCCAATGAGACCTCTTTGGAGTTTGTGTCAATCGGTGCTTCGGTTGAGACCATTGAGGATGGCGCATTTGATTATTGCACCAATTTAGCCGAATTTGTAGTATCCCCTGACAACCCAAACTATGACTCCCGAGATGATTGCAAAGCACTGATTGAGACAGCTACAAACATATTTGTCAAGGGTGGTGTCAATTCCCAAATACCCACTTCGGTTGTTGCGATTGCTGCACGGGCTTTCAGCTTTAACAAGCGATTGGGTTCGGTTTACATTCCTGAAAATATTAAAGAGATTGGTGAGGAAGTGTTTTTCCGCTGCGAGAACTTGGAGAGCGCGGTTATTGATGGTGAGTTGTTATCAATTCCCAATAGGACTTTTCGCGAGTGCATACGGCTGAGCACACTCAAGTTGCCAGAGTCACTGCAGGTAATCGGTAGTGAGGCATTTTTTGAATGCAATAGTTTACAGCACGTTACGATACCAGACAATGTGACAACTATCTCAGACAAAGCTTTCGGTGGCGTGTATTTCTATAATGATAATTATGAACCAAGTACCTTGATTGAACATAAAAAAATTCCAAACAAAATGTCATCTGTGTCAATTGGAGCATCTGTCGTGACACTTGATGGTGCTTTTGATTTCTGCACAAACTTGACAGAGGTTACAGTTAGTCCAGAGAACCCAAAGTATGACTCGCGTGACAACTGCAATTGCATCATCGAGACTGCCACGAACACCTTGGTTAAAGGTACTGGACATTCAGTCGTGCCGGTATCGGTTGTGTCAATCGCACCGCGGGCATTCATCCGTTGCCACACATTGGAGTCGATAACAATTCCCGAGGGCGTAAAGAGCATCGGAGAGAATGCCTTTTATGAATGCTTGGGATTGAAGCA
>CAMJJG010000065.1 GCA_946406035.1 uncultured Prevotellaceae bacterium
AGTCGCTGTGGAAGCAGGCCAGCATGAATGTGGACCAGTATATCTCCTACCCCCGTCTCGTGGGTGAGACCGGCGGCAAGGACTTCATCTTCGTTCATCCCAGTGCCGACAAGAAGGCCGTGGCTACGGCAGCCTTCTGCGGCGCATTTGAGTTCCAGGGCCAGAAGTGCTCGGCCGCTTCACGCATGTACATTCCCAAGAGCATGTGGGCCGATGTGCTGGCAGACATCAAGGCTATGTGCCAGGAGGTGAAGATGGGCGATGTGAAGGATCCCGCCAACTTTATCAATGCTGTGATCGACGAAGCCTCGTTTGACAAGTGCAAATCCTATATCGACTATGCCGAGCAGGCAGCCGACGCCAAGGTGGTCATCGGCGGCAAGTGCGACAAGAGCAAGGGCTGGTTTGTTGAGCCTACCGTGATCGAGACCAGCAACCCGCGCTTCAAGTCGATGGAAGAGGAAATCTTCGGTCCCGTGCTGACGGTTTACCCCTATGACGACGACAAGGTGGAAGAAACCGCAACATTGTGTGACGAGACCTCGCCTTATGGTCTGACCGGTGCCGTTTGGGGCCGTGACCGCATGGCCGTTGAGAAGTTGACCGACAGGCTCTGCTATGCTGCCGGTAACTTCTACATCAACGACAAGCCGACAGGCGCTGTTGTGGGCATGCAGCCCTTCGGTGGCGCTCGTGCCAGTGGTACCAACGACAAGGCTGGTGGCGAGTTCAACCTGATCCGCTGGATTATCCCGCGCGTGATCAAGGAGACCCTCGTTCCTCCCACGGACTACCGCTATACCTACCTGAAGTAATCCCATAGCTTAGCCTCACGCTAAGGGGCAAAGAACTTCTTTAAGACAAGAAGGACAACAAATCAATATTTGTCCTTCTTGTCTTTCTTGTCTTCCAAATCAGCAACTTAGCGACCTAACGTGAGGCAAAAAGAAGGCTGATGCTATCTAAACCCTAAGCTCTTGCTCTACACTTCGAGTCCATTTTGCATCATCGCGGATGCCTCACTAATCTCTAATCACTAATTAATCTTTAATCTGAAAGAAAAAGTAAGACTTTAATTGGATTTTTATTGGATTAATGAAAGATAATTATTATATTTGTGGCATAACTTGAAGAATGAATCCATTTTTACTAACTAATAACTACACGATTATGAAACGATTATTACTATTTTCACTGACTGTGCTGATGGCGGCGCTGGCGGCCCGGGCCGATGTGGCCATCAACGCCACCAACTTCCCTGACGCGACCTTCCGCTCCTACCTGCTGAGCCAGTACCCGAGCGGCACCATCACCACAGCGCAGCTCAATGCGCGCGACACGTTGAATCTGGCTTACAAGGGCATTTCCAACATGACGGGGGTGCAGTATTTTACCCAATTGAAAAGGTTGGATCTCTACTCGAATAATCTGACCTCGATCGACGTGAGCGCCAACACCAAACTGATTTACCTCAACTTGGGCTACAACAAGTTGACGTCAATCAACGTGAACAGTAACACGGTGCTGCAAGAGCTGTATCTCCAGAACAACCAACTCACCACAGTGAGTGCGTGCAATCTAAGCAAACTGAGAACGTTGTGGGTTCGGGGCAACACCACCTTGACGGGCTTCTACTGCTGGCGTGATGCGCTGACCAGCGTTGACGTGACAGGTTGCACAGCACTGCTGTATCTCAAGATTTACAACAACTATAACTTGACGGGTATCTATGGCTTGGAAGACTGCACCAATTTGACCTGGCTGGATGTCGAGGACACGTCGTTCAGCGACTTGAGTGCTGTTACGGGCATGACCAGGCTGGAAACGTTGCTGGCGGGCAATACCCAAATCAGCGCCCTCAATACCAGCCATAGCGGCAGCCTGAAAAACCTGCAAGTCGCTGGCGACACGCGATTGACCCAACTCATCTGCTACAGTGAGGACTTGACAACACTCAAAGTGACGGGTTGCACGGCATTGAGCACGCTCAAGTGCTACTTCAATGATAATCTCGAGACTATCACTGGCTTTGCCGGTTGTAAAGCGCTGGCCTATGTGGACTGTGAGGACTGTGCCATCACCGAGTTGCCCGGCGTGAACGACATGACGAACCTGGGGACGCTGTGGTGCCGCAATAACCAGTTGACGGGCACCCTTGAAGTGAGCGACAAACCTCAACTGAAATATCTCAGGGTTAGTGGCAACACGGGGCTGCAAGAGCTCAGATGCCCCCGCAACGCCTTGATATCGCTTGATGTGACGGGCTGCACCGCTTTGAACTTATTACATTGTGAAGAAAACAGCAATCTTTCGTCAATCCAGGGACTGACTGATTGCACAGCGTTAGCTTGGTTTGGCTGCGATTATTGCGCATTCACTTCACTTGACGTGACATTCAGCCCTCGCCTCCATAGTCTGTATTGCTACAATAACCAGTTGACGTCGCTCAACGTGACGGGTCTGACTTCCCTTTTGACCTTGAACTGCAAGAACAATCCTGACCTTGGCAGCATTACCGGCCTGAGTGACTGCTCGGCCGTGACTTATTTTGAGTGCTCTGACTGCGGCCTCGACAGCCTGGATGTGGGCCACATGAACAATCTGGGAGATCTGTGGTGCAGCAACAATCTGTTCACCACACTCTCGGTAATTAATAAACCCCAGTTGACGGCACTGGTTGCCAACGATAATCCATTCCTTGAACAGTTAGAATGCTACTCTTGCGCCCTGACCCGTTTGGATGTTTCTAATTGCCCTGTACTGGATTATATCGATTGCGAGGAAAACCAATTGACTGAACTGGACGTCACCACTTGCCCGGCGCTCGTGTACTTCCTCTGCTCATACAATCAACTGACCGAACTCGACATCAGCCGCAACTCTGAACTCCTTTACCTCTGGTGCCGAGACAACCAGTTGACAAGTGTGGACCTGAGCACTTGTCCCGACGCTTTCCTTTCTCTTGACTGCCGTAACAACCAGGTTTCGGGCACTATCGATGTCTCGAGGTTTGCCAACTTGATCCATCTACTATGTAACAATAATCAGATATCTCAAGTGGTACTCGGTAACCATGACAAGCTCATTTACCTTTGGGTCGCTGCCAATCAGTTAACGAGTCTTGATGCCAGTGGCTGCACTGCACTGCAAACATTACGTGCTCAAACCAATCAGCTGACGAGCCTGCCACTGGGAAATTGCCCTGATTTGAATGAATTGCCCATTTTCTATAATCAAATCAATGCCACCAAGATGGGTGAGATTGTCGACGCGCTACCCATGCGCAGCGCCGATAATCGAGGAATACTTTATGCCATTATCGATTATAATCCCGAAGATGATACTGTAGAGGGAAATGTCATTACTGCAGCCCAGGTTAGCCAGGCCAATGCCAAGAATTGGGATGTCTATCATTGGTCTTGGGCGGAAGGCGAAGGCTGGGAGCCTTATGTCGGCAGTTCGTTCCAGCGTGGTGACGTGAACGGCGACGGCAG
>CAMJJG010000066.1 GCA_946406035.1 uncultured Prevotellaceae bacterium
AGTCGACCAACCTGTTTGACCGTTGCTACCGCACGCTGTATGCTGGCGCATTGGCCGACATCCAGGATGTGATGGAGCGCGTCGATAACAAGAGCGACCTGTATGCCTGCACCGTGCTGCGTGCCTACGCTTTCCAGATTCTGGTCGATAACCTGGACCAGGTGCCCTATACCGAGGCCCTGCAAGGTAGCGCCAACACCAATCCCGTGTGGGACATGGGCGAGGACGTCTATAAGGGTGTTCTGGCCGAGATGGATGCTGCCGAGGCAGCTCTCGATGGAGAGCCGATGACCCTGACCGACCCGATGCTGAGTAAGAGCGTGAACCAGTGGCGTGGCTTTGCCAACGCCCTGCGACTGCGCATGTACCTGCGCCTGATTGACGGCGGCATCAATGCCGGCGAGTATCAGAGCAAGGCGCTCGCGCTGGTAAATGCCGGTGACTTCTTCACGGGCAACGTGGCATGGGACGTTTATCAAGACACCGATGGCGAGTACAACCCCTGGTATGATGTAACCCGCGCCTTGGGTACCAAGAACCACGTGGCATCCTATCCTATCGTTAGCTACTATATGGCTACCAACGACCCGCGCATTGAATACGCTATCATGAAGAATGACGCTGGTGAGTATGTGGGTCAGATTCCCGGTGCCAAGACCGTCTATAAGTCATGGGGTGTTGACTGGAAGAACAAGGACGTGAGCGCTATTGACTATGCGCCCGCTTCCTCCGCTCCCATTTACTTCTTCACCCAGAGTGAACTCCAGTTCCTCATCGCCGAGACCCAGTTGCGCTGGGGTGACAAGGGCGCTGCCAAGGCTGCCTATGAGGCCGGCGTTCAGGCCGACTTCGCTTCTCGCGGCATGAGTGTGGGCTCGTTCTTGAACGGCAATCGCGTGAACTGGGATGCCCAGGCCAGCGATGGCGACCGCCTGAACTTGATTTACATGCAGAAGTGGGCTGCCCTCTTCTATCGTGACCACATGGAGGCATGGAGTGAGGTTCGCCGCACCGATGTGCCCACTACTTGCGCCGCTCCTGCAAGACAGGTCTTTGAGGATCCCACGGTTTACAGTGCAGGCCAGATGATTGTTCCCGCCTTGAACTACATCCAGGCCGGTGGCCTGTGCAAGCGTGTGCCTTATCCCAGCACTGCCCGTCAGTTGAACAAGAACACCCCGGCGGCCAAGTTGCTCAGCGACCGTGTATTCTGGGATGTCAAGTGATCGTGAACAACCCGAGAAAGAAGTAACAACTAAAAAAACGAACAATTATGAAGAAAAAAATATATTTATTCGGTTTAGTGGCACTCGGGATGCTGGCGCTGTCGTCGTGCAATGATGACAACGATGAGTTGACCGATTCACGCCTGACCTACTATGCCGACCTCCATCTCGAGGGCGACGAGTTCATGGCCATTCCTGTGGGCAGCAATTTTGTTGACCCGGGTTGCACCGGCACACTGGCCGGCGAGGACATCACCAACGATATTAAGATCACAGGTGCTGATGATGTTGATCCCAACACAGTGGGTTTCTATTACATTACTTACTCGGCTGAAGGCAGTGATGGCTATCCCGCCTCGGTAGAGCGCACGGTGTGCGTCTATGACCCGAGTGTGACTACCGACATTTCGGGTGACTATACCGTTCAGGAAGGATCTTTTCGCTATTGGTTCTCCAGTGGCGCTGTCGTACCGTTCTCGGGTTACCCCGTCAGCATTGAGGGAATCGTTCCGGGTATCTTCTCTATTAGTGATATGATGGGTGGATACTATGACGTGCGTGCTGGCTACGGCCCAAGATATGACATGACTGGTTACATCCAACTCACGGCTGACAATGAGGTTTTAGCCCTCTCGGGTATTGTCCCTGGATGGGGTGATTCTTACGACGATTTTTATGATGGCTCGTATGACCCCGAGACCAAGACTGTGACCTATGACATGGATTATGCAGGATCGATGCAGTTCCACATCATCCTCCAATAACACTAATTCTCTTTAATATTGTAGATTATGAAGAAATATTTTTCAATATTTGCACTGGCACTCGTGATGGGACTTGGCTTCGCATCGTGCAGTACCGAGACTGATGAACCCGCTGGCGGAACCAAGGTCGAGAAGATGGCTGGCCACTGGGTGGTGAATACCGATCTCATCGATGGCACTGATACAATTCCTAATGTATATGCTGATTATGGAATTGTTGACTGGGACATGACCACCTATAATACTGCCAACGACGATGCCGACCTGATGTGGCTGAGTGACAACAACAACTTCTGGGGCTACACCATCAAGGTGAACGTTGATTTGAATGCTTTGACATTCAACTGCAAGGACTTGTACATCTATTCCGACGATGACGGCAATGATGTGACTTGCACGATCACCAATGGCCGGATCATTCCTAACGGTGGCTTGAACGTCAATGGCAAACCGACTGATGAGATCAGGTACAACATCGAGTTCTCGGATGATCCCGGTTCCATCTATTACGTTCATGGTGTGCGCTACGCCGGATTCTGATCCATGTAGCGTTTAAAACAGCACTTAATCAACCTCAATGCGTGGGCCGCCCGATTCTTGCGAGCGGTCCACTTTTTTAGGTCATATTCCTATTGAATATGATAATATGCAATAAAGTGGATTAAATTTTTATAGAAAATGTAACAATATTGAAAAATTTTGATTATCTTTGCCAGTGATTGAATAGATTATGTTAATAGTGAGACTAGAACGATAATAGTTGAAGCCATTAGCTAGACTCAAGTGAAATTTTTAACTGAATGAAAAGAAGATGTTTTATAATACTACAGGTACTTAAAAATGGTACCGTCTAGCCTGGATTTTCGGGCTAGACGGCATAACACCTTATTATCTGATACAAAAAAATTAATAATACAATAGTGAGTGGGGTTTCACCAGCAGTGATGCAGTTGAAGCCCTTTTGTTTTGATGCTTGGGGCTATCAGCTCTTGCTGGTCATGATGTCGAGCACCATCTGGTCGGTGGCGCACATGGCGTCGGCGCCGATGACGGTCAGATTGCGTATCGATCGGTCCACGTCGTCGTCGATGATGCCCTCGGCACTGGTGACGTGGCGGCCTTCCATGGCCAGCACGGCGCTCAGCAGGGCCGTCGAGACGCCCGAGGCGATCTTTAGGGCGCAACTGGGCTTGGCGCCGTCACAGATCATGCCCGTCAAGTTGGCGATCATGTTCTTGACCGCATAACAGATGCGGTCATAGTTGCCGCCCATCAGATAGGTGATGCCGCAACTGCTGCCGATCGAGGCTACCACACATCCACACAGGGCACTCAGTTTGCCCAGGCTCTGCTTGATGTATATGGCGGTCAGGTGGCTCAGCGTGAGGGCTCGGATGAGTTCTTCCTCGGTGTTCTCGTTCT
>CAMJJG010000067.1 GCA_946406035.1 uncultured Prevotellaceae bacterium
TTAAGTATTTCAATTCATTACAACGATTTTAGGAGTATATTTGACCCTTAAGCCTAAAAATAACTCTCGGGTCGAAATTCCCTGTTAGGAATTTCGACCCGAGTCTTTTAATGCAGAGCGCGATTATTTGTTGAGGATCTTGACAGTGGTGCCATCGCTCATCTTAACGATGGTAACGCCCTGCCGGAGTCCCTGCAGGCGGCGGCCCATGGTGTCATAGTACTCTATAGGCACGACATCGGTTTTATCAGCCAGCTCGGCCAGACCGCTACTATTTTGTTGCTTGAAAGTGTAGTCCATATAGGCGCCGGGAAAAGCAAAGCGGACGACTGCTTCACGATAATTTAGTCCCGCGGGCAGCGGCTCGGCCGTCACCAGAGCTGAGACAACGTGGTTAAACTCGCCATTGAGTTCATTGTCGATCAGTTCAATATCCAGCCAGTCAGGAACCTCGTCGCCGCCAACGGCGGCCACTGTCCACTCGCCGTTGACACTTGGGGTCCACGCGTGGAACTGGATGCCACTAATCATCTCGTTGCCATACTTGCGCTGCAGCATGCCACCCTGGGCATCAAACTGATACTCGCCGCTCTCTTTTCTGCTAAGGAACCCTAGATAGGGATGGTCGGCAACGATATAGATCGAGAGACCCGTCTTCAACGTCATACCGTCGTTCATGAGGTGGTTAAGGCCGCGCCACTCGTAATTGCCACTAAAACCGCCCTCATCATCGGTCAGGGGATATTTCACATAAGCCAACTCGCCATAGCCTTCGTCTTTCGCCATACTTGCATTATAAAAAAAGTCAGAGTAGACGGTTGCTGTAAAGTTCACCAGACGGGCAGCCTCAGGGTCATTGTAACCGTCGACGACCACAAGAATGGGGTCTTCGACCGTGGGCTGGCACGTCACTTGGTTAGGTTCGGGGGCACTTGGGTCACACGAGTAGAGTTGGAACTCCACAAGACCGTTTTTCTGGGTAATTGTGCCAGGAGTAACCATTCCCTTGCCAGTGGCAATGAGTTCACCAGGAACTTCGGGCAGGCTTACCGATTGCGAGTCATGATAAGCGGGGATTTTGTCGAGGCGATACACCTTGCACGTCAAGGTCACGTCGCCAGTAACAACAGCACTGCCATCGATCATGAGGCACACTTTCTTGAGCAAATAAGGGTGTGTGGGCCTCTCAAAGGCTTGGGCTATACCGTCGATGTGGCTGGCGTTCTTGCCCAACCACCATCCCCGGGCATTGTTGCCATAAGGCAACAGGCCATCTAGAGCAGTAAACAGACGATCATCGTTAAAACTGTGTCTACCGGGTGAACAGCTTGATAAGAGATATTCAACGACACCCTCCTGTGCTGACACTTGTGAGGGATTGACAGCCGTCACCATCATGATAGGACAGATGATCTGAAGCCATCCAAATGACGGATTATACCATTGAAAACTGCTGCTGGAGCTCCCGTCCCGCACGCTGAGTCTGGGCGTCTGTTGCCTGCAAGGCTCGTTATTCACCGTGAGGTCACGCGTGTCGCACTCATAAATCATCCATCCATGATCATCATAGCATCTCCATAGGAACTGTGCGTCGGGGCCTATACCATCGGCCAGAGCATGGAACGTGTAATCACTATAGGGTTTCAACATGATGAATTCGTCATCGACCCTATTGTAGTGCGCCACACCATCCACTGCAGTGATGTGCGAAAAAAAGGCACCCGCCGGACGCTGGTAGCGGGCATTGAGCGAGGCTCGGCTAGTTGACACGGGCGATGCTTCGGGTCCAGCGGACTGAGCCCAAACATTCAACCCCATGACCATAGCAATAATAATGAGTAAAGATTTCTTGTTCATGTTTAGATAAAATAATAATTAATAATAATCAGATTCTCACACCATCGGCTGCAAATTTAATCAAAATAATCTAATAATCAAACAAAACAAGCAAAATTTACTAGCATTAGTCAAAAAAAACAAGGACGCCGTTATCAACAAGCGTCCCTGTCCATCAAAAAGAAATCTTGCGGAGAGGAGAAATCACATGTTCATGCCGCCATCGACCTGGATGACCTGGCCGGTGACGTAGCTCGACATGTCGCTGGCCAGGAAGGTGGCCACGTTGGCGATGTCCTCGACGGTGCCGCCACGGCGCAGGGGGATGCGCTGGCACCACTCCTTGCGCACCTCGTCGCTCAAGGCCTGGGTCATGGCTGTGTCGATAAAGCCGGGAGCGATGGCGTTGGCACGTATGCCGCGGCTACCCATCTCCTGGGCGATGCTCTTGGCCAGGGCGATGAGGCCGGCCTTGCTGGCAGCGTAGTTGGCCTGTCCGGCGTTACCGTGCACACCGACCACCGATGCCATGTTGATAATCGAGCCGTTGCGCTGGCGCATCATGATGGGCACCAGGGCGTGGATGAAGTTGAACGCGCTCTTGAGGTTGACGGCAATAACGGCGTCCCACTGCTGCTCGGTCATGCGCAGCATGATGCCGTCCTTAGTGATACCGGCGTTGTTGACCAGGATGTCGATGTGGCCGAAGTCCTCATGGATCTGCTTCACCACGGCCTCGGTCTCCTCAAAGTTGGCTGCGTTGCTGGCATAGCCCTTGGCCTTGACGCCCAGAGCTGCGATTTCCTGCTCGGTCTG
This sequence comes from uncultured Prevotellaceae bacterium, assembly GCA_946406035.1. Lineage (GTDB taxonomy): Bacteria > Bacteroidota > Bacteroidia > Bacteroidales > Muribaculaceae > Sodaliphilus. The sequence goes on from CAMJJG010000067.1 coordinate 2,653, forward strand.
CTTGCCGTTCTCGTCGATAACGAGGTCGGTGAAGGCGACATCTGCGCCCTCGGCAGCAAACTTCAGGGCAATGGCCTTGCCGATGCCCCTTGCGGCGCCAGTGATGAGCGCCACTTTTCCTTGTAACATATTCATTTCTCTTTCTTTGTATTATAATGGTTATTAATGTTGTTTTCTTCAACCATTTGGCCTGCAAAGGTAGTAATAATTGCCGACACCACAAAATTTGCTCAGCGAGCAGATAAAAGGTTAAAGGTTAAAGAGAGATCCGCACCCCGACAAAACGGAATGCGGATGCTCACTAACCTTTAACCTTTAACCTTTAACCTGCGACCACAGCGAGCATCAGGGCCATTGGCCGCTTAGCAGGTAGTCGATCAGGGAGGTGACGTCGCTGATGTTGACGCTGCTGTCCTGGTTGC
>CAMJJG010000068.1 GCA_946406035.1 uncultured Prevotellaceae bacterium
CACGCGACCCCCTGCGTGACAGGCAGGTATTCTAACCAACTGAACTAACACACCAACATGTGAGTGCTAATCGAAATTTCTTTCTCAAAGCGACTGCAAAGGTACTGCAAGTTTTTCAATTGACCAAACATTTTAGGTAAAAATTTTCAATAAAATATCACACCATCTTTTAACTGGCTGATATACAATGTGATAGATTAATTAAAATCATCCAGGTAGATGGTGCGATAACGAAAAATGAAACAGGTATATGTCTTACAAGCGTTCCTTCTCACTGCTGCCGGCACCAGTGCCCTTGTACTTGCTCTGGGCGGCGTTGAACTTGTAGCGCAATGTGAACTCTACCTCTCGAGTGTCCCGGAGCTGGCTTTGCCGCATGGTCCGCAAGCCGTACCGTAACTTAACGTTGTCTTGGGCATTGAGCAGATTGTAACCCGTTACACTGACGGACAGGCGGTCCTTCAAGAATGTCTTGGTGGCTCCAATGTTGAGTCGATAGATAGGTTCGGTAAGTGTGACGTTCTGCATGTCGCCACGGCTCGTGAAATCGAAATTGACATTGGCCGTCAGGGTCGGTAGAATCTGGAAATTGTTGTTGAACTGCACGAGGTAGATGGGGCTCTTGGGTGAGATGAAGCCAATGGGTGAAGGAATCTTGATCCACTCCTTGATCATGCCCAAGGTGAGTGACGGCTGATAGAAGTCCCATCGAGGCGAGAGCGTGAGCATCACGCGCATGGCATCCTCATGATCCACATTCTCATTGGTCATCAGCGTGGTGGCCTCACTGCCTGGTATCTCGTGTGCCACATTGATGATCACGTCGCGGTCATGCTTGTAACCCATCATCAGGTTCACCCACTTGTAGATTGCCATGAACGACACCTCGTTGTTGATGGTGGGCTTGAGCAGAGGATTGCCGCTGTCCCAAGTGAAGCGGTTGGCATAGGTGACGCTGCCACGCAGTTGCCAGTAGTTGGGGCGCTTGATCTTCATCGCATAGTTGAGCATGAGTTGCACATTGCCAGCCCGCGCCATCAGCCCCACGCTGGGGAAGAAGTGGTGGTAGCTGCGGCTCTGCTCGGCCATGAGCTTGCCCTGGCTGTAGTAGTTGCTGGAGACATTCTCGTTGCGCAGTCCCACCTTCAGCTGGCCGAAGGGCAACGGATGGGCATACTCGGCAAAGAAGATGCAGTTGCGCTCTTTCTGTTCTGTGTAGGACGTGGGGACGACCTGCTCGGGGTTGATATAGTCGTCGTTGCGGCGTGTGTTGTCATACTCGCTCCCCACTTGCAGGTTACCGCCCCACAGCGACCATGAGAGGACAAGTTTGGCTGCCCATAGTTGGTTGCGTATCACGCTGGTGCTGGTCACCGTGCGGCTTTCCCACTGCTGGCTCACCTCGTCATTGAACTGGCTCTTGCGGTCCTTGTAGAAGACGTAGTCGGTGTTGAAGTCGATAGAGGTCTTTCCCACACGGCCGTTGTAGTAGGCATTGAGGGTGTGGGGCATGTTGGACTTGGTGCTCATGTGGATGCCGTTCTCCAGGTGGTCATAGAAAGCGCCATTGGCCACGACATCGGCAGTAAAGGAGCCACGGGTGCGTTGCAGGAAATAGGCCTTGGTGTCATATCTGAAGCCCATCGAGTGCTGGTCGTTGAAGATGTAGTTCATGCCCGCCGAAGTGTAGAGCGAGTTGTTGTGGTTCTTGATGTCGGAATGCTCATTCAGGCGCCACACGGTGTCGGCCTGCACATCAAAGGTGAAGTCATCGTCCTCGATGTATTTATTGTCATTGTACCACACGCTGCCAAACACGTCCAAACCCTTGTGACGGTAGTTCCAGTTCAGGCCCAGCGTCAGGTCGGGACCCTTGCCCGCATAGTAGCTGGCCTGGGTGTTGAAGCTGAAGCCCTCGCCCTGGGGGCGCTTGGTCTTGATGAGGATGACCGACTCGACCGTGGCATCATACTTGGCCCCGGGGCTGGTAATCAGTTCCACGCTCTGGATGTCCTCGCTGCTGATTTGGTCAAGTTCGGTCTGGTTCTGCAATTTGCGCCCATTGATGTAGATGAGCGGTGCGCCCTTGCCGAAAACCTCGATGGCATCCTTCTTGCGCTGCACGCCAGGCAGGTTCTCGAGCACGGCCCGCGCTGTTCCCACCTTGCTCAATAGAGTATTCTCCACGTCGGTCTTGAGGCCTTCGGCCGTCAGCTTGTAGGCAGGGCGCTGGGCCTTGACCACGACCTCGCCCAACTCAGTAGCCTCAGGTTCCAGCACGATGGTGCCCAAATGGGCACTCATGGCCTCCAGCACCTGTGTCTTGTAACCCAAGTAAGTGATCTTGAGCAATGGCTTGGCTGTGCTACCAGTTAGCTTGAAAACACCGTCCCCGTCGGTTGTCGTTCCTGCGACGAACGTGCTATCGTTGCCAGCAAGCAAAACTACGTTGGCAAACGGGACTGCCTTGTGCATCTCATCGACCACGCGACCAGTAAACGTCTGGGCTGTCGTTGTCATTACAACCAGCACCGCCATCATCAAACTTAAAATTGTTCTCATATCTAATCTTTTATTTTAGTGAATGATCATCGTTGACAGCGAAATTACCCCGCCGTTTGCCCTATAGACGTGTACTAAAGGGTGAAAAGTTGCAATCCTGGGCTGTCGAAACCGCACTTTTACACTTTAGGGTGTTAAAATGGCCGATCCGTAATCCCATTTTTTTGCCGTTACGGAGGAACAAAAACAAAAAATAGTGCTCCGTAACCCGTTTTTTAAAGGCGTTACGGAGCAGTAAAAAAGAAACTATTATTAATAAAACATCACTATCTACATTTGATAGACTTGGGTCATCCCGTCGGCCTCAAGTGGTGCAAAGGGTTGCGCGAGC
>CAMJJG010000069.1 GCA_946406035.1 uncultured Prevotellaceae bacterium
CGCAGTGGAGAGAGGATTTGGGTGACCATGCTTCGGCTGGTTGCCCATTCTTTTTTTCGCCCGACATGAACTCACACTAAGCCGCCAAGACGAGAAGTATTTATGTTTTCTTCTTGTCTTGGCGGCTTAGTGTGAGCCACATCTTTTTGCCTGTTACAGCGGCTTGATGCTGACGGCAAAGCCGCCACCTGGGGCGCTGTGCAGCTTGAGCGTCGTCTTGCTGGTCACCGTTTTCCTGGTGATGGTGTAGGACTGCGGATTGGTCCTGTAATCAGCTTTTTTGCCGTCGGCATAGATAGTTGCCTCATACTTGCGTCCCTCGTCCAGGAAGTCGAGCTTCACGGCGCTGTCGTGGGGTTTAGTATCGGTCACGCCACCCAGATACCACGCGTCGCTGTTCTTGTCCTTGCGCGCAATCGTGATATACTCCATGGGTGAGGCCTCCAGATACACCGAGCGCTGCCAGTCCACGGGCACGTCCTTGATAAACTGGAAGGCGTCCATGAAGCGGGCATAGTTCTCGGGCAAGTCGGCGGCCATCTGCAACGGGCTGTAGAGCGTCACATACAGTGCCAGCTGCCCGCAGATGGTCGACAGGCACTTCGACTCGTTGGGGGCAAACTTGGACAGGTCCATCTCAAAGATGCCCGGCGTGTAGTCCATTGGGCCGCCCTGCAGTCGCGTGAACGGCAAGATGGCGGTGTGGCCAGGCGTGGTGCCGCCAAAGGCCTGATACTCGGTGCCGCGGGCGCTCTCGTTGCCTATCAAGTTGGGCCACGTGCGACACAGGCCAGTGGGGCGCACGGCCTCGTGGGCATTGACCATGATGTGATGCTTGGCGGCCTGCTCGATGCAGTACTGGTAATGGTTGATGATCCACTGGCTGTAATGGTTCTCGCCGCGCGGCAGGATGTCGGCCACATAACCACTCTTGACGGAGTTATAACCGAGCTCATTCATCAATGTGTAGGCTTGCTCCAGATGGCGCTCATAGTTGCGCGTGCTGGCCGACGTCTCGTGGTGCATCATCAGGCGAACGCCCTTGCTATGGGCATAGTCGTTGAGCATCTTGATGTCAAAGTCGGGGTAAGGCGTCACGAAGTCGAACACATAGTCCTTGCTGTTGCCGTACCAGTCTTCCCAGCCCTGGTTCCAGCCCTCGACCAGTACCTGGTCAAAGCCGTTGGCGGCAGCAAAGTCGATATAGCGCTTCACATTCTCATTATTGGCTCCATGCTTGCCATTGGGTTTGAGTTTGGAGTAATCGGTCACGCCCAGCTGCACCGAAGACACATCATCGGTGTAATGCCACGTGCTCTTGCCAGAAATCATTTCCCACCACACACCCATGTACTTCACGGGCTTGATCCATGACGTATCCTCGATCTTGCAGGGCTCGTTCAAGTTGAGGATGAGGCGCGAGGCCAGCATGTCCCTAGGGTCATCCACGATGGTGATGGTGCGCCACGGGGTGTGGCACGGCGTCTGCATGTAGCCCTTGCGGCCCTGGGCATCGGGCGTGAGCCACGATTCAAACACCATGTCCTGGTCGTCCAGGTTCAGGTGCATGCAGGGATAGTCCACCAGTTGGGCCTCGTGCAGGTTGAGGTACACGCCGTCGTCGGTCTTGAGCAGCAACGAGGTCTGCACTCCGGTCTCGCTGAACTGCTGCTGCGACTCGTTGTCGGTGATGCGGCTGTGGAATATTTTGCGTATCTCGCTCAGGCGCGACCGTGTGTACTCATACTCCTGCGTGTCATAGTCGCCCCCAATCCACCATGCCGTGATATCACCAGGCATGGCAAACTGCGTTTTCTCTTCCTTGATGACAAAATAGGTGAGATTGTCCTGTTCAGGAAACTCATAGCGGAAACCCACGCCGTCGTCATATACCCTGAACCTCACAATGATGTAACGACCATAGTCAACCTGGTTCAAGGTCACTGCCATCTCATTATAATGGTTACGGATGCTACTCTCCTCGCCCCAAACGGGATTCCAAGTCTCGTCAAACGACGAGTAACGGGCCGTCATTAACGTGAAACCGCCCATCATGGAATTCTCTCCCATCGACACCTTATTGTTAAAATTAGTCCCTTTTCCGCTACCCTTTGCACTAACCAGCTCAAGCCCCAGCGAACTTTCCCTGATTACCTGTTTGCCTTTAAACACAACGTCATACACTGGCACTCCCCCCTTCACATCAAAGTTAACCGCTATATTGCGGTTGGGCGAATAAGCAGTCTCTACACGAGCCCATAACGTTGATGGTAACATGACTGTCAGCACCAGCACAAAGTTTAATAAACACCTCATTTCCATCAGATTATCTAATTTCGGTTAATAACAAAAGAATTTTAGCGCAGCTAAGGTAATATTTTTTTGCCATTATACAAAAAATCGCCCCATCGCCTAAACGAACCAGAGATAACTAAAAAACGAGTGAACCAATGTTGATGCTCGACTCTTTTGGAGGGGGCCTGTGATTTCCTGCGTCGCCGACCATCGTCGTGGTGACGCTTAGGGCTCTGTGCCGGAATATGGGATGTGGGGGGATATGGCGATTTTGGGGGGCGGACGCAACAAAAAAAACGAGAGGGGACATCGTTGATGACATCTCCTCTCTCTTAGGGGGCGGT